>NZ_WWSI01000002.1:0-602506 GCF_009875795.1 Coprococcus sp. BIOML-A2
CCGCACATTTTGTACGGTCGTTCATCAGCACCTCATTTTAGATATTTAACCTGTCTACTTGACAGGGGGCATATCATGCTAGGCGGTTCTTTTTTAAACAACAACTTAAACAACTAAGAGTAAATTACTTTCTCTTGGACAACTGAGTTCAGTATATACACAAAATATGAACAGAATATGTACAGAAAAAAAACGTTTTGCAAAATAAAATCTTCAAAATTTAAAGATTTTATGACACATTTTTCAAAGTGCACAAAAAGAAAATGGCCATTTGTGCGGTATGCACAGAGCCTTGTAAAAACATGTAAATCCCGCATAAATATGTAAATAACAGGTAAAGGAGTAAGTATTTCAACTGGTAAAACAGCCTCTTTTTAATTATGATAGGAGATAGGGCGATTATAAGTGTGTGTATGTTTGCCATAACGGGTGGTATATTCGTGTATGCTTACCATCAACCAGTTCCTGCCGAAGTACTGCAGTGTGCTTCTGCGCGATGATTACAGGGAATACGTTTCGGAGATAATCATAGAGGGACACACGGATACGAATGGTTCCTACATATACAATCTTGAACTTTCACAGCAGCGAGCGTTCTCAGTGGCAAAGTACTGTCTGACGGAGAGCAACGGCATCATAAGCAGTGGACATGGCAGCGTCGAGACGCGTGGAGATCAAGTTCAGGCTTCAGGACGAAGAGATGATAGATGAGATGATGGACATTCTCAAGGACAAATAGATATATAAGAGGAGAGCAATGGCGGTAAACAAGACAAAACTCAAAAAGCAAATATTTGACATAATACAGATAGGGGACAAAAGCAATCTGGCGAGCAGGGCATTTGACATATTCATAGTGGGTGTCATATTGTCGAACATATCGGTGATGTTCCTGCAGACCTACGATCAGCTTGAACCATATTATGGGCTGCTGAGTGTTATCGAGTGGGTGACTACAGGCATATTCTGTGTTGAGTATATTCTCCGCATATGGACGGCGGATTTCCTGTATCCCACATGCACCAGAGGAAAGGCTATAGGAAAGTTCCTCATATCATATGACGGAGTTGTGGATCTGCTCACGATCATACCAGTGTTCTTTCTGTCTGGCTTCGTGGCGTTCAGGATGCTCAGGGTGATCCGTATATTCCATCTTTTCAGGATCAATTCAAAGTACGACAGCTTCAATGTCATCAAGATGGTCCTGCTGAGAAAGAGCAGACAGATCATATCGTCCATGTTCATCATATTTATACTGATGATGGCGAGCAGCCTGTGTATGTACAGCACTGAGCATGCCGCACAGCCGGGAGTGTTCAGCAACGCCTTCAGCGGCATATGGTGGGCGGTATCGACAGTCCTTACCGTGGGGTATGGAGACATTTACCCGATCACGCTGCTGGGCAAATGCATGGCGATAGTCATAGCATTTATGGGAGTTCTGCTGGTAGCGATACCTACAGGTATCATAAGCGCCGGATTTGTAGAACAGTATCAGAACAATGCCAACGAGGAGTCCAAAGTTGTTGATGTGGACGAGATTGGAGAACTGCTCGTAGATGATGTGAGCAAGTTTTGCGGCAGGACCATACTCCAGGCTACGGAGGAGTATGGTGTGAATATATATATGGTACTCAGGGATAATATGTCTATACTGCCGACAGGTGATCTGGAGATACAGACAGGTGATATTCTGATAGTGAAGTCAAAATTTCTTGAGAAGAGACGTGGAAGCTCATTATCTTAGGTTATGCAAGTAATAAATATAAAATTGAGATTATAAATGAGAAGTTTCTGTAAACTACAAAAAAAACTCAATAATCATATTGATTTATTTTGACTAATTGGGTATACTTTCAACTGAATATGAGAGAAAGTGTTCATATTTATTTTCAGATTATTGAGTGCTGTATAGTTGCGGTGCCGGCAGGGTACAGGCGACATGCACCTATCAATGAAATACATTTAAAGAAAAGGAGTTAAGAAAAATGGCAACAGTTGATTTAACTAAGTATGGCATTACAGGCACAACAGAGATCGTACACAATCCTTCATATGAATTGTTATTCGAGGAAGAGACAAAGGCTGACCTTCAGGGATACGAGAAGGGACAGGTTAGTGAGCTCGGCGCAGTTAACGTTATGACTGGTATTTATACAGGCCGTTCACCTAAAGATAAGTATATCGTAGTAGATGAGAACTCAAAGGACACTGTATGGTGGACATCAGATGAGTACAAGAACGATAACCATCCAATGACAGAGGAGACATGGGCATCAGTTAAGGATCTTGCAAAGAAGGAGCTCTCAAACAAGAGACTTTTCGTAGTTGATGCATTCTGCGGAGCAAATGCTGATACTCGTATGGCTATCCGTTTCATCGTTGAGGTTGCTTGGCAGGCTCATTTCGTAACAAACATGTTCATCAAGCCAACTGAGGAAGAGCTTAAGAACTTCGAGCCAGATTTCGTAGTGTACAATGCTTCAAAGGCTAAGGTTGAGAACTACAAGGAGTTAGGACTTAACTCAGAGACATGTGTAGCATTCAACATCACAAGCCATGAGCAGGTTATAGTTAACACATGGTACGGCGGAGAGATGAAGAAGGGTATGTTCTCAATGATGAACTACTACCTTCCACTTAAGGGAATGGCTTCAATGCACTGCTCAGCTAACACAGATATGAACGGTGAGAACACAGCTATCTTCTTCGGCCTTTCAGGAACAGGTAAGACAACACTTTCAACAGATCCAAAGCGTCTCCTCATCGGTGATGATGAGCACGGCTGGGATGACAACGGCGTATTCAACTTCGAGGGTGGATGCTATGCTAAGGTTATCGACCTTGACAAGGATTCAGAGCCAGACATCTACAACGCTATCAAGAGAAACGCTCTTCTTGAGAACGTTACACTTGATGCAAACGGCAAGATCGATTTCACTGATAAGAGCGTAACAGAGAACACTCGTGTATCTTACCCAATAGATCATATCAAGAACATTGTAAGACCTATATCATCAGCACCAGCTGCAAAGAACGTAATCTTCCTTTCAGCAGATGCGTTTGGAGTACTTCCTCCAGTATCAATCCTTACACCAGAGCAGACACAGTACTACTTCCTGTCAGGATTCACAGCAAAGCTTGCTGGTACAGAGAGAGGTATCACAGAGCCAACACCTACATTCTCAGCTTGCTTCGGTCAGGCATTCCTCGAGCTGCATCCTACAAAGTATGCAGAGGAGCTTGTTAAGAAGATGGAGAAGAGCGGTGCTAAGGCATACCTTGTCAACACAGGATGGAATGGAACAGGCAAGAGAATCTCAATCAAGGATACAAGAGGAATCATCGATGCAATCCTCAGCGGTGCTATCAATGAGGCTCCTACAAAGAAGATCCCTATGTTCGACTTCGAGGTTCCAACAGAGCTTCCTGGCGTAGATCCAGCAATCCTTGACCCACGTGACACATACGCTGATGCTTCAGAGTGGGAGACAAAGGCTAAGGATCTTGCAGCAAGATTCCAGAAGAACTTTGCTAAGTACGAGGGTAATGCAGCAGGTAAGGCATTAGTTGCAGCAGGCCCACAGCTCTAAGATATAGCTTAGGATCATATAGAAGAAAGGAACTGTCATAGTCCAGAGCCTTTCGCATAGAGAAGACCGGATACATTCGTTCAGAGTGTGTCTGGTCTTTTTTTGTCTGCGCCATCCATAAGTAATATTATGCTTTAACCGGCAACCAGAAATTACCTCTTGCAATACCGAACAAATGTTCGTATAATATTATGCATGAACGAGATAATTACAGGACTTACAACGAAGGAAAAACTGAATATACTGGCGGATGCGGCGAAGTATGATGTGGCATGTACATCTAGTGGAGTGGACAGGAAGGGACAGAAGGGAGCCCTGGGCAACAGTGTATCATGTGGTATATGTCACAGCTTTGCAGCGGATGGAAGATGTATATCGCTGCTTAAGGTCCTTATGACGAACCACTGTGTATATGACTGCAAGTACTGTCTGAACCGCAGAAGCAATGATGTGCCAAGAGCGACATTTGAACCGGAGGAGCTGTGCGATCTGGTCATAGAGTTCTACAAGAGGAATTATATAGAAGGGTTGTTCCTGAGCTCTGGAGTGCTCAGGGATCCGACATACACCATGCAGAGGATGTGTGAGACTCTGTATCTTCTCAGGACGAAGTACAGGTTCAATGGATATATCCATGTGAAGACCATTCCGGGGGCATCGGATGAGCTTATAAGCATGGTGGGATATTTAGCGGACAGGATAAGTGTTAATATGGAGCTGCCGACTGAGGAGGGGTTGAAGAAGCTTGCCCCGAACAAGAGCTTTGGCACCATACTTGATCCCATGGGCAAGCTGACCAGCACTATAGAATCCCACAGACTGGCGGTGGGCAAGACTGCGCGTATGGAGAGGAGCGGTATCAACAGATACCTTACTGGAAGCATATTCAACGAGAAGAATCTGCAGAAGGATCTGACCGCATACAAAGCAGAGCTGGCAGGGCAGGAAAGACATGGTGCTCTGCAGATGTCAGCAGCAGAGGCACTCACAGATGGAATGACCTCTGATAAAAGAGACATCGGTGCTGCCTCTTCGCCCCTCCCTGTCATGTTTGGAGATACAGACAGGAGACAGGCATTTGCCCCGGCGGGACAGAGCACACAGATGATAGTTGGAGCCAGCGGAGAGTCGGATTACACGCTCATACACACAGCCCAGAGACTGTATCAGCGATACGATCTGAAGCGTGTGTTCTACTCCGCGTATATACCGATCAACGAGGACTCGGCACTCCCTGCGCTGGATACGGCGGTTCCATTGCTCCGTGAGCACAGATTGTATCAGGCGGACTGGCTGCTCAGATATTATGGATTCCACGCTGAGGAGATATTGTCTGAGAACGAGCCGAACCTCGATCAGAGAATGGATCCGAAGTGCAACTGGGCAGTGAGACATCTTGACCAGTTCCCGGTGGAGGTGCAGACGGCACCGTATGATCTGCTTCTCAGGATTCCCGGCATAGGGCCGAAGTCGGCGGGCAGGATAGTGAGAGCCCGCAGATACGGAAGTCTGGATTTCGATAATCTGAAGAAGATGGGGGTGGTGCTTAAGAGAGCACATTATTTTATAACGTGTGGCGGACGTATGATGTACAGGATCCCTATAGAGAGGGATTACATTGTCAGGGAGATGACGGATCTGAGCCGGGGAGAGAACTGGCAGGCATCACACGGCAATGAACAGTATAGACAGATGACTTTATTTGATATAGGAATGAAGGCGTGAAGGTGGAAGTTATGGACAATATGAAGGTTTTCACATGCAGAGACAGATATGACGATATGGCTACATGCATATATGAGGCGTGGAGTATGGCACTGCAGGTCGGACACGACCATGTGATGCTTATGAAGGAGCCTGTGGAACAACTGGATATGTTCGCTGACTATATACATGTCGAGCCGGATGCGGACAAGGTGCAGAAGTTTACCCGGTCTGTGAAGAAGGTATCCTGGCTGGTGTACCGCAACGTATTCAATGCACTATTGTCGCATCAGGAGGATGCACTGGATACTGTGTACAGATATCTGATACTGGCATTTGCCGAGGGGCGGAAGGTGGAACATATGCTCATAAGTCCGGAGGTGATGCGTATCATGGAGCTTGGGCGGAGTGTGAGCAACGAGGCACATCTATTCAGGGAGATAGCCAGATTCACTGTTGTCCAGGGGCGGGTGTATGTATGTCATATAGAACCAAAGGACGATGTTGCGCTTCTTGTCGCCAGTCATTTTGCGGACAGGATGCCGTCAGAATACTGGCTGATAGTGGATGATGGCAGACGTTACGCCGTGGTGCATCCGGTGGATTCGGATATGTATGTGAGGCGGCTTACAGATCAGGAGATGGAGACGCTGGGCAGTGCAGAATATATGGAGGATGATTACACAGATATGTGGAGAACATTCTTCAGCGCGGTGAGCGTGGAGCAGAGAGAGAACTACAGATGCCAGAGAAGCATGTTCCCTTTGTGGTCGAGAAAGCATGCCACAGAATTTTTGGGATGATCATAGAAAAAATGCTTGAATTGGCTGGAAAAATATGATAGTATCTGAACTTGTGATGTATTAATCATATTTTCCTTGCTCACAGATGACTGTGGGCCAGAGACCATAAGGAGGTGCAATGTAATGAACAAATATGAATTAACTTTAGTTGTTAGTGCAAAGATTGATGAGGAAGCCAGAACAGCTGTAGTTGATAAGGTTAAGTCTTATATTGAGAAGGCTAACGCAACAATTACAGAAGTTAACGAGTGTGGACTCAAGAAGCTTGCTTACGAGATTCAGAAGATGGGCGAAGCATACTACTACTTCATTCAGTTTGATGCAGAGGCTGGAGTTCCAGCTCAGCTTGAGGCTAACATTCGTATTATGGAATCAGTTCTTAGATATCTTTGCGTTAGATTAGACGCCGAGTAATAGGAGGTATTCTATAATGAACAAGGTAATATTGATGGGTCGTCTCACAAGAGACCCGGAAGTTAGATATTCACAGTCAAACACAGGTGATGGCCAGATGGCTATTGCAAGATACACATTGGCTGTAGACAGAAGATTCAATAGAAATGGCGACCAGAGTGCAGACTTCATCGGCTGCGTTGCATTTGGCAGGAGCGCTGAGTTTGCAGAGAAGTACCTGAAGCAGGGAACGAAGATTGCTATAACAGGTAGAATCCAGACTGGAAGCTATACGAATAAGGATGGTAACAAGGTGTACACAACTGATGTTGTTGTTGAGGAGCAGGAGTTTGCTGAGAGCAAGGCTGCAAGCGGACAGGCATCAGGCGGTGGATATCAGCCAGCAGGAAGACCGGCACCTGGCAATGCAGGAGCTGAGGGCTTCATGAGTATACCGGAAGGTATTGAGGACGATTTACCATTCAAGTAAAATAGGAGGTAAATACAATGGCTTACAATAAGACTGATAGAGCTGACGCTCCAATGAAGAGAAGAAATATCCGTAGAAGAAAGAAAGTCTGCGAGTATTGTGCTAATAAAGAGGCTGTGATCGATTACAAGGATTCAAACGCACTCAGAAAGTATATCTCAGAGAGAGGTAAGATCCTTCCAAGAAGAATCACAGGAACATGTGCTAAGCATCAGAGAGCAATCACAATTGCTGTTAAGAGAGCTAGACAGATCGCAATATTACCATACGTTCAGGATTAATTCTTATCATTGATAAGTATATAAAGGACCCGTTGTTCAGCTATGTGCTGGATGACGGGTTTTTGTGTAAATTCATAGAATATTATTTCCTGTAGGCGTATTTTATGAGGACAGAAAGGTGGGGGATAAATGGCAGAGAATGTTGTGAGAGTAAGCGGACTCACGAAGACATTTGGAAAGAATACTGTTTTGTCCAATGTCAATATATCTCTTGAAAGGGGGAAGATATATGGCTTTATAGGACAGAACGGGGCAGGAAAGACTACCCTGATCAATCATATCAATGGTCTGTTGTTTCCTGACGAGGGAGAGATAGAATTATTTGGCGCCAGTGACAGCAAGGGGCTGGTGAATGCCAGAAAGAGGATAGGAACGGTGTGCGAACATGCCGGACTGCACGACAATTATAATGCTGTAGACAACATAAAGCTTAATATGAAGCTGAGGGGGATAAAGAACGACAAGCTCATCGAGCAGACCATAGCAAATGTTGGATTGCAGGGCGTTGGCAAGAAGAAGTTTAGGAATTATTCGATGGGAATGAAGCAGAGGCTGGCGATTGGCTGTGCCATGCTGTCAGGTCCGGATCTCCTGCTATTGGATGAGCCGATAAACGGACTTGATCCGGTTGGAATAGTTGAGATAAGAAATCTTCTCAAGCAGATAAATCAGAGATTTGGTGTGACGATACTTATATCCAGCCATATACTCACAGAGCTTCACGAGCTGGCAACGGACTACATAATGATAGACAGAGGACAGATCATAGACTGCCTCTCTGCAGCGCAGCTTGACGCGAAGTGCCACAGGAGACTGAGATTGCGCACCAATGATGTGAAGAAGGTTCTTGATATACTTGCTATGAGATACAATATAGTGAATGTGTATGTGAATGGCGATGAGATAATCGTGGACCAGCCGGTAAACTCAGACGAGCTGGCATGGGTTCTCTACAATGAGAGGGTGTTTGTCAGTGAGTACCATCTCGAGGAGGAGAGCCTTGAGAACTACTTTATTCATAGGATAGGGGGTGCTCATTATGCGTGAACTGTTGTCGGCTGAATTTTATAAGCTGTATAAGAGCCTGGGCTTCAGGGTGTGCCTGATAGTTTTCTTTGTCCAGGATATAATATATCTGATCTCGGTGGGATTGGTTGGAGATATTCTCGGAATGGAACTCACGGGGGATTTTCAGTTCCAGTATCTGCTGGGCTCGTTTTCTGGAAGCTCGGTGTCCGGCATGCTGTTTGGATTTATTGCGGCGTCGCTCATCACCAGCGATTACAAGTCCAGGGATATCCAGTGTGCGATAGCCCAGGGACACAGCAGGGCACATATAATGTTTTCGAAGATCATAGTATATATAGTGGCGATATGGATACTCTCTTTTGAGGACATACTTGTATATACCATAGGAGGATGCATTTGTGGAGGCTTTGGAAAGGCATTTACCCTGAATGTGGCGGGATATATGCTGAGATCGATAGTGTGCGAGGGCTTTGTGCTTACGATGTTATATATGACATGCGTATTCCTTGCATTTGCGCTGACGTCCAAGGCAGCGTCCGTATCCGTGAATCTGCTGCTGTTTTTCCTGGCGGATCTCGGCGTGCAGATCATGCCTGTGCTGTTCCAGTCGGATGTTCTGGAGAAAATACTGGGCTATATGCCGTTCAGCTCTGTGAGGGAGATGAGTCAGGTCGATATAGACTGGAGTCACGCGGGAATATCCCTGGCAGTGGCCGCTGCGTATGGCGCGGTGATGATAGTGGCAACGTGGTTGACATTCAGGAAGAGAGATCTTCGATAGAGAATTATGACAGAATATACATTTGCTCAACCGTTCATCTGTGTTGACAAAAGTTCTGTCAAAGTTTATTATAACTCTAGCTATGAGAAAAACTCATAGGTATTTACATGCAGAGGATCAAACAATGTGTAGAAAAGGAGTATAACGATGGGAAAATACACAAAGGAAGACATACTGAAAAAGGTCAAAGAAGATGATGTTGAGTTTATAAGACTTCAGTTCACAGATATTTTTGGTGACCTTAAGAACGTAGCGATAACCTCAAGCCAGATAGAGAAGGCACTTGACAACAAGATCATGTTCGACGGTTCTTCTATAGAGGGCTTTGCGAGAATTGAGGAGTCAGATATGTATCTGTATCCTGATTATGATACATATGAGACATTCCCTTGGAGACCACAGCAGGGAAAGGTTGCAAGACTTATATGTGATGTATATAAGCCTGATGGAACACCATTTGAGGGCGATCCAAGATATGTACTTAAGAGAGCTCTGGCTGAGGCAAAAGAGATGGGTTACACTATGAATGTAGGTCCTGAGTGTGAGTTCTTCCTCTTCCAGACAGATGAGAACGGAATGCCTACAACTAACACATACGAGAGAGCAAGCTATTTTGATCTCGGACCACTGGATTTCGGTGAGAATGCGAGAAGAGATATGGTTCTTACTCTTGAGCAGATGGGATTTGAGATCGAGGCATCACACCATGAGGTAGCTCCTGCACAGCATGAGATAGATTTCAAGTACGGTGAGGCTTTGAGAACCGCCGACAACATCGAGACATTCAAACTGGTTGTAAAGACTATTGCCAAGAGACATGGTCTCTGCGCAACATTCATGCCAAAGCCAAAGTATGGCGTATGCGGTTCAGGTATGCATATGAACATGTCGCTCCAGAAGGATGGCAAGAACATATTTGCAGATGAGAACGATAAGCTCGGACTTAGCCAGGAGGCTTACTGGTTCATCGCCGGAATCATGGAGCATATGAAGGAGATGACAGCCATCACCAACCCACTTGTAAATTCATACAAGAGACTTGTTCCAGGCTATGAGGCTCCTATTTACATCGCATGGTCAGCAAAGAACAGAAGTCCACTTATCAGAATTCCAAGTGCACGTGGTGCAGGAACAAGAGTTGAGCTCAGATGTCCGGATCCAACAGCTAACCCATACCTTGCCATGGCAGTATGCCTTAAAGCAGGACTTGACGGAATCAAGCGTCAGCTTCCAGTTCCACCAAGTGTAGATACAAATATATTCAACCTCACTGCAGAGGAGAAGAAGGCACGTCATATCCACAGCCTTCCTGCAAACCTCAGAGAGGCAACTCTTGCCATGAGCGAGAGCGACTTCATGAAGGAGGCAGTTGGTTCACACATCTTCGAGAGATATACAAGTGCCAAGATGGATGAGTGGAATGAGTACACAAGACAGGTTACAGACTGGGAGATTTCAAACTATCTGTACAAAGTCTGATCTTATACACGAACAATATAAAATGATGAGTAGTATAGGTAAGCGGAGCGAAAGGTCTGCTTACCTATATATTTGATAATAGCTATACATACACGATTGAGAGGGCTTTGATTTGGTAAATGTTATAATAGTTTTTCCGAAAATAGAGGAAGCAAAGAGTATAAAAAACCTGCTCATTCGCAATGGTATAAGTGTTACAAAGGTGTGTACAACCGGAGCCCAGGCGGCGCAGGCTGCGGATGCGTGTGACGATGGAGTCATAATATGTGGATATAAATTCCTGGATATGATGTATTCAGATCTTGAGAATTATATTCCGAAATATTTTGACATGATCGTGCTCAGCAGCAAGAAGAATTATGAGGAAGTCCGGGACAGCGGCGTGGTATGTCTGTCTATGCCGATAAAGTCCATGGACTTTGTGAATACCGTAAGTCTCACAATAGAGAATCTTCTGTGGGAGAGAAAAAAGAGAAAGTCCAGGCCGAAGGAGAGAACCAAGGAAGAGAAGAAGGTCATCAAGGCGGCAAAACTCAAGCTTATGCACGACTTTGAGTATGATGAACAGGGCGCTCACAGATATCTGCAAAAGAAGAGCATGGATAACGGTATAAATATAGTCGAGATGGCATATATGATACTGGATAATTCAGATTGTTTTTAAAACAGATCAAGAGGGAGGCTTTCTATTGCGATTCACGAAGATGGAAGGACTTGGAAATGACTACGTGTACGTGAACTGCTTCAGAGAAAAGGTATATGATCCGGAGATCTTAGCCAGGCTTGTCAGTGACAGGCACAGGGGCATTGGGGGCGACGGACTGATACTTATAGGACCTTCGGCCAGGGCTGATTTTAATATGGATATATACAATGCGGATGGCAGCAGGGCAGAGATGTGTGGAAATGGCATAAGATGCCTTGGCAAGTATGTATACGACCATGGAATGACGGAGAAGACGGAATTTACTGTGGAGACACAGGCGGGTATAAAACGGCTCAGATGTATTCTGCAGGATGGAAGAGTGGTTGCGGTATGTGTGGATATGGGCAGACCGGATATAGGTGCGGCTGTCGAGATGGCTGTTCTGCCTGATGAAACCGTGGATTTTGTCCGGGTATCCATGGGCAATCCCCATGCGGTTGTGTGGGTGGATGATATATATGTCTGCCAGATGGAGACTCTGGGGCCTGAGATGGAAGTGCATCCCATGTTCCCGAACAGGACAAATGTAGAATTTGTCCAGATCGTTGACGAAGATCATATGAGGATGCGAGTGTGGGAGCGCGGCTCTGGCGAGACATTTGCGTGCGGTACAGGCGCGTGTGCGGCTGTGGCGGCGGGGATAGCTGCCGGCAGGACGAGAGATTCGGTAAAGGTCTCATTGCTCGGAGGAACTTTGGATATTGATTACGACAGGCAGAATGAAACTATGTACATGACAGGACCGGCAAGGGAAGTATTTGAAGGCTGGACTGATATATATTAGGAGGAAAGATATGTTTAAGGCAAATGAAAATTATTTAAAGCTTCCGGGAAGTTATCTCTTCTCAACAGTTGGAAGAAAGCAGAGAGAGTACAGCGCAGCACACCCTGACAAGAAGGTTATAAGACTCAGTATCGGTGATGTGACTCAGCCACTTGCACCGGCTATCATAGAGCGCCTTCACAAGGCTGTAGACGAGATGGCAGTTGCGGAGACATTCAAGGGATATGCTCCTGATCTCGGCTATGAGTTCCTCAGAAACACCATAGCAAAGAACGACTATGCTGACAGAGGCGTGGACATATCTGCTGATGAGATATTTGTCAGCGACGGGGCAAAGAGTGACTCAGCAAATATCCAGGAGATATTTACAGCAGACAGCAAGATCGCAGTATGTGATCCTGTATACCCTGTATATGTTGATTCAAATGTAATGGCAGGAAGAACAGGAACATACGACAAGAACACAGAGTTGTGGAGCGATGTAATTTACATGCCATGTCTTGCGGACAATAACTTTGCGCCAGAGCTTCCAAAGGAGATACCTGACATCATATATCTGTGTTTCCCAAACAACCCTACAGGAGCAACGATCAAGAAGGATCAGCTTCAGGAGTGGGTAGATTACGCAAATAAGGTCGGAGCAGTCATCATCTACGATGCTGCATACGAGGCATATATCAGCGAGGAGGATGTTCCTCATACAATATATGAGTGCGAGGGCGCAAAGACATGCGCTATCGAGCTCAAGAGCTTTTCTAAGAACGCAGGATTCACAGGAACACGTCTTGGCTATGCTGTAGTTCCAAAGGATCTGAAGGACGCAGATGGCGTGTCAATGCACAGCCTGTGGGCAAGAAGGCATGGAACAAAGTTCAATGGCGCTCCATACATTGTTCAGGCAGCAGGAGACGCAGTGTACTCAGACGAGGGCAAGGCTCAGACAAAGGCTCAGATCGCATACTACATGAACAACGCAAAGGTTATCTCACAGGGACTTAAGGATGCAGGCTACACTGTATCAGGCGGTGTAAATGCGCCATACATCTGGCTTAAGACACCGAACAACATGTCATCATGGGATTTCTTCGATTATCTGCTTGAGAATGCAAATGTAGTCGGAACCCCAGGTTCAGGCTTCGGACCAAGCGGTGAGGGATATTTCAGACTTACTGCATTCGGAACTTATGAGAATACAGTTGAGGCTATAGAGAGAATCAAGAATATGTAATACAGCTATAAGCTGTGGTGTATACATGCATGGATCAGCGTGTGTAATCCGAGATATATACGTTACAGTACATAGTGTCTTTGGCATGCCTGCAGGCACTCCGGTAAGGGGAGTCTGCGGGCATGTTTTTTGTTATTTGTCGGTCTTTACTCATATATTCAGATTTGATATAATGACTTATAAGGGTGATTAAAAGCCAATAACGGAGGTATTGAGATGAAGGATAACGGACTTTTGGTACAGTATTTTACAGCGAATACGACCGACAGCCAGGATTTATGGAAAAAGGCAGCAGAGGACGCTGCGGTTCTGAAGAAGATGGGGGCTACGGCTGTATGGTTTCCGCCTGCTACAAAGGGAGCACAGGGCAAAGAAGATATGGGGTATGCTCCGTACGATCTGTATGATCTGGGAGAGTTTGACCAGAAGGGTTCAGTTGGAACCAGATATGGAACTAAGGATGAGTATATAGCTGCTATAAAGGCTATGAAGGATCAGGGGATAAATGTCTATGCGGACATTGCGGTCAGACAGAAGCTCGGCGCTGACAGGATAGAGAAGGTTACAGCAGCCGACTTCAACACCAAAGATATTCCACAGATGATCGGCAATAAGAAGACTGTGGGAGCACTTTCAAAGTTTACATTCCCTGGAAGAAAGTCAAAGTATTCCAAGTTCAAGTGGAACTGGAAGCATTTTGCGGGAATAGACTGGAAGCAGGAAGAATTCAAGAAGCGTGTGTGCGCTCTTGAGGGCAAGGATTATGACGAGGCGGACAAGGAATATTCCAAGTATGATTATATAATTGGAAGCGAGATTGATTTCTACAATCAGGAAGTGTATGACGAGCTCATGGCGTGGGCTCAGTGGTACGAGAAGACCACTGATGTGGACGGATTCAGATTCCAGGAGGCGGAGGCTATCCCTGCATGGTTTGTGAAGGATTTTATTGAAGCGACATCTGATGTCCCTGTAGCCGCTAAAAAGAAGGGCGCAGATGAGGCTCCGGAATATGTACATAAGGACATATTTGCTGTCGGTGATTTCTGGCACTGGAATACAGAATATCTGAATGGCTATATCAAGGCCACAGACAATGAGGCATCCATGTTCGATGTGCCATTGCACTTCAATTTCCACGATGCATCTGTGGCAGATGGAGAGTATAACATGGCAGATCTGCTTAAGGGTTCGCTTATGATGAGCAATCCGGAGAAGGCTGTTACATTTGTAGATAACCACGAATCCCAGGTCGGAGGAGTTCTGGAATCGTACGTTGAGGATTGGTTCAAGCCTCTGGCGTATGCGGTCATACTGCTCAGAGAGCAGGGCTATCCGTGCCTGTATATCGGCGACTATGCGGGAATACCACAGGTTAAGGTAAAGTCTAAGAAGACGATACTGAATAAGCTGCTCAAGCTCAGAAAGAAATATGCATACGGAACTCAGCACGACTACTTTGATCACAGCGAGGTTGTTGGATGGACCAGAGAGGGCGACGAGGAGCACAAGGATTCAGGACTTGCGGTTGTCATGTCCGATGGAATGGGCGGCACCAAGAGAATGTATGTGGGCAGACAGTTTGCGGGAGCACATTTTGCAGATGTCATGGGTAATGCCAAGTATGACATCAAGATAGATGACGAGGGCTGTGGCGAGTTCTATGTCAACAGAAGAGGCCTTTCAGTCTGGATCAAAAAAGATTGCAAATTATAAGAAAGTGGTATATAGTATATATTACTTTATCACGCTAAAGTCGTGAAAGTCAAAAAGGAGCTTAGACATGGGAAAAACAGTACATACAGAGGCAGTACAGGATCTGTTTGAGGCAATACTTACATTGGAGACAGAAGAGGAGTGCTTTAATTTCTTTGAGGATGTATGCACGGTGAATGAACTGTTATCTATAGCACAGCGTTTTGCAGTGGCCAAGATGCTGAAGGAAGACAACACATATCTGGAGGTTGCGGAGAAGACCGGAGCATCCACAGCCACGATAAGCAGGGTCAACAGATCCCTGAATTATGGCAAGGACGGATATGAGCTTGTATTTTCAAGAATGAAGAGCTTCCAGCAGAATGACAAGCAGAGCAACGAGAAAACCGACAAGTAGTCAGACAAAACCCCTGAACGATTACATTTTATCGTTCAGGGGTTTTATTTGTGTTACAGGCTGGAGTCCTGTGAAATCTGGTCGCAATACTTGTTGGTTGTGCGTAAGCTGACTATTTTTTCTTGCCCTCGGCTGCGGCGTTTGCCTGTGGCTGCTTAGCCTTTGCGGCTTTGGCTGCTGCCTGCTCTCTGGCTTTCTGTGCCTGGGCTTTAGCCTTCGCCTTGGCATCTTCCTCAGATTCCTGTCTGAGCTTGTCTACCAGATGCTCCACATATTTCTTCTTGGCATATATATCAACTGAGAGAAGTGAGATCATGCTGAGATCGTGGAGATAGGAGTCCTTCTCAGGATCGTACATGGCATCAGCCTTGTTGGCTGTTCTCACGATATCCTTGATGATGTCACCGTAATGCTGGGATAGATGCTCATACAAGTGGGCGTATATATCAGAAATATCCTTTCCGTCCTTGTTGGAATCAAAATAACCATCTATAAGAGGCTCAAGCAGAGTCTGTATATCGTTGATGCTGAGCATGTTCTTCAGGTAGTATATATAAATGAGCAGTATAAGGTGCTGCTTAGAATATCTCTTCTTGTTAGGCGATGGCAGAAGATTGTTCTTTGTGTAGTTGTTGATCATGGTCTTGGTCATCACCTTGTCCTCGTCATTGCGCCTGTTCTTTCCAAGCTGATCCTCCATGAAGGTGGTCAACTGATCCATGTACAGGTCAATGGAAGGAATATCCTTAGGGTTTATATAATCAAGGCCACCGGCCATTGATATTATGTCTTTAATATTTGTCTTTTTATCCATATAGACACCTCTTATATTAGTTGGAGCACGCACAGGAACTGCTGTGCGAAAAAGCTGTTCATAAATACCGTTCACAAATTGACATATTCCAACAGTTGTACGTGCTGTGTATGCAGTATGCATTGTTTACGCAGCATGTGCTGTTTTGTGCAGTATGTGTTGTTTATGCAGTGTGTAATACCGCATATAAACAGTTGATTTTGAATCAACACGACATATTATATAGTATTCAAAACTACATTACAAGGTTGTTTTACTATAAAACGTATTAATTTGTTAAAAAATCAAGAGGAAAGAGAATGCTCAGGACGCTAGCTGGCTGCAAGTTTGACGATTGTATCTTTTTGAGCCGAAAAAAGAGAAAAGCACACAAGCTTTTGCAAGCCTGTGTGCTTTTCGTAAATTCCTTCGAGAAATATCACAAAATTGTATCTTTTTCAACGAAAATGTCTGTTTGCGCATAACCCCGCCACCCGGCGCTGACTTACTCGCCATCGGCGTCGCCTGGCTCCTGCGGAGCCAGCGTGATAAGCACTCTGGCGACTCGCTTTTTGTCCATCTCAAGTACCTTGTAGATGCATGAGATGTCGGTGACGGACTCGCCCTTGGCTGGAATGTGATCCAGCAGCTCGGTTATGTAACCGCCGAGGGAGTCGTAGTCCTCTGATTCTATCTTTAGATTCAGTGCATCATTCAGATCATCCAGCTTGATGGAGCCATCGACGTTGTAGTGGGTGTCGTCGACCTTGATGATGTTGTTGTGTTCCTCCGTGTCGTACTCATCCTTGATGTCTCCGATGATTTCCTCAATGAGATCCTCAATGGTAATAAGTCCTATGCAGATTCCGTACTCATCGAGCACTATGGCCATGGTATTGGAATCCGACTTCATGGAGTGCAGAAGATCATTGGTCTTCTGATATTCATATACATACAGTGGCTTTCTCATGATGTTACGAACGCTGAAATTATTGATATCATGGGTTGCCTTGTAGAAGAAGAGATCCTTAACATGAAGGATACCGATCACGTTATCTCTGGAGTCCTCATATACAGGAATTCTCGTATACGGTACTTCCATGTAGAGCTTCAGCAGATCATCATAAGCCATATCAACAGAGGCGATGGTCATATCTGCTCTTGGGATCATGACATCCCTTGCAATGGAATCTCCGAAGTCCACCACATTGGTTATCATTTCCTTCTCTTTGTCCTCGATGACGCCTTCCTCCTCACTGACGTTCACCATGCTTATGAGTTCATCCTCGGTCATCTTCTGGTTCCCGCCGTCCTTGTCGAGCCTTATGATCCAGAATATAAAATCAGCGATCTTATTCACTATGAATATCACAGGTGTGAGCACTATCATAAGGAACTGGATTATGTCAATGTATAACAGCGATATCTTCAGGTTATAACGCTGAGCCAGGGTCTTTGGTGTGATTTCTCCGAAGAGGAGAACGATCAGTGTCAGGGCTCCGGTTGCAATACCGACAGCAGAGCTTCCAAATGCCTTTGTTACGAATGTGGTCGTGAGAGAAGATGCTGATATGTTGACAATGTTATTTCCTATAAGAATAGTGCTTATCAGCTTGCCTGAATTCTCTGTGACCTTGAGAACCCGTGAGGCCCGCTTGTTGCCGTTGTCTGCAAGAGACCTGAGCGAGAATTTACTCACCGTTGTGAGTGCTGTTTCAGCTGAAGAAAAGAATGCGGACAGTGCGATCAGCACCACCAGAATGATAATGTTTATTATGGAACCTGCGTCCAAGATTTCATCTCCAATCATTTAAAAAATTTTTAATTCTGATTGTACTTAATATATAGCATATTGTCAAGAATCCGTACCTTGATGTGGCAAAGAATCAGCGAAGAATGAAATGTGGAATAAAAAGCAGAAAAAGACACACAATAATAAGGCAGCAGAAAAATGCATAGCAAAAAGGAGAGAACATCATGAGAAGTTCAACAGAAACCTACAAAGAAGTTGCAGAGAGATGCAGTGCGTATGAGAAGAAGTGTTCTTGTAAGGGCCTTTCAAACGATGTGACGGGTAAGAGTTGTCTTAACTGCGATCATTTTACAGACACAGAGTACTGTGAGCTTGATCTGTATGATCCTATAGTCAAGAATCTCTAGCTGGCAGCCAGAAAATTCTGGTAAAGGATATCAGAATGGAAGAGTGGAGCGGGGCAGGAAAAGCGCCGCTCTGTACATAAAGTAAAGTTGACACATCTGACATGTATTGATATACTTAATCACTGAAAATGGAGACGTCTGCGTGTGCAGACAGAGTAAATAGTGAAAGGTATATACGTCGATGATTAGTGCGAATAACATAACATTGAGATTTGGTAAGAAGGCTTTATTTGAGGATGTAAATATCAAATTTACAGAGGGTAACTGTTATGGACTGATCGGTGCAAATGGTGCCGGCAAGTCAACTTTCCTGAAGATCCTGTCAGGAGAGATAGAGCCGTCAAAGGGTGATGTGACAATGAATGATGGAGAGAGACTTTCAGTTCTCCAGCAGGATCACTACAAATACGATGAGTACCAGGTGCTTGACACAGTAATCATGGGTAACAAGCGTCTGTATGAGATAATGAAGGAAAAAGATGCTATATATATGAAGGAGGACTTCTCAGACGAGGATGGAGTCAAGGCTGCAGAGCTTGAGGCTGAATTTGCTGAGATGAACGGCTGGGAGGCAGAGTCAGATGCTTCCACACTCCTGAACGGACTTGGAGTAGGCACAGAGTATCACTACAGCCTGATGAAGGATCTGGATGGTGGACTCAAGGTCAAGGTGCTTCTTGCCCAGGCCCTTTTTGGCAATCCGGATGTACTTCTTCTGGATGAGCCTACAAACCACCTTGATATGGATGCCATCGCATGGCTTGAGGAATTTCTCATCAACTTTGAGAACACGGTTATCGTTGTATCGCATGACAGATATTTCCTGAACAAGGTATGTACCCATATAGCAGATATAGATTACAGCAAGATCCAGCTTTACGCAGGTAACTATGACTTCTGGTACGAGTCAAGTCAGCTTATGATCAAGCAGATGAAGGAAGCCAACAAGAAGAAGGAAGAGAAGATCAAAGAGCTCCAGGAGTTCATTCAGAGATTCTCGGCAAATGCTTCCAAGTCCAAGCAGGCTACATCCCGTAAGCGTGCCCTTGAGAAGATCGAGCTGGATGACATCAAGCCATCAAGCAGAAAATATCCATACATTGATTTCAGACCAAAGAGAGACATCGGTAACGAGGTGCTTACCGTATCACATATCTCCAAGACGGTTGACGGAGAAAAGCTTCTGGATGATATCTCGTTCACGGTTGGTCATGACGACAAGATAGCATTTGTCGGACCGAACACCAAGTCAACCACCATGCTCTTCAAGATACTTGCAGGCGAGGAGGAACCGGACGAGGGAAGCTATAAGTGGGGAGTTACTACCTCACAGGGATATTTCCCTAAGGACAACACCAAGGAGTTCGACAACGACCTCGTGATAGTTGACTGGCTGACACAGTATTCAGACGAGAAGGATGCCACATATGTAAGAGGCTTCCTCGGAAGAATGCTCTTTGCAGGTGAGGATGGAGTTAAGAAGGTCAAGGTCCTATCTGGAGGAGAGAAGGTAAGATGTCTTCTGTCCAAGCTGATGATCATGGGTTCAAACACCCTGATTCTCGATGAGCCTACAAACCACCTCGATATGGAGTCCATCACGGCACTCAATAACGGACTTATCAAGTTCCCTGGTGTAGTACTGTTCTCCTCACAGGATCACCAGTTTGTACAGACAACTGCAAACAGAATCATAGAGATTACAAATACAGGTCTCATAGACAAGCAGACAACATACGATGAGTATCTTGCAAATGACGAGCTTGCCAGAAAGAGACAGGTCATGAACATGGATTCAGAGGACTGATATATTGATATATGATCACCTGAATACAGATCATGACAGAAAAAATGGCTGTGACACAACAATATGTCACAGCCATTTTTTCTTATTCTATACCAAGATCAAAAATGTAATTCAACAGCTTGATAATGTGGTCAACATTCTCCTCGCTGTTGCCCGGGAATGAGAGATACACATCGTTGTATCCCAGGTTCATGCGGTTGGCAAAATCCGTTCCGCTGATGTTTATTGCGTATGCGGAAGTGTGATTTGCGGAATCCTGCGCCGTTACTACACGATCCTTGAGCTCTCCCTCGAAGAGAGTTTTGAGAGTGCCATCATATGTATCAAGCGGATGTATCAGATTTATCCAACTGCAGCACTCAACTCCGGCCTTGTCGGATATCAGCACATCATATACATTGTCCTCGCACAGCAGCGGGAAGGAAGAGTATTCCGTTCCATTTGCATCGTAGTCAGCGTCAAATGTAGTCGGATCGTAATGCAGGTTCTGCATATATTTGATCTTGTCCGAGTCCTTATAATTATAGTAGCTCTTATAGTCGTCTATAACGGATGTGTCCACGCTCCATGGATCAGGACTGTTGACCACCGCATATGCAAATACCGTCGGCCGGGTATTGGAATATACCGCCAGTGAGATCCAGGCCAGTGACACTACGATCATCAGTATTCCTATGATCTTCCATTTGTTGCAGTCTATAAAATAATGAAAACGCTGTGAGCGTGTCATGTCCGCTGTCTCAGCCTTTTTTTGTGCCCGTCTGTATCTGCGGCGCTCTGATCTCGTCATGGCGTGAAGCTCAAGACTGTTTTCGGTCGCAAGGTCCGCTTTGGGCGCTGCAGATCTAGGATCTGAGAAACCGTCGGCCACCTCACGCTTGACACCCCTTGGCTGGATCAAAATGTCATCCGGGGCATCCTTCTGTGTGCTTTCCAGCACCTCTTCCTGTGTATTATCTTTTTTGCTCATTCAAAACTCCTCTGCACGAAAAGAGCCGGAGGGCGTCCGGTCTTCCGCGTCAAATATATTTAATAATAGTATACTAACATATAGAAGAGGAGAACAGAACCCCTCCAATAGTGAAAAAAGTCTAAAATTTAAAATTGCACAATAAAACAGATCGGTTTTGCATGCACTATACATAATGACTAAAAGAAAACCTTGTAAATAAGCTGTTTTCTATATATAAAGTACAGTTGCCATATTAGCCGGAAAGGCGCATGGAATGTACGAAAAATAGGCTATTTGACAAAAATGATAAAATACACGCCTTATAGATAAAGTTTAATTAGTTATTTTTTTAGCTTAAAAAAAGGCGAATGTGCAAAAAAGATAAAAAAACTCAAAAAAGGGGTTGCCAAATTAGATAATATGCCCTATAATAAGCCTATGTTGACAAGGACGTTGTCAATAAAATCACAACAGAGGTCATGAAAAAGCATGACACGGCATTCCGGATATGCTCGATAAGGTGATTTTAGAGCATAGCATTGGAATAGCACACATATTTAAAAGGAGGGTTTTTTTGTGAGAAAAATCAAAAAGGCGTTAGCACTTTCATTAGCTATGGCAATGGGATTATCACTCGTTGCATGTGGCGGAAATGATGATGCTACAACAGAGGCAGCATCAGATGATGCTACAACAGAGGCAGCATCAGATGATGCTACAGAGGCAACAGAGGCAGATGCTTCAGCAACAGGAGCAATTGCAGCACCTAGCACAGATGGCTGGGATGACAGCAAGAAGATCTACGCTTACTCATGGGATGAGGATTTCTCAAAGAAGATGAACGTCGTTCTTGACAAGTTCCCAGAGTACAAGGACTATGTTGAGTTCGTAACACTTGGTGTTGGTGGAACAACAGATGAGTACAAGACAGCTATTGATACAGCTCTTACAAGTGGAGATAAGTATCCTTCACTTATCCCTGCTGATAACGATGTAGCTAAGTACTGGTCAGAGGATGACACAAAGACAGCTAACCTTACAGATCTTGGTTTCACAGATGATGTTATGGCTAACTCATATGACTTCGCTAAGCAGTATGGCACATACAACGGCGAGCTTAAGGCTGTTACATGGCAGGCTACAGCAGGTTCTGTATTCTACAGAAGAGACATTGCTAAGGAAGTTCTTGGATCAGATGATCCTGAGACAGTTCAGGCAGCTCTTGCTGATTGGGACAAGTTCTTCGAGACAGCAGACAAGTTAAAGGATGCTGGATACAAGATCGTATCTGGTCCTTCAGATGTTAAGTACGCTATCTGGGATACTCAGTCACAGCCTTGGGTAACAGATGACGGTTCATCAGAGAAGCTTACACTTGACGGTGCAGTTACAGAGTACCTTGAGACAGGTAAGAAGATCTATGATGGTGGATATTCAAACAACACAGCCCTTTGGGATTCATCATGGGCTGCTGATATGGCAAATGATTCAAAGGTATTCTGCTACTTCGGATGTCCTTGGTTCATAGGTTCAATGCAGGGTAACGGCGCTGTAGATGGTAACTGGGGAGCTGTTACAGGCCCTACATCATACCACTGGGGCGGTACATACGTAATGGTCGGTAAGGATACACCAAACCCAGAGCTTTGTGCATTCCTTCTTTACGAGTTAACATGTGATCCAGATGTTGGTGTTGATATCACAAACAAGACAGGTGACTGTGTAAACAACAAGGCAGCTAACGAGAGACTTATCAATGGTGAGCTTTCAAGCGAAAATGCAGCTCAGAAATTCCTTGGCGGACAGAACCCAATCGAGGTATGGGCAGCATCAGCAGAGGGAATCAACCTCAGCAACACAACATACCAGGATGCTTCAATCAAGGCATTCATCGATGAGGCAGCTACAGCTTACAACTCAGGTACATACACATCAGTTGATGATGCTGTTAAGTACATCGAGGACAAGTGTGCTTCAGAGCTTGGTATCTCAAAGTAATCTATCCCTAAAATAAAGGATAAAACTATAAAGTAACAAAATGCACGCATCAGTAATGAAAGTTGCTGGTGCGTGTGTACTATAGACCAATATTTTAAGGGGGCGTATCACACTATGAAAAAGAACAAGACAGTTGAATATGGCAAGTATGGTTTGATGTTCCTCATTCCGTTCTTCCTTGTTTTCCTTATCTTTCAGCTGTATCCACTTATCTATACGTTCTACAACTCATTTATCTACTCAGCTAAGAATGGTAGATATGTGACAACAAGCGTAGGACTCGGTAACTTTACCAATTATGTGTTTGCAAAGACCGGAAGTGAGTTCTGGCAGGCACTTGCTATAACAGTTGTTCTGTGGTTGGTAAACTTCGTACCTCAGATCCTTCTCGCACTTGTTCTTGCTGCCTGGTTCACAGACATCAAGGTTAAGATAAAGGGTCAGGGTGTATTCAAGGTAATCATGTACATGCCTAACATCATTACAGCAGCTACAATCGCCGTTCTCTTCTACGGTATGTTCGAGGTTCAGGGACCTATCACGAGCCTGTTCAGAAGTTGGGGATGGTGTGATGAGGGTGGTATCCTGAATCATGGCTGGGCATCACTTATAATCATTGCTTTTATCCAGTTCTGGATGTGGTATGGTAATACAATGATCGTCCTTTGTGCAGGTATTCTCGGTATCAATCCATCACTTTACGAGGCAGCCAGTGTTGATGGTGCTACATCAAAGCAGCAGTTCTTTAAGATAACACTTCCACTGCTCAAGCCGATCTTACAGTACACACTTGTAACATCAGCTATCGGTGGTCTGCAGATGTACGATATTCCACAGCTCTTCAACGAAGGTAACCCGGTTGTAAGAGTAGGTGGATCAGATGTCAATTCTACAACAACAGTAGTTATGCTTATCAAGAAGTACGTAAGTGCAGGTCCTACACAGGATTATGGTAAAGCTGCAGCTTACTCAGTAATGCTTTTCGCATTCACATTGATTATAAGCTTACTGTTCTACAAGCTGACATCAGAGAAAACAGAAAAACAAGGAAAGTAGGTGAACAAAGTTGGATCAGACAGAATCAAAAGCAACGGGAACGAGGGTTTTAAGATATGTCATCTGTATCATACTTTGTTTCCTGTCAATCATACCGTTTTATATTTTGTTAATTAACTCAACACTTAAGTCCAGTGATATTCTTACAGGAATAAAGCTTGTTCCTGGATCACAGTTCATCACTAACTTCAAGGGACTTTTAGAGGGTGGTGCGAAGACGAGTGGAGTAAACGTACTTCAGGCTATGCTCAATTCGTTAATTATCACAGTACCTGCAACAGCTCTTCAGATCTACTTCGGTTCTCTGACAGCTTACGCAGTTACAGTTTACAATTTCAAGGCAAAGAATTTTGCATGGGGCTTCATATATGCTATCATGATGATTCCTCAGCAGGTATCTATCGTAGGTTTCATCAAGATATGTAACCTCACACATATTTATGGTTCATATCTTGCAATGATCATTCCAGCGATCGCAGCACCAACAACTGTTTACTTTATGAAGCAGTACATGGAGACTGGCCTCTCAGTAGAGATCGTAGAGGCTGCCAGAATTGATGGATCAGGAGAAATTCATACGTTCAACTCGATCGTACTTCCTCTTCTGAAGCCAGCTATGGCAACTCAGGCAATCTTCGGATTCGTTGCATCATGGAATAACCTGTATACACCTTCTATCATACTTGCTACAGAGAGAAAGAAGCAGACAATGCCAATGTACGTTCAGGCGTTAAAGGCAAATGATAAGTCAAGAGATTGGGGTCAGATCTATTGTGGACTTTTCACAACTGTTATTCCAATCCTCGTAATGTACTTCTTCCTTTCTAAATATATTATTGCAGGTGTTGCACTTGGTGGTGTAAAGGAGTAATATATATTGTAATCAATTAAATATAATGTAGGTATCGATGACTCTTGGGTCGATCGATACCCGCATTATATTATTTTTTTTTACGAAACAATAAGCGAAGAGGACATTTTGAATGAGCGAGATATCAAACAACAGGGAAGAGAGCAGAGAGAATGACAGGGGAAAAGAGAAAGAACCACTTCTGAGACGGGCAATGGATGCGTTTGGAACTATATTTGCACTTAATGTGTGCTTTGTAGTTGGCTGTATACCTATATTTACAGTGGGAGCATCGCTGTCAGCTCTTTATGCTATGTGTATAAGACTGCAGGAGGATGAGGAAGAGACGGTTGTCGCCGGATTTATCCATGAGTTTAAGAGAAACTTTAAACAGTCGACCATAGCGTATTTCTTTATTCTGCTTGCGATATTTGTAATGTATTTTGAATTCCTGCTTGTCAAGAGAGTGACGGGATTCATATCTACATTCTACACAGGAATTCTTGTGACAGAACTTATATTTATGGGACTTATTGTTCCGTTTTTGTTCCCGTTGATAGCCAGATACAACAATAAGCTGGGAACCACGGTGAGAAACTCACTGGCTTTGGCTATCACATATAAGGGCTCATGGTTAAAAGTATTTATCGCATGGTTTGCACCTATATTTATATGCGTGAGATACCCTATGATATTTGTTAATATATGGTATCTGTGGGTTTTATTCATATTTGGTGCGATTGCATACGGAACCAGTACGACGATGAGGAAGATATTCAGACTCAACGAGAAGAAACTGGAGGAAACCGCCCGAAAAGCCGAGGAAGAGGCGAAGAAGGCAAAGGAGGAGGCTGAAGCTGCTGCGAAACTGTTAGAAGCCGAGGCTGAAGCTGAAGAAAAGGATAAAGAGGATACAGGGAATAAAGAAGACTTGGATTCGGAACAGGCATAAAGCCTGAAGATAGTGATATTTCCCATAAAAGAGGTTAAAGAGAAATCTTTAACCTCTTTTTTTATGAAAAAGTGTCACATTTATGATAATGTAATCGTTATATATAGTGAACGTTCAAAAAAGACAGAATATCAAGGGGTGTTCATGGCGGGGAACACATGAAAAAGGATAGGGAAATTATGCATAATGATAAGAAAGACAGCGAATTGATAGCAGAATATTATGACAAGTACGAACAGAAGTTATACAGGCTGTCGTATGCCGTATTGGGAGATATATGGCAGGCGGAGGAGGCTGTACAGGAGACATTTCTGAAAGTCATAAGATACAGGAATATGATAAAAAGGATGCCGGAGGAGAAGAGGTCGGCGTACATAACCAAGACTGCAAGAAATATCGCTGTTGATATGTACAGGAAAAATAAAAGAGATAAAGAGGCTGTGTGCAGTCTGCAGGGGGATGACGATTCCACGGAACTTGCAGACAACATCCTGTGGAGTCATGCCGATCCATCGGTGAAGAGCAATATGGCTGATGAGGTGGAGAACAGACAGTTGATAACAGGCATACTTGGAAGATTATCTGATGATGATGCCCTAGTGCTCCAGCTAAGGATAGTGCGGCAGCTCAGTGTAAGAGAGACAGCTGATCTGATGCGGCTGACAGAGGCTGCGGTCCGGAAGAAATATGAGCGGGCGGTAAAGAGAGCGCGAAAACTGCTGATGAAGGAGATGATGCTGGATGGAGAATAGGAATATGGAGAATGTTGATAACACGGACAATACGGATAATATGGACAAGCTGTCTGAACATGAATTTTCGGCAGAATACAAAGCTAAAAAGGAAAGTCTGCTCGCCGGAATGAGAGATATGGAGGAGTCCGGCAGACCGACAGGCCTCGGGAAAAGACATGGAGGAATGGAGAGAATTATCAAGGTTGCAGCACTGCTGCTGTGTGGTGTGATCCTTATACCGGTATCGATCCATGCTGCGGTCAGCGTGTATAGATTTACGATCGAGAAGAATGGTGGTTATGCAAGTGGAACGATAGAGCTCAATGACGATGGTGTTGCCACAGCTGCAGATGACACCGAGAGCACGGAGACTCTGGACGCGATGAAAAAGAGAATGGCGGAGGAGGAAGAAAATGGAACACAGAGCATAATGAAAGGAAGAGATGGTAATTCATACATGATAAATTCTGGCAAAAGATACGTGGAGATCACTCTTGATTATCTGCCGGAAGGCGTGGTTCAGGTCGAGGAATGTAAGTATGACAGCCCGGACAGGAAAGGATATATGGGAATATCCATAGCGGCAACCCAGTGGAATGGACAGTCGAATACTGTGATAAACCGAAGCATCGAGGATGCCACAGTCAGACAGGCGGGAAGTTATGAGTACCTGTTGTTTGAGAGGGGAGGAGTTGATTGGGGATTTGATAGAGTGCTGTACGTTCCGATAAAAGAAGAGTCCGTTATTCTGACTGTGTATATCGGCTGCGATATAACGGATGAGGAACTGGACAAGATCGTGACCGGAATAAATGTCAAGGATGCTGAGGGCGATGATCCATCTAACTGGGTCGGAGTTGACTCAACATTTTATGATGACAATCCGGATAATGTTGATACGATCCAGGTGGATGACAAGTACACATTTATAGGATTGGACGAGTCGTTTGTTGTGGATGGCGTAGAGATGACGGTAAACAGTGTGAACGTATACGATGACACCCGGGGAATAGATCCTGCGGATATGCTCTATGTTGTGGGAGATCTCAAGGAGAAAGGGCTGGTGGATACGGACGGAAACTTTGTGGATGTCAGATGTCGGAGGATGAACGAAGCGACAGATAACAGCTTTACAAGCTGGGGAGATTATAATAACAGCAGCTTGCGGATGGTTGCGGTGGATATCACATATAAAGCGGACTACAGAGCATATCCGTATGACGATATAGTTATAGATCTTGAGAGGGGAGAAAAACTCTCGGGGGACAAGCTGGCGCCACCGGTTGACACGAATTATTATTGCGGAGATGGCGAGCCTCGTGCGAGTTATGAAAGACGGATGACATATGGAGTACCTGCGTATGTAGTAGATGACGGCACAGAGATTACTGAAAAGAGCGTGGATGGCTACTGCTGCCTGAAGAGGGATGGCGAAGAACATTTGCTGACGGTGTATTTCCTTGTTGACGAGAGTGAGCTTGAGGATTGTTACATGCAGGTAAGTCCGAGCAGTTCAATGGCAGGTTATTATGAGTATATGACAATATATCTTGGTGAAGGAGAGTAAATATGAGGAAAAGAAGATGGATGATATGTGCAGCTTTGGTTTGCCTTGCGATGGCGTGCGGTGGCTGCGCGGATAAGAAAAAGGAAGCAAACACGGCGGTCATAGAGGGCGATGATATCAAGGAATACAGCAGCGGAACGGACACGTCCGGGGACACCGAGAAGGATGCAGATTATGATGACAGTGTGGGTGGACTTGCCAGAACACTCAGCATTCCGACCAGCGTAAGTGTTGATATACCTGTTGAAAATTGCGGAACTTTGGAGTCTGCAAGCATCAAAGCGTCGGAGATCAAGACTCCGGATGCCGATAAGATGTATACGAAGAAGTTCACCATGGGCAGCATAGGAGCTGAAGACAGGGAGACGATACTCAAAAGCATATTTGACGAGGAGGATGGAGTTTTCGAGTATCCATATGATATGAAGGACAGTGTGACACAGGAGCAGAGAGATGAACTGTTCGCTCATAGGGGTGCCGATGTGGATTACAGCAAGGATTATTTTATTGGGAAGATAGATGGAGTTGAATACATACTGTATTTTTATGATCTGTCGTGGATATCAGATGAGGGATTTTCTATCCAGCTTGCGGTGACGGACCCTGTTCCTGAAGATATGGCGGACAAGGGTGCGACATTCACGGAGTATACCTCATGGGATCCCGCGGAACTGATAACGGCAAATGAAGGGAATCCGTCGGACGTTCAGACTGATGAATCCAATATGAGTGGCATGGATGAGGATGCCGGAATGGTAAAAGCGCTGGACTACATGGACAAATGGGGCTTTAATGATGTGGTCCCTACATCACAGTCGGAGCTTTACCGCCAATATAGTGATGAGTATGGAGAGGTTGTAGGATATGAGAAGGATGGATACTCTGTGACATTTCAGGCGTCCGTGAATGGACAGCCGCTCTATCAGCCGGATGCATTTGGCATAGACACCATCTCAAACCAGAAGAATGCGGAGGACAGTGGTTCGTTTTCTGCAGAGAAATACTACTATACGGAGCAGTCCACATACAGTATCGCATTTACAGGAGAGAAACTTACGGGATTTACATGTACTTGGCCGATGAAGTCCGCGGGGGATATTCAGGATGCAGGGACACTGATCACCTGGGATTCTGCGGTGACAAGCCTCAAGGGAGTCATGGAGAGCCACTTTGCGGATTATACCGGATATAATTCAGTGGAGTTCAACGATGTGAGACTCACATATTTCAGGATAAAGACAGGGGACGGCGAGTATGAGGCTATACCTGTGTACTCATTTGCACAGTTGGATTCGGATCATTCCGACACTTACCCGATACAGCTTGTACTGATAGATGCGAGGGATGGAAGCGAGGTCAGCATGGTTCAGGATGAGGCGAGATTCCTGAATAAATAGACCACAAATGAGTTGCATATTTGGCTGTGTAATTGTGCATGTCTGCTTGACAACAGAGAGCGTACATAAGTATAATTAATTGCGATAAAATAAGTCATATTGACTATATTAGGAAAGGAAAAACATCGGTTTCGGTGTTGCAGAGGGTTTATATGGTTTACAGTGTTACGGTTACACAGCTTATAGAGAAGATGGATCTCAAGAACCATACTCCGGAGATCGATACGGATAAGATACTTATCCAGGATCCGGGTATGAACAGACCGGCAGTACAGTTTGGTGGATTCTTCGAGCACTTTGATGCAGGAAGAATACAGATTTGTGGTAATGTTGAGCATGCCTATGTGGCAGCTATGCATACTGAGGAGGAGAACAAGCGCATCATGGATGAGTTCTTCTCATACAAGCCGCCATGCCTTATATTCTGCCGAGGCCTTGAGCCATATCCATTTATCATAGAGATGGCAAAGAAGCATGGGGTTCCAGTACTCACGTCCGATGCGGTCACATCTGCATTTGTACATGAGGTGGACAGATGGCTGCATGTGGAGCTGGCTCCAAGAATATCGGTGCATGCGGTTCTTGTCGATGTATACGGCGAGGGCGTACTGATCATGGGTGAGAGTGGAATCGGTAAGTCGGAGGCGGCGCTGGAGCTTCTGAAGAGAGGACACAGACTTGTTGCGGACGACGTGGTTGAGATCAAGAAGGTCAGCGATGCAACTCTTGTAGGAAGAGCTCCTGACATAACAAGGCATTTTATTGAGCTCAGAGGAATTGGAATAATAGATGTGAAATCACTGTTTGGTGTTGAGTGCGTTAAGATAGATCAGAATATCGATCTTGTCATCAACCTGGAGGAGTGGAGCAAAGATACAGAATACGACAGACTCGGACTTGAGGACAATTATATGGAGTTCTTGGGAAATAAGGTGGTAAGTCACAATATACCTATCAGACCGGGAAGAAATATCGCGATCATAGTTGAGTCGGCGGCTGTAAACCACAGACAGAAGAAGATGGGATACAATGCAGCTCAGGAGCTTTATAACAGAGTTACACAGAATATTATGAAGGGCAACGGCGGTGGTGACAAGCAGTAAATGACTGCCGGCCGTGATATTACAATAAAAAGCGGAGAATGTGGAAGGAGAAAAAACATGGCTAAGTATGTATTTGGAGTTGATGTTGGAGGAACTACAGTAAAGATGGGACTTTTTACCGTTGAGGGCGAACTGCTCGACAAGTGGGAGATCAAGACCCGCACAGAGGACGGTGGAAAGAATGTTCTTCCGGACATTGCTGATTCTATAAAGGAAGTTATTGAAAGCAAGAAGCTTGCAAAGGAAGATGTTGAGGGCGTTGGAATCGGAGTTCCGGGACCTGTCAAGGAGGATGGAACGGTTCTCAAGTGTGTAAACCTCGGATGGGGAATACTGAATGTTGAGGACGAGCTGGAGAAGCTGATCGGATATCCTGTAAAGGCTGGAAATGACGCAAATGTCGCTGCGCTCGGAGAGATGTGGCAGGGCGGTGGCAAGGGCCACAGCAATCTGGTAATGGTAACACTTGGAACAGGTGTTGGCGGCGGAATCATACTCAACGGCAAGATGCTGTTCGGCGTGAATGGTGCCGGCGGTGAGATCGGACATATATGTGTTGACGATTCAGAGACTGAGACATGTGGATGCGGAAACAAGGGATGTCTGGAGCAGTACACATCTGCAACAGGCGTGGTAAGACTTGCGGGCAGAGCTATGGCAGCTTCAGATAAGAAGTCAACTCTCCGTGAGCTCGAGGCTGTTACTGCAAAGGATGTATTTGACGCAGCAAAGGCAGGAGACGAGCTTGCACTTGAGATAGTTGATACACAGGCACGTATCTTGGGTCGTGCGCTTGCACAGATAGCATGTGTAGTTGATCCTGAGATATTTGTAATCGGTGGAGGCGTGTCAAAGGCGGGCTCCATACTTACAGATTCAGTAAAGAAGTATTTCGAGCATTATGCATTCCATGCATGCAGACAGACAAAGTTCGCACTTGCACAGCTTGGCAATGATGCAGGTATTTATGGAAGTGCATGCAGCATACTTGGAAGGTAATTGACCTGAATGTAATTTCGGTAAAATTTACCAGTAGAATTTGTGAAAATATCCAAAGGTTTTGCGAAAGATGGTAAATTTATATTAAATTTTAATATTGAATTATAAAAGTCTTTAATGTATGATGAATTTAATGGTGATGAATAGTGCCGTAAAATTCAATATATTAAAGACTTTTATTGTGTATGTTAAGAAAAAAGCAGTTCTCTGTGACAGAGGGTGCTTTTACTTTTGTTTTAAAATACATGCACATGTGAATAAAATATAGAAGACAGATTGTATGAGGTTGACATGTCAGATTTAGAAATATTGAACAGTATTCGAGAGATAACCGGAGAGAAGAATGCAAGCGCAGATGAGGTGATGAGCGCACACACTACCTTCAGGGTGGGCGGTCCTGCCGACTATTTTGCGAGTCCTTCTGATGCAGATCAGGTTGCGGGGCTTATAGAACTTTGTCGGAAATGTGAGATACCGTATTTTGTTCTTGGTAATGGCAGTAATCTGCTTGTGTCGGATGCTGGCTACAGGGGCATGATAATCAATATAATGGACAATATGAATGGGATAACAGTTGACGGTGATGTGATAACAGCCCAGGCCGGGGCAAAGCTGGTGAGAGTCAGCAGACTGGCAAGGGATAATTCGCTGACCGGTCTTGAGTTTGCTTCCGGGATTCCCGGTACTATAGGCGGTGCGGTGTATATGAATGCGGGAGCTTATGGTGGTGAGATGAAGGACGTTGTCACCAGTGTCAAGGTGATGGATGCCGATGGACATATATATGATATGTCGTCGGATGAACTGGATTTTTCGTACAGACACAGTGCTGTGGAGGCTGAGGGGCTCATAGTTCTTGAGGTTACCATGAAGCTGGCAGCAGGTGTGCAGCAGGATATAGATGACAGAATGAAGGAATTGTCGGATTCCAGAAGAACAAAGCAGCCGCTTGAGTATCCGTCGGCGGGCTCTACATTCAAGAGACCTGAGGGATATTTTGCGGGTAAACTTATAATGGATGCAGGACTCAGGGGATATTCTGTGGGAGGAGCACAGGTGTCCGAGAAGCACTGCGGATTTGTTGTGAACAGGGGCGGTGCAACCGCTGCTGATGTGACAGGTCTGATCCGTGATGTACAGAAGAAGGTTATGGATCAGTTTGGCGTGATGCTGGAGCCTGAGGTGAAGATGCTTGGCGATTTCTAGCATTTAGTGAGACAGGGAGAACAGAGCATGAGATTTGTTATTGTGACAGGAATGAGTGGAGCAGGAAAGGCAACGGCGCTTAAGACGCTTGAGGATGCCGGATTTTTCTGTGTTGATAATCTGCCTATCCAGCTTATAAAAAGATTTGCCGAGATCGCTTATGATGAGCAGATCCAGGTGGATGATGTTGCTATCAGTGTTGATATCAGAAGTGGAAGGGCTTTGTCACAGCTCAATTCGTGCCTGGCGGATATCAGAAGAGAGGGTATGAATTATGAGATCCTGTTCATTGAGTGTTCCAATGCAACTCTGGTAAAGCGTTATAAAGAGACTAGAAGAAACCATCCTCTTTCGGTCAAGGGTGGGCGAATAATAGATGGAATAAACAAGGAGCGTGAGCTTATTGGCTTCCTCAAGGAGGAGGCTGATTATATAATCGATACTACCAACCTCCTTGTGAGAGAGTTTAAGGCGGAGCTTGACAAGATATTTGTGCAGAATGAGGAGTATTCGAATTTCATAATTACGGTCATGTCATTTGGCTTTAAGTATGGAATACCGAGGGATTCTGATATAGTTCAGGATGTGAGATTTCTGCCTAATCCGTACTATGACCTTGAACTCAGGGAGAAAACGGGAAACGACAAAGAGATACAGGACTATGTTATGAACTGCAAGGAGGGCCCTGAGTATCTGGAAAAGTTTATAGATCTGATAACATTTTTGATACCGAATTATATCAAGGAAGGCAAAAATCAGTTGGTCATTTCCATCGGCTGCACAGGCGGAAAACACAGATCCGTCACGATAGCCAATGCTGTCTATGCCCGTTTGCAGAAGTCAAAGTATACAGTGAGGATAGTTCACAGGGATATTTTGAAGGATTCAATAGTCAAGAAGTTGTAGCATGTAATAACAGATAGTATAGCAGGTGGAATATGTCATTTTCTTCAGACGTTAAGATGGAGCTGGCAGGGAATGTCCCGGGAGCGAGGCATTGTCAGATAGCTGAGCTGGCTGCGATGATCTCAATGGTGGCATATGTGAGATATTGGGCCGGCAGACCGGCCGGGCTGGTGATAGTTACAGAGAGAAGTGTTATCGCAAAGGAGATAGCTTCCCTGATAAAGAGGCTGTTCAGATATATTCCGGACTCAAGTGTAAGAAGGACCGGAGCTGACAGCAGAGTATACAGGATGGAGATCAATTCTCCAGAGATTGTCAATACGATACTGATGACCTTGAAGATAGAAAACGAACATGAGTGTGAAGGACTGATACAGTGTCAGCTCATGAAGGTCAGCAGGATGGATGTTCAGCAGGATTGCTGCAGAAGAGCATATATAAAAGGAGTGTTCATGACCTCGGGATCAATCAGTGATCCGAACAAGGGATACCACATGGAGGTGGTGTGCGAGAACGAGGGAAGGGCACAGTTCATACAGGAGATAATAAACGGATTTGGTGTGGAAGCCCGCATAATACAGCGGAAGAAATACTACGTCGTCTATCTGAAGGATGGAGAGATGATAGTTGATATGCTGGGAATAATGGGGGCACACATATCCCTGATGAATATGGAGAACATAAGGATCAGGAAGGATATCCGTAACAATATCAACCGCAGGGTCAACTGTGAGGCCGCAAACCTCAACAAGACCGTGAGCGCTGCTGTAAAGCAGATGAATGACATTAATTACATAATAGAGACAAAGGGCATAGGATATCTGCCCGATAACCTTCAGGAGCTGGCGCTTGCCAGACTGGAGAATGAGGATGCTTCCCTTAAGGAGCTTGGTGAGATGATGACGCCGCCGATCGGTAAGTCGGGGGTTAATCATAGATTAAGAAAAATAAGTGAAATCGCAGAAGAAATGCGGGGCTGTTGATGAGCCCAAGGAGGATGTAATGATCGAAAAGACAGTTGTTGTATCAATGATGGGAGAGGCAGAGGAAAGACCTGTTGCAGTTCTTGTACAGATTGCAAGTCAGTATGACAGCAAGGTTCACCTTGTTACCGGAGATAAGAGAATCAATGCTAAGAGCATTATGGGTATGATGAGCATGAACTTCGAGAATGGCAGTGAGCTCACTATAGTTGCAGACGGTGCTGACGAAGAGGCAGCAGTCAATGCACTTTCAGAATATCTGACAAAAAACAATAAGTAATTTGGATGATTTATTGCACCTCGGATGTGTATGTGGTAAAATAAATTTATCAATGGACATTTGTCGGAGGAACAGGATATGGGATTTTTTGACGGATTATTAAAGAAGATACCATTCGTATCCAGATTTTCCAAAAAGAAGGAACCTGTCAACAATGTGGAGCTCCAGTTCAACAAGGCCATGAACCTTATGGACAACGGAGATGCTGAGGAATCAGTAAACATACTTGAACAGGTTGCAGACATAGGAATAATGGATGCGCAGTATAAGTCATATGGGGATGATGCTCTTCTTGCACTTGCAGAGTTTTATGAGAAGGGAAAGTATCGCAACGCAGTTGTGGATGTGGATCTGAATAAATCTACCAAGTATTACGAGAAGTATGTGAATCAGAACCATGACGGCGATGTTATATTCAAGCTTGCCAAGATGCTTCTGGAGGTTCAGAACTTCTCAAAGGCAATCAAGTATTATGAGCTTGCAGCCACAGATTACGGTATAAAGGCAGCGTATATGAGCCTCGGCTCAATATACGAGAGCGGACTTAACAGAGTGGATGAGTACGGCAACAAGAGTGATTATGTCGTGCCTATCGATCTGGACAAGGCCATGATGTGGTACAAGAAGCTTGCTGATACCGGTGATGCCAAGGCAAAGGCTTCATACGAGAGAGTTGAGTACATGAGTACCCATGGTGACAGCCTTGAGTTCGAGGAGAAGGACAAGCTGTACACGGATATAGCAGAGGCCAGAAAGGCAAAGGGAAAGGAGCCGCGTTACAAGGTTATCGAGGCTTCAAGACTTCAGTATCAGTACACATATGTACATGATCAGGTTGAGGGATTCATCCACAAGCTTCCAAAGGGCTGGGTGAAGACGATCAACGAGTCGACAGGCGAGGAGTATTACGCACCAAGTCTTACATATAAGGATTTTGCAATGTATGTATATTATGACAGTGTGCCAAAGGATTCAAAGATGACTCTTGAGAACTACCTGAGATACTGTAACGATGCGTTTGACGAAGAGCTGCAGCTCAAGGCGTATGTCACAGAGTATGCAGATGGAATATGTACGACTTACTATCACAAGGACATGGAGAAGGGAATCGTGTCATTTGCCTTCTATCATGGACGTAGACTGGCATGTATGAGATTCGTATGTGCTACTATGGAGATCATAGAGCAGTACGAGGAGATCATATTTGAGACAGCCAACTCATTTGCGTTTGTAGATCCTACACTGGCCAGTGACCACAGTGCCAACAGAAAGGATATGCAGTATTATAACGAGGCTATATACTGCTACTACCTTGAGGATTATGAGGGTGCCATGAGAGCCGCAAAGCAGGCTCTTAAGCTTGGAAGCATAAAGGCAAGTTACCTTCTGATAGAGCTGTACTACGATGAGGACAGCCCGTACAGGGATGTTGAGAAGACTATAAGCTATGCAAAGCAGTTGTTTGAGGCGACTAAGGATCCTGAGCTTGCATTCCTTCTTGGAATCGTATACGACCAGCAGCTCAAGGATTATGTGAAGGCAGTTAACTGGTATGAGAATGCAGAGCGTCTTGGACACAAGAGAGTTGCATTCTATCTTGGAAGAATATATTATTACGGTCTGCTCAGAACTAAGAGAGACGGAGGCAAGGCACTGTCTTACTTCAAGAAGGCCAGAGAGAACGGTATTCAGGAGGCTGAGGGCTATATCAAGGATCTTGAGGATCTCAAGGGAGAGGATCTTCAGACAGCCGTTGAGAAGTGGGAGCGTGCAGTGGAGGCCGGAAGCGAGTCAGCGGCTATCAAGATAGCCATGATGAAGCAGAGACAGATTTTCTACATTGCAACACCATATGAGATTGAGAAGGCTTATCTTGAGGCACTTGGTCTTGGAAGCGCCCGTGCCGGATATGAGCTCGGAAGAATCTATCAGGTACAGGAGAAGCAGGATAACTACAGGGGCGAAATCAAGAGTATCAAGTATTTCGAGAAGGCGTTCAATGCGAACTTCGATGACTGGGATAAGGAGAACCTGTTCAAGGTCATCAATTACAAGGTTGAGAAGGGCCTGGCAAACGACGAGGCCATCAAGTTGTACATAGAGAATGCAAGTATGGGATATGTTCCGGCTATAGAGAAACTTATCGGACTTGTGCCTACAACTACCCAGCAGATATGGAGCCTGTATGACGCTCTTATCGATCTTGCTGAGACCGGTGATGAGTCAGCGATAGTTGCCATGAACAAGCTGGAGATGAACTATGTAGACCTCATACTCAGAGAGCCGGCCAAGGGACAGAAGGTTGTGGAGAACAAGTTCTTCAGACTCTGTGTTCCAAAGGAGTGTAACTCAGTCATCAACGATGACGGCGGTACTATCAAGATGGCTGATTCAGTCGTTGAGTTTGCAGTTGCCGAGATGCCTGTCAATGCTACGGCAGAGCAGGATTACCTGAAGATCTACAAGCTGATAGTTTCAGAGTATCTGCCTGATGAGAATGCGGATGTGATCATTGCAAACTCAAGAATGATCGGATCTGCAATAAGGGCTTCAAAGGATAACGTACATACATTCAGCATCCTTCTGATAAGCTCCAAGAACCAGTACATATTCAAACTGAGTTCCAAGGACAGGCGTCAGATGATGCAGTTCAAGGATGTCGTAGTTGCAATAGCCAAGTCTCTTGTTGAGACAGGTGAGATCTACAAGGCGACAGAGGAGGGCAAGAAGAACATCGGTCTTGCATTCCTGCTGAAGGCTAATGAGAGTGGATTCCTGTCGATCGGCAAGGGAGAGTAATACAACAGGATATCAATTAGATCAGAATGATCCCGGAGGACATATCTCCTCCGGGTTTTTTACCCCATAGGGATAGAGAAAGGGAGCATATTATGCCGGGACTTAACAAGAGAGAGCTCACGAGCAAGCCTTTGAGAATGGATTCCAGAATGGCGAGGGATTTGGAGAGATTATCTGATTATACCGGTTATTCTCAGAATGAGATCATTCTCATGTCCATAAAGAAATATCTCTTTGAAAATCGTGGGTATTTCCTGCGGGATATGGTTGAGGAGAAATGCCTTTTGCGCATTGAGAAGGAAGTAAGGATCATGCGTGGAGAGACCCATCTGAAGTATGGAGACATGACGGTGGATGTGGTGAAGTCAGAGAATGCAAATGGTAATATCAACTTATATGTAGCGACTATAAGACTTCGTAATAAGCTTGGAGAGATATTCTATGAGGATGTACAGGAGCTGGATATGTCGGGAAAAGACTGGGAATATTATAAGGAGTTCCTGTATGAGGTTGTGATGAAGTATATGGATATCGATGAACCAGCACTTAAGACGTATTTCAGGGAAAAATTCCTGTATGAATAGTATAAAGTGATAAAAAATCAGAGAGTGCAATGATATGGGTTTAACTATTTACATTGCAAATTTTTAGTGGTATCCTATAATAGATTTGGAAAAAGTGGTCGAATCGAGGTGAGATGCTTGTTTAGAAATGTTATGAATGACCTTGCAACATGGTATGAGACCGGAGCGGATAAGATTGCAGTTGTCCGTGGTGGCAAGTTTGTTGGCAAGACATGGGCTGTGGCTGATTTTGCCATGGGATTTTTTGAGGATCATATAATAATAGATATGGACAAGTATCCGGACTTTGCCGCATATGCAGCAAAGGAGAGGAGACCGGAGAAGCTTCATGCCAAGCTTACAACGTCGCTTGACAAGTATGATTTCAAGGATAAGCTTCTTATATTTGACAATGCGCAGAACTGTGTGGGACTGCTCGGCAACCTTGTTGAGTACAGCAGATATAATACTGACTGCAGGATCTGTGTCATTGCGACATCCTGTGGACCAATCCCGGGAGAGGAAGAGTGCCAGGATGACATATGCGTATATGAGATGATGCCTATGAACTTTGAGGAATTCCTGAAAGCGGGAAAGGGCAGAAAGCTCTGTGCATTTATAGAGAACCAGAAGATCACACCGATGCCGGATGAGGTCAGGGACAGCGTCCAGACAATGCTTGAGACTTTCTTCGTGACCGGAGGAATGCCGGAGGCGGTGGATGAATATTATAAGACAGGAGATCTCAGAAGAGTTGATGTGGTTTTGAAGTCTATACTTGACAGAACTACTGAATATCTGATAAACTCCACTCCGAAGAGATATCTTACCAAGGTCATGGCGATATGGAACAGTATTCCGGTTCAGCTTACCAAGGAGAACAAGAAGTTCATGTATGGATACGTTGATCCGAAGGCCCGTGCCAGGGAGTACGAGGCGTCAGTTGATCAGATCGTCAGGATGGGCGTTGTGCGTCAGGTGTACAGAGTCAGGAATGGAGTGCTTCCTCTGGCAAACCAGAAGGATGACAAGTCATTTGAGCTGTATCATCTTGATCATGGCCTGCTCAGGGTCATGGCTGGTATTCTGGTTCAGGATATTGACACAGATAATGTTCTTGATATGATGGATGGAGTTATAGCAGAGCAGTACGCTCTTGCAGAGCTGTATGTGAACAGGAGTATCGGTGATCTGTATTTCTGGATCTCATCGGCCACAGCGAAGGTTGATTTCGTGTATGAGGGCGATGGAGAGGTCATTCCAGTGGATGTTCAGACAAGTCCGCACACCAAGGCCCAGAGCTCCAGAGTATTCAAACAGAGATATGACAATCAGACTTCAGTGAGGATATCTACAGATGACATGTTTGTCGATAAAGGATTGGTAAATATACCGCTATATGGTATCTGGTGTTTCTAACCGATAGCGTATGGTAGTAATTTATAGATGCCGAAATAGCTCAGTTGGTAGAGCAACGCATTCGTAATGCGTGGGTCGAGGGTTCGAGTCCCTTTTTCGGCTTCAATATTGAGGAAGGCTGCCTGCAAAAGTTTTTGCGGCAGCCTTTTGTACTCAGTGGGAAAGGACGGGATGATATGGATGCTCCAAAATGGTACAGACATTTGAAAACCATAAACAGACATAAGAGAATGGTCATGCATAACTGCTTTAAGTGCGGATTATACTGGCAGGGGCTTGTGCACGATCTGTCAAAGTATTCGTGGACTGAGTTCTCAGTCGGGGCAAAGTATTATCAGGGAACAAGAAGCCCGAATGATGCGGAGCGCGAGAGCAAGGGATATTCAAGCGCATGGCTGCACCACAAGGGAAGAAACAAGCACCATCTGGAATACTGGGTAGATTACAGTGTTGACAGGAACTGTGTGGAGCTGGTGGGAATGCGCATGCCGGAGAAGTACGTTGTGGAGATGTTCTGCGACAGGGTGGCTGCCAGCAAGAATTATAATGGTGATAAGTATACGGATTCATTTCCGCTTGAGTATTATCTGAGGGGCAGATCCAGACATCATCTGCACCCTGAATCGGCGGATCTGCTGGAGGACATGCTAACGACTCTGGCTGAGAAGGGCGAAGATTATACATTTGACTATATAAGGCGGGAGATACTGCATAACAAATAAGGAGGAGACATATGGAGTTTACACATCTGCATGTGCATACAGGCTACAGTCTGCTGGACGGTGCGGCGAAGATAGACGGACTTGTGCGCAGGGCAAAGGAACTGGGATATGATTCCCTCGCAATAACGGATCACGGCGTCATGTACGGTGTTATAGAGTTCTATGAGACTTGTCTCAGAGAGGGGATAAAACCTATTCTCGGATGTGAGGTGTATGTCAGTCCGGGATCACGATTTGACAGGGAAGTTGGAAAAGGTGATGACAGATATTATCACCTCGTCCTTCTGGCGGAGAATGATCTGGGATATCACAATCTGTCCAAGATCGTGACCAGAGGATTTACCGAGGGCTTTTACTATAAGCCGAGGGTCGATATGGAGGTGCTGGAGAAGTACCATGAGGGAATTATAGCGCTCAGCGCCTGTCTTGCCGGTGAGGTTGCGACAAAGCTTAGAAAGGGCGACTATGACGGTGCGAAGGAGACTGCGATAAGATACAGGAATATATTTGGCGAGGAAAACTATTTTCTGGAGATGCAGGATCACGGAATACCTGAGCAGGCAACTGTGAATGCGGGGATCATGCGTCTGTCAAAGGAACTGGGTATCCCTATGGTCGTGACAAATGATTCGCACTACATCTATGCCGAGGACTGGGAGGCACATGATGTTCTCCTGTGTATACAGACTAACCACAAGGTTCAGGACGAGAACAGAATGCGCTATGAGGGAGGTCAGTTCTACCTCAAATCAAAGGAGGAGATGGCTGAGCTGTTCCCATATGCCCTGGAGGCTCTGGAGAATACACATAAGATCGCAGAGCGGTGTAATGTGAATATCGTATTTGGCGAGCAGAAGGTTCCGAGATTCGATGTGCCGGAGGGATATACCGCGGAGGAATATCTGGATCATCTGGTATATGAGGGTATGGAGAAAAAGTACGGACTTACATATGAGGAGTCCGGTAAGATGGCCGAGGGAACCCACGGCTACGAGGTCAGACAGAGAATAGATTATGAGCTGTCTGTCATAAAGAGCATGGGATTTGTGGATTATTTCCTGATAGTGTGGGATTTCATTCATTTTGCAAAATCGCAGGGAATCGCAGTTGGACCTGGAAGAGGTTCGGCGGTTGGCAGTGTGGTTGCTTACTGTCTGGACATAACGACAATTGAGCCTTTGCAGTACAACCTTCTCTTCGAGAGATTCCTGAACCCGGAGCGAGTATCCATGCCGGATATTGATATAGATTTCTGTTATATCAGACGTCAGGAGGTTATCGACTACTGTGTAAGGAAATATGGCGAGGAGTGCGTGACACAGATAATAGCATATCAGACCATGGGCGCAAGAAACGTCATAAGAGACGTTGGAAGAGCCATGGATCTCCCGTATGCGGTGTGTGATTCCCTTGCAAAGGCAATACCTGCAGAGAAGGATATGACTATAGATATAGCACTCAAGACGAGCAAGGATTTCAGGGATATGTACGAGGGCTCGGACGAGATCAAGAAGCTTGTGGATATAGCCAGAAAGCTTGAGGGACTCCCTAGAAATGCAGGAATGCATGCGGCGGGAGTGGTTATAGGCCGTGAAGCCATAGAGGAGTACGCGCCTTTGTCAGTCGGAGCCGAGGGCGCGGTGGTAACCCAGTTTGAGAAGAACACGGTGGAGCATCTGGGAATGCTCAAGATGGACTTCCTGGGACTCCGTACGGCGACTGTTGTGCAGGATACAGTCAAGCTGGTCAAGCAGACAACAGGCAAGGATATAGACATAGACAATATAGATTACGATGATCCGAATATACTTGGACTCATGGGACAGGGAAAGACCGAGGGTATGTTCCAGCTCGAAAGTGAGGGCATGAGAAACTTCATGATGAAGCTGAAGCCGCAGAGTCTGGACGATGTAATTGCCGGTGTTGCTCTGTTTAGACCGGGTCCTATGCAGTTCATAGACGACTACATCAGGGGCAAGGAGAACCGTGAGCTGGTTCACTATGATACCCCTGAGCTTGAGGAGATACTTGAGCCGACTTACGGATGTATCATTTACCAGGAGCAGGTAATGCAGATCGTTATGAAGCTGGCGGGCTATACGCTGGGAAGAAGTGACCTTGTGCGCCGAGCCATGGCGAAGAAGAAGCCTGAGGAGATGGAGAAGGAGCGTCATAACTTTGTGTACGGCAACAAGGAGCTCAATGTTCCGGGATGTGTGGCAAATGGAATCTCGGAGACCGTGGCAAATAAGATATTTGACGAGATGATGAAGTTCGCGGAGTACGCATTTAACAAGTCCCACTCCGTGGCATATGCGGTACTTGCGGCGCAGACAGCGTACCTGAAGTATTACTATCCGGTGGAGTTCATGGCTGCGCTGATGTCATCGGTAATTGACAACAATGGCAAGGTTGCAAAGTATATAAGCGTGTGCAAGCAGATGGGTGTTGAGGTGCTCCCTCCGGATATAAATGAGGGAGTGGCAAAGTTCTCCATAAGCAACGGCAAGATAAGATACGGCCTCTCCGGTATCAAGAGTGTCGGAGGCGCTGTTGTCGACAGGATAGAGGCGGAGAGAACCAAGAATGGACCGTTTAAGGATCTCAGGAATTTCCTCACAAGGATGCCTTCAAAGGATACAAATAAGAAAACTGTGGAAGCTCTGATACTCAGCGGTGCATTTGATGATATGGGGGCAAACAGAAAGCAGATGATGATGGCTCTTCCGGCCATAGCGGAGGAAGCAGCAAGGGAGAGAAAGAGCAGGGAGTCCGGGCAGATGTCTCTGTTTGACCTGATGGGAGACGATTTTGTGCAGAGCAATCTTGTACCTTACCCTGATGTGGAGGAGTATTCGGATCAGGAGAAGCTGGCGCTTGAGAAGTCTGTGCTCGGAGTGTATATATCGGGACATCCGCTTGGCAAATATATCGAGCTTATGCAGAGAACATGCACGGCTCAGGCGACGGATTTCGTGGTGGACACCGAGGATGACGATGAGATGAGCCGGGATCAGGGTGACGGAGATGGACAGAAGCTTCAGGACAATGCAATGTATGTCATCGGCGGACTCATATCAAGGGTGACGGTGAAGCTCACCAAGAACAATCAGAATATGGCGTATGTGACGATAGAGGATTTGGTCGGACAGGTCGAGGTTATAGTATTCCCGAGGGATTTCGAGAAGTTCAGGGACAGACTTCTGGTGGATTCCAGAGTGTTTGTCAGGGGCAGGGCGAATCTCGGTGAGAAGGAAAACAAGCTCATATTGTCGGATATGATAAGCTTTGAGGAGGCAGAAGGTGGCAAGAGCTTTCAGTCGGGGAAGCCATGGAACAACAGACAGAAGCCTGTTCAGAGCAAGAGCCAGCTCTGGGTATTGTTCGATGATGTGGACGAATACATGAAGAACGAGTCTGCATTTATGTCGATCCTTGAGGAGTACAAGGGCACATGTCCAGTGTACGTGCAGCTCAAGAAGTCCAGACAGGCGAAGAATATGGGCCGGGGATTCTGTGTGGATGAGAATTCCGGCGTGGTGTACGCGCTCCAGATGGAATACGGCAAAGACAGGGTATTGCTCAGAAAAGTGTGACAGAAATACCGCAAAAGGAGAAAAAAGTGGAAGTAATTACAGCAAACAGTAATCCGAGGATAAAAGAACTTAATAAGCTGAACAAGGATGCAAAGCTCAGAAAGGACAGAGACGTGTTCGTGGTCGAGGGGATACGCATGTTCAGGGAGCTTCCGCTTCAGAATGTTCAGGAGGTGTATCTGTCGGAGAGTGCGCTTAAGGAATACAGGGATGAATTCAAGAGCATGGGTGTGCTTGATGGCAGGAATACCTGGATACTCAGCGACGGAGTGTTCGCAGGGGTGTCACAGACCAAGACTCCACAGGGGTGCATGGCTGTGGTGAAATGCATGCATTATCAGCTTGATTCCGTGCTCGGCAGGAATGACAGAGAGACATTTCTTGTGCTAGATACGCTCCAGGATCCCGGAAATATGGGAACTATATTCAGAAGCGCAGAGGCAGCAGGTGTGACCGCCGTGCTTATAGGAAAAGGTTCATGCGATCCGTACAATCCGAAGGTAGTCAGATCGACGATGGGTGCCATATTCAGGGTGCCATTTGTCATGTGCGATGACCTGCCCGGGACCGTGGAGGAGCTGAGACGGTCAGGTGTTGTGGTGTACGGAGCACATCTGGACGGCGACGATCTCTACGACATAGGATTCCCGGACAGGGTGGCGTTCCTCATAGGAAATGAGGGAAATGGCCTGACGGATGAGGTGGCGTGCAGAGCCGACAGACTTCTCAGGATTCCGATGGAGGGCAAAGTCGAATCGCTGAACGCTGCAATATCGGCGACTCTTTTGTCGTATGAGGTAATGAGACAGCGAAAGAGAGACCGACAAAACTAGATTAAACAAGACAGCATATTTTTGTACTGCGTGGCATAACTTTTAAAGTATGCAAAAGTTTGTTATAACGGAGGGAGAAAATATGACTGAAAAAACATTAAACAACAATCAGGTAGTGGTGGCAGGAGAGATAGCATCAGAGTTCGTGTTCAGCCACGAGATATTTGGCGAGGGCTTCTATATGGTGGATCTCATCGTCAGCAGACTCAGCGATGCTTACGATACTATTCCGCTCATGGTGTCTGACAGACTGTTCGATGTGAACGAATCCCACATAGGGGAGCGCATCATGGCAAAGGGACAGTTCAGGTCATACAACAAGCATGAGGAGACCAGAAACCGCCTTATACTGTCTGTGTTTGTGAGAGAGATCGAGACCATAGACGAGGATGATGCTGAGGAGGAGAACAGACCAAATCAGATCTATCTTGACGGTTACATATGTAAGGCACCTGTGTACAGGATGACGCCCCTTGGAAGGGAGATCGCGGATGTGCTGCTGGCGGTCAACAGAGCATACGGCAAGAGCGATTACATACCATGTATCTGCTGGGGCAGAAATGCGAGATTTGCCGGAAAGCTCCAGGTAGGAGAGCATGTAGCCATTTGGGGAAGGATCCAGAGCAGGGAGTATCAGAAGCGTATCGACAATGACCAGGTGATCAGCAAGGTGGCATACGAGGTGTCTGTGAGCAAGATGGAATGTCTTGAATGATATTTCATAAGGAGGGGCCCACGTCAGTGGGAGGAACCCTTGTGAAGCACGCAGTAAAATATATGGTTGACATGGTCTGGATGCGGTGATATAGTAGCACTATCTAAGATTAAACTGAATACAATATAGTAGAGGCGCGGGATTAATGATTAAGCAGGCTGATGCATGTGGATGCAGAAGATGCCTGACGAAAGGGAAGACCGCCGAAGTGATGGATATTCCACAGGATCTGTTGCTGGTTGTGCAGTTAAGAACTGTATGACTGTCATCTGAGGATGGAGAGCTACTTGTAAGAATGAGATGTTTTTATGGGTTGGCTTTTTGCCAGCCCATTTTTATGCTATATTGTATCGACTATTTATTTTTAAGGAGGACGACAATATGTCAATTTTTACCGGTTCAGCAGTTGCACTTGTAACACCATTTCTTGAAAATGGAGATGTGGATTATGATAAGCTCAAGGAGCTCGTGGAGTTTCATATAGCACACAAGACGGATGCCATAGTTATCTGCGGAACAACAGGCGAGGCTTCAACACTGTCACACGAGGAGCATCTTGAGTGCGTGAAGAAGTGTGTAGAATTCGCTGATCACAGAATAAAGGTAATAGCAGGAACAGGTTCAAACTGTACTGCAACAGCAATATATCTCTCAACAGAGGCAGAGAGCTACGGAGTGGACGGTCTGCTCGTGGTTACACCATACTACAACAAGGCTACACAGAAGGGCCTCATCGCACACTTCACAGCCGTTGCAAATTCAGTAAATGTGCCTATAATCCTTTACAATGTGCCATCACGTACAGGCTGCAATATCCAGCCGGAGACAGCAGTATATCTTGCACAGAACGTTGAGAACATTGTCGGTATCAAGGAAGCTTCAGGCAATATAAGCCAGGTCGTAAAGCTTGCAAGTCTTTCAAAGGGATGCATAGATATCTACTCAGGAAATGACGATCAGGTTGTACCTCTTCTCTCACTTGGCGGAAAGGGTGTTATCTCAGTAACAGCCAATATAATCCCTGAGGACGTACACGATATGGTTCAGAAATATCTTGACGGAGATGTTCAGGGAAGCCTTGATCTCCAGCTCAAGGCCATCGACCTCTGCAACGCACTGTTCTGCGAGGTCAATCCAATACCTGTCAAGAAGGCTGTAGAGCTTCTTGGTATGTGTGATGGAACAATGAGAATGCCGCTCACTGAGATGGAGCCACAGAACGTGGAGAAGCTCAAGAAGGCAATGGAAGAGTACGGAGTTCTCTAGGACTGTAATTATCATAGAAACAATACAGATGTCTGCGGTCTCAACTGGCTGCAGACATTTTTATTTGCCGAGGTGGATATAAACGTTGCACAATGGAGAGCAAATGTGTAAAATGGAGTACATGTTGAAATATATGCGCATGTCAGCGTGCATAGACCACACAAAAGACGACAACAAATGACAAAGCTTATATATATGGAGGATAGACAGACATGGTAAAGATCATAATGCATGGTTGCAATGGAAAGATGGGACAGGTAATAACAGGTATCGTTGCAAGCGATCCTGATGCCGAGATCGTAGCGGGAATAGATGTTGTGGACAACAGGGATAACGGATATCCGGTATTTACAGATATAGATGCCTGCGATGTCGAGGCTGATGTCATCATAGATTTTGCAGCGGCTGTAGCTGTTGACAAGCTCCTCGATTACGGTGTGAGGACACAGACTCCTATAGTTCTCTGCACAACAGGTCTCTCAGATGAGCAGCTTGCAAAGGTAAAGGAGTGCAGTGCAAAGGTTGCCATACTCAAGTCAGCGAACATGTCACTGGGAATCAATACACTCATGAAGCTTCTGAAGGATGCTGCGAAGGTATTCTCACCAGCCGGATATGATATAGAGATAGTTGAGAAGCATCACAACCAGAAGGTGGATGCTCCATCCGGAACAGCTCTTGCTCTTGCTGATTCAATCAATGAGGCATGCAATGAGCAGTATGAGTATGTGTACGACAGAAGCAAGGTGAGAAAGAAGAGAGATAAGAAGGAGCTCGGAATCTCTGCTGTCAGAGGCGGCACTATAGTTGGAGAGCATGAGGTGATATTTGCAGGTATTGATGAGGTTATAGAGTTTAAGCACACTGCATATTCCAAGTCAGTATTTGCAAAGGGTGCTGTTGAGGCAGGAAAGTTCCTCAAGGGCAAGCCTGCAGGAATGTACGATATGGCGGACGTTATAGGATAGGAGCGGTTATGGAGATTTCAACCAGGACAGAGGATGGCGAGCTTGTTCTGTGCGCCAGCTCGATATATAATCAGAAGTTTTATCTGAACAAGGAATTTTCAAAGCTTCCTGATGAGATAAAGGACGAGCTTCACGCCATGTGTGGAGCGTTTACACAGGAGGTCGGAGGAATATTTATGTTGGTGTTTGACGACGCCGGCAATCTGAAGATACAGACGAGGGCACTTGAGGATGACCTGTTATTTGACGACATAGGATGCGGACTCAAGGTCAAGAAGCTGCAGAATGAAAAGAAGGAGCTGTTCCAGAGTCTGGAGCTGTTCTATAAGATATTTATACAGGGTGTTGACATTAACAGTCTTGTAAATGAATGATATAAAATAATTGGAAGATCAGGAAGGAAAAAGGGGCATGTTATTTGCTATTGATGCTGGAAATACAAATATTACGATAGGACTGTTTGACGGAGAACGCCTGGAGAAGACCTTCAGGATGACCACCGGGATATCGAGAACATCGGATGAGTACGGAGTATTTCTGTGCGACTGGCTCAGAATGAGACAGTTGTCAACTGATGTTATAGATGAAGTTATAATCGCTTCGGTTGTTCCGAAGATCATGCATTCCCTGGTGAATGGCATAAAGAAGTATTTTGGAATAACACCACTCATAGTTGAGCCGGGAATAAAGACGGGGATCAATATAGCGCTGCCAAACCCGAAGCAGCTTGGAGCTGACAGAATAGTTGACGCAGTTGCGGCTTATCACATGTATGGCGGACCGGTTCTCACGGTGGACTTTGGAACTGCCACAACGTACGACCTCATCAATGCCGATGGCGTGTTTGAGGCTGAGGTCACATCGCCGGGTATAAGGCTTATTGCAAATGCTCTGTGGACGGGAACAGCCAAGCTTCCTGAGATAGAGATAAAGGTGCCTGAGACGATACTGTGCAAGGACACGATATCCAGTATGCAGGCCGGTGTGTGCATGGGCTATATTGGCCAGACAGAGTATATAGTGAAGAGAATGCGCAAGGAGTCAGGATACGACAATTTGAAGGTCGTGGCTACCGGCGGACTTGGAAAGATGATATATGAGAACACGGACTGCATAGATGTGTATGATCCGGATCTCACACTTCACGGACTCAGACTTATCATGGACAAGCAGAAATAAGTCGGATTTTGCAAATTATATATTATTATAGAAGCAATGGAGAAATTTATGGATTTCAGAGATAAATTGATCCTGGCGCCGATGGCTGGTGTATGTGACCAGCCATTTCGTCTTTTATGCAAGGAACAGGGCTGTGATATCCTGTACAGCGAGATGGTGAGTGCCAAGGCAATATATTACAAAAATAAGAACACGAAGCCGCTTCTGGCTATGGATGAGCGGGAGAAGCCATTTGGGCTGCAGCTCTTTGGCTCTGATCCTGAGATCATGGCGGAGATGGCAAAGAGGATAGAGAGCAACGGTTATTCGTTCATAGATGTAAATATGGGCTGCCCTGTGCCGAAGGTGGTCAACAATGGAGAGGGATCTGCGCTGATGAAGGATCCGGTTCTCGTTGGAAGGATAGTCGAGGCCATGGCAAAAGCTATAAGCATACCGCTGACCATCAAGATAAGAAGCGGATTTGATTCAGAGCATATAAATGCGCCTGAGATAGCACATATAGCCCAGGAGAGCGGGGCTGCCGCTGTGGCGGTGCACGGAAGGACAAGGCAGCAGTATTATCAGGGACATGCGGACTGGAGCGTCATAGCCAGGGTGAAGGAGGCGTGCAGCATCCCGATCATTGGCAATGGCGATATAAACACTCCTCAGGACATCATAGACATGAGGGCGCAGACGAACTGTGACGGCTTTATGATAGGAAGAGGTGCGAGGGGCAACCCGTGGATATTCCACGATATGAAATACTACTACGAGCATGGCGAGCTGCCGGACAAGCCTGACATATATGAAGTGAAGGATATGATGCTGAGACATGCGAGACTCATGGTTGAGTTCAAGGGTGAGTACACAGGTATCCATGAGATGAGAAAGCACGTGGCATGGTACTCAGTCGGAATGTATGATTCGGCAAAGCTCAGGAGCAATGTGAACCAGGTTGAGACTTACGAGGAGCTTGAGGAACTGCTCTGTAGATGGGCTGACAGCGCACCTGAAAAAGTCATTGTGAGTTAACATAAAAACAAAAAAATGTAACAGAAAACAAAGAATTTATTAAAAACTCTAAAGTAAAAATATACAAGATGCTGATTTGTTTCAAAAATGTTACGGTACTAAAATGTGAAACATGCACAAAAATAGCATTTTAAAATGTTGCATGTTTACATTAACGGAATTAAAGATTTTATGCGGATTGTGCATGATTTACAAAAATAGCCACTTTGCTTGACCTTTCTTTTGACAGAGATTATAATAGCGTCATGAGTTAAATTTTAACGGTTTTGTAACAATTCTGAAACCGTAAAGAAATTAAGGAGAAAAGGTTATGCAAAAGTTTTCAGATTCATCACGTATGAAATCACAGAAACTAATGAAGACATCACTGAAAAGAAACGTAAAGAAGATTAGCATAGGAGCAGTACTCCTGGCAGTTGGATTTTCATCATACGCAGTTATCGCATCAGATGACAGCATGGTTTCATCCAAGGGCAAGGGAGTGTCGATCGCAGCAGCAGGTAATACATTATACGCAGACAACACAGCAGACTATGGAGAGGCAACATCATCAGTTGCACTGGCAGATGGTACTCTGTCAGATGTCAACAAGACTGGTTCAGTAGCCCTCTCAAGCAAGAAGACAGCTAAGAAGACTTCAGCCATAAGCGGTGGAGTTCAGGAGAGCACAACAGAGGCTCGTGCAACAGAGGCTGCACAGCAGGCAGCAGACACAACAAAGTCAGAGCCTACCACACAGATGAAGGTTAAGGATAAGGATAAGTCAGCAGCAGGACTTCCTGACGATCAGATATCAGTTGATCCATCAACAGAGAAGTCAACAGACGGACTTCCTGATGACAAGGTTATGTGGGTGAATGGTGAGACATCAGGTACATATCTCGGAACATTCTGGATTACGGCATATTGTCCATGCCCAATCTGCTGTGGAGAGTACAGCAACATGGATAACCCGACAACAGCTTCAGGTGCTCCTGCGGTTGAGGGTGTTACATGTGCAGCACCAAGCAACTTTGCATTTGGTACAGAGCTCATCGTGGATGGTCACACATACACAGTACAGGACAGAGGTGGAGCGATCAACGGTAATCACCTTGACATCTACTTCTCAAATCATCAGGCAGCTCTCAACTTCGCAACAGGCTACTATGATGTATATGTAAAGTAATAAAAATCAGAAATTATATACAGATATATTAAAGACCCGCCGTAAGGCGGGTTTTTAAATGCAGTGATATAAGTATTGGGAAAGTCGCACGAATGAGGAGGGCTATAGCTTGTTTTTTATAAAATGCTGTGTTATAATGCACACGATTATTTGTAAGAATACAGGTGATTCCTGAGTTTAGTACATAACGAAATGTTTAAATATATTTATTAAGGAGATTGGCAAATGGAACTTATCTACAGAAGCACAAGAAATGCAAATGAGACAGCAACAGCATCACAGGCTATACTTAAGGGACTTGCTAATGAGGGGGGCCTTTTTGTACCAGATTCTATACCAGCACTTGATGTGTCTCTGGAAGACCTTGCAAAGATGAACTATCAGCAGGTTGCATACGAGGTTATGAAGCTTATGTTCACAGACTTCACAGAGGCTGAGCTTAAGCATTGTATAGATTCAGCATATGATTCAAAGTTTGATACACCGGTTATAGCACCACTTGTGAATAAGGCAGGAGCATATTATCTTGAGCTTTTCCATGGATCAACAATAGCATTCAAGGATATGGCACTTTCAATCCTTCCATATCTTCTCACAACATCAGCAAAGAAGAATGGCGTAAAGAATGAGATTGTCATCCTCACAGCAACATCAGGTGATACAGGTAAGGCTGCCCTTGCAGGATTTGCAGATGTTCCTGGAACAAAGATAATCGTGTTCTATCCAAAGCACGGTGTAAGCCCTATTCAGGAGAAGCAGATGGTTACCCAGAAGGGAGATAATACATTTGTTGTAGGTATCACAGGAAACTTCGATGACGCTCAGACTGGCGTAAAGAAGATGTTCTCAGATGCAGAGCTTGCAAAGTACATGGATGAGAAGGGATATCAGTTTTCATCAGCAAACTCAATCAACATCGGACGTCTTGTCCCTCAGATGGTATACTATGTATACGCTTACACAAGACTTGTTGCAGACGGAACCATCAAGGCAGGCGACAAGATCAACGTGGACGTTCCAACAGGTAACTTTGGTAATATCCTTGCAGCATACTATGCCAAGGAGATGGGACTTCCAATCGCAAAGTTCATCTGTGCATCAAATGACAACAAGGTTCTGTTTGATTTCTTCCAGACAGGAACATACGATAGAAACAGAGAGTTCATACTCACAACATCACCATCGATGGATATCCTCATTTCAAGCAACCTTGAGAGATTGATATACAAGATTGCCGGCAATGATGCTGAGAAGAACTCAGAGCTTATGAAAGAACTCACAACAGATGGAGTGTACACCATCACAGACGATATGAAGGCAAAGCTTGCTGAGTTCTATGGTGGATATGCAACAGAGGCAGAGACAGCAGCTACCATCAAAAAGGTATATGAGTCAGATGATTATATCATCGATACACATACAGCAGTTGCGGCTACAGTATATGAAAAGTATGTGGCAGAGACAGGAGATAAGACACCTACAGTCATCGCGTCAACAGCAAGCCCATACAAGTTCACAAGAAGCGTTATGAACGCTATAGACGCTGAGTATGATTCCAAGACAGACTTTGAGCTTGTCGACGAGCTTGAGAAGCTCTCAGGTGTAAAGGTACCTCAGGCTATAGAAGATATCAGATCAGCAAAGGTTCTCCACGACACAGTATGTGACAAGGAGGATATGCTTGCAGAGGTTAAGGGATTCCTTAATATCTAAAGCATAGTAAGAGACATAAGCTGGTATATCTGATAGGAAATAGGCAGATATAATATACGAATAAAGCATAAATACAATATTATAGATTGACAGTTCATTAGTACCATCCTGTCACTAAACAAAACTAGGACAGAAGAAGATCAGAATGTCCTATTCTGGTCTTTTTTTGTGGTGAACAGTTGGATGCTTATAGGAGGAGTTATGTATAAGTTAAAGACAAAGGCAAGTTTTGACAGCGCCCATTTTTTGAAAGATTATGATGGCAAATGCAGCAATATCCACGGACACAGATGGACGGTGGAGATCAAGGTCGGTGCGGAGACTCTTGAGAGCGATACACAGAACAGAGGAATGGTGGTTGATTTCTCCAATCTGAAGAAGGATCTGAAGGAGATTGCGGATTACTTTGACCACAGCCTTATCATGGAAACGGGAAGCCTGAAGCAGGCGACGGAGGATGCGCTGCTGGCGGAAAATCTGAGAATCGTGAAGGTTGATTTCAGACCTACTGCTGAGAACTTCGCAAAGTATATATACGATGAGATGGCAGGCCGGGGTTACAAGGTCATAGAGGCAAGTGTGTATGAGACACCGAACAACGTGGCTTCTTATTGTGAGTAAATATATATGATAGGATTCCGGTGAGAAGCTGGCAGGTCTAAAAATCTGGAAGATGTGAGAGAATGGAGAATATACACCGGAAGAAAGGAAATACAGTCGTGAGCACATACAGAGTAGTAGAGAGATTTATAAGTATCAACGGTGAGGCTGCAAGAGCCGGAGAACTTGCCGTGTTCATAAGATTTGCGGGATGCAATCTTGATTGCGGTTACTGCGATACCAAGTGGGCAAATGAGGCAGGTGTTCCTTATGAGGAACTCACCGAGGATGAGATCATCGATTATGTCAGAAGAACAAAGGTGAAGAATGTAACCCTGACAGGTGGGGAACCGCTGATACAGAAGGACATAGATAAGTTGCTCCTTGCATTTGAGCTGGAGGATGATGTAAGGGTCGAGATCGAGACAAATGGAAGTGTGGATATCGCAGAGTTCAAGGCTCTTGGGGGAAATGTATCGTACACGCTGGATTACAAATGTCCATCCAGCGGCATGGAGAATGACATGTGCCTTGCAAATTATAACTATATAGACAAGAATGATTCGGTGAAATTTGTGGTCGGTTCACAGGAGGATCTGGAAAAATGTTTTGAGATAGTTAGGGAGTATGCGCTGGATGAGAAGACGAGAGTATTCATCAGTCCTGTGTATGGCAGCATAGATCCTGCGGATATAGTGGATTTTATGATCGAGAACGATATGAATGATGTGAAGCTTCAGTTACAGCTTCACAAGTTCATTTGGGATCCGGAAGAAAGAGGTGTATAAGATGGCGATAGATAAAGAGGCTATAAAGGAACACGTAAGAGGGATATTGATTGCCCTTGGAGATGATCCTGACAGGGAGGGACTTGTAGAGACTCCTGACAGGGTTGCGCGTATGTACGAGGAAGTATTTGAGGGAATGAACTACACCAATGACGAGCTGGCCGAGATGTTCGGCAAGACATTTGCTGAGGATGGAGTGGCAAGGCAGGCCGGTGACATGGTGTTTGTCAAGGATATAGAGGTGTTCAGCTACTGTGAGCATCACATGGCGCTTATGTACGACATGAAGGTGTCAGTCGCATACATTCCAAATGGAAGAGTGCTCGGACTTTCTAAGATAGCGAGGATTGCGGATATGGTGGCGAAGAGACTTCAGCTCCAGGAGAGGATAGGCTCGGACATAGCCTACGTCATATCCAAGGCTGCTGGAACTGAGGACGTGGCGGTCATGATAGAGGCACATCACAGCTGCATGACGGCAAGGGGCATCAAGAAACCGGGAAGCAAGACCATGACGACCACTCTCAGGGGAAGATTTGAGAGCGACACAGCTCTGCAGAACAAGATGCTGATGATGTACAATGCGGGAAGATAGTTATCGGTACACTGAATTGATAATGGTGAATTTATTTATCCGTGAGCGTTATAATGCGGTTCGGAATATCATATTTGATTATATATGGAGGATGAGATCATGCAGAATTTAAAGAATAAGGATGAGGCAGTTGTAGTATTCAGCGGCGGACAGGACAGCACAACGTGTCTGTTGTGGGCACTCAAGAAGTATAAGAAGGTGTACGCCGTATCATTTGACTATGGACAGAGACATGCGTTAGAGCTTGAGTGTGCTAAGGAGATCGCGGACAAATTCGGAGTGGAGCATCACATACTCGACATGAGCCTGTTGAACCAGCTCGCGCCAAATTCACTGACAAGAACAGATATGAAGGTTGACGAAAATGCACCTGAGGAGGGCACGCCGAATTCATTTGTCGATGGAAGAAACATGGTATTTCTTACATTTGTAGCAATATTTGCCAAACAGAGGGGAATATCTGATATAATAACAGGAGTGTCCCAGAGCGACTTCTCAGGATACCCGGACTGCAGGGATATATTTATCAAATCGTTAAATACAACACTTAACCTTGCAATGGACTACGAGTTTGATATAATAACACCATTGATGTGGATCGATAAGATGGAGACATGGAAGATGGCTGATGAGCTGGGCGGACTGGATGTTATCAGAGATATGACACTCACATGTTACAATGGCATCAAGGGCGAGGGCTGCGGACATTGTCCATCATGCAAGCTCCGCAAGAAGGGGTATGATCTGTACATGAAGTACAAGGAGGATCACAAGTAAATAAGCAGTATCAAAGGGAAAGGTTGTGTTATTGAAAGTATGAAGAATATGCTGTTCATCATGAATCCCAAAGCGGGTAGGACTACTCTGAAGAATTCTTTGGTGGATGTGCTGGAAGTGTTCTGCAATAACGATTACGCGGTCAGGACATATCTTACGAAATCGGCAGATGACGCAGAGAGAATTGTTCAGGAGGAAGGCGCAAACTACGATGTGATCGTATGTGCGGGGGGCGATGGAACCCTGGGCAACACAGTTACAGGATATATGAAGAGCGGGATAAGGGTTCCACTTGGATATATTCCGTGTGGCTCCACCAATGACTTTGCAAGGAGCATGGACATACCGAGAGAGACGGTTGAGGCGGCTGAGATGATAGTGAAGGCAGAGCCGTTCTCCATAGATATAGGAAGTCTGAACGACAAGAACTTTGTTTATGTCGCAGCTTTTGGAATGTTCTCAGATACATCATATGCAACGCCGCAGAATATGAAGAATATATTTGGGCATGCGGCATATGTATTGCAGGGGATAAAAAGCCTGGCAAATGTACCATCTTACAAGATGAAGGTTACAATAGACGGGGACGAGCAGGAAGGCGAGTTTATATTCGGTATGGTGTCCAACTCGGTATCCGTTGGAGGGTTTAAGAGTATAACCCGAAAAGGAGTTGAGTTCGATGACGGACTTTTTGAGGGAGTACTGATAAGGACAATGAAGACACCGGCTGATCTGGAGAGAGTGGTCAGGGCACTCCTTACAGGTGATGTGAATGAGAGGAGCATGGTTTCATTCAGGGCTCACAGGGTCAAGTTTGATGCAGAGGATCCGGTTGCATGGACATGTGATGGTGAGTTCGGCGGAGAATATAAGGAGACCAAGATACACATCCACAGGAGAGCGATAGATCTTCTGGTCGTTCAGGAAAGCGAGCAGGATGAGGTTATAGAATAATAGAATCGAGGATTTTACAATGGGTAAATATTTTGGAACAGATGGATTCAGAGGCGAGGCAAATGTAGACCTTACAGTGGAGCATGCCTATAAGGTTGGAAGATACCTTGGCTACTACTATGGCAAGCAGCATGAGGATGGGAAGGCACATGTCGTCATCGGAAAGGATACGAGACTTTCAAGCTACATGTTCGAGTATTCTCTGGTTGCGGGACTTACAGCCAGCGGAGCTGATGTATACCTGATGCATGTAACACCTACACCTAGTGTGTCTTATATAGTCCGCACAGGTGATTTTGACTGCGGTATCATGATCTCAGCCAGCCATAACCCATACTATGACAATGGAATCAAAGTAATCAATGGTCAGGGCTACAAGCTTGAGGCTGCCATCGAGAATGAGATCGAGCAGTATATAGATGGTGAGCTTGGCGAGATACCATTTGCAAAGAAGGACAGCATCGGTAAGACCACCGACTACACAATGGGAAGAAACAGATATATAGGTTATCTGCTCACGATCCCTACCAGACCTTTCAAGGGAATGAGAATTGGTCTTGACTGTGCAAATGGTGCGTCATATCTGGTTGCAAAGTCGGTGTATGACGCTCTCGGAGCAAAGACATATGTCATCAACAATGAGCCAAATGGAACAAACATCAACACAGACTGTGGTTCAACACACATTGAAAAGCTTCAGGCATTTGTCAAGGAGAAGGGACTTGATGTGGGATTTGCATTTGATGGTGATGCGGACAGATGTCTTGCAGTGGACGACAAGGGTGAGATCGTGGACGGAGACAAGATCCTCTATGTCTGCGGTCGTTATCTGAAGGATAAGGGCGAGTTGAACAACAACACCATAGTCACAACTATCATGTCCAACCTTGGACTTTACAAAGCACTTGACAAGAAGGGTATCAACTATGAGAAGACGGCAGTCGGTGACAAGTACGTGTTCGAAAATATGATGGAGCACGGACATTCCATCGGCGGCGAGCAGTCAGGACATATCATCTTCTCCAAGTATGCAACAACCGGTGACGGTGTCCTCACCTCACTGATGATCATGGAGACTATACTTGGACGTAAGGTCAAGCTCTCAGAGCTGTTCCACAGCCTGACGATATATCCACAGCTCCTTGTGAATGTCAAAGTTTCAAGCAAGGATGCAGTCATGAACGATGCTGATGTGCTGAAATTGAACGATGAGATAGCAGCAGAGCTTGGAGACGACGGAAGACTTCTTCTCAGACAGAGCGGTACAGAGCCAGTCATCAGAGTTATGGTCGAGGCAGCCACAGATGAGCTGTGTGAGAAGTATGTATACAAGATGGTGGATCTCATAAAGGCAAAGGGATACGCAGTGGAGTAGAGAGTGGTATAAAAGCTCAAAAGATACAAAGTACGTAAAATTTGTATCTTTTGGGCTTTTTTCAATTCCAGGTGGAAGCCGGAAGGACTATGTGGTAACCTGCCGCGTCAGGAGAGAAGCACAGCGCGACCGGTGAGGCGAGGTTGTGACAGAGAGATGTGGATTTTCTCAAGTTTAAATAGATAAATACTTGCGAAACATACTGCTGTTGGTGAAAATGCATGAAAAAAGGGGGGTATAATCCTAAAAATGATAGAATTTATCTGTTGACATGTTGTGGTAAAACAGATAAAGTTTTATGTGGTGAAAGATATGACTGTTACCAGACATACGATGAGAATTATGTGGCCGTGACAGTTACAATAATATAACATGAGAGGCATATATTTATGAACGAATGTTTAAGATCCCATTATTATGACGAGGACGAGATGCACGAGATGCACGAGGAGTGCGGAGTCTTCGGTATCTATGATTTCGATGGAAATGATGTGGCGAACACGATCTATTATGGTCTGTTTGCATTGCAGCACCGTGGGCAGGAGAGCTGCGGTATAGCGGTGTCAGACACTGCTGGTCCTAAGGGCAAGGTCAGCTCCTTAAAGGGCATGGGTCTTGTGAATGAGGTGTACACACCTGATTCACTGAGCAAGCTAAAGGGAAATATCGGCGTGGGTCATGTGAGATATTCAACAGCCGGTGCCAGCACTATAGAGAATGCACAGCCACTGGTTCTCAATTATGTAAAGGGAACTCTGGGACTTGCACACAACGGCAATCTGGTAAATGCTCCTGAGCTTAGACGTGAGCTGGAACTCACAGGCGCTATATTCCAGACTACAATTGATTCTGAGGTAATAGCTTACCATATAGCCAGGGAGAGAGTTAAGTGCGGTTCCGTTGAGGAGGCTGTCACTAGAGCTCTCAAGAAAGTAAGGGGATCATATTCACTTGTCATCATGAGTCCTAGAAAGCTTATTGGAGCCAGAGATCCATTTGGTTTCAGACCGCTTTGTATAGGAAAGCGTGATAACGCATACATACTGGCATCTGAGAGCTGTGCGCTCGATACAATAGGTGCCGAATTTGTCAGGGATGTGGAGCCTGGAGAGGTTGTAACCATATCACCTGAGTATGGAATCCAGTCGTACAAGAACATGTGCCAGGAGCAGCATGCAAGATGTATATTTGAGTATATATACTTTGCGAGACTTGATTCAGTCATAGATGGAATGTCTGTGTACGATTCGCGTATCACAGCCGGAAGATGCCTTGCAAAGGACAGCCCGGTTGACGCTGATGTGGTAGTTGGCGTTCCTGAATCGGGAAATGCAGCGGCCATGGGCTATTCACTTGAATCGGGTATTCCATATGGAACGGCATTTGTCAAGAATGGATATGTGGGAAGAACATTCATAAAGCCACAGCAGAGCCAGAGAGAGTCCAGCGTGCGTGTTAAGCTGAACGTCCTTAAGGAGGCTGTAAATGGCAAGCGTGTCATAATGATAGATGACTCTATAGTTCGTGGAACTACGAGTGACAGAATAGTTGGCATGCTCAGGGAGGCAGGAGCGACAGAGGTCCATGTAAGGATCAGTTCACCTCCATTCCTGTATCCATGCTACTTTGGAACTGACATTCCGGACAGAGAACAGCTCATAGCATACAACAGGTCTGTAGATGATATATGCAAGATCATAGGCGCCGACTCTCTGGCGTACCTGAAGATGGAGAGACTTCCGGAGCTCTCAGGCGGAAGACAGTACTGCCATGGATGCTTCAGCGGCCAATATCCTATGAAACCGCCTACAGAGGACATCAGAGGCGACCACGAAGACTTCAAGAGAGGCTCGGAGTCTCATATTATATCATGAGGAGGGGCCCGCGTAAGCGGGAGGAGTCCTGGTGATAGCGCACGAAAGTGCGCACTTGTCGCAAGACAAGATATGAGGAGGGGCCCGCATAAGCGGGAGGAGTCCTGGTGATAGCGCACGAAAGTGCGCACTTGTCGGAAGACAAGATATGAGGAGGGGCCCGCGTAAGCGGGAGGAGTCCTGGTGATAGCGCACGAAAGTGCGCACTTGTCGGAAGACAATAAAGTAAAAATTCGGAATCATATCAGCGGAAAAGCAGATATTGATTCCGAATTTCTGGTTTATGCAAAAAAAGCATGGAAATAATCTGAAACCCATGTATAATAGTTGTGTGATAAGATATAAAAGCATTTGTCAGCTGGCAGATGCGGGAGACTACAGGAAGAAAGAGGTAAAGACATGAGTAAGGACAAGTACGAAAGCCCACTGTGTGAAAGATACGCTAGTAAGGAAATGCAGTATATTTTCTCACCTGATATGAAGTTTAAGACATGGAGAAAGCTGTGGATAGCTCTTGCTGAGACAGAGAAGGAGCTTGGTCTCAAGGACGAGAACGGCAATCCAAGAATCACAGATGAGCAGATCGAGGAGCTCAAGGCTCACGCTGATGACATCAACTATGATGTTGCCAGAGAGAGAGAAAAGCTGGTTCGTCACGACGTAATGAGCCACGTATATGCATACGGTGTTCAGTGCCCTAAGGCAGCAGGAATAATCCACCTTGGAGCAACAAGCTGCTATGTAGGCGATAACACAGACGTTATCGTTATGACAGAGGCATTAAAGCTTGTCAGAAAGAAACTCATCAATGTTATAAATGAGCTGGCAAAGTTCGCAGATCAGTATAAGGATCTTCCAACTCTTGCATTTACACATTTCCAGCCTGCACAGCCAACGACAGTCGGCAAGCGTGCAACACTCTGGATGCAGGAGCTGCTCCTTGACCTCTCTGATATAGAGTACATGATCAGCCAGCAGAAGCTTCTCGGATCAAAGGGAACAACTGGAACACAGGCAAGTTTCCTTGAGCTCTTCGGAGGAGATCACGAGACAGTGAGAAAGATAGATGGAAAGATCGCTGAGAAGATGGGATTTGCTGAGTGCTATCCTGTATCAGGCCAGACATATTCAAGAAAGGTCGACTCAAGAGTTCTTAATGTGCTCTCAGGCATCGCACAGAGTGCACACAAGTTCTCAAATGATATCAGACTTCTCCAGCACTTAAAGCAGATAGAGGAGCCATTTGAGAAGAACCAGATTGGTTCATCAGCTATGGCATACAAGAGGAATCCAATGAGAAGTGAGAGAATCGCATCACTTGCCAATTATGTAATGTGCGACGCGCTCAATCCTGCTATCACAGCCGCAACACAGTGGTTTGAGAGAACACTGGATGACTCAGCAAATAAGCGTATCTCAGTTCCAGAGGCATTCCTCGCAGTTGATGGAATCCTTGATCTGTACCTGAACGTTGTTGATGGTCTTGTGGTATATGACAAGGTTATCTATCAGTGCTTCATGAAGGAGATTCCATTCATGGCAACAGAGAATATCATGATGGATGCTGTTAAGCGTGGCGGCAACCGTCAGGAGCTTCATGAGAAGATCAGAGAGTACTCAATGCTTGCTGGTGAGCAGGTCAAGAAGTACGGAAGAGAGAATGATCTCGTTGACCGTATCGCAGCAGACCCTGATTTTGGTATGACAAAGGAGGAGATCGTATCTATCCTTGAGCCAAAGAACTTCGTAGGTCGTGCTCCTGAACAGACAAGAGAGTTCCTTTCAGAGGTCATTCAGCCTATCCTCGATGAGAACAAGGATATCCTCGGTGTTACTGCGGAGATCAATGTATAAAGATCTGAATTAAAATGTATATAGAGTAAATAAGACGCTGGCGCATTTACGCTGGTGGTATGTCCGCTTAATATTGGATATATCCCAAGGTTTATGTGCTGGCGCTTTTTGTATTCAAATTTATAAGTGATTGTGCCAATATGGTTAGGAAAAAATAACTAGAGAAGACTAAATTTACTTAAGTTATCTTTTGATATAGTAATGATAGTTATTGAATAGCCTTGGAATGATATAGTATAATATTATCAATAATAATTGGAGGTTGATAGTATGCCAGAAATATCACTGTTTTATGGAATCAGAATAACTATGTATTATGATGATCATAATCCGCCACATTTTCATGCAGAATATAACGGAAATAAAGCTATAATAGATATAAATGAAGCACGGGTTATAAAAGGTGCATTGCCTTCAAGGCAGTTAAAGCTCATACTTGCATGGTGCGTAATTCATCAAGATGAGTTAATGCAGAATTGGGAATTATCGAAGGATGGTTTGCCATTAAACAGAATAAATCCATTGATTTAAAAATTTATATACTATACAGAGAGGGGGAATTGGCATGATATATGATATAGTACAGGTAGTTCCATTTGAAGATTATACAGTATATGTGTATTTTGAGGATGGCAAAATTGTATGTTATGATGCAAAACCACTACTGGATAAGAAAGTGTTTGAACCGCTTAGAGACAAAGATTTCTTTTTGAATTCATGTACAATTTTGAATGGAACTTTGGCATGGGATGTGACAGGAACGAGGGATACATCAAAATGTCTGGATATTGATCCGGATACGTTATATGAATTGGAAAATGTTAAAGAGAAAATAGCGTAACATAAATCGGTATACAGTAAACTATAAATAGCTGGTGTATGGACGAAACGTCTGTGCGCCAGTTTTTTTGTGCAGACAACAATACAGAGTTTGTATATGCACAGGATTTTGGTGGCTGGCGGGGTAACTATGAAAAAAATGATCAGCGTGATATAATGAGCATTGTTCGTTGTATTTATGAAATATAAGGGGATATATTATTATGATGAAACTGACAAAGGAAGAACAGCACAGGCAGTGCATAAAAGAGATCAAAGCGACGCTGCTTGTGGTATTTGTATGTTTTTTATGGCATGTGCTAACCGCGTTTCTGCTAAATGGCACCGGGTGGACGGTGTTCCATATGCCGGCGTGGTTTGTGGTCTCGGTGCTTGGAACAGTGGTGCTTGCGGTAATCGGTGTATTCTGGCTGCTTAAGTTTGTGTTTGTAGATTTCCAATATGAAGAGGATGAGAGTGAGGGTGAAAATGAACAGTAATCAGATATTGATCTTATCGGTTTTTCTCGGATATCTGTTATTCAATGTTGTGGTGAGCTTTGTCTACAGCAGAAGGGCGGAGAAAAGTCTGCACACAACGTCCGAGAAGAAGTATTTCATAGGCGGAAGAAATATGAACGGAATCGTCCTAGCCATGACGATCATGGCAACATATACCTCCGCTAGTTCATTTATATCAGGGCCGGGTGCAGCGGGGCTTACATATGGATATGCACAGGCGTGGATAGCTGCTATCCAGGTCCCGGTCACATTTTTGGTGCTCGGTGTGCTTGGAAATAAGCTGGCGATAGTGTCCAGACGAACGGGCGCTGTGACAGTGGTGGGCTACTTCAAGGCGAGATACAAGAGCGATGCGCTGGTGGTTATAACGAGCCTTGGACTTATAGTTTTCTTCATAGCACAGATGATAAGCCAGTTTACGGGAGGAGCCACACTTATAGCATCCATAACGGGAATGGATCATGTGAGTTCACTTTTGATATTTGGCACAGTCGTGATATTGTACACAGCTATTGGCGGATTCAGTGCGGTTGTCATAACTGACACGATTCAGGGAATAGTAATGTGTATCGGAACATTCCTGTTTATATTCTTTGTCTTAAGGAGCGGGGGCGGTCTTGCCGCGATAGATGCCGGTCTTCAGACAAATCTGCCGGAGGTGTACGATGACATTTTCTCGAAATACACGCCAGGAGGGCTGCTCAGCTATTGGGTGCTTGTGGGATTTGGAACGCTGGGACTTCCCCAAACTGCTGTGCGCGCCATGGGATTTAAGGATACGAAGAGCATGCACAGAGCGATGTGGATCGGAGTTCTCACATGCAGCTTTGTGATCGTGGGAATGCATCTTGCAGGAACATGGGCTGGCGCACTTGTCGATACGGACAATCTTCCGACTTCGGATTATTTTATACCATATATAGTACAGAAGATCATGCCGCCTGGAATAGCAGCGATATTCCTCGCAGCGCCGATGGCAGCAGTCATGTCGACAGCGGATTCGCTCCTCATACTTGCCACAGCAGCTATAGTGAAGGATCTGTGGAAGAATTACGTGGTGGGTGATGATCCAGTGAAAAATGAGAAATACGACAAGAATGTCAAGCTGGTGAGCACGATACTTACGATGTTGCTCGGCGTGGTGGTGATGGTTCTCACGATCAATCCGCCGGATATAATTTTCATGCTCAACATGTTTGCATTTGGCGGACTTGAATGCACATTCTTCTGGCCCCTTGTGGGAGGCCTGTTCTGGAAGAAGGGAACTAAGCAGGCGGCGGTGTGCAGCAGCGTAGGCGCGATCGCAACATATATATTTGCAACGTATTTTATCAAGATCGCTGGGATAAATGCGGTCGTGTGGGGACTGATGGTAGGTGCGGTGCTGTACTTTGGAATTGGATTTGTAACGGGAAGAAAAGGACTTGATCCGGATATTCTGGACAAGTGCTTTTGATATGTGCGCAGGATGTATGAACATGAAAATAGAGTTGAAAGGTAAAACTAAGCATGAATGAGATAAACGACAACAAAAAAGCTATGTCCGAGGATGTGAAACAGGCGCTGATAAGGTTTAACAAGGACAACATCTATGTCCAGAACCTGAAAATAGATTTGGTCGATATGAGCCTTGGATATGTGAAGGGCAAGATGATGGTCACAGAGGATGTCCTGAATCCATATGGTTCTGTGCATGGTGGATGCCTGTACTCACTTGCGGATATAGTGAGCGGGATCGCAGCATGTACCTACGGAAAGTTTTCTTCAACTATAGATGGAACCATGACATATATAGCTCCGGCTATGAACACGGAGTATCTCATTTGTGAGGGGATCGAGATCCGCCAGGGCAAGAAGGTGTCACTGTACGAGGCAAATATTTACGATGACAAGGGACAGCTTGTGGACAAGGCAAGGTTCTCATTCTACATGATGAACCGCTCTGTTGTGGAATAGATGGGAGATGTAAGGCAAGGTGAAATATACAAATGTTATCTCAGGCAAGTTCGTAGAAAGGCCAAACAGGTTCACAGCCCATGTGGAGATAGACGGAGTTACAGAGACCGTGCACGTAAAGAACACAGGGAGGCTTAGCAGTTTGCTGATACCGGGGAACACGGTCAGCCTTGAGAAGTCTGCAAATCCAAACCGCAAGACGAAATACGATCTCATAGCGGTGGAGGATCCAAAGCTTGGCTGGGTGAACGTGGATAGTCAGGTGCCGAATAAGGTGGTTTTGGAATGGCTTAAAACTAAGGATTATGACTTTATAAAGCCAGAGTATGTATACGGGGATTCAAGGATTGATTTCTATATGGAAAAGGATGGCACAAAGTATCTCATGGAGGTCAAGGGCTGTACGCAGGAGATCGATGGGATAGGATATTTTCCGGATGCACCCACCGACAGGGGAGTCAGGCATTTGCGGGAGTTGATGAAGGCGGTCTCCGAGGGATATAAATGCTATGTGGCATTTGTCATTCCGATGACAGGGATAACTGATGTCAGGCCAAATGCGGAAATACACAGGGAGTTCGCGGAGACTTTCTATGAGGCGAAGGCTGCCGGTGTGGAGGTGTTAAATCTCATATGCCGGGTTACACGGGATGAGCTGGAGATAGTGGAGCGTTGGATTCCAGATCGTGGACGAGAATGATGAGGAATATATAATGATTTGCAGGCTGTCGTAGATGGTAAGTGATTTAGAAGATATAAGTAGCTTTGGTAAGAAATAGGTGATAACAGATAAATAGATTAGTCTACGAAGCGTAGAACCCGCATAGATTCACCATATTCTACGCCTCGTGGGTGTGATTGGCAATAAAATGGGGAGATAATTGAGCCAGAAAGGAGGAAAACATATGGACCAGATTAAAATTGGACGATTCATCGCTGATGAGAGAAAGAGAAAGGGATATACTCAAAAACAGCTTTCTGAAAAACTTGGAATCAGCGATAAAACAATTTCAAAATGGGAACGAGGAGTTTCCCATAGTTAAAGATACCACACCAAATATGATGAACCCACGCTTATACACTACCAGCTATAATAAACCGCAAGGACAGCAATTTGATGATACTGCTGTCCTTTCTTTTATAAAATTGCAGTACACATAAAAAAGCTGTAAAATGATAAATATATTTGTCCTTGTAACAATTCTCGGACATTTGCCTGTTATACTATCTGCAAAAAGCAAAGGAAGTGAGAATATGGAGCAGATTTTAATTGTCGAGGACGACAGTTTTTTGAATAAGATGTTAGACTATAACCTGACCGCAGACGGCTACGGCGTGACTTCTGCCCTAAATGCCAGAACCGCAGCCGAAGCCATCCGCCAGCGGGAATTTGATTTAGTGCTGCTGGACATCAACCTGCCGGACGGGAACGGTTTTGAACTGTGCAAGCTGATAAAGCCCCAGCACCCGGACACCATCGTAATATTCCTGACCGCCAACGATCAGGAGAGCGACCAGATACGGGGCTATGAGGTGGGCGCGGTGGACTACATCACAAAGCCCTTTGTAATCGGGGCCTTGCAGCGGAAGATCAAAGCCATGTTCGCCATGCTGGAACACCACAAACCGGCTAAGGACATTTACGATGACGGACGGCTGTTTCTGGACTTCTCGGAGCAGACGGCTTCCCTAAACGGCAAGCCCCTGACCCTATCCCCGATGGAGTACAAAATGCTGAACCTGTTTCGTAAAAATCCCCGGCAAGTGCTGACCCGTGGGCAGCTTTTGGAAAAGCTGTGGGATATAGACGAGAGGTTTGTAGACGAACACACCCTGACAACCTCCATCAGCCGGATTCGCAGCAAGATCGAATCCGACGGCGGCGCACCCTACATCAAGACTGTTTACGGCATGGGCTATCAATGGACGGGAGGCGAGGCAAAATGAAGGTTCAAAACCTCTCGGTAAAGCGGCTGTTTGGCCGGGTGGCAATAGGGCTTGTCCTCTCCATGTCCGGGATCACCATAGTCCTGTTTTTTGTGACAAAACAGACGGCGGTGCTGCTGACAGGCGGGGCGCTGCTGCTGTGTGCCCTTGTGGGGATTTTCGTACTGACGCAGGCGTTTGGAAAGCGGCTGTCGCAGTTTACCGCTGACCTGTGCCAGACCTTAGACCACATGATCGCCGGGAATGAAGCGCCCCAGCGCCCAGAGGACAGCGAAACCCAGCTTGCCAGAATTGGGCACCGTCTGGCAAGGCTCTACCAGATCATGCAGGAGAACCGCCGCCGGGTGGACGAGGAACGGCAGGAGTTACAGACCCTTGTATCGGATATTTCCCATCAGGTGAAAACGCCGGTAAGCAATCTGAAAATGGCGACGGACACCCTGCTGGAAAAGCCTATGGCCGAGGCAGAGCGCACCGACTTTATCCGGGGAATCCGCAGCCAGACGGATAAGCTGGACTTTCTCTTTCAGGCCCTTGTGAAAACCTCCCGTCTGGAAACAGGCGTGATCCAGTTGGATAAGAAACCGGGCCGCCTCTTTGATACTGTGGCGCAGGCCATGAGTGGGATCGTGTATGCAGCGGAGAAAAAGGAAATCGCTGTGTCCGTGGACTGCCCGGAGGATTTGACCGTTTCCCATGACAGCAAGTGGACATCCGAAGCCCTCTTTAACCTGCTGGACAATGCGGTGAAATACACCCCGGCGGGCGGAAAAATCGCTGTGTCGGTGGTGCTATGGGAAATGTATGTGGAGATTAAAGTAACCGACACCGGCAAGGGCATTTCCGAAAGCAATCAGGCCGCTATCTTCCGGCGCTTTTATCGTGAGGAAGAAGTACACGAACAGCAGGGCGTTGGCATTGGCCTGTATCTGGCCCGCGAGATCGTAACGCGGCAGGGCGGCTATATCAAAGTGGTTTCGGAGCCGGGCAAGGGTTCGGAATTTTCCATTATGCTGCCTACAAAATAGAACGCGGCGGACGGCCATTTCCGGCTGCCCGCCGTAAATTTTTTTGAAATGTCCGAGCGTTGTAACATTTCACCCCGATTTTCAATGAAATTTTTTGGCCGCTGTAACATTTCGCGGACATTTGGGGTTTACAATACCCTTATCAAATATGGAGGTGATACAACTATGACATGGCCTTTTGAGAACGATACCAGCGCCATTGTAAAGAAATTAGCAAAACGCAATGTATCTTCAAATCGTATTTTTTGCTTTTTTAATGTTTTGACCATTGCGCTGGCAATTAGTTTGATTGTGGGAATCTCCTTATTCCAACAAGGCAGCAAAATTAGTGAACAAAAGATTTTGAATCAAATGCAGCAAGCTACCATCGGGGGGCTTACAGCAGAACAGATAGAAGTTCTGAAAAAAGAACCTGATCTTGAAGATATTGTACCCTATAAGCATAGTGATAGTTTTCTGATGGATGGGATCAAATTTGAAGCGGTTTATATGCCGACTGGTTTTGGAATTATAAAATCCTATGAATTAGTCAGTGGAACCTGTCCAGAACAGTACAATGAAATTGTAATTGATAAAAATGTGCAATTAGAACTGGGGTATCAGCTAAATATAGGAGATACCATCACTTTACCAACGGCAGGGAGTAAAACAGAGGATTTCATCATTACTGGTTTTACTGATAATGTGGAAACAGGAACATTTTACTTTTATGTCTCCCCAGCGTATGCAGAACAGGGTGTGTTATTATCTGATATTCCATATAGTGCCTTGATTCGTGTAAATGGTGCCACGGAAATGGGACTTATTGATTTTGAGAATACAGTATATCGTCTGGCTTTATCCCAAGACATAAGCAGGAACCAGCTTTATTTTAATAGCAAATTCTGTTCCTCACTTATCAGTGGATCAGGAATGGGAGGTGTTCTTTTAGCTACTCTTTTTATTGCATTTTCAAGCGGAATTGTCATATACAGTGTGTTCTACCTTTCGGTATCAAATCAAGTGTCGCAGATTGGACAGCTCAAAACTATTGGCATGACAGAAAAACAAATTAAGCGGATGATTCGTAAAGAGGGGTATCGTTTCTGCCTGTTCGGAATACCTGCCGGTATTACAGTAGGTATCATATTTGCATATTTGTTAGAGCCGAATGGAATAACGATTATCAATGCCATAGCCACAAGTATTTTCGCAATAATATTAGGCATTATCATCGTACAAATTTCCGTATACAAGCCCGCACAAATAGCTTCAAATATTTCCCCTATTGAAGCAACAAAATATGTTGGAAACAATCCAGAACTAAAAGAAAGTAGAGTGCGGAACAGGAAAAATCATATTCGTCTCTCACCGTATTCTTTAGCCGTATTGAGCGAAAAGCAGAATCGAAAAAAACACAATCTGACGATTGCCTCGCTTGCAATCGGCGGGATTTTATTTATGGTTGGAGCCACTTTTATATCATCATGGAATCCAGATTCCTTTGCAAGAATGGGGAATTTGGAAGATGGAGAATATTATATTACGATTAACCACAATACATTAGTCAATCCGAAACCGTATGGTATTTCGGAGTATCAAGTTGATACGCCTTTTTCACAGGAACTCATGGAAGAATTGCAACAAATCCCGGAAGTTAAAGAGATTTATGCTACGGAGAGAACCGCAGCCATTATTGAGTATCACAATGAACAATTAGAAATTCCCATTATTCCGATTACGCCTGATAATCAGGAAGAAATTTTGAAAACGCTTCCTGTTGATTGGACATACGAAACATTGGTGAAACAAGACGCTATGGTTATATTAGGAACAAGTGTACAGAAAGAAGTCTATCATGCTTGCCCGTCAATAGGAGAAAAAGTGACATTACGATGGTTTGATGGGGCTGAACACAGCATAGATATTTTGATTGCCGGTACTTCCGAAAAAAGTATGAATGAGGGCTTTTATCTCCCCAAAGAAACCATAGAAAAGTTGTGGGGCGATATGGATTTAACAGCTTCCTTAACTTTGTCCGTACCTGAATATGAAAAAGTGGGTAAATCAGTAGAAAGCAAATTAAATAATATACTGTCCCGACACCCTGATTTGGTAATGGAAACCTTACAAGAGGTAAAAGCATCTTCGGCAAATACGATTCATAATACCAGCGTACAAGTTTATGGAGTATCTGCCTTTGTCATTATGTTTAGCATTTTTAATCTGACAAACACCTTGATTAGTCGTATCAGTACAAGGAGAAAAGAATTTGGAATATTGGAATCTATCGGTATGACAAAAAAGCAGCTAAAGAAAATGCTGCTGCATGAAAGTGTCTTACTGATTATTCCATGCTTGATTATTACGGTTGTGGTAGGAACCTTGATAGGGTATTTGTTAGTACGGATATTGTCTGCGAATGGATTAACTTATTTTCAATATGCTTTTCCTTTTATTCCATTACTGATTTACGGTGTCTGCTTAATAATAACACCTATTATAATTTCTGCTATCTGTCTAAAAATTCAATGCAGAAATTCGTTGGTGGAACGGATCAAAATGGCAGACTGATTTTGAAATGTCCGAGTGTTGTAACATTTCACCCCGATTTTCAATGAAATTTTTTGGCCGCTGTAACATTTCGCGGACATTTGGGTTTTACAATGACCTTATCAACAAAAGTGAGGAGGCGACGCAATGGAACTGACCCCGACCTTGATTTTGAATCTGGCGCTGCTGATCGTCCAGCCCGTTGCCCTTGTGCTGGTATTCCGGCAATGGCTGGCCCGGCACATCCGCTGGACGGTTGCCTTGACTGCTCTCTGTGATGTTCTCCTGTTTTGGGATGAACTGTTCTACTATGAGAGCTTCGGCCTGTTTGCTGTGCTGATTCTGGTACAGTTGGCGGCCACCGGCGCAGCAGCGTTCCGCATTTACAACAAACAAAGAAAGGATTGAATTTTATGAGCATTTTACAGACTATCGACCTGAAAAAGTATTACGGCACAGAGCCGAATATCACCCGCGCCCTTGACGGCGTGAACTTCTCCGTAAATGACGGCGAGTTTGTGGCCGTTGTGGGAACCTCCGGCAGCGGCAAGTCTACCCTGCTTCACATGATGGGCGGACTGGACACCCCTACTTCCGGCAATGTGATTGTCCGGGACAAAGAGCTGTCGAAAATGAATGACGAACAGCTCACCATCTTCCGCCGCCGCAACATCGGCTTTATCTTCCAGAACTATAACCTTGTTCCCATCCTGAATGTGTATGAGAACATTGTCCTGCCGGTGGAGCTGGACGGGGACACGGTGGATCAGAAGTTTTTGGACGAGATCGTTCACCTGCTGGGGCTGGAAGATAAACTGAAAAATATGCCGAACAATCTTTCCGGCGGACAGCAACAGCGTGTGGCGATTGCCCGCGCCCTGATTACCAAACCGGCTATTGTGCTGGCCGACGAGCCGACCGGCAACCTTGACAGTAAGACCAGTGCCGAGGTGCTGGGGCTTATCAAGCGCACCAGTGCGGAGTTCCGGCAAACTGTCGTGATGATTACCCACAACAACGACATTGCCCGTCTTGCAGATCGGATTGTCCGCATTGAGGATGGCAAGATTGTGGAATAAGGAGGTGGCAGGCTATGACATGGCCTTTTGAAAATGATACCAGCGCCATTACAAAGAAGCTGGCAAAGAAAAGTTTGCAAAGCGAGAAGCGCCGGAATCTGATGGTAGTGATCGCTGTTGCGCTGGCGGCGTTTCTGATCTGCTTTACGGGAATTGTATCTACTTCCCTGACACAAATGCAGCGCAATCAGGTTGTTGATACTTATGAGGCGGTCTGGATGGGCGTAGAGGAAAACGACATTGAAACCCTGAAAGGACTGCCGGAGTTTGAGCGCGTAGGCGGCTACTATATGCTGGGTGAGGAACTTTCAGAACAAGGCTATCATGCGTCCTATGTGTATTGCGACGCGCAAATGATGGAGATTACCAAGGCGCAGATGGAGTTGTTAGAGGGCCGGGTTCCTGAAAAAGCAAATGAAGTTGTCGTAAGCGAATACTTTCTTTCCACCTATGGAAACAATGCCAAAATTGGGGACACTGTGACCTTAGACACCGAGAGCTTTCATGGTAATTATGTTGTTACCGGCATTATGGACAGCGTAAACGAAAAAGAAGCGAATACCTGCGCTATCATTCTTTCCAAAGCTGCCTTGAAAGAATGGGATGGGTTTAACCCCGCTGGGTATCGTGCCTATGCCCATTTCAAAAACAGCGACCAGTTGGACGAAGAACTGATGACCTCTTATTGTAGGGAGATTGCGGAGGAATATCAGCTTCCTATACCCAAAATGAACAACAAGTATTTTGCTTATGCCTCTAAATCCTTTGATTTTGCACCACTGATGGCTAGCGTGATTGCCATTGTTCTGATCGGCGGCTATATTGTGATCCAGAGTATCTTCCGTATTTCCATCAATGACAAAATCAAGAGCTACGGGCAGCTTCGGACGATTGGTGCGACACCAAAGCAAATCAAGCGGATTGTAAAGAACGAGGGACGCAAACTCGGCAGTATCGGGATTCTGATTGGCACAGTGCTGGGCGTATGCGGCGGTTTCCTCCTGTTTTCCAAGGGTTTTAACGCTGTTTCCTATGTGGCAACGGTTATTTTAACGCTTATAAGCAGTTGGATCATGGTATCTGTTTCCATCCGTAAGCCGGTGAAAATTGCGGCAGGGATTTCCCCCATTGAAGCCGTCCGTTTTACCCCGGCGCAAAAGGACATCCGCAGCCGGAAAAAGACTATCAAGCTCAATCCTGTTTCAATGGGAATTGCGAATTTTAAGCGTGACGGAAAAAAGACCGTTGCTATTGTAGCCTCATTGAGTTTGGGCGGAATTATCCTACTTGTGGTATCTTCCATTGTATTAACGCGCTCCCCGGAAGCACGGGCAAGACTTTATTTTCCAGATGGCGATTATAAAATTTATCTACAATCAGAAGTGCCAGAAGAAGAACTTATGGCAGCAGGAAATCCACTGAACGAGGAATTAAAGCAGGAAATTTTATCTATTGATGGTGTCACAGATGTAATTGCAAACAGACAAACGCTTCATACAACTTTTAAGGGGGACATCAATCAGAACACTGGAAACTGTGATATGCTGACCGATCAGAATTATGCTAAGGTTGAGGCTGCATTGACGGAGGGAACGATGCCAACAGATTCTCATAGTATCGTAATTTCACGCTCGATTGTAGATTCTTATGAAGATATGGGAGTTGGTTCAACGGTCGAAATATCTTTCGGAGAGGGGCAGTCATCCGTTCCTGTTACTATATCAGGGCTATTTGGCCCAGGCACATATACCGGGCATGGTAAATTACTTATTGATGGGGCTGTTGCATTTGCACCACAGGATTTGTTCTGTGAACTACACCCGGAAATTACTTCATTTGACTATTCGTGGAGTATTGCAAGCGATCCGAAAAAAGCGGAAATCGTAAAAGCTGGCTTAAAAAATATTGTTGCCAGCCATAGTAACCTTGCTTTAGATGAAATAAATATACGGATTGAATATATGAAGTCGAAAGATCAGGTGGCATTCGGGAGTATGGAGGTGCTTTCATGGCTGGTATTCCTTTTTGGTGTTATCAATCTTATCAATACGACACTCTCTAACCAGATGTCCAGAAAGCAGGAAAACAGTGTTTTGCGTTCCATCGGTCTAACACAAAAACAGCTATGTAAAATGAACATCTGCGAGGGCCTGTGCTATGCGCTCTTTGCAACATTGGCGACGCTGATCGTTGGGCTTCCGGCTTCCATCTTTGCTTGCAGAAAAATGAGCATTGCCATTTTTGCCGGAAAGGTAGTGCCTTACAAATTCCCGGTTTTGGAAATGGGCCTGTTCATTCTGGTATTATTCGGAATGGAGCTGATTTTGTCTGTATGGACAGTCCGCAGACAGAAAAAACAATCCCTGATTGAACAAATGCGGACGATGGAATAACCGTATGGGATCGGCGGGGCGGCGTGTGCTGCCCCGCTTTTTTCGCCATTTCTCAAAAAATTTTTGAAATGTCCGAGCTTTGTAACAATTCGGCCTGTTTTTTTGTCGAAATCAAAGGCACCTCGGACATTTATAGTTCTTCCAAAAGTTTGATGATAATATTACCATTCATGGAAGAAGCAATCTGTTATTGCAATAATGCGAAATTGACGATAGAAAGTTTTTCATATCTCGGTCAGCTCAACAATTACATTACTCTGCTGATACAGCCAGTCCGTAAATTCTTTCGGGCTGGCCGTTCCTGTTTTTACAGCCTTTTTTCTCTGTAAGGCTTCTTTCTTAAAGTCGGAAAAGGAAGCCTGTATTTTTTCCAGACGGTCAGCCGGAAAGCCTGCGGTATTTTTTACCCGGTTTATTTTGTTGCGCCAGTTCTGGCATTCATTTTTATAAAGCAGGTCATAGTTATTTTCTCTTGACCTCTCGTCAAATTCCCGCTTGTTTTGAAGCGCCTGTGCTTTTCGGCACTTGTCGCTGCACAGCTCATACCGCTGGCTCTTTGCCAGAAAATATTTTCCACAGACCTTGCACCGCCGGAAGCAAAGCCCCCAGTCATTCAGCCTGTTCAGATAATAGGTAATCAACGGGTAGAGGGACGCATAGGCAGACACACATTCTTCTGTGCGCCGGTTGTCCGGGAACCAGAGGTCAAGCCGGGTATCTTCTGACGGTGCGCCTTTGAAATAAAGGCTGCCAGCTTGAAATTGTTTCGGTTTTCCTGTCTCCCTGTCAAAGCTCATGGTTTCGTTTTGGAATACCCCGGTCAGTCTGCTCATTTTATCCATGAAGCGGTCACAGGCAGCGTTACGGTCACGGGGTTCTCTGGCAAGCAGATAGCTGTTCCAGATACGGAACGCCACATACATTTTCAGAGGGTCGTTGCTAAGATATTTCTCCCAAAGAAATTCGCTTGCCGCCTGCTCCAGCTCCGGCTGTTTCCATCGGTTGGAGTGGAGAGCTTGCCGCAGCGGAGAAAGCCCGTATAAGTTCCAGTCTCTGTCCGTGTCACGCTCAAAGTTTATCAAAAAAGTTCCCAGTGGGCGTGTCATATCACAAAGCACCTCTGCGTTTTGGCTCCCGTTCAGACGGAAGCGGATCTGCTGTTCTTCCCCAATCAAAATCCGCTCTTTCATTTTCTTCCTGTCCAGCGTCAGGACAAACAAAATCCTCTCAAAACATGGCTCATGCCGTATAAACTGATTCTCCATCCCTATCCCCTGCCTTTGTTTATGGTAATTATATAATTCAGTTATATCCGTTACACTCATGGTATCGCAGAATCATTGTTTTGTCAAGGATAGTACGCTATGATGATTGCGGTTGGTAATTTCGTACCGCACAGTACCTTGACAAGTGAATGACCGTCCAAAAGGGATATGACCGGCAGGAGAAGTGACGCATTCGGCGCACCAATGCAGGGAAACACCGCAGGAATGGGGCAGGAAAACGGCTTTTGGGGAGAACGGCAACAGGAAGCATTTTAACCTATTTGATTTATGGGAGGAACAGAATGAACGATAAAAAGAGATTGAACAGCTACGAGGATTTACCGCTGGTTCTGGATGTGGCGGACATTCAGCGGATTATGGGAATTTCAAGAGCGAGCGCCTATGAGCTGGTACACACACCCGGCTTTCCAGCGTTCCGCAGGGGCAGACTTATCAAGGTCAGCAAAATTGCTTTCTTTGAATGGATGGCAAAAGGCTCCGAAACCGTACCGGGAAGCGACAAATAAGCGTGAGGTATCATTCCCTGACTTGCAATACTGCCGCACTTTCCAAAGGGGCATACAGAGGGAAAAAAACTTAAAAATGATACCGAGACGCTACATCAAAACAGCCTATCTGCGTACATCAGATAGAAACGGAGAAAGGAGCCGGTTATGGCAAGAATGAGTAACAAGCGGCGGTTGGAATGGTCTTTCTTCTTAAATGACCGCAGCCGTATCACTTACAACGAACTGTGCCGGAAATGCCAGCACGAATGTAAACAGAGCTTCCGGGCGGTTGTGGTTGACTGCCCGAAGTATCTTTCCAAGCGTTCCAAGAAAAAGGACAAGACTGCCGGAAACGGCAAAATCCCTTAGGAACTAAGGGCGCACTTCTATACATAGTCTAAAGACCATGTATCGTGCGTCCTGCGGAGCTTACCTCTGCCGCTGATAAAATCAGCAATCCGAGGTCTGCGTTCGCTTCGCTCCGACAAGGTGGCTACACCCCCTTGCGCCGCTAAAGCGGCTATCCCCTGTGTACCCGCCGCAAAGAGAAATCCGCTCTGCGGTTTTCCCTTTTCATCGGGTTTTATAGAAGCACTGACACACGGACTGTCTGCGGATGGTCTTTCTTTATCTTATCAGCAAAGGATGTGAGAACATGGAAAAATCTTTGGAACAGTTGAAGCAGGAATATGAAAAAACCACTGTCCTGCTGGAACAGGAAAAACGGAAAATGCAGCGTTTGAAAAACCGGCAGGCGTATCTGGAAAGCGGTTCCCGGAAACAGAGGACGCACCGGCTGATTACCCGTGGGGCAGCTATTGAGAGCATTGCACCACAGACAAAGGAGCTATCCGAAGCGGAATTTTATTCCCTCATGGAAAGCATTTTGAATCTGCCGCAGGCGGAGCATTTCATCCGGTCTGCCACAGAGAACCACGCCCGTATTTCCGGGCAGGAGAAAGGCGGTGACTAAGGATAGCACTTTATCATTTTTCAATCGCACAGATCAAGCGCAGCGCCGGTCAGAGCGCCATTGCCAGCGCAGCCTATCGAGCCGGGGAGCGTCTTTACAGCAGCTACTATGGAGAAGTCAGCGACTACACCAAAAAGGGCGGCGTGATCGCTTCGGAAATCATGCTGCCGCCCCATGCGCCGGAAATATATCTTGACCGGGCGACCCTCTGGAATGCTGTGGAGAACTGCGAGAAACATCCAAAAGCACAGCTTGCCTATTCCTTTGATATTGCCATGCAGAATGAATTGACGCTGGAAGAAAACATGGAGCTGGCGAGGAAGTTCGTACAGGAGCAGTTTGTGACAAAAGGCATGATTGCCGACCTTGCTTTTCACAGCCCGGAGAAAGAGGACGGCGGCATCCCTAACCCGCATTTTCATGTGATGACAACCATGCGCCCTTTGAACCCGGATGGCACATGGGGACAAAAACAGCGTCGGGAATATCTTCTTGATGAAGATGGAAACCGAATCCGGGATAAAAACGGCGATTATATGTTTAACGCTGTCCATACAACAGACTGGCATGAGCCGGAAACGCTGGAACACTGGCGGGAGCAGTGGGCGGCTGCCGTTAATACAAAATTTGAGGAAAAAGGGCTGGATGTGCGTATCGACCACCGTTCCTATGTGCGGCAGGGGCTTGACCTGATACCTACTGTCCACGAGGGAGCTAATGTCCGGCAGATGGAAGCAAAGGGCATCCGCACCGAGAAAGGGGAACTGAACCGCTGGATTAAAGCCACCAACCGGCTCATGCAGGATGTGAGGAAGAAGATCAAAGCCCTGTTTGTCTGGATGGCAGAGGTAAAAGAAGAACTTTCCAAACCGCAGACACCGAGCCTTGCCGACCTGTTGATCGCTTATTACAACCAGCGCAACGCAGGGGCATGGAGCAATAAAGCCAGAACCGGAAACTTAAAGCAGTTTGCCGAAGCCGTCAATTATCTGACGGAAAACAAGCTGCTCACATTAGAGGATTTGCAGGAGCGTCTTTCCTCTGTCAACGATGAATTTGAAGCGTTAAGCGACTCCATGAAAAAGAAATCTGCCCGGATAAAGGAATTGCAGGAATTGATACGGGAGGGCGAGAATTACCAGCGGCTAAAACCTGTTCATACGGAATTGAACAATATCAAGTTTAAGAAACAGAGGGAGAAATTTGAAACATCCCACGATGCGGAGTTACGGCTGTTTTATGCCGCCCGCCGTATTTTGAAAGAAAAACTGGACGGAAAACCCATTGCCCTGAAAGCATGGAAACAGGAATACGCACAGTTAAAAACAGAGTATGCCGAACTGTCTCCGCAGCACAAGCCACTCCGGGAGGAAGTCATACGGCTACGGCAGGTGCAGAACGCCGTAGATACCGCACTGCGCCGGAGGGAGCAGCCACAGGCAGTACAGAGAAAGAAACATGAGATGGAGCTATGATATAACCGGCAGCTTTACCGCTACCAGTATTTTTATGGAGGGAGCATTTGAATGTATTTGAAGCGGTGAAACAGTCTGTTACCACCCGGCAGGCTGCTTCATTCTATGGAATCCGGGTGGGGAGAAACGGCATGGTCTGCTGTCCATTCCACAATGACCGCACGCCCAGCATGAAAGTGGACAGCCGCTTTTACTGCTTCGGCTGCGGGGCTTCCGGGGATGTGATCGACTTTGCCGCTTTGCTGCATGGATTGGGGAAACGGGAAGCTGCGGTCAGGCTTGCGGAGGACTTCGGCGTTTCCTATGAGAAATCCGGCAATGCGCCGCCAGATAGGAAGCGTCACAACAGGTCACAGCCCCGACAAAAATCAGCGGAGCAGAGATTTCAGGAAACGGAACGGTATTGTTTCCGGGTGCTATGCGATTATCTGCGCCTGCTGGAGCATTGGAAAACAGCATACGCCCCACAGCCGCAGGATGCCATCTGGCATCCTCTTTTTGTGGAAGCGTTGCAGAGGATAAGCTACACAGAATACCTTTTAGATATTTTGTTATACGGAGAAATAGAAGAAAAAGCGGCATTGATCGCCGCACAGGGAAAGGAGGTGCTGCGGCTTGAGCAGCGAATTTCAGAGCTTGCCGCCGGAAACGCAGGAAGCGGTCAAAAGGACGATGGACACAATGGAACCGGCGCAGACACCGGCAGAAATCCGGGAAACATTAGAGGGGACGCAGAAAGGCGGCGTGAAGAACAGCATCCGAAACTGCCTGACGGTGTTCCAGCGTGACCCTCTGTTTCGCGGGGCGCTGCGCCTGAACCTTTTGACGGAGCAGATTGACATTGTGAAGCCGCTGGGCTGGGAGCGCACCAGTACCACGCTGACCGACATGGACATGAACTACCTGCTTTTGTATCTGGAAGAAAATTACGGGCTTACCAGCGAGAAAAAGGTGCAGAGCGCTATCAAGATTGTTGCCAATGAAAACCGCTACCATCCAGTCAGGGATTACCTGAACAGCCTGCAATGGGACGGCACAGAGCGCATCCGTTACGCCCTGCATCACTTTCTGGGAGCCGATACGGACGAATACACCTATGAAGCCTTGAAACTGTTCCTGATGGGAGCCATCCGGCGGGTATTCAGACCGGGGAGCAAGTTTGAGGTCATGCTCTGTCTGGTTGGTGGTCAGGGAGCCGGGAAATCTACCTTTTTCCGGCTGCTGGCAGGCAGGGACGAATGGTTTTCAGACGATTTGAAAAAGCTGGACGATGAAAATGTGTACCGCAAGCTGCAAGGGCATTGGATTATCGAGATGTCGGAGATGATTGCCACAGCCAACGCCAAGAGTATTGAGGAAATCAAGTCATTCTTAAGCCGCCAGAAAGAAACCTACAAAGTGCCGTATGAGACACATCCGGCAGACCGGCTGCGGCAATGTGTATTTGGAGGGACGACCAACCGGCAGGACTTTTTGCCCCGTGATCGCACCGGCAACCGGCGCTTTCTCCCCGTGACGGTGTACCCGGAACGGGCGGAGGTTCACATACTGGACGATGAAGCGGCGGCGAGGGCGTATATCGAACAGATGTGGGCGGAAGCCATGACGGTTTATCGCAGTGGGAAGTATAAGCTGTCATTCAGCATGGAAATGAACCGATACCTGAACGCCCACCAGCAGGACTTTATGCAGGAAGACACACAGGCCGGCATGATCTACGCCTATTTGGAGGACTACACCGGCGACAGGGTATGTTCCAAGCAGCTTTATGAGGAAGCGCTGGGGAACTTAAATTCCCCGGCAGACTGGGAGACACGGGCAATCTGCGAGATTATGAATACCGGCATTGCGGGCGGCATCATACAGGGCTGGGTAGCCTACAAAAGCCCGAAGCGGTATAAGAAATACGGTTCTCAAAAAGGCTGGGAGCGTGTCAACCAAGCTCCGCCGGAGGGGGACGGTTTTCAGGAAATCACGGAAGAAGAAGCCCGGCAAATGGAACTTCCATTCTGAAAAGCCACCGGTTGACAGTTTGGTTGACGCTTTGGTTGACAGCCGGTTGACGGGGAAAAGCCTGATATTTGGGGCATTTCTCTCCTTTGTCAACCATGTCAACCAAGAAATCAAAGAAAAAGTAAAAAGTAATAATAGAGCGCCTATGGATTGTTTTCAAAGTCTTTTCTGCCGGTTGACACGGTTTGGTTGACACGGAGACAGTCTGCGGCTGTACACCTGTCTGACATTCCCTTGTCGGGCATATTTCATTTATGGAGGTAACTGCCTATGGCAAAAAGCAAAAACGAGAGCAATAACAAAAACAGCGGCACCCTGCTTACCGAAAAAGACGGCACCCAGTATTTTGTCATGGGGAAAGTCCGTATCAAGGTATCGGAGCATTTCGCACAGGATGGGAAGCCGCTTGACAGCCTGCTGGAAGATGTGATCCAGCACGCTGCCGCCGCTTCCTGAAAAAATACGGAATAACGACTGTCAATCAGCCCACGCTTATGATATACTTGTACCAGCGAGTATTGTATAAGCGTGGGTTGTTTCTTTTAGAAGGAGGATTTTTAACCGTGAAACAACCATACAATACAACGATTTATAACACTGCACTATATTTGAGATTGAGCCGTGACGATGAATTACAGGGGGAAAGCGGCAGTATCCAGACCCAGCGCATGATGCTTAGACAGTATGCCGCAGAGCATGGGCTGACCGTTGTAGACGAGTACATTGACGACGGATGGAGTGGGACAAATTTCGAGCGTCCAAGTTTCCAAAGGATGATTGATGACATCGAAGACGGGAAAATCAACTGCGTTGTCACAAAGGACTTATCCCGTCTGGGAAGAAACTATATCCTGACCGGTCAGTACACGGAAATCTATTTCCCCAGCAAGGGAGTACGCTACATTGCCATCAATGACAATGTGGACACCATCAACGGAGAAAGCGAGCTTGCACCGTTCTTAAACATCCTGAATGAAATGCACGCCCGACAGACCAGCAAAAAGGTCAAGGCTGCCATGCACACAAGATTTGCCAATGGCGCACACTATGGAGCCTATGCACCGCTGGGCTATGTAAAAGACCCGGACAAAAAAGGTCATCTTCTGATCGACCCGGAAACACGCTGGATTGTAGAGAAGATTTTTGACCTTGCTGTACACGGGCGTGGAGCCGCCAGCATTACACGGATTCTGGTGGAGGAAAAAGTACCTACCCCCGGCTGGCTGAACTATGAAAGATACGGGACTTTCGCCAATATCTACGCCGGTGCGCCCGCAGAAAAAGCCTATGCGTGGACGATAGCACAGGTCAAGAGCATTTTGAAAGAGGAAACCTACATCGGTCACAGCATTCACAACAAGCAGAGCAACATTTCATTCAAGAACAAGAAAAAGGTGCGGAAGCCGCAGGAAGAATGGTATCGTGTGGAAAATACCCACGAAGCCATCATTTCTGAAGAAGTGTTCCAAAAAGTTCAGGAGCTGATTGCAAGCAGACGCAGGAAACGCAGAAACGGTACGACACAGATTTTCGCAGGATTGATAAAATGTGCAGACTGCGGATGGTCTTTAGCCTATGGGGAAAACAAGCAGAATAAGAACCCATACGGGTACTACCATTGCAGCAAGAACGGGCAGGGATTACGCCAGTGTTCCATGCACTATATCCGCTATGATGTACTGTATGCCTATGTGCTTGCAAGACTGCAATACTGGTCTATGCTGGCACAGAAAGACGAGGACAAGCTGCTGAAACGCCTGCTCAATGCCAGCGACAGGGAAAGAAACTCTGCGAAGAAAAAGCAGGCTGCGGAGCTGAAAAAGGCAGAGAAGCGTAAAGCCGAGGTTGACGGGCTGTTTGCTAAAATGTATGAGGACTGGTCTGCCGGACGCATAACCGAGTATAACTTCAATATGCTGTCCGAGAAGTACCAGAACGAGCAAAAGGAGCTTGAAACAAAAATAAGACAGCTTCACGAAACGATGGAAGCCGCCGTACAGACCGCAGCGGATGCTGAAAAGTGGATTGCCCTGATGAAACAGTATGTCAACCCCGTGGAGCTGACCGCCGAACTTCTGAACACTCTAATTGAAAAAATAACCGTCCACGAAGCTGTCAAGGGCGAGGACGGAAGCCGTGAGCAGGAAGTAGAAATCTACTACCGCTTCATCGGCAAAATCGACTGACCTTTCTTTTTTACCCAACAATATCTTTAATTAAGGGAGACGGGAAATGGTTTTCCGGAAGTTTCATTACTGTTGCCGTTATGTGATGAATTAGAGATAACAGTGAATGAATTACTATCTGGCGAAAGAGTATCTGAAGAGGATTATCGAAAGAAAGCAGAGGTTAATATGGTGAATTTAGTTAGAGAGGCACAGGAAAGCAAAAAGAAAATTATTTTGTCTGCAATGGTCGCGACACTTACGATAGTTGCGGCATTTCCATTGTTTTTATTGTCAGGAATTCTGGAGATGGAGAATTGGCTGAGGGTTCTGCTTATCGCAATAGGGTTAGTAGTGGTATGTGGCGGAATAGTGATTGCGTGTATTCTTGATAGAGAGGCAGGAGCATTTGAATGCCCTGATTGCAACACAAGGTTTGTTCCGGATATGAAGTCATATGTAATGGGAGCACATACATTAACAAAGCGTAAATTAGTTTGTCCTCATTGTGGTGCACATAGATATTGCAAAAAGGTGCTTACAAAATAGATTTAAGGAGAGGTCATGGAGATAAAAAAGATTGATGAAGAATTTTCAGTGTGTCAGGTGGAAGCTTATACATATGCGAATCTCGATTCTGATTATTGTTTTCTAGGAAAAACTGATGAGGAAAAGTCTCTGGTATGCCCGGTGAGTGAAGTGCCGGCAAATGTTATAAAGCGTGATGACGGCTGGATGGCCTTCCGCATTCAGGGCGTATTGGACTTTTCTTTGATCGGGATTCTGGCAAAAATCGCATCTGTTCTGGCGGATAACGGAATTTCGATATTTGCAGTATCCACATACAATACGGATTATGTTATGGTGAAGAAGGAGAATTTTCAAGATGCACTTGAAGTTCTGGCGGCAGCAGGGTATGAAATTGTGGATTGAGAGTTGATAGATAATTTCAGTGAAAATGAAGATTGAATTAAATAAATTTAGGAAGGAGCTAGATTATATTTGAGGGGCTGGATAAAAAATAATTATAAAATGATCTTAGTAGTATTGGCATTTGTTATTATAGGACCAATAATTATAAATTGCCTTTTTAAATTGCATCCATCAAGAGAATTTTTTGTGGCAGAATGGGACGCTTCAGCAATGCTTTCTTATTATGGAACAATAATTGCAGCTGTAATTGCTATTTATGGTATTTTTATCACAATACGGTATAGTCAAAAGAGCTACAAGGATGATGTTCGAGACAGGACAATGCCATTTATTGTTATAGATATGTTGAAAACAAGATCGAGAACTAATCTGTTTAAATCAAAAGATACAAAAATTTGTGCAAAGCAAGTAGAAGGATATTATGAATATAAGCTTACAGATTATTACTGTATCCTAGAAAATGGTGTAATTAGATACAGCACTGGACTGACAAAAACTCAGCAGGAGTTGCTGGATAACGGGGGAACGAGATGGGTTTATTCTGAAAATGGCGGGAGATTGCAAGTAGTGGACGACATTTGTGTGCCGTTTGAATTTGAAAATGTTGGAAATGGTGCTGCAATACGGATGCGATATGGCTTAAATCGTAAAGAGACTATTGAACATGATAGAAAATATTTACCAGTTTTATCATTAAAACCTAATACGCCGATGATGTTTCATTTGTTTTCAGAGAATTGTTCAGAAAATAGTGAAAACTTGGGGAGGTATGTACTCTCATTTTATTATGATGATATTTATTCAAATAGTTATGAACAATATTTTGAAATAAGTATTGAATATGATAATGAGAAAAAACGCCCTGTATGTTCGATAGATATGAGCCACGTTCAAAAATTTTTAGAAAGAAAAAATAATGGATAACTATTGAAGAGGTATCTGATTATTTTATGCAGAATTTTAGGAAAGGATTTTCTGTTGGAAATCTAAAAAACTCGACAATCTTATAAGGTTTATTTTTTAGTCCAAATTGGCGAAACAGTGTTTAGCAAATTCAAGAATTCGCTATCGGTTAGCATAGAACTTAGGGCAGATGCGGATGAGAGCTGGGTAGCAGAATCGATGAAGAGGTTATCAATGTAGCTAAAATAGAATTTCATGCAGATAAGCTTACTATTGAAGCATAGGTATCTGCCCGGTCTTTATATGAGAAGAATGGTTTCAGACAATCGTCGGAAGAATTTCTGGAAGATGATATATCACATATTCAGATAGTGTTAGAGTTGTAAAGTTTGACTTATAGTTGGAGGAATAACAAATGGACTATGCCTTATTACAAAAAATATACAATATCAAGTCATTTGTAGGATATACAGATGAGGAGATAAAAGAGCTGAGAGCGGGATTTGAGAGCATCCCACATACGCTATATGAGATATGGAAGAAATGTGGTAAAACAAGCGAGTTGTTCAATCATAGCAATGATCCCTGGGTTACTCTTGATTTTCAGCGCAGGTATAAATGGACAAGGAAGACAAAAGGATATTTTTATATATTGAATGAGAATCAAGGTGTATATCAGGTCGCGATCAGAAGGGCTGATATGGCTGAGGATGATCCACCTGTGTATGTCGTGGAAACGGATGACGATGGCACGGTCAACGAGATCGGCCAGGCTGAAAATAGTTTGTCTGCATTTATGATGGGAATGTTGATATATGAGGCGGCAATATCCTGTTTTGAGTTTTGCGCAGAGGATATTATCTGGTATGATGATGGTGATGTTGAAAAGATAGATGGGATATTAAATAAATATCCGTATCATGTTTATAACTGGTATTCTGACAGAATCGATTTATACACGAAAACTGATGAAGAAATCTTGTTTGTTATGCAGGGAGATTCTCCGAATGGCACATATTCAGCACGGACAGAAACGGCATATCAGGAGATTGACAGGCTGATAGGTGGTATTGGGGAAAGATAAGGAGCAGATTATGGTAGAGATACTATTTGGAGAAAGTTCGGCAGGTTCCATGAAAGCGGCAAAATGCGAGAATGTGAAATATAAGAATAGTCAGCCACTGTGGATACAGGGTTCTTCTGACGAGGTGATCTGCCTTGGTTTCATGCTGGACATGGGCTACATCGGCGAGGTAGTTGACAGTCAGTACCGCAAGGATTTTATCTACTCAATGTATGCTCAGAACCAGTGGGAGCAGGACGAGGAATATGAAAATGAACTTAAGAAACTTGGCAATGTGTACGCCGGTGAACTTGCAAGGCTTATAAGATTTCTTGAGGGTGGTGAGCCGGTAAGAATATGGTACAGTGACGCTCCATATTCAAGGTGTGGATTTTATCATGTATGCAGCATCCTGAAGAACTATCCAAATGAAGTGTCAGTTGTCACGCAGCCAGAACATGTTGTAAAGAAAAACGTAATAGTGTCGTATCATAGCTGGAGCGAGGTGGCGGCGGAGGAATTTGCTGGGCTCCTCGGAAATGAGAGGAAACTCACATCAGATGAGATAAGAATGTATGCGGAGATGTGGGGTGAGCTTGTCCTTGAAAATGCACCGCTCAGGGCTGTGGTAAATGGAACAGTGCTCAGTGTGTCAGATGATTTCTATGATTTTATCATTTGGAACAAGCTGACGGACAAGCCGGTTAAGGAGTGCCGGCTGATCGGTGACATTCTGGGACAGGTTACGATCGGAGTCGGTGACTGGTGGTATGCGGCGAGGATAGAACATTTCATAAGGCAGGGCAAGATAAAGGTTGTGGAGGATTCGGAGAATAAGTATGCACGTTTGATAAAAGGGTATTTGTAGAATGGAGACTGAGAATAGCGTGGATAAAGAAAAATCCAATAAAAATGTATCCGTTTGCTCTGTGCAAAAAAGCAGAAAAGCATCCCGGAAAACAAGGACAATTTATGATCGGGGTAAAGAAGGTTGCTGAATCAGAAGTAGCTGTGCTGATGGATATGCTGGGGGATCTCCCTATGACACATATTTTTCAGGAAGATGGTTTATATCTTGATGGAGTAGTACAGGGGATAAGGGCCTTTGGAGATAACCCCAAGGCGGTCTCAAAGGAAGTATTTTATCGCGATGCGGCAAAAATAAATGGAGTGTTGAGGGCGAGATGCCAGCAGTCTGGATGATGTTCAAATATATAGTGGCTTTTCCTCTCGGGGCATGTTAGAATCACATGTATATGCAAATAAATGTGGAAGGAAAGATTACGGGGATTAGTTCCAGGTAAACTATGGTGAAGGTATATGGAAGATATGAAGAATGGTAAGCGAAGTTCATTTTCGGGCAAGCTGGGGTACGTGCTGGCGGCGGCAGGTGCATCGGTGGGCCTTGGAAATATATGGAGATTCCCTTATCTTGCGGCAAAGTACGGAGGGGGAATTTTCCTCATAATATACATCGTGCTTGCACTTACATTTGGCTATACTATGATAGTTGCGGAGACGGCGATCGGACGAATGACGAGAAAGAGTCCGGTTGGAGCATTCAAATCATTTGGAAAGAAGAAATGGCTGTCGTTTGGCGGCTGGATAAATGCCGTTATACCTGTGCTTATAGTGCCGTACTATTCGGTTATCGGCGGCTGGGTCATCAAATATCTGGTGGAGTATTTCAGAGGAAATGCAAAGCTGCTGGCTGAGGATGGATATTTCACCGATTTCATATCGAATGGTGTGTCAACGGAGCTGTGTTTCGTGGCGTTCTGCGCATTTACACTTATCATTATATTTGCCGGTGTGCAGAATGGAATAGAGAGGGTATCCAAGATCATGATGCCTATACTGATCGTTTTGTCTGTCATAATTGCGGTATATTCCGTGACAAGACCAGGCGCACTTGCGGGAGTAAAATACTTCCTTGTGCCAAATGTGAAGAACTTCTCGTGGATGACAGTGGTTTCTGCCATGGGGCAGATGTTCTACTCGCTTTCCATTGCCATGGGAATACTCATAACATTTGGCTCTTACATGAAGAAAGATACTGCGATAGAGGATTCGACCAGAAATGTAGAGATATTCGACACTGGTATAGCGATCATGGCGGGACTTATGATAATCCCGGCGGTATTTGCATTCTCTGGGGGAGATCCGGATACCCTTCAGGCCGGACCATCACTGATGTTTATTACTATTCCAAAAGTATTCCAGAACATGGGATTTGGAACTGTCATAGGAATTGTGTTCTTCCTGCTCGTACTATTTGCTGCTGTCACAAGCTCCATAGCACTTACTGAGAGTGCAGTGTCAACATTTGAGGATGAGCTTGGATGGGGAAGAAAGAAGGCAACGGTGCTTGTGGGAGTTATCATGCTTGCGCTTGGAAGTCTGTCATCCCTGGGATATGGCCCGCTGGCAGGAATCAAGATCATAGGTATGCAGTTCCTTGACCTGTTCGACTTCCTCACCAATTCGGTGATGATGCCTATAGCGGCACTCCTCACAAGCCTGTTTGTGTCAAGGGTAGTTGGAATAGATAAGATAGAGGCGGAGATAATTCACGGCGAGAGTGCCTTCAGGAGAAAGAAGGTATTTGTAGTCATGATCAAATATCTCTGCCCTGTATTTGCCATCATTATCCTGCTCAGCTCTGTTGCAAATGCACTTGGCTGGATAAAGATGTAGAATTATTATAAAAGGGAATGAGGTTCTCCCCTGGAAAACCTGAATGGGCAACCTAAACTGCTAATATAGCTGATGACTTCTACGATTATTTTTGTCGCAGAAGTGTCAGCTTTTTTGTTTCCATAAGAAGAAAATGCTTTGATACATCTGCTAAATTAAGGAGGTATTGTCTATCATGTTGACATCACTTGCACTCATTTTCATAGTCGGACTGGCGATGGGCGCCATCTGTCAGAGGCTTAAGCTGCCGCGCATCATAGGAATGCTGGCGACGGGAATCGTTCTTGGCTCGTATGTGCTGGATTTACTTGATCCGTCCATATTGTCCATATCTGCGGATCTCAGAAAGATAGCGCTTATCATCATACTTATCAAGGCAGGACTGTCCCTTGACCTTAAGGATCTGAAGAAGTCGGGACGCTCGGCGGTGCTGCTCTCATTTGTCCCGGCGTCATTCGAGATCATCGGATACATACTGTGCGCACCTGTTATACTTGGAATAAACCGCACAGAGGCAGCTGTCATGGGCGCGGTGCTAGGCGCGGTATCACCGGCGGTCGTTGTTCCGAGAATGGTGAATCTCATAGAGAAAAAGTACGGAACTGACAAGGCGATTCCGCAGATGATACTTGCGGGGGCGTCCTGCGACGATATATTTGTCATAGTGCTTTTTACCACATTTCTCAGCATGGCGCAGGGCGGAAGTGCTCATGTCATGGATTTCGTGAATATCCCAATATCCATCGTGCTTGGAGTACTGCTTGGCGTGGACGTTGGATATGGACTTTATCTGTTCTTTGAGACTTCCTATGCAAGGAAACACTGCGTGAGAAACAGCATGAAGGTCATCATTGTGCTGGGATTTTCGTTCCTGCTTATAGCGATAGAGGGATGGCTTGAGGGAAAGGTGTCGGTGTCGGGACTCCTTGCGGTGGTGGCTATGGCATGTGTCCTGAAACTCAAATGTCCAGAGTCGGTGTCGGGAAGACTCTCACAGAAATTTGGAAAGCTGTGGCTTGCGGCGGAGGTCATATTGTTCGTGCTTGTGGGTGCGGCTGTGGATATCAGATACACCCTTACAGCAGGATTTCCGGCACTACTTATGATATTTGTCGCACTGGCATTTAGAACGGTTGGTGTTCTGATCTGCGTGGCACATACATCACTCACATGGAAGGAAAGGCTGTTCTGTGTCATCGCGTATCTTCCGAAGGCTACAGTTCAGGCAGCCATCGGATCAGTTCCGCTTGCGGCAGGGCTGGCATGTGGTAATATAGTATTGTCGGTTGCCGTGCTGGCGATCGTGGTGACTGCGCCACTTGGAGCGATAGGAATAGACGGAACGTACAAGCATTTGCTTAGTGAGGATAAGTGATGTTTTGCGTTCGGTAGATATAGGAGACAAGTATGAATAGATTGAACAGTAAGATAAAGAACATTATATTTGACATGAACGGCACAATGATATTTGACGGAAAGTATCATGAGATAGCCTGGAAGGATTATGCGGAGAAGCTTGCTGGCAGACAGATGAGCACGGAGGAGTTTCAGCATCATGTGCTGGGGCACACGAACAAGGATATTCTGGAATACCTCATGGGAAAGGGTACGCTCACCGAGGAGAGGATACTTGAACTTACCGAGGAGAAAGAGGCTATGTACAGAGAGATGTACATGGAAGATACTGCAAACTTCAAGCTGGTGGACGGCCTGGTGGCATACCTTGATAAACTTAAGGAACAGGGGATAAATATGAACATAGCCACAGGGTCAAATATGACAAATCTCGCATTCTATTTTAAAGAGTTTGATCTCGGAAGATGGTTTGACATAACGCTGTGCGCATACGACGATGGAACCATGAATGCTAAGCCGGCTCCTGATATGTACATCCGGGCCATGGAGCGCATCGGAGCAGTGCCGGAAGAAACCATGGTCATAGAGGATGGACCGTCGGGAATCCGGGCAGCGGCGGCAGCCGGAGCCGGATATATAGTGGGAATCTATGGTGACTCATCAAGAGAACTGCTTGAGAAGACAGGGCTGTGCGATGAACTGATTCCAGATTATAGAAATATGTGATAAGAATAGGGCGTGTTCAAATGGACGAACATGCTCTATTTTACTATGGTATATGGGTGTGGGGATGATTCTTACAACAACTCCATAAGTTTATTTGCAGCAACGCTCATACCACGGCGCCTGTCACTGATGATACACATGTGACGCTTTGGTATGGGCTTTTTAAATTGCAGGCGGAACAGGTCGCCGCGGTCTATATAGCTCTGGGCGAAGTCTGCCATGATGGAGCCGATGCCGAGATTTCTCATGACGAACTGGGCAATCATATCGCTGGTAGAAAGCTCGAATTCGGGCTGCAGAGTCACGCCCTCATGGCTCAGAAATGTGTCGACATATGCGCGTGTGCTTGTGTCATGCTCCAGACAAATGATCGGAAGCTCGTCAAGCTCGTGGTAATCCAGAGTTTTGCCCTGAAGATATGAAAACCTTGGTCCGGCGATGAAGATGTCCTCAATCTCCCTTGCCTGCTTGATCTCCATGTGAGGATCGGCGGGAAGAGGACTGGTGACGATACCGAAGTCTATGTTGCCTGATAGCAGATGATTTATCGTGCTGGGAGTCGGAGCATTTGTGACATGAACCTTGATCCCCGGATATAGCTGGTGGAAATGCTCCAGATATGGCAGGAGATAGAACTGTAGTGTCATATCGCTTGCACCTATCCTTATCTCACCGGTCTCCATGTGGAGGAGCTGTGAGAGCTGCTGTTCACCCAGGGAGATGGATTCGTATCCCGCTGCAACGTGGGAGTAGAGGAGTTCTCCGGCATTTGTCAGTGAGACGCCCTTCTTGGTTCGGATGAACAGTTCTATGCCGATCGCCTGTTCCAGAGCTTTGATCGCCTGACTTACGGCTGGCTGGGATATACACAGTTCCCTGGCAGCGGCGGATATGCTGGATGCTTTGGCAACATGGTAGAAGATTTTGTAATATTCGAAATTTATGTTCATTTATAATTTCCTCCAGATTCAATAGAGATCATTTAATATGTGTGTGTCAACAATATGTTTTATTGCAAAATAATTCAGGACTTTTTACCGTTCTATAATGGTACGATTGAAATAATTTTGCTTAAAAAATTATGCATATATAATATAAGTAAAATGGTGTTTGAGGTGGACAAAATCCATTATATTTACAGTTTATGTTGGTTTCTACAAAATGTAAAGATAAATATAAGGTATGCTTATAATAAATATAAATAATATTGATTTTACTTATGACATAATAGTGCTATAATAAAAAAGTATTGTGGTTATCCGGCTTGTGAGTAATTTGCAAAACAGAAGCATTTGAACAGCCACAATACGGATATCAGAAAATATTTCAAAATGCTGCGAAAGCGAGGAAAAGTATTATGGTAAGAGCGGTTGTAGGAGCCAATTGGGGCGACGAAGGAAAAGGTAAGATCACAGACATGTTAGGCCAGGAGTCAGACATAATCGTAAGATTCCAGGGTGGTGCCAACGCAGGTCACACAATTGTCAATGACTATGGTAAATTTGCTTTACATACACTTCCATCAGGAGTGTTCTACAGTCACACAACAAGTATCATTGGAAATGGTGTTGCACTTAACATCCCTCTTCTTTTCAAGGAGATAAAGTCCATCACAGACAGAAATGTACCAATGCCTAAGATCCTTGTATCTGACAGAGCACAGATGGTTATGCCATACCACATTCTCTTCGACGAATACGAGGAGGAGAGACTTGCAGGTAAGTCATTCGGATCAACAAAGTCAGGAATCGCTCCATTCTATTCAGATAAATATGCAAAGATCGGTTTCCAGGTAAGCGAGCTCTTTGATGAGGAAGCACTGAAGGAGAAGATCGAGAGAGTTATAGTACAGAAGAACGTTCTTCTTGAGAACCTGTATCACAAGCCACTCTTAAAGGTTGATGATATATTCAACACACTCATGGAGTATAAGGAGATGGTTGCTCCTTATGTATGTGATGTATCAGCATACCTCTATGAGGCGATCAAGGAGGGCAAGAACATCCTTCTTGAGGGTCAGCTTGGTTCACTGAAGGATCCGGATCACGGAATCTACCCTATGGTTACATCATCATCAACTCTGGCAGCTTACGGTGCCATCGGTGCAGGTATACCTCCATACGAGATCAAGCAGATCATCACTGTATGTAAGGCATACTCAAGCGCAGTAGGAGCAGGCGAGTTTGTAAGTGAGATATTTGGCGACGAGGCAGATGAGCTCAGACGCCGCGGCGGTGATGGCGGTGAGTTTGGTGCAACAACAGGAAGACCTAGAAGAATGGGTTGGTTCGACTGTGTGGCATCAAAGTATGGCTGCCGTATCCAGGGAACAACAGACGTTGCATTTACAGTACTTGATGTACTTGGATATCTCGATGAGATCCCGGTATGTGTAGGCTACGATATCGACGGTGAGGTTACAACAGACTTCCCAACAACATCAAAACTCAAGAAAGCAAAGCCTGTATATGAGACACTTCCAGGCTGGAAGACAGATATCAGAGGAATCAAGAAGTACGAGGATCTTCCAGAGAACTGCAGAAAGTACATCGAGTTCGTTGAAGAGCATATCGGATTCCCAATCACCATGATCTCAAACGGTCCGGGAAGAAACGATATCATCTACAGAAACGCAAAGTAATTTGACCTGATTCACAGGGAAATCAAATAACAGAAAAATAACAGGGACACTTTCCAGTAAGAGATTATTAGGGAGTGTCTCTTTTGTTGTTGGAAATGGATTTCTATTTGTGGTGTAAGGAGATTGTAGAATAAGATTATATTTGTTATGATTATTTTATCGGCTTTCCGATAAAAGTTCTAGTGGATAGGGCGATGTGCAAAAAAAGCATATTGCAAATTTATTGCATGGAGGAGAAAAATGAAATACATCAAAATCAATGAAAACGGAATTCATATTGTATTTGGAATTACAGATAAAAATCAGATCAAATTGCTGCATTTTTCAAAAGCAGAATTTGATGAAAATGATATTTGCAAATTTGGAAAGGAATGTAAGGCAGAAGATCTGGTAAGAAAAGAGCAATTTATCGATGAGGCTTTTCAACTTGTACAGGTAAACCTTGCCGGATATAATCGCCCATATGAAAAGCATGGAAATAAACATATTTGTACAGCACCGGGATATTTATTGACCTATGCGGGGATGGAAGACAGTTGGAATGAGATTGGACGTAAGATAACCATTTATCAGGAAGATAAGGAAGAGACACATGTCCGCGTAGAAACAAGAATGCAGTTTTATAAGGGCACTTCTATCGTTCGTATGGTCAATAAAGTAATCAATGAAGGCGATAGTACACAGTGTCTGGAATATCTATCTTCATTTTGCTATACAGGAATTGAAAAAGAGGGAAAAAGCAATTCCGATGCGAAAATGAGAGTGCGCATTCCTTATAATGGATGGCAGAAAGAGATGAGTATCAAAGAATATAAGTTCGGAGATGTAGGACTGGCGCAAACACAACCCGGGGTATACCAGCGTACTTCACAGGTGCTTGAAGTATCGAATACCGGAAACTGGTCTACGAAGAAGTATTTACCATTAGGGTATGTAGAAAATACAGAGGCACATACAAGCTTATTCTGGCAGATTGAACATAACGGTTCCTGGCATTATGAGATCAGTGATCAGAATACGCATTTTTATGTCTGTGTCAGCGGACCGACCGAAGTACAGTCTCACTGGTTCAAAAATCTCGCGCCGGGCGAATCATTTGAATCGGTACCGGTTGCTGTGGGTGTGGCAGATGACAGCTTTGAAAAAGCAATGGGTGAGCTGACAAAATATCGCCGTATGATTCGAAGACCGAATAAAGATGATGAGAATTTACCGGTTATTTTCAACGATTATATGAATTGCCTGTTTGGTGATCCGACAACGGAGAAAGAACTTCCGCTGATTGATGCGGCTGCGGAATGCGGTTGTGAATACTATGTGATAGATGCCGGTTGGTATGCTCCCGGAGAATGGTGGGACAGTGTCGGCGAATGGCAGGAAAGCAGGGAGCGTTTTCCGAATGGAATTAAAGAAGTAACAGATTACATTCGTCAAAAGGGAATGATACCGGGCGTCTGGCTGGAACTTGAAGTGATGGGAATCAATTGTGAGAAAGCAAAGAATGCTCCGGATGACTGGTTCTTTATCCGTCATGGAAAGCGTGTATATGACCGTAGCAGATATCAGCTCGATTTTAGAAATCCGGAAGTCATCGAACATGTCAATGAAGTGATCGATCGGGTAGTCAAAGATTACGGAGTGGGATATATCAAGATGGATTATAACATTGAACCGGGCATAGGTACTGAACTTGGCGCGGAAAGTGTGGGGCAGGGACTGCTTGAACATGAAAAAGCATATCTAAACTGGCTTGATGATGTATTTGCACGTTATCCGGATCTGGTAATTGAAAACTGTTCCAGCGGAGGCCTTCGCATTGATTATGCGTTGCTCTCCAGATATAGTATTCAGTCTACATCGGATCAGGAAGATTACCGGAATTATGCGACGATAGCAGCAAATGCTGTGGCAGGAGTTACTCCGGAACAGGCGGCAGTCTGGTCGTATCCGATGCGCCAGGGAGACAAGGAAGAAGTAATTTATAATATGATAAATGCCATGCTGCTTCGTATTCATCAGAGTGGTCATTTGGCACAACTTCCGCCGGAACGTCTTGCATTAGTGAAAGAGGGAATTGCCTGTTATAAGACGATTCGTCAGGATATCAAATATGCGATACCTTATTGGCCGATTGATATTGCTGACAATGAGGATATGTGGGTATGCGGAGGCCTTCAGCTTGAAAACAAAGCATATCTTGCAGTATGGAAGCGGCAAATGGAAGGAAAAAATAATGACAGGTACATGAAAGCCGGCATAAACTGCACAGATGATAGTTTGTCCATACCATTGGACAGTATTCCATTTATCAGAGACGATATGCAAGTATCCTGCATTTATCCTAAGAAGGAACCGGTTGATTTTGAATTCAAAGGAAATGTATTAACGGTGCATTTTAAAAAGCCTGTTATGGCAAGACTTTTTGAATTAAGAAAGGGTATTGTTTAATAAGGCGGAATCTGATTCATCGTTTTGAATTTTATAGATTCCACTTGTAGATGTTTGAAAATGTGATACTGGAAAATGAAACAATAGAGGACGCAGAATTTGTTGGCTGTGAATTTAAAAAATGGTATTTGTTGTAAATAAGGACAAGTGGATTAATATTCAATTTGGAGGAATAACATAATGTCAAAAGATGAGTATTTGATCACAGATGCACCGCTTAAAGCGCTGACTGTTTTTGCAATGCCTATGATCTTGGGCAGCTTTTTTCAACAAGTGTATAATATGGCTGATTCAATAATAGTTGGCCAGTATGTCGGATCATCTGCACTTGCGGCTGTTGGCGCATGTGCCGCTCTTACAAATGTATTCATTTGTGTGGCACTCGGTGCCGGCATAGGTGCGGGCGTGCTTGTGAGCCGCTATTTTGGAGCCAGGGATTATAGTAAAATGAAAACAATAGTATCAACATCGCTGATAAGTTTTATGATCCTAAGCATACTTTTGGGTGTATTTGGACTTATCTTTTCACGTTCGATGATGACGCTGCTTCAGACACCTGCTGACATACTGGATGAAGCGGTGCTGTATCTTCGTGTTTATTTTGCTGGATTTCCATTTTTGTTTATGTATAATATTCTTTCAACAATGTTCAATTCAATCGGTGAATCAAAGATACCGTTGGGCCTTTTGATATTTTCTTCTGTCTTGAATATTGTTATGGATCTTTGGATGGTGGCAGGCCTCGGCCTGGGCGTTTTCGGTGCAGCTCTTGCAACTCTTATTGCCCAGGGAATATCCGCAGTGTTTTCACTGCTGATTTTTCTTTGGCGTATGCGCCAATATAAAGGCCGTTTTGATTGGTTTGACAGGCACGAGTTACATTTCATGCTTAGAATTGCCGTACCATCGGTTCTTCAGCAGTCCACAGTGTCGATTGGTATGATGATCGTTCAGGCAGTTGTAAATCCATTCGGTACACAGGCACTTGCAGGTTACTCAGCAACGATGAGGGTAGAGAATGTTTTTTCACTGATATTTGTATCCATTGGAAATGCAGTTTCACCGTATGTTTCTCAGAATCTTGGCGCAAAGAAAATCAAACGTATCAAAAAAGGATATCGGGCTGCGTTGGTGTTGGATGTGTGCTTTGCGATCATCGCATTTATAGTAATTGAAACACTGCATACTCAGATTTCATCTTTATTCCTTGGCAAAGATGGAACCGCTTTGGCATATCAGGTGTCTGGGGGCTATATGAGATGGATTGGCTACTTTTTCATCTTCATGGGAATCAAGATGGCAACCGACGGGGTCCTTCGAGGACTTGGGATCATGCGCCCATTTCTCATTGCAAATATGGTCAACCTCGCGATTCGTCTGGCAGTTGCCCTGATTTGTGCGCCCCGTTTTGGTATCGAATTTGTCTGGCTTGCGGTGCCGGCGGGCTGGCTTGCAAACTTCCTGATCTCTTATATGGCTCTCAGAAAGTCGTGGCCGGTTGATAAAGCAATTGGCGAATGATCGGTTTGGTGCAAAGAAATGTCTGTTTTGCAATAGTACCGGCAATCATTGAGGAATACATCTTCCGGGTGTGATACTCGGAGCTTATCTGAAAGTGGAGATGATGGCGGCGGTTCTGATTAGCAGCCTACTACAAAGCATTGGATTTAAGATGGTATGGGTGATACAATCTAAAATGTAAATGCTTTGTTTAACTATAGGGACTGATGGGAATGCGATTGATTTATTATTCTTGGATATTGATTTTTATGCGATAAACAGCGCGTTGTTTATCTGTCTTAATATATAATTGATTAATCTTATATGTAATGTTCTCGGCATGCGCCATGATATCAGGAATCATTTGTCAGAGATACAGCTTCTGACCGTTTGGAGCTTGTCAAGTAAACACTGAGTGCATCAGTATTTACTCCGTTTTTTAATTAAATTTAACGAAAAGGGGGTATCGTACATCTGATATGTGCGAAAAAAGAGAAATGGGAACATTGGAAGTGGACAAGAGTCTTAAAGCGGCGTTTAAGGAAACGCTGGAGCCGCATGGCTTCAAGAAAGTAAAGGGGAGGTATCCGCACTTTGTGAGGATGGCAACGCCCGAGATTATTCAAGTCATCAACTATCGGCTGGAGCAGGCGCTGTCGCCACAGTTGGAGGAAAAACGGTTTGAAGTATACTGTGCGGTTGGCAGTATATACCGCCCGGAGATCAATCTGAACCGGTCTGTGTATGCCAGCATGGATTGGATAAATACAACACAGCTAGATATGTATTTTACGGCAAAGCGAAATGGAATACCGGTTTACGAGAATGAACAGCCGGGAGTTGATTATATCATCAAAAAGGGAGATGAAGCTTCTCTCAGAGAACAGATTGCGTTTGCCATGACAGGAATTGAGCATTATGTAATTCCGGCATTTGACAAGGTGGTGGATTTAAAGACATGCGTGGATTATTTAGAGTTATATGCTTTTAGTAATTTGTATATCAGCAGAAAAACTGAATGTAATGGGGATGTATTTATTTTGCCGGCAAAGTATCCGAATAAAGAATCCTATAGAGTGAAAGTGCAAAATGATTTCCATGAGGAAAAAAGAATAGTGATGCAACGTGTTTCAGAAGGAAAAATGACAGAAGAAGAAGGTAAACAGGAACTGCTTTGGTATGAAAGGCGGTTTTGTGACAATATTGAAAGATATGGGAAATTTTTTGAAGATGAAACAACTAAAAAAGAACTTGAACGATTAAAGGCAGAGCGAGCAGAAAAAAATATAAATGCAATACGTGCGATGGGAATCAAAGTGTAGAAAATGAGGAAAAAGAAGGGAAGCAAGAAGAGGAAATTAAAACAAATAACGAGAAGGATTATTGCTGTAGTGCTGTCAATATCAATGTTATTGACAGTGTTACCGACGAACTGCAGCGTAGCTTTCGCAAAAACAAATCAAGTAAACACTGAGTGCATCAGTATTTACTCCGTTTTTTAATTAAATTTAACGAAAAGGGGGTATCGTACATCTGATATGTGCGAGCAAGAGAAATGGGAACATTGGAAGTGGACAAGAGTCTTAAAGCGGCGTTTAAGGAAACGCTGGAGCCGCATGGCTTCAAGAAAGTAAAGGGGAGGTATCCGCACTTTGTGAGGATGGCAACTCCTGAGATTATTCAAGTCATCAACTATCGGCTGGAGCAGGCTCTGTCGCCGCAGTTGGAAGAAAAACGGTTTGAAGTATACTGTGCGGTCGGCAGTATATACCGCCCGGAGATTAATCTGAACCGGTCTGTGTATGCCAGTATGGACTGGATACATACTACGATGCCTCATATGTACATGAAGGCAAAATGCAATGAAATAACGGTGTATGAGAATGAACAGCCGGGGGTTGATTATATCATCAAAAAGGGAGATGAAGCATCTCTTAGGGAACAGATTGCGTTTGCCATGACTGGAATAGAGCATTATATAATTCCGGCGTTTGACAAGGTGGTGGATTTAAAGACATGCGTGGATTATTTAGAGTTATATGATTTTAGTAATTTGTATATCAGCAGAAAAACTGAATGTAATGAGGATGTATTTATTTTGCCGGCAAAGTATCCGAATAAAGAATCCTATAGAGTGAAAGTGCAAAGTGATTATCAAGAGATAAAAATGGAATTAAAGCAAGACATTCTAGATAATAAAATTACGGAAGAAGAAGGAGAGCGGGAATTGACTTGGTATGAAAGGCGGTTTCGTGACAATATTGAAAGATATGGGAAACTTTTTGAAGATGAAGCAACCCAAAAAGAAGTTTCACAATTAAAGGCAGAGCGCGCAGAAAAAAATATAAATGCAATACGTGCGATGGGAATTGAAGTGTAAAAGACGGGGGGCAAAAAGAAGGGAGTAAGCATATGAAATTTTATTGCACGGGAAAAGGTCATCTGGTTTCTTGAAAACCAGATGACCTTTTTTTGAAAAGCAGAATGGCTTCTTGTCCTTTCATTAGTATATTCAATTTAAAGTCAACTATAATTATTTATCCTTGTTATCAGCGTCGATCACTGACTGGATCTGTTTCATAAGAGAGTCATAGTTGTCCTGATTGTCGATTCCTCCAAGCATAGGTTCTCCGACAATATTGCCATTTCTATCGACTAGTATGGTTGTAGGAAATGCCATGATGTCGGAGGCATATTTGCCTATACTTGAATCAGAGTCAATGGAGATATTGCGGTATTTTGCACCCTGGTTGTCAAGAATGGCTGCGGCTTCCTTGATAGCATCTTCGTTTCCGTCAAATGTCTCTGTGTTGATACCTACTACCTCGCCTCCCATCGATTTGATGGCGTCGTTTAATTCATTAAGCTTGGATAATTCTGCGACACAAGGCTTGCAGCCGGTAAACCAGAAATTAACGACAGTTACTGCATTATTGGAAAACAGGCTTTCGTCAACAGAATTACCATCCAAATCCTTGCCGGAGAAACTCTTGAAAGGTGTGATTTCTTCGGAACTGTCGTTCTGGTCGGTGCTCTCTGATCCTGTATTATTATTTTCGATTTCGGATATCTGCTTTTCAATCTGTCTGATGGTTTCAATATCATCGTTAAGTGTTTTCAGTTCATCATCTGTAAAGGATTCCTTGTTTGATTCAACGGCGCTGGCCAGATAATCGGCATAATCTCCGTTTGGATCAGCGCTGCTTTTATTCATCATGCCAAATACCTTGTTCCATACATCCTGGTGATCTGCAAAGATCTGGTTCTCCTGCTGATATAGATCATCCAGCTTTGTGTTGGAATTGTCCACAGCTTCAGTGGTGGATTCTGTCTGGGTTTTTTGTGAATTCTCAGTGGTGGCAGATCCTGATCCGTTACATGCTGTGAGAGATAATGCTGCACAGAGAGTGATAATAGATATTAATGTTCTTTTTGTCTTCATAAATAATTGCTCCTTTAAATAATAATTTAAATAATATTAGTGTGGTTGATTGTTACATGTTGGTTTTGGAAGATTGCTTATGTCCTTTTTGGGAACATGGCTTTCCCATAAACTGATAGTGGATCGCATCTTTTGGACATGCCTTCATACATGCTCCGCATCGTATGCATTCCGGATGATTTGGTGTTTTGCATACATCTACATCCATTTTGCATGCCTTTGAACACTTACCGCATCCGACACATTTGCTGCTTTCAACCTTGATACTCATAAGGCTGACCTTGTTGAATAATGAGTAGATTGCGCCGAGAGGACAAATCCATTTACAGAAGGGTCTGTAGAACAGAATACTCAGAACGACAACTGTAATTAAAATAAGGCATTTAAATGAAAACAGCTTTCCAAGAGCAGAGCGTATAGCTGCATTTCCGAGTGAAAGTGGTATAGCACCTTCCAGAACACCTTGTGGACAAATATACTTACAGAAGAACGGGTCTCCCATTCCTATGGAGTTCGTTACAAGCATCGGCAGAAGTATAACGAAAACAATAAGGATTATATATTTCAGGTATCTTAGTGGTTTCAGCCTGGCTGTGGAAAACTTTTTCCCGGGGATTTTGTGAAGCAGATCCTGAAACCATCCAAATGGACACAAAAACCCACATATAAATCTTCCGAGGATCACACCGATTAAAATGAAAAAACCGGTTATGTAGTAAGAAAATTTAAATTTGGATGATCCGACGACCGCCTGAAATGCACCAATGGGACACGCTCCTGTTGCAGCAGGACAGGAGTAACAGTTTAGTCCTGGTACGCATACTGTTTTTGCATTGCCCTGATAGATCTTGCCTTTGAATAAATTGGGGATGTGAATATTGGTAAGCAGCGTGGCTGCTGCCTGTATCCATCCGCGTATTCTGGCTGTTTTTTTTGACAGTGATTTGTTCTTATCCAATTCCTACACACTCCAGACATAATTTTATTGCTTTGCTGAGCACGGCAGCCGCTTCACCTCTGACTGCACCATAGCTGATCATTGCCATACCCGTGATGAGTAAAATGATCTGAGATATTTTCCTGTACTTCAAGTTATTGCAGCTCCTTTCATGATTGTGTTTGTTGACCAGCTGACTTGGATATTATACAATAGCTGTTGTAAAATTTTTGTTAAGAAGGATTTTTGTTAAGAAACAGGTGACAGTTTTGAGATTATTGATAGTTGAAGATGAGAAGCAGATATGTGATATGGTTGCGAAAAGCCTGTATGATGCCGGGTATGAGGTGGATACCTGTTATGACGGAGAAGAGGCTCTTGAATGCATTCTGTCAGAGGAATATGACCTGATCGTTCTGGATCTGAATCTGCCGGGTATGGATGGAATGGAGATTTTAAAGGAACTCAGACAGAAAAATGAGGAGACAAAGGTTATCATATTATCTGCGAGGGGACAAATTGCGGATAAGGTTGAAGGGCTGGATGCGGGTGCAAATGATTATATGGAAAAACCATTTCATTTGCAGGAGCTTGAGGCGCGTATCAGAAGTCTTACAAGAAGAAAATTTGTACAGAAGGATGTATGTCTGGAAAGTGGCGGGATAAAGTTTGACACGATAAAACGTGAGGCATACGCAAAAGGAGAAAAGGTTCCCCTTACAAGAAAAGAAAATGGAATCCTGGAATATCTGCTTCTTAATCTGGGCAGACCGGTAAGCCAGGAGGAATTGATGGAGCATGTCTGGGATGCTTCGGTTGACAGCTTCAGTGGAGCGATCAGAGTACATATGTCTTCGCTGAGAAGAAAGCTTAAGGCAGTGCTTGGATATGATCCGATTTTGAACAAGGTGGGAGAAGGCTATAAAATACGAGAGGAGTCCGACAGATGAAAAGAATGTCGCTGCAGTGGAGGCTTACCTGTATAATCACATTATATATTGCGCTTATATGTGGATGCCTTACTTTGCTTGTCTATAAAAATGGCGTGTATTATATTGATTCTCTGCAAGAAACCGTTGATGCCCAGGGAGATGATAATGGGAGCGGTACTGATGAAATATATATCAGTATTCCGGAGGATAAATGGGATGAATTTGCAAATGATTTTTCTGTTAAGGTGTACAATAATAAGGCAGATTACAAGAAAAACAGCCTGATAATTTCTGCCTTGCTGGCCCTGCTTGGCGGAGTAGCTACATATTTTATAAGTGGGCATGCACTAAAGCCTATCAGTGAGTTTTCTGATAAAATTGAAGAGGTACAGGCACAGAATCTGGCAGATTCACGAATAGAAGAAAACAATGTTAAAGAACTGAACCAGCTCAGCGTTTCATATAACAAGATGCTTGAACGCCTCTCGGATGCATTTGAGATACAGAGACAGTTTACTGCAAATGCAGCACATGAGCTCAGAACTCCACTGTCTTTAATGCAGATACAGCTTGATTCATATAATTCTTCCCGGCATCCGGGAGATGATGAAGTCACTCTGCAGACGATAAAGATGGTAACTGAACAGAATGAGAGACTCAGCAAAATGGTAAAGACACTTCTTGATATGAGTGAGCTTCAAACTGTGAGCCGGGATGATAAAATAATGGTCGACGCGCTTGTTGATGAGGTATTGGCGGATCTGGAACCTCTTGCACAGGAAAAGGATATAGAACTTATTGGAGAATGTACGGATGTAACGATGATAGGAAGTGACATCCTTATTTACAGGATGTTATACAATCTTGTTGAGAATGCTATAAAATATAACCGCACAGGAGGACGGGTTACAGTGACAGCGCGTCAGAAGGAAAAACACGTTTACCTGTCAGTAGAGGATACCGGAAATGGTATCCCGGAAGAATTGAAGGATCGCGTGTTTGAACCTTTCTTTCGCGTGGATAAATCCAGAAGCCGTGAGCTTGGCGGCGTAGGACTGGGACTTGCTCTTGTCCGCGAGATCGTGATAGTGCATGATGGTAATATTGCAGTTAAGTCTAATCCGTCTGGAGGAACGATTTTTGAAGTCGTTTTATAAAGTGAGCATTACAGCCGTTACATATAACAGACTTACCCACTTACTTTCCGGTAACAGCATATTGGCTGTCATACATAGCCTTAAGATTTTCGTTGGAATTGAATTTTTCTCCTATGCAGAATTCTTCAGACCATGTCATGTAGTATGCCCATGGAGTGTGTGACTTCTCCAGAAGATGTATATCCGGTATATATCCAACTTCGGTAAGGGCGGCAACCTTGTTCGGAGAGGTAGCTTCCACAAGCTTTGTGTATTCTTCACTGTAATCGGTTGCTGTGTATTCCGGCAGATATATGTCCATGGAGACAATATCAACGAAGTCATCTCCAGGGTATACGCCTTTTGTAGGACAGTTCCATACCCATATAAGGTTGTTGATGTTCAGTACATTTGTATAGTAGTCGAACATGAGTCTGTAGAGCTTTGCCGCAACAGCAGGACCTTTGGCACCCCACCAGAACCAGGTGCCCTCGGACTCGTGGAAAGGTCTCCACAGAACCGGGATATCTTCAAGCTGGAATCTTCGGAGTTCCTTTGCGATGATGTCCATATCGTGGTAGAAAGCATCACGTTCTCTTGTGCCTGGAATGAGCACCTTTTCAGCGTCGAAGTCAGTGTGCTCTGTGTAGAAACTCTTGTCACGACCTCCAATCGGAGAGAACCAGTGAAATGTGAAAGTGACAATGCCATTTGTTTTCTTTGCCCATTCGAGAGCGGTGTCAAGGGTATCCTGATTTTCATATACCTCTGTGAGACATTCTGCGGATGCATCATTATAGTTTATGTTTGGCGAGTATCCAAGCAGCTCGAAACCTCTGAGTGCCGGACATTTGCCTGTCTGTTCGTATATATAGTCAATCTCCTCCATAGGATTGGTTTGTGTGTGCTGACCTGTTATTATCTTATTACCGGCAATCTCCGATAAATAATCTAGTAGATTCTGTGCTGAATGCGATATGTGCTTGTTTGCTGCTTTCTGCATCTTATTTTCTCCTTCATTAGCATGTGTTTGATATGCTTTTATCATATACAAATAAATGTAATAATTGTATTATATAAAGAGCAAAAAATTGTATAAACCTATCATGATACAACTTGGATCGTAGGGGGAGACTGCTATGGAAATGTTTGAGTACATTGATGAGATGAAACAGCCATATGATATATTTTACACAGATTGGGTGCATTCTGAATTGCACTGGCACTATTACAGTGAGATACTTTATATAGTCAGCGGATCTATCCGGGTGATCTGCAATGATGGAGAGACGGTTCTCAGAAAAGGGGATATGTGCTACCTATATCCGCTGCAGCTTCACAGCATAAAGGCGGATAAGACCTGTACGGAATCGGTGAAGTATGCGGTCATAAAGTTTAATATGTATACACTGGGCATTCCCCAGACTTATATAAGGAAAATGTATGATTGTTTTGTATACAAGACGGAGACTACAGATTTCTGTACGGTTATAAGGTCTGAAAAACTAAAAGAAAGTATAGCAGATATTGTTCAGGATATATTTGAGGAGTATACGGAAAAGCGTGAAATGTATATGCTTGCGGTTCAGTCTGGGATATATAAGCTGCTCATCATCATGGCAAGACAAATGAAAACAAATGGAGATTTTAAGCATAAGAGGTCGGATGGTGATGTGTATTTCAATCACATACTGGAATATATAGATGCGCATTCGTCAGAACAGATAGAGGTTCAGGATCTGGCAGAAATGTGCAGTATGAGTTATTCACACTTTGCCAGATCATTTAAGGCTCGTTATGGAAGATCGTGTAAGGAATACATATTGTATATAAGGCTCAATAAGGCGCAGAACATGCTGCTGTATTCGGATTATTCCATGGAATATATCGCGCAGGAAAATGGCTTTTCGGACAGCAGTTATTTTATCCGGGTATATAAAAAGTGGAGGGGAATCACTCCGAAACAGGAAAGAATGCAGAACAGACTTTAGTATACCAATAGGGTGCAAATGAAACAGACTCACATGTGATCGAGACACCAGTGAGTCTGTTCATAAACCGATTATATTGTTGCCGTTGCGGATTTTGCACGGCTAATTTTATTTCCCCCGAACTTTCGTCTCAGCTGTTTCATAACCCACAGGTACGCAGGTATAAGGAATATATCAGCACATACCCATGCAAGCGGACTTCCCAGTGATACGCAGATGAAACCGAAATGAGGCACCAGCACGAAACCGGCAACAGAACGGGCGATCATCTCACATATGCCAGCAAGTATGGCAAAAGTCGAGTAGCCAAGCCCCTGTATCATGAATCTTACGATATTCACAAGTGCCAGGAATATGTAGAATGCGGCGTTGATAACCACGAATTCATATATGTAGCCGATAAGCTCAATCTGTTCCTTCTTTACAAAGAGGAGTGCAAGCTGCTTTCCGAACACGATGGAGAAAGCCAGAGCCACGAGGGCATATATGATTCCCATCTTGATACAGGCTTTAAGTCCCTGATCAACACGGTCAAGACGTCTGGCACCAACATTCTGACCTCCGTATGTGGCCATGGTGGAGCCCATTGCATCGAAAGGACAGCACATGAACATGGAAATCTTGGATCCGGCTGATACGGCTGCAACATATGTTGAACCCATATCATTGACTGCGGTCTGAAGAATGACACTGCCTATGGCTGTTATGCTGTACTGCAGTCCCATAGGTAGACCCATACCGCAGAGCTTAAGGCAGTGACGCATGCTGAATGTCCAATCCTCTTTACTGAATTCAAGATACTTCAGTTTCTTTGTCATGTATATCGTACATATGATTCCTGACACTGCCTGTGAAGCTACTGTGGCAACTGCAGCTCCGGCGACGCCCATAGGAACAACAAGTATAAGATCAAGTATTATGTTGACAATTGATGAACCCACAAGGAATATGACAGGTGTGATACTGTCTCCGAGTGATCTCAGTATCCCGGCGGTCAGGTTGTAGAGGAAGGTTGCCGGAATGCCCAGGAATATTATAAATATGTATATATATGCATCATCGATGATATTCGAAGGTGTTCTGAGAGCCTTGAGTATCTGCATGGTAAAGATACTTACTGCCACTGTTATAACAGCAGCCAGTGCAACGGATGACCATATACTGTTGATTATATAAGCCTTAAGAGCCTTGAAATCCTTCGCACCGTAAGCCTGTGCAACAGGGATTGCAAATCCGTTGCAGATTCCTATACAGAAACCGAGTATCATGAAGTTGATGCTTCCGGTGGAACCCACCGCCGCCAGCGCGTCAGTTCCAAGCTTCTGCCCGACTATGACAGAATCTACCATATTATAAAACTGCTGAAATATCAGACCAAAGAGAAGGGGCAGACCAAAGTTCAATATAAGCTTTGAAGGCTTTCCTTCAGTGAGGTCTTTTGTGCCACTGATGCGCGCAATAAAACTCTTCATGTGATTCACCTCTCCAAAATTGTTATTTACAGGTTGTTTTCACGATATCGTGTGTTTGCTAGTTAATCACCTTTTAATGATTTTATATATGGAAAAAAGGTGATTAAACGTGGTAAAATGTAAACACTTTTGTAATGCTGGAAACTTGATATATATTAGTCTCTGAACTAATATAAGTATAGTCGTAAAAGTGATGAAAAAAGAGAAAATAATTGTGCATAAAGCGCATGGATACGAACCGGGATGATATCAGTAGTGATCATGACCTGGCAGGGGATATGGAATGAGTAGAGATAGTGATAAAAAAAAGAACAATAAAAAACACAGAGAAGAGATTAGAAATATAAGCAGCATAGAGAATGGTACTTCGAGAGCCTACAGGCAGAAGGTGCTTGTCAGACAGGCTGGAAAGCTCGTGGACGAGCTGGAGCGCGCAAGGCGTGAAGAACAGGAGACTCAGGCAGATGGAATCATCAGACAGAAGGTAGTCAAGAGAAAGAGCACCAGGATAGCGTACAGGGTGGTTGGCATAATATTTGTACTGGCAGGTATAGCACTTGTGTGGTGGGCTATGGGAGGTCACTACAGAATGATAAAGGCTGCGATTGCGATTGCGGCCATGGCATATGGATTTTATGTGATCAAGGCTTCATTTAGAAAGTCTGCATATGATATGACATATCTGTTTGGTCAGGATGTTGTAACGATCATTCAGAAGAGAGGCAGTAAGGTGATACCGTATGAGACTATTACAGGGTATATCATGATAGAGCCTGATCCTGAATTGAAGTATTATATAATTAAGTTTGACAGAGGCAGGGAGAGTTACATAGTTCCATTTGCCGGAGCAAAAGGCAAATGTGAGGCGGTATACGATATCCTGAGAGAGAAGGTAAGAACTGATGAAGAATAAAATACTTGAAAAGCTGCAGAACAGTGATGGATATGTGTCAGGACAGGAGCTCTGTGAGCTGTTGGGGGTATCCAGAACAGCGGTGTGGAAGAACATACAGGCACTCAAGAATGAAGGTTATGTGATCGAGGGCGTGAACAACAAGGGATACAGATTGGTGAGTGAGCCTGATGTAATGTCTGAGGAGAAGATCTCAAAGTATCTTGAGACCAGAACATTTGCCAGAAAGCTTTACTATTATGATGAGACGGATTCAACGAACACCCGTGCCAAGATAGTCGGGGAAACTGACTGTGTTCACGGAGCTCTGTTCGTGGCAAATGAGCAGACTGCAGGAAAGGGACGAAGAGGCCATAGTTGGAATTCTGATAAGGGCACGACAATATCCATGTCGTATCTGCTCAAGCCGGACATAGATATTTCCTGTGTGTCAAGGATAACTCTGGTGTCGGCGGTGGCACTTGCCAGAGCGTTCAGCAAGGTGGATGGAGTAAAGCCTCAGATTAAATGGCCGAATGATGTGTTGTCTGATGGGAAAAAACTGGTCGGAATCCTCACAGAGATGAGTTCCGAGGGAACTGACATAAGCTATGTTGTTGTGGGAATAGGCATAAACGTGTATAACCGAAGCTTCCCTGAGGACATAGCAGACAAGGCCACATCAATACTGCTGGAAAATGGCAAGGGCTGTGACAGATCATGGTTCATTGCACAGGTGTCAAATGAATTTGAAAAGCTATATGACGAATTTATAAAGAATAAGGACCTGGGATTCCTTGTTGATGAGTACAACAGTTATCTTGTGAACAGGGATAAGCAGGTGTATGTAATAGAGGGGGATAAAAAGACAGAGTACACGGCGCTTGGACTTTCAAAGGATGGCGGACTTCTGGTGAGGGATGCCGATGGCGAGGTTCACGATATAATATCCGGGGAAGTATCCGTGAGAGGAATATATGGATATGTGTAAGGCTGAAAAAAATAGCTGATCAAGAATATGGTTATAGGGCTTAAGAAAATTAATAATTGGTATGTATAATTCAAAAAAACTAGAAATATAGCCCCTTATAGTTTATAATCGGCAGTGAGTATATAACAAAACTTAGAAAACACAAAGATGGAGGACATAAAACATGGAAAAGATTCAGATGACCACACCACTTGTAGAGATGGATGGAGATGAGATGACCAGAATTCTCTGGCAGTATATCAAGGATGAGCTTATTATCCATTTATCGATCTCAAGTCAGAGTACTATGACCTTGGACTTGTACATAGAAATGAGACAGATGACAAGGTAACATTTGACTCAGCATACGCAACACAGAAGTATGGCGTAGCTGTAAAGTGTGCTACTATCACACCTAATGCGGCAAGAGTTAAGGAGTACAATCTCAAGGAGATGTGGAAGAGCCCTAACGGAACCATCAGAGCGATCCTTGATGGTACAGTGTTCAGAGCACCTATCGTAGTAAAGGGAATCGAGCCATGTGTTAAGAACTGGAAGAAGCCTATCACCATCGCAAGACATGCATATGGTGATGTATACAAGAGCGTAGAGATCGATGTTCCAGGTCCTGGAACTGCAGAGCTTGTATTCACAGGCGATGACGGACAGGTTATAAAGGAGACTATACATAAGTTTGATGGTCCTGGTGTTCTTCAGGGACAGCACAACGTGGACAAGTCTATTGAGAGCTTTGCAAGAAGCTGTTTCAAGTATGCGCTTGATACCAAGCAGACATTGTGGTTTGCCACAAAGGATACCATATCAAAGAAGTATGACCATACATTCAAGGATATCTTCCAGGAGATATTCGATGCAGAGTATAAGGAGCAGTTCGATGCAGCAGGTATTGAGTACTTCTACACACTTATAGATGATGCGGTTGCCCGTGTTATGAAGAGTGAAGGCGGTTACATCTGGGCATGTAAGAATTATGATGGAGATGTAATGAGTGATATGATCTCATCAGCATTTGGTTCACTTGCCATGATGACATCAGTTCTCGTATCCCCTGATGGAAAGTATGAGTACGAGGCAGCACACGGAACAGTTATGAGACATTACTACAAGCACCTTGCCGGTGAGGAGACATCAACCAACTCAGTTGCAACTATCTTCGCATGGTCAGGAGCACTCAGAAAGCGTGGAGAGCTTGATGGAATCCAGGCACTTCAGGATTTTGCAGACAAGCTCGAGGCTGCAACCATCAAGACTATAGAAGATGGCAAGATGACAAAGGATCTGGCTCTCATCACAACTCTCGAGAACCCAACAGTCCTCAACAGTGAGAACTTTATCAAGGCTATCAGAGAGACACTTGAGGGTATGCTCTAAGAATGAAATTGTGTAACGGGCTGATTACAGACGTTGCTTTTAACGGGATATCACCTTTATTCATACAAATGGATAAAGGTGATATTTTTATGCCATTGTGTAAAATGTGGCATTGGGTTAAAATAGCTTATATAGCATGCCTATAGCAGCATGCATATAGTAGTTTGTCTATCTGAGTGTAGCGTATAAGATAATGAGGAGTTGCATTTATGAGAATTGAGCATGTTGCGATGTATGTGAATGATCTTAAAGCTGCGAAGAATTTTTTTGAGAAATATCTGGGAGCATCAGCAAATGAGGGATATCATAATAAAACGACGGACTTCCGTTCATATTTTCTCACATTTGATGATGGCGCAAGGCTTGAGATAATGAACAGGCAGGGAATGGATGATCCTGAAAAGACACTTAACAGAACCGGATTGATACATATAGCATTCAGTGTGGGAAGCAAAGAAAAAGTTGATGAGCTTACCAGACAGCTTGCGGAGGATGGCTATGAGGTGACAAGTGGACCGCGGACGACAGGCGATGGATACTATGAGAGCTGTGTGGTCTGCATAGAGGATAATCAGATAGAGATAACGGTATAGGAATGACAGAATAGGAGGTAAAAGACAATGGATAATCAGGTATTAGAGGTAATAAAAAAGAGAAGCTCAGCGAGAGCATACAGTGATGAAGAGGTTATGAAGGAGCAGCTTGAGAAGGTCATCGAGGCTGGGCTTCAGGGACCTACAGGTATGAATAAGAAAGAGATACATTTTACAGTTGTTAAGGGTGATGCTCCAATTCTGGAAGAGCTTGATGCAGAGAAGCGTGCACTTCGCGGACAGGATAAGCAGCCTCACAATTTCTATTATGAGGCTCCGGTGCTCATATTCTTAAGCGCTGAGGATGACTTCAAGTGGAGCAAGGTGGATTCAGGAATTGCAGTTCAGAATATGGCTATAGCGGCAGAGAGCATGGGGCTCGGAAATCTGATAATCGGTTGCGTGTATGATGCACTTCACGGGGAGAAGAAAGCATATTTTGACAAGGCACTTGCAATACCGAAGGGATATTCATTCCAGATAGCTCTTGCCGTTGGACACAAGACTGACAACAAGACACCACATGATTACGATGTTGCTGCGCAGGTAAGTTATCTGTAGTATATATGGGGAGGATATTGCGTATGGGAAAACTTGTAATGGGGTATTGAGACTGCCCATATTGTAGTACGAAACATATAGAAGGAACGAAGCGTGAGTGTCCGTCCTGCGGAAAGCCGAGGGGACAGGAAGTTAAGTTCTATATGGATGGAGTGCGGTATTTGTCCGCGGAGGAGAGTCAGACAAAGGGAAAAGGTGCCGACTGGTTATGTGATCATTGTGGCAATTACAATTCAGCTCTTAACACACGGTGCAGCAGCTGCGGTGCTGAACGAGGTGCGAAGGATAAGGGGTATTTTGACGTCAGGAAAGAGCAGGACGCAAGGAATGCCAGGAATGCATCAGGTACAGGAACGGCTGCCGACGGACAAAAAGGCGGGCAGGGCAATCGGAAAAGAGGACATTCATTTGGAGCATGGAAGATAGTGCTGATCGGCATGCTTGTGATAGCGGCTATAATCGGACTTACGGCGATCATAGCCATGCCAAAGAAGAGGACAGTCACAGTCAGGGATATGACATGGAAGACCAGTGTTGATGTGGAGAAATATATTCTGTGTGATGAAGACGACTGGGAACTCCCCGAGGGTGCCACGCTAAAGACCACGAAACAAGAGGTGCACCATACTGAACAGGAATATGTTGGTGAGCGTGAGGAGACCTATGATTCATATGAGGTGATAGGTTCCCATGTGGAGTACAGCTATGAGGACAATGGAGATGGAACCTTCTCTGAAGTTGCAAATGATGTGGACGATTATGGATATGTGACGAGAACGAGGTCTGTTCCGGTGTATAGAGATAAGCCTATATACAGGACGAAGTATTATTATACAATATGGCGGTGGAAGTACGACAGGACGGAGACCGCCGAGGGCGGTGGAAAGACACCGGAATACCCAGATCCCCAGCTCACAGACAAGGAGAGGCTAAGGAAAAAATCAGTTGAATATGAAGTCACATGTGAAGTGAAGGATAAGGAAAAGACATATAAAGTTGAAAAGTCTATATATGACAAACTTGACATAGGTGAGACATATAAAGTCAAGGCTGACTCTGAGGAGATAGTGAGTATCATAGAGTAAATACTTAAGAACATGGAGGCGGGCAAAAGTGACAAAGCAGTCAAAGCCTGGTAAGGATAAAAATTCAGATATTGAGAGATATCCGTATCTGGTGGTTGAGCTGTCAGGACAGATTGCGGGATATGCTTATGTGGGACCATTTCATGACAGACCGGCGTATGACAGGTCCGTGGAGACATCGATATATGTGGATAGGAATATAAGGCATATTGTTGATCCTGAGAGACCATTCTGACCTGCCTGGCTCATCCCCGGATGGATAAGACATAGTGAAAATTATGTCGAATCTGTTCGGGGATTTTTTTATTATAACGAATATGCGGGAAGTCTGTTGAATACTATGTATTTGAGACGAAATAGTTAAGGCGGACATTGAATGAGAGGTAACCATGATAATGGGATGTGCTTTCAGACTATGCAGCTCATAGCAGTTGCAGTGGCGATGGTTTTTGTGCTTTGCGTGACGGCGGGGACTATAGGAGCACTTGCAAAGGCGGATGATGGCAGTTATATGCTGCAAAGCAGCTCTGCAACGGAGCTAATGGGGGACTTTGGTGTGATATGTTTTGACACACTGTATGCACAGACACATCTTCACAGTAACTTTATCACAAGGACACTCAGTGCAAATTCAAACTCGGGACTCAGAAATTCGTATGGAGTATATGAGGAATTCTACTTTGAAAATGCTGAACGGATGTGTGGCTGTGTGTCGGATGCAGGAACTGATATGCTTTATACAGGAGCGAAAGTCAGGAGAGCAGATGGCGGTGAAATATATATCCGCATGAATGATGGTACCCAGACAAAGCTTGACAGTCCGGCAAATGTCAGAACCGATGCAGAAATTGAAGATGATGGTGAATATTCTAAATATGCAGATATGGCTGATATACAGAGAAAGTTTATTGACTATAGTCAGAAACTTAGGACTTATGCAGACACAGAGGGTACTGTGGATGTTGATATAACAGGTGATATGAACGATAGAAGTGTGTCAGTAAATGGTAGCGGACTGCATGTGGTATCCATGGATTACAGTCAGCTCGCCGCGGGCACAAATCCGATATATTTTGAGTTCCCGGATTATGGTGATGATACGGTGCTGCTCATGAATATTGATCTGGCAGGTATCCAGAATGCTGTTCTGGGCGATCTGATACTTGGAAGCAAGAGCGATGCAAAGGCAAACGATAATGGTAATTTTTATAATGCCTACAACAGAATGTATTTTAACTTCTATGACAGCTCGGCAGCAGATGGACAATTTGGCGGAAGCATAACATTTGCGGGCAGGGGATTTGGAACAGTGATAGCTCCAGAGGCAGCGGTAAATCTCGGACACAACTGGGATGGTTGTGTGGTGAGTGAAGTATTCTCAAACGGAGGAGAGTTCCACAGAGTACCGGGAAATGATTTCCTGGATGAAGAGCCAACGACAGAGGGTACGACGACCGAAGATACGACAACCGAAGATACGACAACGGAGGACACGACAACCGAAGACACAACCACGGAAGACACAACGACAAAGGATACGACAACGGAAGATACCACAACAGAAGACACGACGACAGAGGACACGACAACAGAAGATACCACAACAGAAGATACCACAACAGAAGATACCACAACGGAAGACACGACAACAGAATCAACAACAGGAACAACAACAGAGGATACCTCAACAGAAACTACGACGGGTACAACTACAGAGTCGACCACGGAACGTACTACATGGAGCACAACAGGAACGACAATAACCATGACAACTACGCGCAGCACTCCGCCGGTGAGACATCCAGATACTGGTGACAGGCTGCCCGTGAAAGAAGTGGCAGGTGTGGTCATTCTGGCGCTTATGGGAAGTGCGGGGATATTAATATATAAAAAAATAAGAAAGTAGACATATTCTATTGAAATAGGACATAGAGCTGGGCTACAGCTTGGTCGTGTTCAGGAGATAGTCAGGCCAGGGAGACATTAGTAAAATACAGTTAGTACTGTATATAATTTAAATAGAGTTACAGCACCGCCATGTATGCAGCGTTTTACATGGCGGTGTTTTGCGTAATACAGGTAAAAATGCCCATAGTCTTGCATAATATCCCAGGATGTGATATATTTTAGGGGAATTTTGTGGTACAAAATACCATGGCGGGAGAATGTGTTTACATTATTTGACACAGAATAATAAGAAGGCACATTCTTTATTTTTGCTCATTAAAGATAGGAGAACAAGAACATGACGATAACTGATGAAACAATTGATTATGTTGGAATCCTTGCAAAGCTTGAGCTCTCCCCGGAGGAGAAGGAGCAGGCAAAGAAGGATATGTCAGACATGCTTGATTATGTCAGCAAACTGAATGAACTTAATACAGACGGTGTGGAGGCTATGAGCCATACATTCCCATACAACAATGTGTTCCGTGAGGACGTTGTTGTAAATGGAGACGACAGAGAGAACATGCTGAAGAATGCGCCAGAGCAGAAGGATGGCTGCTACAAGGTGCCAAAGACATTTGACTAGGAGGTAGGCTGAAGTGAATTTAATGGGTATGACGGCTGTAGAGCTGGGAAAAGCTATTAAAGATGGACAGGTGAGCGTAGTTGAAGCGACACAGGCCTGTCTTGACAGCATCGAGGCGTGCGAGAAAGATTATAATAGTTTTGTCACGGTTGATCGTGAAGGAGCACTTGCCCAGGCGGAGGAAGTGCAGAAGAAGATAGATGCGGGAGAGCTCAATGGTCCTCTTGCAGGAGTTCCGATAGCAATAAAGGACAATATGTGCCAGGAGGGTGTGCAGACAAGCTGTTCATCCAAGATTCTGTCAAATTTTGTTCCGACATATACAGCTGAGGCCGTTGTGAAGCTCAAGGAAGCAGGAGCGGTTATAGTAGGACATACCAACATGGATGAGTTTGCCATGGGAAGTACAACCGAGACATCATATTTTGGTGAGACAAGAAATCCATGGGATACAAATAGAGTTCCAGGTGGTTCATCAGGTGGATCAGCGGCAGCAGTTGCCGGTGAGGAGGTGCCATGTGCCCTCGGTTCAGATACCGGTGGATCTATCAGACAGCCGGCTTCATTCTGCGGTGTTACCGGAATCAAGCCAACCTATGGAAGAGTGTCAAGATACGGACTTATAGCATACGGTTCATCACTTGACCAGATCGGACCACTTGCGAAGAATGTAGAGGACTGTGCGACGATCCTTGAGATCATATCACAGTATGACAAGAAGGATTCAACATCAGTTAACAGAGATGACAATGATTTTACAAGCGCACTTGTGGATGATGTGAAAGGCCTTAAGATCGGTCTTCCAAGAGACTATTTCACAGAGGGACTTGAGCCTGAGATAAAGGAAGCCGTGTATGGAGTAGCTGAGGCTTTGAAGGCAAAGGGAGCTATTGTTGAGGAGTTTGATCTTGGAATGGTTGAGTATGCTATTCCTGCTTACTATATCATTGCATCGGCGGAGGCAAGTTCTAACCTTGAGAGATTCGACGGTGTAAAATATGGTTACAGAACACCAGAGTACACAGATCTTCACAACATGTACAAGAAGAGCCGTTCAGAAGGATTTGGCCCTGAGGTCAAGAGAAGAATCATGCTCGGTTCATTTGTGCTGAGTTCAGGCTATTACGATGCATATTATGTAAAGGCCCTCAAGGCAAAGGCGCTCATCAAACAGGCGTATGACAAGGCGTTTGAGAAGTATGATATCATTCTCGGACCTGTTGCACCTACAACAGCACTGAAGATGGGAGAGTCACTCTCAGATCCTATCAAGATGTATCTGGGAGATGTGTACACAGTCCCTGTAAATCTTGCAGGACTTCCGGGAATATCACTTCCATGTGGAACTGATAAGGATGGAATGCCTATAGGTGTGCAGATGGTTGGAGATGCATTTGACGAAAAGACCATTATTAGGGCAGCGTATGCATTTGAGCAGACTAGAGAGTACAAGAGACCTGCACAGGTTTCAGAAAGGGGGCTGTAAGAGATGGCAAAGACATATGAGACAGTCATCGGACTTGAGGTCCATGTAGAGCTTGCGACCAAGACAAAGATATTCTGCGGCTGCAGCACAGCATTTGGAGGAGCTCCTAATACACATACATGTCCTGTATGTACAGGAATGCCGGGCTCACTTCCGGTACTTAACAAAGAGGTTGTAAATAAAGCGATTGCGGTCGGTCTTGCAACAAACTGTACGATCACACAGAACTGTAAGTTTGACAGAAAGAACTATTTCTATCCTGACAACCCACAGAACTACCAGATATCACAGCTCTACTATCCAATATGCAGGGACGGTAAGGTTGAGATAGAGGTTGACGGAGTTAAGAAATATGTGAGGATCCATGAGATACATATGGAGGAGGATGCAGGTAAGCTTGTCCATGATCCATATACAGACAGCTCACTTGTGGATTTCAACCGTTCAGGTGTGCCTCTTATAGAGATAGTATCTGAGCCTGACATGAGATCTGCGGAGGATGTAATAGCATATCTTGAAAAGCTCAGAGAGACGATACAGTATCTCGGAGCTTCAGACTGTAAGCTGAATGAGGGATCCATGCGTGCTGATGTCAATCTTTCGATCAGAGAGGTTGGCTCAGAGGAGTTTGGCACACGTACAGAGACCAAGAACCTGAACTCATTCAAGGCCATTGCCAGAGCCATAGAGAATGAGAGAGAGAGACAGATCGATCTCATCGAGTCTGGTGAAAATGTTGTCCAGGAGACAAGAAGATGGGATGATACTAAGGAGTATTCATATCCTATGAGATCCAAGGAGGATGCACAGGATTACAGATATTTCCCTGATCCTGACCTTGTACCTATCCACATCAGCGATGAGTGGCTCCAGCAGGTAAGGGATGCACAGCCTGAGTTCAGAGACGAGAAGAAGATAAGATACAAAGAGGAATATGCGATTCCTGACTATGATATAGACATCATCACGGCCTCCAAGAAGCTGGCAGATCTGTTTGAGGACGCGATTGCACTGGGAGCACCTGCAAAGAAGGTTTCCAACTGGATCATGGGAGAGACCATGAGACTGATGAAGGAGAACAGTGTTGATGCGGAAGACCTGAAGTTTTCAGCGGAGAATCTTGCGAAGCTCATCAAACTTGTTGATGACAGGGTTATCAATGGCGGTGTTGCAAAGGAAGTGTTCGAAAAGATATTTGCAGATAATATAGATCCTGAGAAGTATGTCAAGGATAACGGACTTGCAACTGTTCAGGATGACAATGCACTTAAGGAGGCATGTCAGGTAGCCATAGATAACAATCCAAAGGCTGTTGATGATTACAGAGGCGGCAAGGAGAAGGCTCTCGGAGCACTTGTCGGACAGGTTATGAAAGCTATGAAGGGTAAAGCAGATCCTGGATCTGTCAACAAGATGCTTAGGGAGATGCTATAAATATGGAAGAAAACAGAAGAGTTAGAAAGAGGGACAGATACAAACGTCTCATAACAGTGGGTGAGGCCTGTGTACTCATCGCTGTGGAGCTGGTGCTGTTTGGACTCATGTGGTACCGGGACTATGAGGTAACGCTTACGCTTCCGTTCTGGAGAAGAGGAAACTGGGCAGTTATCGGAATGTATGGAATAATCATCATACTTTTCACCAAGCTTTATGGTGGTTACAGAGTCGGATTCTTCAGACTGCTTGATATAGTTTACTCACAGCTGCTGGCTCTCGTGTGTGCCAATGTAGTTGGTTACCTGCAGCTCTGTATAATCTGTCGTGACTATGTAAATCCGGTACCATTGTTAAAGGTAACCGGGCTTGAAACGATAGTGATATTGATTTGGATATTTGCGTGTAGATTTTTGTATGCGAAGATGTATCCGCCAAGGCATCTGCTGCTGGTATATGGATATAAGACTCCGATAGAGTTCATAGACAAGATCAATGCCCGTAAGGACAAGTATGTAATAGAAGACAGAATACATGTCAGCGAGGGCGAGCAGGCGATCAAGGAGAAGATACTCCAGTACGATGGAGTAATCATTTGCGAGACAAAGGCTTATATAAGAAATGAGCTTGTGAAGTATTGTTTTGAACACTCCATCAGATCGTATGTTGTGCCAAAGCTTTCCGACATAATCATATTAGGAGCTGAGCCTATTCATTTGTTCGATACGCCTATCCTCTTATCACGAAATCAGGGACTTACCGGTGACGATATGATCATTAAGAGGATCATGGATGTTATATGTGGATTTATACTGCTTGTCATAGCTTCACCATTTATGCTCATATCAGCACTTGCGATATGGCTGTATGACAGAGGACCGGTATTCTACAAGCAGGACAGACTGACACTGAATGGCAAGGTGTTCAAGATCATCAAGTTCAGAAGTATGAAGATGGACTCCGAGGCAGGTGGAGCACAGCTTGCAAAGAAGGATGATGACAGAATAACCCCTGTGGGAAAATGGCTCAGAAAGCTGCATCTTGATGAACTGCCACAGCTTTTCAACGTACTCAAGGGTGATATGTCACTTGTCGGACCGAGACCTGAGAGACCGGAGATCGCCGAGCTTTATAAGAAGACATTCCCTGAGTTTGACTACAGACTCAAGATGAAGGCCGGACTTACGGGATATGCACAGGTTTACGGCAAATACAACACAACCCCTAGAGATAAGGTTAAGCTGGATCTTACCTATTATGAGCAGTATTCAATATGGCTTGATCTCAAGCTGATGCTCCTGACGGTAAAGATCATGTTCCAGAAGGAGACATCAGAGGGAATCGCATCAAATATGACCACGGCACTCAGGGATGGCGAGAAGGTACAGATACCTTCACCTGTAAATGTGAAGCCGGAAGGGCTTGATGAGTCTGAGGATGCATTCTATGACCTCGGAAAGACTGTGCAGAAAACAGATAAATAATAAGCGATATATATCGATGTAGGTGTGTATGATGACTGGAGAAAAAGTATCGGTGATAATTCCGGCGTATAACAGCAGCAGAACCATTTATTCTGCGGTGGATTCAGTTATGAAGCAGGGGATTCCTGTGGAGGTCATAATAGTTGATGACTGTTCGACGGATGATCTGACAGGAGCACTTGATGGATACGCGGAAGATGACCGTGTGAATATCATCAGAAATGAAAAAAATATGGGAGTTGCAGCTTCGCGTAACCGCGGGGTTGCGGCTGCAACTTGCAGATACGTTGCATTTATAGATTCGGATGATCAGTGGCAGCCTGATAAACTGGCTAAACAGTTGAAGCTTATGGAGCAGACAGGTGCGGTTCTGTGTTCTACGGCCAGGGAGCTTGTGAACGAAGACGGATCCAGAACGGGAAAAGTGATCGGAGTTCCTGAAAAGGTAACCTATAAGATGCTACTCAGAGGAAATGTGATCAATTGTTCATCGGTTGTGATGGACAGACAGGTTGCACTCAGATATCCGATGGGCAACGACGATATCCATGAGGATTATATTTGCTGGTTGCAGATACTGAAGGAATACGGAAGCTCGGTTGCGATAAATGAGCCGTTGCTATTATACAGGCAGATGAGAAACAGTAAGTCTGGTTCAAAACTGTCGTCTGCAAAAAAGACATTTGCCGTATACAGAAAAGTTGGATATGGAGTTATAAGAAGCTGCTTTTACTTCATGTGTTATGCGGTAAATGGTGTTGTAAAATATCTGTTCTGATAGGAATAAATTATATGGCGGAGAAAAGAAATGACGGATGACAATAAGAAGAGAGGCCCGGGAAGGCCGACGGAAAAGAGAAAAGATACGATCCTGAGACTTAGGATAGATACAGATACTCATCGGAAGCTCAGTGAATGTGCGGCGGTGCGACAGGTATCTATGTCAGAGCTTGTCAGGGAAGCGATAGATGAGATATTCCGAAGAGAAAAAGAAAAACAGCAGAAGAATGAGGCAGAATAAAAATAACAGGTCGATGGCATATACCATCGACCTGTTATTTTGTTATATATTCATGGATTAAAGTGTGTAGCCGTTCTTTTTGAGGAGCTCTCTGGCTGAGTCTATAGAATCATTTCCTGTAGCATTCTTTATAGGAGCAAATTCCTTCTCTCTGTCGACCTCAAATGGAAGACATGTTCCCATATAAGCGATCATATCGAGAGCCAGTGTCTCAAATTTGTAGCCGTTTGGCTCTGATGGCTTGACGATCTCTCCATCCTCACCGACATAAGGGATAGCCTTCTTGACGATGTGGAGAGGCATACTTTCATTCATGATCTTCATCAGTCTGTCAACCGGGAAGATATAGTTTAATGTAACTCCATAGTTGTAAGCGTAATCGCCGTTGGCATCGCGCTCATCACGCATGGCATCTGTGAGTTCATAATACTCGACGATATATGGCTTTCCGTGGTTAGTACACAGGACGCCAACCTTCTCGTCAGGGTATGCTTTTTTGACAACCTTTCCGCCGGAGAGGAAGCCCTCTGTGAGAACTGCTCCGAGGAATACTGGGTCTGCAATTCTCTGAAGTACATTGTCAACTGAGAATACATTTATATACTTGATTCCGTATTTTGTGAGCTTGTCGAGGTGGCCGGCCTTGCAGAGGGATGAGAACCATCCACCGTTGCCGTTAGGAGACATGGCAACCTTTCCCTTCTCCTCGAGATATATCTTGCCGTTGAAGTCCACTGAAGGAACCATTTCCTGTTTAAAGAAATGAACATATTCAGGATTGTAACCGAAGTAGTCATGCTCTTTGAAGAATGATGTTGTGTCATCGTGGTTCTTCTCATTGGTCATGATGAAGAAATGGATCCAGGTATCTGCCATCTTCACAATATCGAGGGTGTGCTCGATGAGAAGCTGGAATATAAACATATCCTTGGTGACACCGACGTTGAAGGTTCCCTTAGGACCGGAGAATCCAAGACGGGTGCCCTGACCACCTGCCAGGAGGACCAGTGCCAGATCGCCAGCTTTGATGGCTTCAAGGCCTGCGTTCTTGTATATATCATATTTTTCTGCAATGCTGTCCATCTGGAGAGCTGCAACGGGAGCGATATCAGAATCACTTCCTGATGAATTGTGTCCGATCATATCGATAAGTGAGAAATCAATTTCACTGATCTGGTTCAGGAGTGCTGCCTGTTCAGCCTCGCTGAGAGTATCATAATACTTTAATAAGTGTAGCTGTCCTTTTTCTTCGAGAAGCTTGTAAGCGTTTTCGTAATTCATAAAAATCTCCTTAATAAATGTGTAGTTTGTATTTATTTTCTCTATCCGTGTATAATCCCTAAATTAATGATATTTCTTCTTGATCTCAATAGTGTCTGTGAATACCTTCCAAATGTCCTTGATCTTGATCCTTCTTCCATCTGCTGCATCGTCCCTGCTGTAATTCAGGACGATAGGAGCTTCGGATATCGAATATCCCTGTCTGTGTGCAGCCACAAGGATTTCAATATCAAAAGCATAGCCCGATATGGAAAGGTTCTCGGCAATCGGCTTTATGACTTCTGCTTTAAAAAGCTTTATACCGGTCTGGGTGTCATGGATACCAAGATGAAACAGCATTTTGAGCATAATATAATAGCTGTAGCTCATGACTCTTCTAATAGGAGGATAATCAAGCTTGGATTCAGGGTGAAGCTTTGATCCTATGACTATGTCAGAACCGGTGTCCCTCATCTGCTTCATAAATGGCTTGAGAAGAGATGGACTCAGTTCAAGGTCTGAATCAAGGAATGCTATATATTTGCCGGAAGCTTTGGCAATTCCGGTTGTGATAGCATGTCCCTTTCCCTGATTGACATCATATCCTGTATCTACAATATGAGAATCCATTTCGGCTGCCTCGGCAATAAGTTTGCCTGTGGAGTCCTTGCTACCATCATTCACAGCGATTATCTCATAATGATGAAGAAAACGGCTGAGTATTCGGCTAGTCTCAAGAAGATTATCTTTGATGTGCTGTTCTTCATTGTAGGCGGGCATAACCACCGACAAAGTAATATTGTTAGTATCCATTTCCTGCTCCTTAAAAAATAAGCATTGATATTTAGACATTATTAATATGAGTATACTTTTTTATACATCATGTGTCAAATAAAATAGTGTTAATATGAAGGTGTTTATACTAATTAAGATATAATACATGTTGTAAAAGGAAAAAATATAATGTATTATAAATCGAGGTAACGACATTTTTAGATATTTGAAAAAGGAGTTCCAATGGATAATAAGAAGAAAAATGGAATGAGATCCAGGTACGATGAGGACATGGATTGGCTGGATGACGATGATGATTATCTTGATGATGGTGGGTTGATAGGATCATTGTTGTTCGGGGATAAAAAGAAGAAAGAAAAAAGGCGTGATCCTGAGCCGGAGAGAAAGGCTGATAAGAGACCGGAAAAGAAGCCGGAGAAGAAGACTCAGAAGAATATTTCCAGACCTGTGAAGCCGGAAGAGAATTATGACGAGTATTATCACGAGGACAGCAGGGCAAGAAGAGTGAAGAGTGAGGCCCGGGCAAAGCAGAGACAGACCGGACAGCCTGTAGCAGACAGAGCTGTGGACAGAGGTCCGGTGAAGAGGACACAGGGCACTGTACCGAGGACACAGAGCAATCAGAGTACCGTGCAGAGACCTTCAAAAGCTGCCCAGAGACCACGCAGGAGTATACAGAGCACAGGAAGCTCATCTGTGGACAATCTGCTCAGAGAAGTTGACAATATTGAGACAGATGTGCAGACAAGACATGAGGAGCTTAGACGTGAGGCGTGGGAACGCACCCAGAGAAATGTTGCAAAGGCAAAGGCTGAGGTTGAGAGGCTGGAGCTCGAGAGAGAGCAGAATGCCCGCGAAGAGGCAAGAAAGCTTAAGGTTCAGCAGGAGCTTGAGCGCCGCCAGCAGATGAAAGAAGCTGAGAAAAAGGAAGAGCCTGTTGAGGAAGATAACAAGATCACTGAGCCGCAGGAGAGTGATGCGGAAGTTGTAGAAACTGCCACACAGCCAGTAGAAGAGCATGAACAGAAGACTGAGCCGGCAGATATTCTGGAGAAGAATACGGAGTCTGTCCTTGACGATGAGGTCGAGGAAGCTGCAGAGGCAGAGCCTGTGGAAGAGGCTTCGACAGTATCATCCCGAAGAACAGATGACATGCTGGACATGGATGAGCTTGAGCGTATGGAGAAGGATATTGATGAGGATAAGCTCAGTTATTCGGAATCAGATACGGCTGATCTGGGACTTGGAGACATAGGCAAAGCATTGGGCTTCGATGAAGTGGAGCTTGAGGATGATGAGGAAGAGCCTGAGGAGGACGAGGAGTCAGACAGCGAAAAGTTCTTCAGGGAGAACCTTCTCGATGAGGCTGATCCAAAGGTTGTCAATCCGGAGAGAAAGAAGCTTAACATCAGTACAAGAGTGTGGGCGATAGCGTTCTTTGTCCTGCTTGCACTGTTTATACTCATATGTATAATATATGTCAAGAATTATGCCAGAATGAAGTACAATGAGATGGATATCAATGAGATAAGTGCAGATCAGATACTTGTCAATGACGGTGTCAAGGATGCGACCAAGGGATATCGTGCCATTGCACTCTACGGAGTGGATTCCAGAGATTCGAATATGAATTCAGGAACTAACAGTGACAGTATAATGATAGTGAGCATCAATGAGAGCACCAAGGAGATCAAGCTTGTATCTGTATACAGAGATACTCTGATGGAGATAGCAAGCGGTTCTATGGATACCACACAGAAGGTGAATTACGCATACCAGCTCGGCGGTGCGGTTACAGCCATCAACACACTGAATACCAATCTCGACCTGAATATCACAGATTATGTGGCAGTTGATTTCAGTGCAATGGCAAGTATAATCGATGCTGTTGGAGGCGTTGATGTCAAGGTCATTGATGAAGAGGTGAACAACTTCAATAAGAACCTTGCAGAGCAGATAAGCCTGTCAGGCAAATATTCATCAGGAATAACTGAGGCAGGAGAGTATACTCTTGATGGACAGCAGGCAGTTGCATATTCAAGAATACGATCCACTGGCCAGGGAGATATAACAAGAACCGAGAGACAGAGAATAGTTCTCATGAAGGTTATAGACAAGCTGCTCAGCGCAGACACAGGTTCACTTGATTCATTTGTTGATGTTTCATTTAAATGTATATCAACAAGTCTTAACAAGGACGATATACATGCTCTTGTCAAGAATGTGGCTGGATATAAGGTTGTAGATACCGCAGGATTCCCATTTGCATATGAGGCAAAGGAACTCTCGGACAAGGGTAACTGCCTTGTGGCTGCTGATATGGCATCCAATGTGGAGGCATTACATGAATATCTGTATGGTGCTGACAAATACGTCATATCAGGCACAGTAAAGCAGATAAGCAGCAATATAGAGAGCATATCAGGTGTTAAGTCACAGAAGGTCAAGGTGACGACGGAGGCTCCGGGTGATGGAATATCAGATGGAAGCGACGAGGATGGAGATCTTAGGACGATAACAACTCCTCCAAAGGGAATGATCGTCGAGGAATAAAAAACTAAACATAATAATTAAGCAAGGAAGCTTCAGATATGGGGCTTCCTTTTTTTATGCATCGGAGACATTGAGATATGAGACATCCAATGCTTAAAGAAAGGCTACAATATAAAGAATTGTATATACATTACAGAGCATTGTTTTTTAATCGAAAACTGTCAGATAATTTATTGAAAAAAGTTGTTTACAAACAGTGTAAATGGTAGTAATATATCAAAAACGATAAATGACTTGAGAAAAATACAAAAATAACAATATTTACTTGAGAAACAAAAGTTAAAATCAAAATATCATTGTGAATGACAAAAACATGGAAAGGACGGAACAGGACATGATTGAGAATAAGAGAGCGGAGAATACCGGATTATACGACCCAAGCTTTGAGCACGATAACTGTGGTATCGGTGCCGTTGTCAATATCAAGGGTATAAAGACACATGACACAGTGAACAATGCACTCAAGATTGTTGAGAATCTTGAGCACAGAGCAGGAAAGGACGCAGAGGGCAAGACCGGAGACGGTGTAGGTATACTCCTTCAGATATCACATAAGTTCTTCACCAAGGCTTTAGCAGAGCTTGGATATGACCTTGGAAAGGAAGGCGATTATGGAATAGGAATGTTCTTCTTTCCACAGAAGGAGCTGGCGCGCAAGCAGGCTATGAAAATGTTTGAGGTCATAGTGGAGAAGGAAGGACTGGAGTTCATTTGCTGGAGAGAGGTTCCTACAACACCTGGAATCCTTGGCAAGAAGGCAATAGATGTCATGCCATGCATCATGCAGGCATTCATCAGAAGACCTGAGACAGTGAAGGCCGGTATGGACTTCGACAGAAAGCTCTACTTCGTCAGACGAATATTTGAGGAGAGCAATGATGACACGTATGTTCCATCACTTTCCAGCAAGACTATAGTATATAAAGGAATGTTCCTCGTCGGTGAGCTCAGAATGTTCTACAACGACCTTCAGGATCCTGACTATGAGTCAGCCATAGGACTTGTTCATTCAAGATTCTCAACGAATACAACGCCATCATGGCTCAGAGCTCATCCGTACAGATACCTGTGCCACAACGGCGAGATCAATACAATAAGAGGAAATGAGGACAAGATGATCGCCCGTGAGGAGACCATGGAGTCCACCATCATGCAGGATGAGATGTACAAGGTTATGCCTGTTCTTGATCCGGATGGATCGGATTCAGCAAGACTTGACAACTGTCTTGAGTTCCTTGTACTGAATGGAATACCACTTCCTATGGCAGTCATGATCACGATCCCTGAGCCATGGGAGAACGATAGAGCCATGAGTCAGGAGAAGAAGGATTTCTACCAGTATTATGCAACCATGATGGAGCCTTGGGATGGTCCTGCTTCTATATTATTCACAGACGGTGAGCTCATGGGAGCAGTTCTTGATAGAAACGGACTGAGACCATCGAGATACTATATCACAGATGATGATTACCTTGTACTTTCATCAGAGGTCGGAGTTCTGGACGTAGATCCATCCAAGATCGTAAAGAAAGACCGACTCAGACCTGGCAAGATGCTTCTTGTCGACACAGTGAATGGACGTCTTATATCTGATGAGGAGATCAAGGAGAAATACGCGCTGGCAAAGCCTTACGGAGAGTGGGTAGACAGCAATCTTGTACATCTCGCTGATCTGAAGATTCCAAATATCAGAGTTCAGGAGTATACAGACGAGGAGAGAGCAAGACTTCAGAAGGCATTTGGATATACCTACGAGGATTTCAAGAATACCATATATCCTATGGCAGAGAAAGGTGCAGAGGCAATCAGTGCCATGGGGACTGATACACCACTTGCAGTTCTCTCGAACAGCCACAAGCCACTGTTCAACTTCTTCAAGCAGTTATTTGCACAGGTTACAAACCCACCTATCGATGCGATCAGAGAGGAAGTTGTTACATCCACATCGGTATATCTCGGAAAGGACGGAAACATCCTCGAGGAGAAGCCGGAGAACTGTCATGTGCTGAAGATCAACCATCCAATACTGACAAATACGGATCTTTTGAAGATCAAGAATATGAATGTACCGGGACTTAAGGTTGCGACACTTCCGATTCTTTATTATAAGAACACATCCATGGAGAAGGCTCTCGACAGACTGTTTATCGAGGCCGACAAGCTCTACAGGGACGGTGTAAATATCCTCATCCTCTCAGACAGAGGTGTGGATGAGAACCATGTTGCAATACCATCACTCCTTGCAGTATCAGCTATGCAGAAGCACCTGGTAAGAACCAAGAAGAGAACAGCGGTTGCGATCATCCTTGAGAGTGCTGATCCAAGAAATGTACACCACTTTGCAACACTTCTCGGATATGGTGCATGTGCAGTCAATCCATATCTGGCAATAGAGACGATCAAGCAGATGGTAGATTCGCATCTGCTGAACAAGGATTTCAATGCGGCTGTCGATGATTACAACAGTGCAATATGCCACGGAATAGTAAAGATCGCATCCAAGATGGGTGTATCAACGATCCAGTCATACATGGGATCACAGATATTTGAGTGTATCGGTCTTTCAAAGGACGTTGTGGACAGATACTTTACAAATACAGTAAGCCGTGTTGGCGGTTCTGGTATAAAGGAGCTTGAGAAGACAGTTGATGATCTTCACTCATCAGCATTTGATCCGCTTGGACTTAACACAAACCTTGCCCTTACAAGCATCGGTGCACACAAGTTCAGAAGCGGCAAGGAGGAGCACCTGTACAATCCTGTTACTATACATCTTCTTCAGGAGTCTACAAGGCGCGGCGATTACAAGCTGTTCAAGCAGTACACAGCAGCGCTCCACGATGAGCAGAAGCCATTCCACCTGAGAGGTCTCATGGACTTCAAGTTCGCTGACAAGCCGGTTCCACTCGATGAGGTCGAGCCTGCAAGCGAGATTGTGAAGAGATTCAAGACTGGTGCCATGAGTTACGGAAGTATATCACAGGAGGCACATGAGTGTATGGCCATCGCCATGAACGAGCTGGGCGGTAAGTCCAATTCAGGAGAGGGCGGTGAGTCGATAGAGAGACTTACGATCGGCAAGGATGGCAAGAATAGATGCTCAGCCATCAAGCAGGTAGCATCAGGAAGATTTGGCGTTACATCGAGATACCTTGTGAGTGCCAAGGAGATACAGATCAAGATGGCACAGGGAGCAAAGCCTGGAGAGGGCGGACATCTCCCTGGCGGAAAGGTATATCCATGGATCGCAAAGACAAGACTTTCGACACCGGGAGTAAGCCTTATCTCTCCACCACCACATCACGATATATATTCGATAGAGGATCTTGCACAGCTCATCTACGACTGCAAGAATGCAAACCGTGATGCGAGAATATCAGTAAAGCTTGTGTCTGAGGCTGGTGTAGGTACAGTAGCGGCCGGTGTTGCAAAGGCCGGAGCACAGGTCATCCTGATCTCAGGTTATGACGGAGGAACAGGAGCAGCACCTAACAACTCCATCCATTACGCAGGACTCCCTTGGGAGCTTGGACTTGCAGAGACACATCAGACACTTATCATGAATGATCTCAGAAATAAGGTCATCCTTGAGGCAGACGGTAAGCTGATGACAGGCCGTGACGTTGCGATAGCTGCAATGCTCGGAGCTGAGGAATTTGGATTTGCAACAGCACCGCTTGTAACAATGGGTTGTGTCATGATGAGGGTATGTAACCTTGACACATGTCCTGTCGGAATAGCAACTCAGAACCCAGAACTCAGAAAGAGATTCAGAGGTAAGCCTGAGTACGTGAAGAACTTCATGCTGTTCATAGCAGAGGAGCTTCGAGAGTACATGAGCAAGCTCGGCGTCAGAACAGTCGATGAGCTGGTTGGACGTTCAGATCTCCTCATGAGCAGCGACAGAGCAGATGAGAGAAATGTCATCCTTGATAAGATAATTAACAATCCTTATATAGATATGCCACAGAACAAGGTAAAGTATCACGAGAAGAATGTCTATGACTTCCAGCTTGAGAAGACAGTAGATATGAGAATTCTCATGAAGAAGCTTGGACCTGCACTTGAGAAGGGACAGAAGAAGAGCGTTGAGCTTGATGTGGTCAACACAGACAGATCTGTTGGAACGATATTCGGTTCAGAGATCACAAAGAAGTACGGCGAGTCACTTGATGAGGACACATACATCGTCAAATGCAACGGCGCCGGCGGACAGAGCTTTGGAGCATTTATTCCAAAGGGACTTACACTTGAGCTGGTGGGCGACAGCAACGATTACTTCGGCAAGGGTCTGTCAGGTGGTAAGCTGATAGTTTATCCGCCTCGTTCAGTTAAGTACAAGCATGAGGATAACATCATCATAGGAAACGTTGCACTGTACGGTGCCACAAGTGGTAAGGCATTCATCAACGGTGTTGCCGGCGAGAGATTTGCAGTTCGTAACTCTGGTGCCACGGCGGTCGTTGAGGGTGTTGGCGATCACGGATGTGAGTACATGACAGGTGGTAAAGTAGTAGTTCTTGGAACAACAGGCAAGAACTTTGCAGCCGGAATGAGCGGTGGTATTGCATATGTACTTGATATGGGCAACGATCTGTACAAGAGACTTAACAAAGAGATGATATCCATAGAGGCTGTGACAGACAAGTACGAGGTGAGCGAGCTGAAGCATCTCATCATGGATCATGTAAATTATACAAATTCAGAGATAGGCAAGAGGATTCTTGAGAACTTTGAGGGATATCTTCCAAAGTTCAAGAAGATCATACCAAAGGATTACAAGAAGATGATGAATATGATAGTTGCATTTGAGGAGAAGGGCCTGAGCCGCGAGAAGGCAGCTATCGAAGCATTCTACAAGGTTAAGAACGGAGGTAAGTAGGAATGGGAAAACCAACTGGATTTTTAGAATATGAGAGAAAGACAAGCGCAGAGCTTGCTCCTAAGGACAGAATCAAGAATTTCAATGAATTCCACACTCCGCTTAGCCGTGATGAGCAGAGAAAGCAGGCTGCAAGATGTATGGACTGTGGCGTTCCATTCTGCCAGGCAGGTATGAACATATGCGGAATGACATCGGGCTGTCCGCTGAACAACCTGATCCCAGAGTGGAATGATATGCTCTATAACGACAATCTTGAGCAGGCATTTGCAAGACTCAGCAAGACCAACTGTTTCCCTGAGTTTACAAGCCGTGTGTGCCCGGCTCTCTGTGAGAAGGCATGTACCTGTAACTTAAACGGTGATCCAGTGTCGGTCCGCGAGAACGAGAGAGCCATCATAGAGTATGCATTTGCAAATGACCTTGTAAATGATAAACAGCCAAAGGTTCACTCAGGCAAGAAGGTGGCAGTCATAGGTTCAGGTCCTTCGGGACTGGCCGTGGCAGACCAGCTGATCGGCAGAGGCCACGACGTGACTGTGTATGAGAGAAGTGACAGACCGGGCGGACTTCTCATGTATGGTATCCCAAACATGAAGCTTGAGAAGCAGATCATAGACAGAAGAATAGATGTCATGAAGAAGAGAGGAATAAAGTTCGTACTGAACACAGAGGTTGCAACCGGAAAGGCATCTGCGAAGGCTGTGTGTCCGAAGGATGATCAGATGACAGGTTATCTTAAGAACAAGAACCTCAAGTATGTGAAGGCTGGGGATTTGCTCAAGGAATACGACGCAGTTGTGCTTGCCTGTGGTGCAGCCAATCCAAGAGATATAAAAGCACCTGGAAGGGATGCAAAGGGAATCTACTTCGCTGTTGATTTCCTCAAGACTACGACAATGAGCCTTGTAAATTCGGGCTTTGCTGACAAGCAGTTCGTGAACTGTAAAGGCAAGAATGTTCTCGTCATCGGTGGTGGTGATACAGGAAATGACTGTGTGGGAACAGCAGTCCGTGAGGGCGCTGTCAGCGTTACACAGCTTGAGATGATGCCAAAGGCACCTGATACAAGAACACCAGACAATCCATGGCCAGAATGGCCGAAGATCTGCAAGACAGACTACGGTCAGCAGGAGGCAATAGCAGTATACGGACATGATCCTAGAATATATGAGACTACAGTCAAGGAATTCGTTAAGGACAAGGACGGAAATGTCAAGGCAGCCAAGTGTGTGAAGCTCGATTGGAAGAAGAATTCTGAGACAGGAAGAATGACTATGACAGAGATAGAGGGAAGCGAGTATATCGTTGACTGTGATGTGGTACTCATCGCAGCCGGATTCCTCGGATGTCAGACATATGTGGCAGAGAGCTTTGGCGTGGAACTCAACGAGAGAACAAATGTCAAGACTCCATGTCCAAACTCATATACAACAAATGTTCCAAAGGTATTCGTAGCCGGAGATATGCACAGAGGCCAGTCACTGGTCGTATGGGCCATACGCGAAGGCCGCGAGGCCGCCATGGCAGTAGAAGAGCTGCTGCTCGGATACACTAATTTGCAGTAGGATATACAAAATAAAAAAAATATCCCTAACACCACAGATATTGAGGTGTTAGGGATATTTTATTCTTTAAAGCAGGTGGTTTACCGGCAGGTACATAGGAAGTCCATCCTTGTACTGAAGGGAAACCTCGCCGATTATAAGAGGTCTGAGATATGCTTCCATCTCAGGTGTGACGTCATTCTTCTCAGGTGTGATCCACTCAAGCGGAATTGTCTTAGCCTGGTTGGCGATGAGAGATACATTCTCAGGTTCAATGATCCACTGGTATGGATCGTTAGAAACTCGCTTGATCGTGGACATAACAGCAGTCATTCCCTCGGCGGCGTATTTTACAGCAGCCTGGCCAAGTGCAAATGACTCGTTGATATCTGTCCTTGAGGAAATATGCGCTGCACATCTCTGGAGAACATTGAGCTCGATGGAACGAACCTTTATATCCATTCTGTCCTTAACAAGACTCTCGAGAGCCTTGCCGGTTCCGCTGAGCTGGGCATGTCCGAACTTGTCTGCCACAGCAGAAGTTGCGCTGATGTAGTTGCCATCCTTATCATGTATACCCTCAGATACGGCCACGATGACACATCTTGAAGTCTTTAATACATTTTTGATGTCCTCTATAAACTGATCCTCATCGAAGTCTACCTCAGGAAGATATATGAGATGAGGAGCAGGACTGTAGTCATTTCTTGCCAGACAGGATGCAGCGGTGAGCCAGCCTGCATCACGGCCCATGATCTCCACGATGACAACACTTGGTATCTGGTAGATGTAAGTGTCGTGGGCAATCTCCAGCATGGTGGATGCAACATACTTGGCTGCAGAGCCAAATCCCGGAGTGTGGTCGGTATGGCACAGGTCATTGTCAATGGTCTTAGGGATGCCGACGATCTTCACATCCGATCCGATCTTCTTTGCATATTTGCTGAGTTTATCCACTGTATCCATAGAGTCGTTTCCGCCGATATAGAAGAATGCGGCAACCTGATATTCCTCAAATCTGTCAAATATTATCTCATAAGGTTTTGAGTCAACCTCAAAATCAGGAAGCTTGTATCTGCATGAGCCAAGGTACATTGCAGGGGAGAGCTCCAGAGTATTTACCAGAGGAAATTTTGAGAGGGCCATGAGGGACAGATCTATGAAATTATTGTCCAGCACTCCCTGGATCCCGTGAATTGCACCGTAAACTCTGGTGAATTTGTTGCTTTTCTTAACTCCGTCTATGACACCTGCCAGCGAAGCATTTATCGCTACGGTAGGACCTCCTGACTGAGCTACTATACAGTTATCTTTCATTTTGTAAATCTCCTTTGAAAGGTTTTATTTTATTCTGGACTGCGCAGGAGTATGGTTATCTTTTTGCGGCCATAAACCATAAGTGCGTCCTTGATTATATCTTTGTTGGCATCGGTTGTGTGTATCTCAACAGTGTCCAGAAGCTTTTCGACATATGAGCACCAGAGGTCATAGATGATCTTCTGGTTCTTCTCACTGACAGGCGGAAGTGCAGCCTTTGCCTTTTCCAGATCGCAGTCAGCATCTGTCATGTAAATGAATGAATCAGGTGTGAGTGCTTCCTCACCGTATGCTGCGACAAATATCTCTTCTGTCCTGACAAATCCACAGTCATACATCTCAACTATGAGATCGTGGATACATTCATCGATATTATCGAAATAGTGGTAGTAACGGAGCAGATGAGCCTGATTCTCGTCCTCGATGTCATCACGGTTTATCCAGTACCCCTTGCTCTGGCTCTGTTCCTCCCTGATAGCCTCTTCCTGCATGAGATCGAGATCTCTCAGTGCCTCCTCGCGCTTATCGGCAAGCTTTCTTCTGACATACACCACAGTCATGACTATGAGTGCAAGCAGAAATACTCCGAGCAATACGCCGAATAACATTTGTAAGCTGGTTTTATCCATTTGGTGAACACCTGCCTTTCATGTTTGGAAATAATTATAAATTCCCATAAGTATCTACATTCTAACACAGGTAAGATTGGTATTTCAAGAAGGCATATAATGTCAATTATAGTGGTTAAAGTTCACGTGAAAAATTCTTGCAAGAGATGTAAAGGTAAGGTATAATGTGCTCATAGCTGAGATGTATTAAGTCTCTTGTGATTTTGAACCTACATTTGAATAAACGGGATTCCTATATCATTGTTATTGAAGTCAAGCCTCGTTATATAAGTTCTAGTGGAAGGCAGATATACAATTGCGGTTGCCCACCTAGCGCTGCTAGGACTCAAAAGCAAGGGCGCATTTCAGTTTATTACACAAGATGAAGAAGCAGCATGTATATGCTGCTTTTTCTCTGTATGTGGATATATTTGCGGAGAAATGGAGACAGGGGAATGCGAATAGATCAGAGGAAGAAATGGTATCAGAAGATCAAATACAATAAGAATTTTAAGATAGTGAGTTTCATAACTATAATTCTGGTATGTGTTGTCGGATATATGATGATAACAGGTAAAAACAGAGTAGGCGAAGAGACTGATGATAACAACGATGGCAATTCAGTGGAGACCATAGTTATAGAAGCTCCGGATGATCCGGTGGGAGATTTGAAGCAATATGTTGAAGCCGACACGGACAGTACAGAGATCGCGGAGTATGACTACACAATTCAGGGAGCAGGAACTGTGGCTTCAAAGAAGAAAGAGGATAAAGGCAGCAGCTCGTCCGGCACCGACAGAACCAGCGGGGGCAGCGGCTATGGCGGATCGTCAGTAGTTATATCCGGTATGGAGAACAGTGTCAGAGTCATCCTGACAAATGGCGGAGATTATTATCAGAGCTATGTGGAATTTACCTGCAGTACAGGATTTAACGTGACGAGCGATGGCAAGAAGAAAACCTACAAGGCGGATGAATTTGTATCACTTGGCAGCGACAACAAGGCCTCATCCATCATAGTTGAGCCTGAGAGTTCGGATGGAATGATAACAGTATCGAGTCTCAGCAAATCAAGCGGCACCCCGAGGTATCACGGAGCCCTTGAGATAACAAAGGATTCGTCGGGATACATGATCATCAATCAGGTAGATATAGAACAGTATCTGTATGGGGTAGTGTCAAGTGAGGTTTCATCGAACTACAGCCCGGAGGCGCTCAAGGCTATGGCAATCTGCGCCAGAGGATTTACATATAGAAAGCTTGGAAGTAACTACAGGGGATACAATGCAGACCTTGATGACACAACATCGTGCCAGGTCTACAATAACTTCCCTGAGACGGGAAATTCCATAGATGCAGTCCAGTCCACATCCGGAATTGTACCTACATATAACGGAGAGATCATAAATGCTGTATATTTCTCAACATCGTGCGGAACGACTACCACGAGTGACCAGGTGTGGGGCGGAAGCATGCCATATACCTGTACACGTATTCAGAATACGGCGCTGGACATCCCATATTTCAGCGATGAAGCGGCATTCAGGGATTTCATGGATGGCAAGACGGACACAGATGTGGTTGAGAGAAATCTTCCTATGTACAGGTGGACGGTTACATACACAGAAGATGAGATGAGAAATGCGGTTGAGACCGGCCTTTCAAGATGCTCGGATGTGTCTGCGACATCGGTTGGCAAGATCAAGTCAATAATGGTGACGGGAAGAGATGACAGTGGACTTGTGAAGGAAGTTACGATAACAGGCGACAAGGGAAGCGTGGTAGTCAGCGGCCAGAGCAATATTCGAGTTCTGTTCGCCACGGATGGCAAGGCTATAACAGAGCAGGATGGATCAGAGCTCACGGGCTGGACAGGCGTTCCAAGTAATTTCTACTATGTAAAGAAGGATAATGACACAGGACTCTACACACTTAAGGGCGGCGGATACGGACATGGAGTCGGAATGAGTCAGAATGGTGCAAATGAACTGGCAAAGCTGGGATATACTGCAGCGCAGATAATAAGCCATTATTACAACGGAGCAGTTCTCAGTTCGGTTGAAAAGTAACGGAGAGAATCACTAATTATGAAGTTAAAGAAGCGCATAGTGCTCATATACCATAAAGTCAGATTGTTTATGGCAGAGATGAATAAGGATCAGGTGGCGGCATTTGCGGCACAGTCTGCTTTTTTCCTGCTGCTGTCACTGTTTCCACTGGCGATGACGCTGCTTACATTTGTCAAATATCTGCCATTCACAGAGACACAGGTGTTGGAGATAATAAAGGAACTGTTCCCGGAGGAGATCAATTCCAATTTTGAATTCATGTTTGCAGAGATTTTCAACAGCAAGAGCTCACTGCTTGCCACCACAGCAACCATATTGCTCACAGTGTGGTCGGCGTCAAAGGGAACAATGGCTATAGGCCGCGGACTCACTTTCATGGCAGGCAAGGAGGACAGCGTCAATTATTTCCTCAGAAGAGCGATACACACTCTGTATACATTGATATTCTGTGTGATGCTGGTGGCGGTTATGGTCATATATATCCTCGGCGATGTAGTTGTGTCAAAAATGCTGGTGCGGCTGGATTCGGTGGAGAGATTCCAACTGGTGGATACCGTTGCGAATATCCTGTCGATCGTCAAGATAGCATTTGCCCCTACGGTTTTGTTTGGGGTTATGATCGTGGCATACTGGGCATTGCCGGTTGAGCGGGTGAGGATCAAGACCGCTGTGCCGGGAGCTGCATTTACGACCATACTCTGGATGCTTTTGTCATTTGGCGTATCGAGCTATATCAATATAGTGGGAATCAACACATATATGTATGGAAGCCTTGCAAGTGTGATATTGCTTGCGCTGTGGCTTTACATGTGTATGTACGTCATGCTGATAGGCGCGGAGATCAACAAATTCATGGATAATGGAATCCGGGGAATAAGAAGGCGTGCGCACAAGGCCGGGCGTAAGAAGAGACGACTTGAGAGGAAGAAAAAGCGTGCGGAGAAGAGGCGGATGCGAAAAAATCGACATTTAAAGATGGACGAAGAAGTTGATGTAGAAGTAGATAAATGAAATAAAAGTAGAGTGTATTCAAGTTAAAGAATACTGCGATTGAGACGCATAGTGGCTCATATAAAAATACAAGTAGTAAGCGGGTAAAGAAAACAATTTCTATAAATGTAAGATATTACAGTGCATATTATAAAATAAAAGCCTCCTATTCTGGTAGGGTGGCAATTGATATTTTGGTAACTAAGGGGGCAGTCACAGCAAGTCTAGCAACAGGGTATACATTGTCTACGCTTCTTTCAGATATAATAAGTAACTATGGAAGTACTGATATTAGGTCTCCTGGTATTGAAAACTGGGGATATAGATTTAAATATGTAACAAATAGCAGTAAAGATGGATTTGATATTTATTTACTTACGTATAATAGTAAAGGAAGACTTGCAGATACAAAGAAAATAAAGAGTGAAAGATATAAAGCGATTTTATCTTAAAAGGAGATTTTGGTAAGGTGATGTTTTATATAATCTTATTGATAGGCTGGATATTACTTTTGGCATCAATTGCTTTACAAATAAAGAAAAAGAAACGGGAAGATGATTAAATAGGAGTATGGTACTCGTAAGGTTTATTTTCACAATCAAGTTATATAATATTTCTGAAAATTGAATTGTTGTTGATCATGACAGTATGACAAAAAAGATGTTGACTAACACCCACATGTAGGTATATTATCTCTACAGGCAGTGACGATGCAAAAGATACGTATGTCGCCATCAGAGAGACCGGGTCAGCGGCTGAAAGCCAGGTCAGGTAAGAGTGCGTATTTAATTTCACATCAGAGCCACCACGGCTGAAGGATTGAAGATATCTGTTTTATCAGATGACAGATGTTGGTCTGTGTAGGGTGTGGCGTGTGACGTGCGACAAACGTCTAATGAGAGTCAGACATGGACAAGATACATAGAGTGTCTGGAATCAGGGTGGTAACGCGGATATAATTCGTCCCTAGTATGTATAACATGCTAGGGACTTTTGCGTTTACAGGGTGACAAGCGGCTGCGATGCGCGAGCTTGCTCGCATGCATCAGCAGACATTTGTCACCCGCGCGCGACATGAAACACGGAGCCCGGGAGGGCGGAGTGTGAATGCCGTGTAGGGATTGAGAGAGCGCGCAGCGCGGAGCAATCCCGGTAAACGCCAAAAAGAGGAATGAGCGCATAGCCCGATAGGGCGGAGCGCGAATTACTGTAGGAATTGCGGAAGCCGTAGTCGGGCAATTCCGTGACTTATATATGGAAGTAATTAATATAGGATCCACATTGAAATCCCTATAAATAGAAAAAGGAGAAATACGATGAGAGACAAGTTGGAAGCCATCAAGGCAGAGGCTCTTGCCAAGATCGAGAGCGCAGAGGTTGTATCGACACTTAACGATGTGAAGGTGGCGATACTCGGTAAGAAGGGAGAACTCACACAGGTTCTCAAAAGCATGAAGGATGTAGCACCGGAGGACAGACCAAAGGTAGGCCAGATGGTAAATGAGGCGCGTCAGGCCATCGAGACAGCCCTTGATGAGAAGACAAAGTCCATCAACAGGGCACTCCGTGCAGAGAAGATGAAGAGAGAGACCATAGATGTAACTCTTCCAGGAGTGAAGAAGCTTACAGGACACAGACATCCAAACCAGATAGCACTTGAAGATCTGGAGAGAGTATTCATCGGTATGGGTTACGAGATAGTTGAGGGACCAGAGGTAGAGTACGACAAGTACAACTTCGAGCTGCTGAACATCCCTGCAAATCACCCTGCAAAGGATGAGCAGGATACATTCTATGTTACAAAGGATATCCTCCTTCGTACACAGACATCACCTGTTCAGGCAAGAATCATGGAGAAGGGCAATCTTCCTATAAGAATCCTCTCACCTGGACGAGTATTCAGAGCTGATGAGGTAGATGCAACACATTCACCATCATTCCATCAGGTAGAGGGACTTGTGATAGACAAGGGAATCACCATGGCAGACCTCAAGGGAACACTGGCGCAGTGGGCAAAGGAGTTCTTCGGTGAGAACACAAAGGTCAAGTTCAGACCTCACCACTTCCCATTCACAGAGCCTTCAGCAGAGTGTGATATCACATGCTTCAAGTGCGGCGGCAAGGGATGCCGAGTATGTAAGGGCAGCGGCTGGATAGAGATCCTTGGCTGTGGTATGGTTCATCCAAAGGTTCTCCGCGACTGTGGAATAGATCCTGAGGTATATTCAGGATTTGCATTTGGAATCGGACTTGAGAGAGTAACACTTCTCAAGTATGAGATAGATGACATGAGACTTCTCTACGAGAACGACATGAGATTCTTAGACCAGTTTTAAGTATGTGTCAAGTTTTCTGTGAAAACTTGACATGCAGCTCCAGCCATTTGCCGAAGGCAAATTTTGCATGGCTGGAGTTCAATGATAAATAGGAGGACAAATAGATGAATACACCAATTTCATGGATAAAGGCATATGTTCCTGATCTGGACGTGACAGCTCAGGAGTTTGTAGACGCCATGACTCTCTCAGGATCACATGTAGAGGGTTACGAACAGAAGGATAAGAATCTTGACAAGATCGTTGTCGGCAAGATTCTCACTATGGAGAAGCATCCGGATGCGGACAAGCTTGTAGTATGTCAGGTAGATGTTGGACAGGCGGAGCCTCTTCAGATCGTGACCGGAGCAAAGAATGTAAAGGTCAATGATCTCATCCCACTTGTACTTGACGGTGGTAAGGTTGCGGCAGCACACGGCGATAACAATGAATACCCTGACGGAATCAAGATCAAGAAGGGTAAGCTCAGAGGAGTTGAGTCAAATGGTATGATGTGCGGTATAGAGGAGCTTGGTTCATCAAGAGACTTCTATCCGGAAGCACCGGAGGATGGCGTGTATGTATTCCCGGTGGAGTCAGGTGTGAAGCCGGGCGATGACGCTGTGAAGGCACTTGGACTTGACGATGTTGTTGTCGAATACGAGATCACATCCAACAGAGTTGATTGTTTCTCAATGATCGGTATGGCAAGAGAGGCAGCAGCTACATTTGACAAGTCATTTTACCCACCAGTGGTAACAAAGACAGGAAATGACGAGGACGTCAATGACTATATATCAGTAGAGGTAAAGGATCCTGACCTCTGCCCTAGATACACAGCAAGGGTTGTCAAGAACCTGAAGATCGGACCTTCACCAAAGTGGATGCAGCAGAGACTTGCTTCACAGGGAATCCGTTCGATCAACAACCTTGTCGATATAACAAACTACGTTATGGAAGAGTACGGACAGCCAATGCACGCATATGATCTCAGCACCATAGCTGGAAACAAGATCGTTGTCCGCCGTGCAAATGACGGAGATACATTTGTAACACTTGATGGACAGGAGAGAAAGCTCGACCATGATGTTCTGATGATCTGTGACGGCGAGAAGGAGATCGGTATCGCCGGAATCATGGGTGGAGAGAACTCCATGGTAACAGACAGCATCGAGACACTGCTCTTTGAGGCAGCATGCTTCGATGGAACAAATATCAGACTTTCATCGAGAAGAATCGGACTTGCAACTGATGCGGCAGCCAAGTTCACAAAGGGTCTTGATCCAAATCTTGCTATGGAGGCAATAGACAGAGCATGTCAGCTCATTGAGGAGATGGGCGCAGGTGAGGTAGTCGGCGGAGCTGTTGACGTGTATCCAAATCCTGTACAGGACAAGAAGCTTCCATTTGAGCCTGACAAGATGAATGCGCTTCTCGGAACAGATGTTGAGCCTGAGAAGATGCTGTACTACTTCGGCAGACTTGGACTCACATATGATGCAGATACTAACACACTGGATGTGCCAAGCTTCAGACAGGATCTGAACTGCATGGCAGATCTGGCAGAGGAGGTTGCAAGATTCTACGGATACGACAACATTCCTGTATCACTTCCAAGAGGTGAGGCAACAGTTGGTAAGCTCCCATACGACCAGATGATCAATGCCATCGCAAGGGATGTCCTTGAGGCAAATGGTTTCTCTGGCGGCATGTGCTACTCATTCGAGAGCCCTAAGGTATTTGACAAGCTGCTTCTGCCTGCTGACAGCGAGTTTAGAAAGACCGTTACAATAGCAAATCCTCTCGGTGAGGACTTCAGTATCATGAGAACTGTATCACTGAACGGTGTTCTCACATCACTGGCAACAAATTATAATAGAAAGAACAAGATCGCAAGACTTTATGAGTTCGGAAATGTATACCTTCCAAAGTCACTTCCACTCACAGAGCTTCCAGAGGAGAGAATGAAGCTGACTATCGGTATGTATGGTCAGGGAGATTTCTTTGATCTCAAGGGAGTTCTCGAGGAGCTTACAGACAAGGTTGGTCTCAAGGGACAGGTGACATACGAGCCTGAGTCAGAGTACACATTCCTACATCCGGGCCGTCAGGCAAAGCTCAAGAAGGGCAACCTGACAATTGGATTTATCGGACAGGTACATCCTGAGGTATGTGACAACTACAACCTTAAGGGGGAGGTATATGTTGCAGTTATAGATATGCCTACACTGGTTATGCTTTCAAACTTCGATACCAAGTACGAGGGAATCGCAAAGTTCCCTGGAAGTACAAGAGATCTGAGTCTTGTTGTGGACAAGGAAATATTTGTCGGACAGATAGAGGAAGTCATAAAGAAATGTGGCGGCAAGCTGCTTGAGAGCTACAAACTTTTTGATGTATACGAGGGTGAGCAGATCGCAAAGGGCAAGAAGTCAGTGGCTTACACAATGACATTCCGTGCTAAGGATAGAACACTTGAGACGTCAGAGGTCGATGGAATCATTTCCAAGATCCTCAAGGAGCTTGGAAAGCTCGGAATCGAGATCAGAGCGTAATAGGCGCTATCCTTGAAATATTTGTGATAGTAGTATAATATGTAACTGTTTGGCGCGGAGATATTGTATATATCCAGCGTCAGACAGTTATTTTTGTGTGAATAAATATGTGAGGAATTACGATATGATGAAATTAACAGACTTTTACTATGATCTGCCACAGGAACTTATAGCACAGGACCCACTCCTCAAGAGAAGTGAGTCACGTCTCATGGTCCTGGACAGAAAAGATAATACGATAGAGCACAAGCACTTTTATGATGTGATAGACTACCTGAATCCGGGAGACTGTCTGGTCATCAACGATACAAGGGTTCTTCCGGCGAGACTTATGGGCGTCAAGGAGGATACGGGAGCATCCATAGAGGTTCTTCTTCTGAAGAGAAAGGACGACTGTACATGGGAGACTCTGGTAAAACCGGGCAAAAAGTGTAAGGTGGGTGCTCGTATAGTATTTGGTTCAGAGTCAAATGAACCTGACCCTGAGACAGGACTTATAAAGGGCAAACTTGTGGGTGAGGTCGTCGATATAGTTGAGGAGGGCAACAGACTCATCAGATTTGAGTTCGATGGAATATTCGAGGAGATCCTTGACGAGCTGGGACAGATGCCACTCCCTCCATATATCACACATAAGCTTGAGGACAAGAACAGATATCAGACAGTTTATGCAGAGCATGACGGTTCTGCGGCAGCACCTACCGCCGGACTGCATTTTACAACAGAGCTGCTTGACCAGATCAAAGCGAAGGGAATAAAAATCGCGCATGTAACACTTCACGTCGGACTTGGAACGTTCAGACCAGTGAAGGAAGAGAACATACTAGATCACCACATGCATTCTGAGTTCTGTATCATAGAGCAGGATGCTGCTGATATGATCAACGAGACAAAGGCTGCAGGCGGAAGAGTTGTGTCCGTTGGAACGACAAGTACCAGAACTCTTGAGTCTATGTCGGACGACGATGGAACAGTTCATGCAGGCAGCAAATGGACGGATATTTTCATTTATCCTGGATACAAGTTCAAGGTTATTGACGCGCTCATCACAAATTTCCATCTGCCTGAGTCAACGCTTCTTATGCTTGTTTCTGCGCTCTACGACAGGGAACATATACTTGAGGCGTACAAGGTGGCGGTTGAGGAGAAGTACAGATTCTTCTCATTTGGCGATGCTATGCTGATTATTTGACACAAAATCTTACATTTGTGAAGTAATCAATTTCGTCATCAAAGTTTTCAATTACATCATTTGGGGTAGAAATGATTAAATTGCCGATGCTCTGCGGGGTGTCGGCATTTTGTTTGGCGTGAAAAATCTGTAAAAATGCGGAAAACACTTGCAATGGCGGTAGGTCATGCTATCGTAAAGTCAAGATAAAACAAAACATAAACACCCAACAGGAGGTAATTGATATGATGAACGATAAAATGGCAATGGCAATCGCAAAGGCAGTAGGTAAGGAAGTTGAAATCAAGACAGCAGAGCAGGATGGGAAGAACATCATCGTGACAGCAGCCGCAGGAGATGAAACCTACAAAGCAGTTCTCTCAGAGAGAAAGAACCAGTACGGAGCATATTACAGAGTTATGAGTTCTGAGGTCGTTGAAGTGACAGACGAAGAGCCGAAGGAAGATGTTGACGAGGTTGAGGCAATGGCAAATCTCGAAGCCGCAAAGAAGTTCAGTGAGCAGAAGAACGCTCCAGTATATGTGATGAGCAATGGGAAAAGAACAGCAGTCATCAAGACAGACTCAAATAAGGCTCGCCATGAGAAATACGGATACTGGGTGGCAGCGATTTTTGAAAACGGAGTACAGGTATCAGCATAGTGAATACAGAACGAAAGCCGGAGCAGTAATTGCCCCGGCTTATTTTATTTGAATATGAAAGTGTGTGACAGACCATTTTTGAATATGATTTGTTTTACTTGCCCGGCATCCATGATGATGCTGTCGATGATACTCTGCACGAATGTTTTGATGACAGAGGTATCGACAGAAGTGGCAAGCCGCTTGTAAGACACATAATTTCTGTCTGTAAGTTTCTGAGCAATGATGAACTCTGATGCCCTGCGGACAAATTCTTCGTCAGATACAGATTGGTTCCATTCGTCCGTATTTGAAAAACCTATCTGCTCGTTGACCTCATCCAAAGCCTCAGTCAGTTTTGATTTCTGAATGATAAATTCCGACTCCGGCATTGCATCCTCGGCATATAGATACAATTTTGTGAGTCGGTCTAAGGCTCGCTCGATTTTCTGTTTTTCATTTCGTAGTTTCGATAATTCGGAGACAACCTTTTTCTTCTTTAGTTTGGCAGACTTGCCGAAAACAGTTCCTTTGATTTTTCCGGAAGAAAGCATATTGAAAAGGTCGTTCAGACCGTCCTCATCTATATGGTCGATATAGGAGAATGTATTTCCAATCAGCAATGCAGCCTGCAACTCCTCGGGAGAATGGATGCCTGCAAAATTCTTTTGAACATTCAGCATATTTAGAACATAGTTGAATACGAACTCTCCAACGATAGGGTCTGATGTAAATTTGCCATTGCAGGCAGAGGCGAGTTTCCTGCGGGTAGGACAGGTGTATTTGGAATACTGCCAGTCTTTTTTTGCTGCCGCAGGCGTGGCTCCCATCGGCTTTCCGCAGTTTCCGCAGTACAGGAGTCCTGCAAATACATGGACATACTTTTCTGACTGGTAGGTGTTACGCTTTCGGTCGAGTCGTTTGTTTGCATCCAACATTGCAATGACACGCTCTTTTTGCTCTCGGGAGATAATTGAATCGTGATGGTCCTCAACGGTTATCCATTCGGACTCGTCCTTGACCTTTTGCCTGTCGCCCTCTTTCAAGACATTGTATCGGTAATCTCCACAGTAGAATATGTTATGCAGGATGATGTGCAGCGATACAGGGTTCCACAGGTTCCCGGCACGAGTCCTCAATCCCTTTTCGTTCAGATAGCGTGACTCACGGACTAAAGAACGCATCTCCTCGTATTTGTCATGTATGAGATGAACAATCTCAGCCTCGATAGGATTGGTTGAAAAATCCTTTGTCTCGTAGTCGTAGTTGTATCCGTACGGAACCCTGCCGCCGTTCCATTGACCGTTTGACGCTCGAGAAATCATAGTCGCAGTAACACGCTCGGAAGTCATGTTTCGCTCCAACTCAGCAAAGACAAGGATAATTTTCAGCATAGCCTCGCCCATAGCAGTAGAAGTATCGAACTGCTCGTTTTTGGATACGAACACCACGCCGAGGTCCTTGAGTTCCTTGTACATCGTTGCAAAGTCGAGCAGGTTTCGGGAGATACGGTCTATCTTCCACACGAGCAGGTGGGAAAATGCCCCTTGCCGTATCTGGGACATCATTTCTTGAAATTTTGGTCTGTCAGTATTCTTTCCGGAATATCCTGCATCCTCGAATATAACATAATCGTCTGTATTAAGCATCAGTTTTGCGTACGCAATCAAATCCTGTCGCTGCATAGGGAGCGAGTCTTTATCAATCTGATGAGTCGTAGAGACTCTGATATAGATGGCAACCCTGTTGGTAGAGGCAGGAGCAGTTCTATTCTGCATCATGTAATATCATCTCCAATCTAAAAAGGATGTCCGAGGTATCAGACATCCAATGCTTTTAATATTGCTTCGGATATGCCGAAGTAATCACTCTGCCAAACGCCGAGTTCCTGCAATCTTGGCAGCGTGATAGTTTTTCTTGATGAGTTATCCTCAATCAGAGTCTTGCGGGAGATTACGAAAAAATCCCACAGGTCAAGATTAAGAGGATTTTGGGATGGGGAAGTAGCCTTATAAAGACTGAATACATAAGCATCCGGCATCCCATTTATCGGATAGGATATGAAATCGGGATGCTCCTCATCCTGCGATTGCAGATATGATGCAGCCTCGATTTGCAATCTGTATCCATCGCCTGTAAGCATATCGTATGGAGTCCACTGAGCAGAGCCGTCCGGCAGAAAATGCCCGGACTGTCCTATGGACGAAGCCACAATAAATTTTGAAAGAGTGTTCCGGCGGCTGTTATCAAGAAAATCCGGATAAGACCACTTCCAAAAATCACTCATCGTCACGGAGATTTCTTCTCCGTTTGCTATGAAATGTTCGCTTCCGTTGAATACCATGAGCCTTCCTTCTTTCGATATAGTCTTTTATACTGACAATCTTTTTTCTCCGTACTCATCATCGGGCATAGCAGCAATCATGCCATCCGCATAGATGAGCAGGCGGTCTTGTAGGTCGGGAGTCAGTTTTCTGAACTTCTTTAAGCACTTTTGTTCACGAGCGTTGGAAATTTCCAATGAGTTATCCACATTCGGGTCTTTGAAATCCACACCACGCACAATGTAATCGAGAGATACATTGAAGTAATCTGCAAATTTCACAACGACATCAAGGGAAGGACTGCCTTTGCCTTTTTTCCAGTCAGTGAAAGATGACCCGGAGATACCGAGTTCTCTCGTGATTTGAGCAGGTTTTAAGTTACGCTCATCCATAAGAGCAACGAGTCTGTCTACAATCGTCATTTAGGACACCTCCAAAAAATAATTTGAAAATTCCAAGAAAATCTATTGACTTTTTGGAAAGTTCCAATTAGAATGTAGTCGTAAATTACAAAACACTAATACATTCAGTAAAGCAATTACATCACGCAATTCATTAAGAAATGGCAATATACAATTCGATTTTACCACACGACTATCGAAATGTAAATTACAAAGCGTGATAGGAAGGAGGGCAAATCGAATGGCAAGAGTGTTATCGCCGTGGTGCAAGCAGGCAAAAATCAGATTGATTGAACTGGATATGACCGTTGCTGAGTTGGCATCAAAAGTTGGACTCACAAGGGAGTACACATCGGCTATCGTGAACGGAAGAGCATTTTCCGAACCGGCGATAAAAGCAATCAGCGATGTACTCAATATCGCAGAAACAGCCTGCTCGCTAAATTAAGATTATTATAAGCCGAAAGGAGGCAGTACAACATGGGGAATGGCGGTACGAAAGAGAACCAAAATGTGTACTTTCGTGCAAGAAAGCAGGCAGCATTGTACAACGAAAAGCTATCAAGCCGTGAGGGAGCAGCAGAGATGCTCGGAATATCCCCATCGACCTTGGCAGATTACGAATTGGGAATAACGAAGTTTGTTCCGGTCGATAAAGTTGTCTTGATGGCAGATTTGTATAACTGCCCGGAGTTGAGAACCGGATATTGCAAATATGAATGTCCTATCGGGAAGCATATTCCACTGGCAACATCAGTGAGTGGAATAGAGGGCATTGCATTAAGGCTTATTCGAGAGTTCGACTCCAATGAAATTAAGAACATTGAGAAAGATTTGGTAGATATAGCAGCGGATGGCGTTATTTCAGAGGATGAAAAACCTACGCTTGAGAAAATTATCAGCAAACTCGACGAGATGTCGGTAGCAATCAGTGAGTTGAAACTCGCAGGAGAAAAGGCTCTGAAAGGATAGGTGGTTTAAGTGGGTGCTGCTGAATTGAGAACTTTCCTCAGAGAGGAATTTGGAATTATGAATGATGAAGAGTTTGAGGCGGCAGTGAACGCATCCACAGGAATAGACATTGGAATGTTTACTCAGCCGCTGAAAGGAGGAGCGGATGATGACAAGAAAGCAAATAAATTCCCTGCGGCGTAAAGCGAGAATGGGAGCCGTCATAGGAGCAGCAATATATCTTGCAGTTGGTGTCACAAGTTTTGGAAAAGACAATTCGAGCATTGAAGCGTCAGCAACCCCGACACAGCAGCCTGTATCCATACCACAAGAGACACCAAAAGCGACCGTGCAGGAGGAAAGAATAATCACATACACATACGATACGGTCGATGCTTATGACAGTTATCTGCTTGCCAAAATAGCGATGGCTGAGGCAGGAAATCAAGACACGGAAGGGAAAGCACTTGTAATGCTTGTGGTTCTGAATAGAGCATGGGGCGACAATGAATTTCCGGACACCGTGGAAGATGTGATTTACGATGACGGACAGTTCAGTCCGGTGCTTGAGGGAAAGTTTGAACAGACCATTCCGAACAAAGATTGTTGGGATGCTCTCGAGATGGTTATGCAAGGATGGGATGAAAGCGAAGGTGCATTGTACTTTGAAAGTAAGAGTTCCTCCACATGGCATGAAGATAATCTGAAATTCCTGTTCAAGCATCAAGACCATTATTTTTACACAGAAAAGGAGTGAGACGATGAGAAAGATTAGGAGATATATCATCAAAAATTGGTTTTGGATAGTCTTAGGACTCGTCCTCACAAGGAAGGCAATGGAATATTGCTATCGACAGAGAGGTTCATTCCAAGTCGGAGGCGAGTTCTTTATTCTTCCGGTCATTCTGATGGCTGTATATCTCATACCGAATATCGTGAGAGATGTACTCGGAGTATTCGGAGAGGAGGGCAAAGATGTCAGACCAAGAAATCGCAGAGAAGATGGTAGAAATCGTAGACGAGTTTCAAAGACAGACAGGTATGCCGGATGAGGTTGCCGACAGTGTTGTCAGACATTGTTTCAGAAAAATGGAACTGATAGACGCACCTGCTGAATATATCTTGCTTTTGCTACCGGATGAATTGAAAAACGCTTGTTTCAGAAGTTGGATAAACAAAAGGACGATGGAACTTGTAAAGAAAAAAGGAGGCGGTTGCGAATGTGCAGCCTGTGTAGACAGTTTCCATGCCACCCGAGATGTCCTAACGCTCCGGAACCTGTACCGCTTATGAGATGTAAGGAATGTGGAGAGGGAATTTACGAGGGCGATGAGTATTACGACACCGGGAGTGGCGGGATATGCAAAGAGTGCATAGAAGATATGACGGCAAATGAATTATTCGACCTGTTCGGAGAAAGTTACTCCGTGGCAGCGTCATAAAGGAGGTAAGAAGATGACAGAAAACACGCAGTTAGTAGAACAGCCGGAAAGAAAGATTGGTCCGGTTCAGCAGGTAAAATTACTGCTGAATGAGGATACTGTCAAGAAAAGATTTACAGATGTTCTTGGAAAGAAAGCACCGCAGTTCATGGCATCCATTGTAAACGTGGTGTCAGCATCACCACAGTTGAAGCAGTGTGAAGCGAACAGTATCATGGCAGCATCATTTGTAGCAGCATCATTCGACTTGCCAATCGACAGCAATCTCGGATTTGCGGCATTGGTTCCGTATAAGAAGAGTTTCAAGGATAAAGAAACAGGTCAGTGGGTCAAAAAGGACCTTGCGCAGTTCCAAATGATGTACAAAGGCTTTGTCCAGTTGGCAATCAGAACCGGACAGTACGAGAAGATGAATTGTTCGGAGGTTTACGAGGATGAACTTCGCTCATATAACCCGATTACAGGAGAATGCGAGTTTGTGACCGATTTCTCACAGACGCATCAGCGAGAGAATGGAGAGACTGACAAGATTGTCGGTTATTACGCATGGTTCCGCCTCGTATCCGGTTTTACCAAAGAACTGTATATGAGTAAGAATGAGGTAACGAACCACGCAAAGAAGTATTCACAGTCGTACAGATACGATTTGAATGACAACAAGACAAGCAGCAAGTGGTCTACGGACTTCGATGCAATGGCAAAGAAAACCGTTATTAAGTTACTCCTCAGCAAGTGGGGCATCCTGTCTGTTGAGATGCAGAGAGCGATTGCAGACGACCAAAAGACATTTGATGAGGATGGCAATGAGGAATATGGAGACAATCAGCCGGATGTTATCGAGGCTGAGGACCCATTCGCTCAGATTGAAGATAAGAGCGGCGAACAGGATGACGAGCCGGAAGAACTCGACATCACTCAGTAGCAGAAAGGAGACATTATGGAGTTGACAGCAGAGAATTATTACGGAAAGGAAGCCAATAAGGCGTATATGTCCGTAAGCCAGTTCAAAGACTTCAACGGCACCTATGGGAAGATGGCGTGTGAGTTTGAAGCAATGGAAAAGTTAGAGGAGAGGTGGAACCCGGAGCCATCGACAGCGTTGTTAGTCGGAAGCTATGTGGACTCGTATATCGAGGGAACACTGGATGACTTCAAGAAAAGAAATCCGGAAATTTTCACTCAGAAAGGTGAATTGAAAGCACCGTATAAGAAAGCAGAGGAAATCATCGCCCGCATTGAGAGGGATGCGTACTTTATGAAGTATCTCTCGGGAGAGAAGCAGCGAATTATGACAGGCAATCTGTTTGGGTGCGACTGGAAAATCAAGATGGACTCATACATTCCGGGAGTTGCCATTGTAGATTTGAAAGTGATGGCATCCATTACTGATTTGAAATGGGTCAAGGATATCGGATACCTCGATTTTGTAAGGTATTGGGGATACGACATCCAAGGAGCAATCTATCAGAAGATTGTTGAACTCAACACCGGAAAGAAATTGCCGTTCTTTATCGCTGCGGTAACAAAGGAGAATGAACCGGACATCCGTATCATTCAGATTACTCAGAACTATCTCGATGAGGCTCTGAGCGTAGTATCTGCAAATATCAACAGAGTGTTGATGGTTAAGAATGGAGACAGGGAGCCGGACAAATGCGAATTGTGCGACTGTTGCAGGCACAACAGGGTTCTGAAAGCACCGATTTCCATTATCGACCTTACATCCGGAATTTAGGAGGTATCTATCAATGGCGTGGATAAGCGTTCACGAACAGGTGGTAGGTGGAAAACTGAGAACTCTCGCCAAAGAGTTGAATTGCAGTCAGAATGAGGCTCTTGGAATGTTGGTTACGCTGTGGCTGTGGGGCATTAACAATGCGGACAGCGAGGGCAGGATAATCGGAGCGACAAGAGCAGACATTGCAAAGGTTCTTTATGTTGGACTGAATGAGGAAATCGACCCGCTCAAGGCAGTTGATGCACTCATTACGACAGGTTGGATAGACCTTGACACAGACTTGTATCTCCATGATTGGGGAGAATGGCAGGAACAGTGGTATAAGGCTATGACAGCAAGAGAAAAGGATAAGGAGCGAAAACGCAAGGAGAGAGCCGCTAAGAAATTAGCATCTCGGCAGAAAGCACCGCCTGTAAGAAAGGAGGAGCCTGCTATCAGCACATCGGAACCTACAATTCCTCAACAGCCGGAAGTTAAAAGCAAGGCTGAGGGATATACGAAAGATTTCGAGGAGTGGTGGAGCGTGTATCCTCGTAAAATTGGAAAAGGCGATGCCTACAAGAAATACAAGACAAGGATAAAAGATGGTTGGTCTCCTGCTGAATTGTTGGAAGCAGCACAGAATTATAGGACCAAAGTTCTGAATGAGAGAACGGAGCAGAAATTCATTAAGCATCCAAAGACCTTTTTATCAGACACCACACCGTTTGCTGATTTTATCAAAACAGGCACGCCGACCGTAACAGCAACTGGAAACAATGACGACAATCCGTATGCAGACTGGGAGGGATAACATGGAAAGACAAGAAAATATGGGAAAAGATGGTCTCCTGCATTGTTCTGTATGCGGAGAGCCGACACAGAAGATTTTACCGTTCCCACTCATGGACGGTTCGGAAGGAACTCGTGATATGAAAGTACACATCATGTGTTCCTGCGAGAAGAAAGAGCGGGATGCCTACGACAGGGAACAGAAGCGACAGGAAGAAATGAGAGTCGTAGAGGGATTGAGAAAACTCAGTCTCATGGATGACAAGCTGTCGCAGGCGAGATTAGAGTCGTTCACAGAGACAGACGATAATACAAGGCTCCTCAAAATAGTTCGGAATTACATCGTGAATTTTGAAAAGATGTATGAGAATAATCAAGGATTGTTGCTGTGGGGTCCGGTGGGAACCGGAAAGAGTTATGCTGCGGCAGTGATTGCAAATGAACTGCTCGACCGCAGGACATCGGTTGTAATGACATCGTTCATCAAGATACTCAAGGAGGTTGGAACATTCGATGATGACAACGGCAAGATTGAGAAAATGAACCAGTCCAAGCTACTTATCATAGATGACCTCGGGGCAGAAAGAGGAACGGATTACTCCCTTGAAAGGGTGTATGACATCATAGACAGCCGATACCGAAGCAACAAGCCAATCATACTGACAACGAACCTCACGATGGAGCAGATGAAGAACTGCGAGGACATTCGATACAACAGAATTTACGACAGGATATTCGAGATGTGCTATCCGGTCAAGGTAAGCGGTCTCTCTTGGAGAAAAAGGGAGGCGGCATCTCGATATGCAGCAACCAAACAGATATTGGAGGGATGAAGATGCTGAAAATGATTGCAGAAATCAGTATTGCCAAACTCGAGGATAGAAAAACAGTAACAGCAATTCTCCACGAGAACGGCTATACAGTTGGTCCGGGCAAGAGAAAGAAAACCGAAACCGGAAAGACTATCGACTACTTCCTCAAGGTGTACAGAGAGGATGGAAGCGATGAATGAGATAAGATTTACCATTCCCGGCAAGCCATTCGGCAAGCAGCGACCGAGAGTGGTAAACCGAGGGAAGTTTAGCACAGCATATACGCCGAAAGAAACGGTTGAATACGAAAATCTCGTGAAACTGTATTATTCTCAAACGGCACATGGCTATATGTTTCCCGACGATGCAATGCTCGATGTAAGGATATTTGCATTTTATGAGGTCCCGAAATCGGCAAGCAAGAAGAAAAAGGCTGCAATGTTGGCACAGGATATTCGCCCGACCAAGAAACCGGACTTCGATAATATTGGGAAGATAATTTGCGACAGTCTGAACTTGGTGGCATATCACGATGACTCAGCGGTGGTAGATGCTCAAGTGAGAAAGTTTTACTCAGAGCAGCCGAGAGTTGAGGTCGTCATAAAACAAATACAGAAAGGATGACATTTATGGAAGAATTATCACTGGTAATCAGTCAACCGGATGAGGGAAAATTCCTTCAAAAAATCGGTTGGAACAAAGAACAGATTATGAACGCTGTTGCGGAAATCACGAAGCAGTACACTGGATTGACCTACACAGAGGAGCAGATGCAGGATGCCAAGAAAGACAGGGCAACCCTCAATGCTATGAGAAAGGATATTTCCGACAGGAGAATACAAGTCAAGAAAGCGTTGATGGCTCCGTACGAAGCGTTTGAGGCTGAGGTCAAGGAAGTTGTGGCTATGATAGATGAGCCGATAGTGATGATTGACGAGCAGTTGTTGGCGTACGAGGAAAAGGTCAAGGAAGATAAGAAGCAGGAGTTAATTTCGTATTTCAAGGAGAATATCGGAGAGTTGGAAGATGTTCTGACCTTCGATATGATTTTCAATCCGAAGTGGCTTAATAAGACGGCATCTCTCAAGTCCTGCAAGGAGGAGATTTCTAAGGAAATCAGCAGAACAGATACAGACCTCAGAGCAATCGAGACTATGATTGAAGAGAAGTACAGGGCGTATGCTAAGGACTACTACTTCCGTAAGGATAGAAATATGACATCGGTTCTCAGCGAAGTTGGCAGAATGAAAGAAATTGACCGCAAGGCAGAGGAGGAAAAAACGGCTCGAGAAGAGGCTGAGGAACGCAGGATAGAGCAGGAAGCAGCCAAAGCGGCAGAGGCTATCAATCCTCCAACCGAACCGGAAAATGTGCAGGAACAGGAAGAAAGCGTACCAAAAGCAGCAGAAAGCGTATCAATTCCTGCGGAAAATGTACCAAGACAGCCGGAAAGCGTACCGGAACAGTCAAAGGATGCACAGGTTGTAGACCCATTTGCAGACAAGGATACTGACACCAAGATTTATAAGGCATCGTTCACAATTAGAGGAACAAAGGCTCAGATACTGTCTGTAAAGGAGTTTATGATAAAGAACAATATTCAATTTGGAAAGGTGGAAAAATAGTATGGGAAGTTTCATCGAGGAAACGACACTGCATTTCGAGGATGACACATTCAAGAAGTTAAGAACGGATGCAGACCAAGTGTTACAGAAACTGCTCGCCAACATGGCGGAAAAGGGCAGTCTCGAGGGCAAAATGACAATCACGATTGATGTGTCATTCACAGAGGAAACGGTTCAGAACAGAGACCCGAACATCGAGGGAGATATGAGAGTTGTACATACTCCAAAGTTTCAGCATAAGGTCGGCTCAGTTCTGCAAATCAAGAATGAGCAGAAAGGCGATATGAACTGCGATGGCATGGAGATGATTTGGGATAATGAGAAAGGCGAGTATGTACTCAGACCTATTACCGGAAGAGACCAAATGAGTATCTTTGACATGGAGGTTCAGAACGCACAGGAGCCTGCGACCGATGCGGAAGTTGTTGAGGGAGAGGTTCTCGAGGGAAGAAAGATACCTGCACTCCCTATGAATGAGCCGGAAGATGATGCGTCCGATGGAAGTCCGGAGGACGGTCCGCAGGACGAGGAAGATATGTCAGACGAATTTGGGGATGACTACGGATACGATGACCCGGAGGAGTATTGATGTTAAGGGTAACTGTAAAATTGATTAAGGCATGGATGAACTATCAGCGAGCGAAGATAAGGAGACAACACGATGAGAAAGTTAGCAAGAGAAGTAGCAAGAAATCAGAGTTATAAGAGAAGCGGAACAACAGATATGTTCCATTACTTCTTTGACAAGATTTGGAGAGAGAAAGGACATCCTGCATCACGCAGGATGAACCCTACTAAGAAAAAGCGTTTCGGAGGGAGAAGGTAATGGAAGAGAATAAGATTTATCAGAATGACAATCCGAAGAATGGTCCGCTTGATGGTGTTCAGTTAAGGACTGACTGCGTAAGAACCAAGTTCACGCAGAAGAGACAGAAAACTGGCTATCCATTCAAGCAGTCACAGACAAAAGCAAATGTGTCTGCGAGCGTAGAGACTGGTACGTTCTCCATTAGAGATGTGCAGACAAATATCATGCTTGCAATCAGACTCGAAGATGCTATGGCGGTATGTGCAGCAGCAGCGGATGCGAGCAGAAAGGCGGAAGGATGTACGGAAACGAAGGAAGATGCAGGAGTTGCGGAGCCAAAATCCGATTTGTAAAGATGAAGTCGGGAAAGTCCATGCCTGTGAATGAGAAGATTGTCAATTACAAGACTGACCCTCATGGCAAGGAAAGAATTGTGACACCGGGCGGCGATGTAGTCGCCTGCGTCACTGGCATCAATGCAGATGAAGCAACTGGATTTGGATATGTTTCTCACTTTGCTACTTGCCCGAATGCGAGAAACCATAGAAGATGACAAAGAAAAAGAGCCGCCTCACTTAGCGACTCAATACTGGTAAGAAAAATTATATGCTATAAGGCATAGAAAGTCAAGGAGGCGGCTGATGAAAGAGGCAAGATATTCATTAACACAGGAACAACTCAACGACTTAGCAGCCATTGCAGCCGATAGAGCGGTTGAGGCATATCGTTCCGAAGAACAGAAAACTCAGAAGCGAAAAGATAATGAGAATGTTCGCATCACAAAGAAGAAACTCCAATCCTACCGCAGGGTGAAAGCATCACTGGCAGAGACCGAAGAGTTCACAGAGGATGAGAAGATTGAACTGAGATGGGCGTTTGTGAGAGATTTGATGGGAAGCGGACTTGATGTTGTTGAGAAAGCAGACAACAGGATAAGGTCTGTTGAGAACAAAAGAAAAAAAGACTCATTCGAGATACAGTCTATCGACAAGGCTATGGCACTGTATAAGAAAGAGGCTGACAATTCCTCAAGCGAGGAGGCGAAGAGAAGATACAGAGAACTGCACGCAATGTATATTGATGACGAGGCACACGATGTGAAAGAAATTGCTGAGATGGAAAACATCAGTGAGAAAATCGTTTACAGAGACATAGGAATAGCCTGCAAGATATTGGCGGTATATTTGCTCGGAATGTAGGAAATAAACGCTCCCTGCGGCTATACGAAACGCACAATACATACTGAATTGGAATGTGAGAAAAATGTAAGGTTGAAATTGGAATATTCCAATGATAGTATGGTAGTAGCCAACAGACCCCATAATGTCATCCAAATGCAGAGCCATGTAGTTCTTCTTCCCAAAGACGACATGAGTATCCCGGCGAGAAATCGTTCGGGATATTTCTGTATTTGGCGTTAGCGAGCAAGACTGTCTCAATTCCCGGAGGCAGTCTATTTTTTATGCAAAAGCCGCCATCTCAAGAGAGAAAAGCGGCTCAAGTCTACACCTCAAAACTGAACGGATGTTCGGGGGGGGGTAGAACCTATTTGATTATTTGCAGGAATGGAGTTGCACGACTCCACGATTGCATTGCACAGCATATTGAATGAAAGCGTAGGACATAGTTCCTTGACACGCTTTATGGAAATGGTTTTCTGCTTGCACAGACTCTCGTTTTCTTCAATCCGGTATGTAGGCAGAACGAAAAACTCCCACCAAGACAGGTCGAGAATGTTTCTTCGATTGTCTGTTGCGGTGTAGAGACAGAAAACATAGAGGTCGTTGTTCCGCTGCTGAGGCGAGTCTTTTTTGTAATCGCCATCGACAGGAACTCTTGCCGGAGCGATGCTGAAAGATGCCCTCTCCGAATATTTGCAGGTCTCAGAGTTGAGATATGCAGATGATTTGACCTCAATACGAGATACTTTTCCGGTGGATGGTATCACAGGTCCTTCAAGGTCGTAAGGCTCAAAACCTGTACCGATGTCGGGGCGTGTAATGATACCGCCGCTGTCAAGCGAGCATCTCACAATGAAATCGGCAAATGTTCCTCTTGTCATCCCGAACTGGATATTCGAGAGAGACCATTGCCAAAAGTTGAGCATTGTGTATGGCAGATACACGCCGTCACTGATTAACTTTTCGTCTCCGTTATACATGATGACACCTCCTCTCAAGAACGGATGTCATCATTGTATCACGAAATTCAGCATTTTTACAGAAAGGATATGACATTATGGCAGAGAAAAGAATTGAAACCGTTGAAATGAGAGCGGGCGATGTTAAGACAGGTTTTGGAAATCCGAGAAAGATTACCAAAAAGAAGAAAGACGAACTCCGAAATAGTATTGAGACTTTCGGAGACTTCGGTTCATTTATCATAGATGAGAATGATAATATCATCGGCGGGAATATGAGACTGAGCGTCATCAAAGAGATGGACCCGGACACGATTATCCTGTGTAAGCGTCTTATTGGATATTCGGAGACAGAACTCCGAGCAATTAACATTAAGGACAATACCCATTCCGGAGATTGGGATATGGACTTACTGGCAGACTGGACAGCAGACCTTACCGTTGACCTTGGACTTGAAAAAGCAACCAAGAAAGAGATGGAAGAGCGAAGCATACCGGAGATGGAACTCATCCATTATGAGAAATACGATTATGTGATGATTGTCTGCAAGAATGAACTGGACTATAACGACCTCATCAGAAAACTCGGCATCGAGGGAGCAAAGGTTGCAATCTCGAAGAGAAAGATAAATGCGAGGGCGATATGGTATGATAAGATTAAAGACCAAATCTGCTCCGGAGAAGATTTACAGGCTAAGGACGGTGCCAAAGAATGAAGAGAGTAATATTCGTTGGTGCCGGGGAATATGCGGAGTCGGTATATGACTCTATGGCAAAGGAAGAATACGACCTCATCGGTTTCGTGGATGAATATAAAAAGGGATACCACATGGGAAAACCTATTTTAGCAGCCGCAATCGAGGAGGTTTTCAATTTTAGAGACTATGCCTATTTCATTTCAATAGGAGATACGGAACCAAGGAAGAGGCAGTTCGAGGCTGTCAAGAGATTAGGACTTGAGACTATCAACATCATCGACAAGACAGCACTTATTTCCGACTCAGTAAAGATAGGCACGGGCAATTTCATTGGGAAGATGGCGGTTATCAATATTGGAACCGTCATAGGAGACAACAACATGGTAAACTCCAAATCTCTGATTGAGCATCACTGCACAATTATGAACCACACACGGATAGCGACAGCAACCGTGATGAATGGAGATGTGGTCGTGGAGGATGGTGCGTACCTCGGCAGTATGGCTTGCTGCATCGGGCAACAGAGGCTTGGAGAGTTTTCGATTATTGGAGCAGGAGCCGTGGTTCTTGGAGACATAGAGCCACACTGCACAGCAGTAGGTGTTCCGGCAAAGGTAATCAAAAGGAGGGCAGACAGATGACAGCATTGGTTATAGCACCGCATCCGGATGATGAAATCCTTGGATGTGGTGGTGTTATAGCAAAGAGGGCAGAGGCAGGAGATGATGTATGGGTTTGCATCATGTCTGAGGGAAAACGCCCGATGTACTCCAAAGAGTTCATCAAGGAGGAATTTAGAGAAATGCAGATTGCTCACAGCAATGTGGGCGTGGGTCATTTTATCAGAGTTGCACTTCCGACAGCAAGGCTCGATACAATTCCTCAGTACAAATTGAACGGCATCTTAACAGATATTGTGGATACGGTTCAGCCGGATGAAGTGTTCATTCCTCATCGAGGAGATATGCACCGAGACCATCAGATTGTTGCAGATGCAGCAATGGTAGCCTTGAGACCGAACAGAAGCCACAAGGTAAAGAGAGTCCTTGCATACGAAGTTCTGTCTGAGACGGATTGGAACATCCCGAATACTCAGAACGCCTTTATCCCGAATGTCTATGAGGACATCACGAAGCAGATTAACTTCAAACTCATGGCGATGGAGGGATACAAGTCACAGTTACGAGAGTATCCTGCGGCAAGGTCACTCGAGGGAATTAAAGCATTGGCAGTCCACAGGGGAGTTACTGTGGGAGTCAAGTATGCGGAAGCGTTTATGCTGATAAGGGAGGTGGCTGTATGATACTTACATCACATCAGCCGAACTTCTTGCCATATATGGGAGTGATTTACAAGGCATACAAGAGTGATGCGATTGTGCTGTCAGATGATGTATGTTACTCCAAAAAAGGGATGCACAACTGGAATGTCATCAGAACAAAGAATGGTAGTCAAAAGATTACCATTCCTGTAAATGCTCATCACGACACGAAGTTGTGCGATGTTATGATTTCGGAGCCTCGAAATACGCTTCCGAAGATTGTAAGGACCCTTGAAGAAACCTACGCCAAGACGAAGCATTTCGAGGAGGGGCAGGAAATACTCGACATTATCAGAGACATGGCGGTGGATGGAACCGGACTCACGGAACTGAACATTGTCATTATCAAACACATTCTCGACCACATGGGTATTGTGAGAGATGTTGCGGTGGCAACAAGAGACCTGCGGCTTACAGGCCATAAGGATGACAGGATACTCATTATGTGTGAGAGAATGGGAGCCGACACTTATTATAGCGGCACAGGGGCGAAAGCGTACCATGACGAGGAGAGATACCGGGAAAAAGGCATCAATCTCGTCTATTCTGATTATGAACCTGTTGTTTATCATCAGAAATATGAACCATTCCTGCCGAATATGAGTGTCATTGATTACATTTTCAATGAGGGATACAGGATACCGGAGGTGTGGCGATGAGTAAAAGAAAGTTTGGTATCTACATACCGAGTTACAAGAGAGCAGCCACGATTTCCACGCATAAGTTGTTGGAATACTACAAGGTGGTTGTCAGAAAATCCGAAGAAACCGAGTACCTCAAGGTTATCCCGAAAGAAAATCTGATTGCAGTACCGGACGAGGAGATAAACAATATCGTCAAGGTAGTCAACTGGATTGTAGATAACTCGGAGGAAGATGCAATCGCCATGATAGATGACGATATGAACGACCTCATATACAGGCTCGACTTCAATGAGAAGATTACAGACCCGGAGGTCATCACATCGGAACTCGAGAGGATTGCTCAGTTAATGGTGGACCTCGATATAGGATACGGAGCGGTGGACGCATCCATTGCACCGTGGAACTATGCACAGGAGTTCACATTCGCAGGTACATCCGGAGGATTGAGATGGTTCAATAAGAAAGTGTACAAGGCAAGGTTCGATGAAAAGATTGGATATTGCTGCGATACAGATGCGGTGTTACAGGAACTACTCAAGAACAGAATTATCCTCAAGCCAAAGTACCTGTGTTCCCACGGAGCAACGGATGTAAATTCCGGAGGAAATTCTCAAAAGACCCGAAACGACCAAATAGCCAGTTTTGAGTTAATGAAGCACAAGTGGGGCAAGTATTTCGACTATCAGTTAAAGACCAATAAGATATATGTAAGGGTTAGGAGGTAGCATCCGTAAATAAACGGAACTACCTCTTATTTTTACTGATATTTCCTTGACTTTACAGGAGGTTGTGCTACGATACGCCAAAGTTAAAGGAAAAGGAGGTCTATTATGGCTTACAATTTAGAAACAAGAAGCGGTCACAATATGTTCACTATGGCATCTCTCTTACAGAAAGCAATCCGCAGGGGAGATAAGGAGAGGGCAGGATATGCAGCGATGGAGTTGTTTGGTTCCTACCACTCAATGCTGTGGAACAGAATAATGACTGTATCATGTGAGGACTGTTGGGGCATCTTGGCAAAAGAGATTGTTGCTCTGAGATATACTGATGATGTCAGAAATCGTAACCGTAAAGGATATGAGAAAGACACTCAGTATGTATCGGAAGCGATTACACTCTTATGTGATGCTAAGAAGAGCAGGGATGCTTGCTATTACGCCTGCAACTTCGTCCTCCAAACCTATGTCACGGACCCGGGCAGACTGCCAAAGGAGTTTGTAGGGCAGACAAAGAAAGAAATCGAGAGCGTAGCAGATGATGCTCTTGAGATTAAGAACATCAGCGGAGAGGTAGGGGAATGGGAAGTTCCCGAGTCCTCATTCGAGGGAGAACAGATGTCTATATTCGATATGACTTCTACTCCGCACGATGAAGGACTTGCTATCAATCCGGACGATGACAAGAAAACCAAGTGCGAGATGTGGGCGGCATACCTCAGAAAGGGAATACGCACACTTGATATGGAACTGGCAGGATACGCCATCCATAATTTGAGGCAGACAGATTTGTCCTACGCATGGAAAACATTGTATGTAATCTCCCGAAACGAATGTAAAGGCATTCCTACAAGGGAGATTGTTTCATTGAAACAGTCCGATGGGTATGTGAATAAAAACAAAGGACTGGATAAGCGAGATGAAATTTACATCTGCAAAGGTATCATGGTACTCATGTATCAGATATGCGGCAAATTCGGCAGCACCATTGGAAATGACATTATGGATGCAGAGTTCCTTGTAAGATGGGATGACCACGAGTACATCGACATCAGAACCTGTGAACTTCCCGATGACATCGTACCGGAATGGGTTTACGATGTTCACACCATTAAAGGGAAGAGAGCAGGAAAGACCGATTGGGGAATGAACTTAGTGGAGCAGGAGGCTTTATCTCCATTACAGGTATCATTCTTCGATGAGGGAAGTTGGCAACCTCGATACGAATATAAGCACCTGCATAATTTGTGTACCGAGGGAGAGTATCAAGAGATGCTCGAATACAGTAAAACCCGAAGAGGAAACCCTGTTGATAAAATTCAAGATAAATACTGATTTATCTATTGACTTGGCAGGAGGCTATGTTATCGTACGACCGTCAAATAAAACAAATACGAGGTGGTTGTTATGGTAAAGAAATCAGATATAGTCAGAGATGCAGTTCGAGAGGGAGACTTCAAGAAAGCACTCAGAATTGCCAAAGGGTTCAGAATAAACATCACAGTGGAAGAGAGAGACAAGATGAGCAGAGCGTATGAGTGTATTGTTCATCCGGAGTTTTACAGACAGATAGGAACAGACATCCCCAAGGCGATAGCCGAAGGTAAGGAGGTAGTAAGTCGCCTGTATGGGGCGTGAGCCGCCCAAACTGAATAGCCAAAGAAAGTACCAAGGAGTCGAATAGGAGCGAAGCGAGTTCCTATATCGGCTCCATTTTGGTATGCAGGAAAGGTGGTGAGCGAGTTGTGGCTAAGAAAAAGGCAGAAAAATCTACTGAAAAGGTGGCATCTGAACATCCCGGCACTGAGAATTTAGTTCCGGTGCGAACCAAAGAGGAAGCAAGGGAGCGTGGTAGAAAAGGCGGTCTGAAATCTGCGGAGGTTCGCAGGCAGAAAAAGACGATGCGAGAGATGGCGAAAGGCATCATGGAAACGACAGTTTCGGAGCAGATGGGTAATGTCAGAGAAACGCTCGCTCGCATGGGTTTGGAAGAAAATGACATGACATACCAAGCCGCAGTTGTTGTCAGACTCATACAGAAAGCGATGGTCGAGGGAGATACCTCGGCTATTCGTGTGTTAGGGGAATTGACAGGAGAACTCAATAGGTTTGGCTATGTTGAAGTGGATGACCCTGATGTCATTGAAATGCAGTACCCGACCATACTCATACCGGAGAATGGCAGGGATGCACCGAAAGAGAATGTACTCGGACCGCAGGCAGGTCCTCAGACGATGTTCATGGCATCCTCAGCAGACATCGTTATCTACGGTGGAGCGGCGGGTGGTGGTAAGACATACGCATTGTTACTCGAGGCTCTAAGGCACAAGGATGTCAAGAACTTTGGTGCTGTTATCTTCCGAAAGAATTTCACACAGATTACCGCCGAGGGTGGTCTGTGGGATGCAAGTGCGAAGATATTCTCCCAAGTGCCGGATGCACAGCAGAGAAAGACACCGAAGTTGCATTGGAAGTTCAATGCAGGAGCGAAGTTGACCTTTGCTCATTTGGATAGAGAGGAAGATTTACAGGCGTGGCAGGGTACAGAAATTGCGTACCTTGCATTTGATGAGTTGACGCATTTCACAAAGCATCAGTTCCTGTATATGCTATCCCGAAACCGAAGCACCTGCGGCATCAAGCCGTATGTGCGAGCCACCTGTAACCCCGACTCAGATAGTTGGGTGGCAGATTTCATATCATGGTGGATAGACCAAGATACCGGATACCCTATTCGAGAACGAAGCGGAGTCATCCGGTATATGTGCGTCCTCAATGATGTCATCTATTGGGGAGACTCGCCGCAGGACTTGGCGGAGAAACACGGAATCAAGCCGGAGGAATGTAAGTCAGTCACATTCATTGCGAGCCGACTGGAAGATAACAAAATCCTCATGCAGTCCGACCCATCGTACCTGTCAAACTTGAAAGCCATGACAGAGGTTGATATGGAACGACTGCTCTATGGTAACTGGAAGATTAAGGCACAGGCAGGAAGATATTTCAAGAGGACACAAATTCCTATTGACGGCTATCTCGAAAGGATACCGGACGATGTGGTTTATTGGTGCCGTGCTTGGGATTTAGCTGCCACAGATGAAGATGAGAATGGCGATGCCGACTACACCGCAGGAGTTCTCATTGGACGCAGGAAGAACGGCAGGTTCATTGTTGCAGATGTCATCAACCGTCAGATTAAGGCGGGGGATGTGGAAAGTCTCATTATGATGACTTCCATGTCCGACCGAAAGAAATACGGATACAACTACAAGGTCAGAATACCTCAAGACCCGGGAGCGGCAGGAAAGATTGTTGCGAAGCAGTATCTCAACAGTCTGTCCGGCTTCGATGTTAAGGCACAGCCTGTATCCGGAAGCAAGGAACTGAGAGCCACACCATTCGCTGCACAATGGCAGAATGGTTTTGTCGATGTTCTGATAGCACCTTGGAATGAAGAGTATTTCAGTCAGATGGAGTCATTTCCGGAGTCGAAGCACGATGATATGGTCGATGCTTCCTCAGATGCTTTCAATGAATTGACCGACAGCACATTTGATATTGATGCACTCCTGTAAGGAGAGGCACTCATATAAAGGCAGAAACGAAGCCTGCTTGCAGGGATAACAAATTCTCCATCGGAAGATGCAAAAAGGCAGCACAGGGCGGCAACAAAGCCAAACAGGATATTATGAAGCACAATCACAGTCTGAATTTACAGGCTGTTTTTTGTTGCAGAAAGGAGAGCAGACAAGTGGATGAACAGCAGAAAGCCAAACTCGACCAAATGAATAAGTTGAGGCGAGGAGCGGCAATCATCGAAGGAACTCAAGACAAGTTCCGGCAGGACGGATACACGAACCTGCTTAATAAGTATGGCACAGCACAGGATAACTCGACTGCATACACCTACGAGCAGGAACCTGTGGTATCGGACCTCGAACTCATTCGATTGTATGAGGGAAACGGTCTGTTCACTAAGATAATCGACCGACCATCCGAAGAGGCTGTGAAGCATGGATTTGACATCGACTATGGAGATGAAGATATTACCGAGTATGTCGATAAGCGACTGGATGATTTGGACTTCGAGGATAAATTTGCAACGGCAGAGAAGTGGGCGAGACTCTACGGAGGTTCGCTCATTGTTATGTTATGCGATGACGGAGGCGGACTCGAGGAACCCTTGAATTGGGATAAGGTCACGACCATCGAAGAACTGAGAGTGTTTGAAAGGGCGGTCATACAGGAAGATTACACGACCATGTACAACTTCCATTTTTTCGACACGATGCACAGCGACAAGCCATTCGGACAGCCGGAGTATTATCACATCTATTCGATGTATGGATATTTCACGGTGCATTACTCAAGATGCTTGGTATTCAGAAACGGCAGACTTCCGGAGCAGACAACCAATTCCATATACAGATATTGGGGAATGCCGGAATATGTCAAGATTAAGCGGGCGTTGCGAGAGTGCATCACATCTCACTCGAATGGCACTAAGTTACTGGAAAGGTCAGTACAGGCAATCTACAAGATGAAGAACCTTGCCAACCTACTCAGTACGGAAGATGGAGAAAACAAAGTTCTCCAAAGATTACAGGTTATTGATATGGCACGAGGCATCCTCAACTCAATGGCGATTGACGCTGAGGGAGAGGACTATGACTTCAAGACATTGCAGATGTCGGGAGTAAAGGATGTCATTGATACGACCTGCAATATGCTTTCGGCAGTAACGAATATTCCACAGACCATATTGTTCGGTCGCTCCCCGGCAGGAATGAATGCCACAGGAGACAGCGACCTCGAGAACTACTACAACATGGTTGAGAATATTCAGAAGCAGAACATGAAAGCCAACGCCCGAACAGTAATCGACCTCATCCTCAAACAGGGATTGATTGAGGGAAAGATACCAGAAATTCCTAAGTACAAGATGAAGTTCGCTGCACTGTGGTCCTTGTCCGACACGGAACAGGCAGACATCGCTCAGAAGAAAGCAGCCACCGAACAGACTAAGGCTCAGACAGCACAAGTTTACATCGACTCCGGTGTGCTTGACCCGTCAGAGGTTAGAAGCTCCCTTGCAACTGAGGGAGAGTTCGACATCGAGGAAGTCATCACAGAAGATGACCTCAACCTGCCGGAAGATACATTCTCCCCGACAGAAATGTCGGGAACATCCGAGAATGACGATTTCGATTTGCAGTTCAAAAGTGAAGCGGAAGATGGCACAGATTATGGAGGAGCCGCAGTCCTTGTTATCAAGAACGGCAAAATCCTATGTGCAAGCCGCAGGTCATCGGAAGGTATCTGCGGACCGGGAGGTCATATCGAGGACGGAGAGACACCCGAGGAGGCAGCACTCAGAGAGGCACAGGAGGAGTTTAATATTGTTCCCCTAAACATTCTACCTTTGGGAGTTTACAAAAGCAGAACAGGCTCATATTGCGATTCTATGATATATTTCACAGACCAATTCACAGGAACTCCGGAAGCAGACGGAGTTGAAATGTTGAATGAGAGATGGTTGTCATTGGAAGAGTTGAAGGGCAAGTTCCTGTTTCCTCCATTCGAGGAGTCACTCAAGATGCTCGAGGATTTGCTCGGGCAGTAAGGAGGCGATTTTGTGGATGAGGAAGTAATCAGAAAGCAGACAATCCGAAAGGTTGGAAGAAAGTTCTACGGACACGACAGCCTGTATAGCAAGTACACGCCTCAGATACCGGAAGCGGCAGAGCGTGAGTATATGCGAATGACAAATGAATATATGCGGCTCCTCAAGGAAGAATTGGAAGAAAATCTTCCGGAACTCAAGGAGTCGTACAAAGCAAACAGAGATGAATTGGTGGCTGACAACCGGAGAGCGGATGCAGCCACTGATTTAATGTTAAAGGTCAATGAACTGTTCACGAGAATGAAATCAAACCTGTTGAAAAAGACGGTTGGATTTGGTCTGAGGCGGAGGCTTGAGTCATTGGCTCATCTCAACAGGAAGTTGACCGTCAAGGAGTGGAAACGAGCAATCAAAGCTACTCTTGGTATCGACATCAGAGAGGACTATTACCTCGGGGAGTTCTATTCGGAACAGTTACTGGAATGGGTTAAGCAGAATGTAGACCTCATCTCCACTATTCCGGAAGATACTCTCGACAAGATGAAAGATATTGTCTATGACGGCTACACGAATGGCAGAACCACAACCCGAATGGTTAAGGATATTCAGAGAGTGTACCGGATAAGCAAGCGACACGCCACTCTGATTGCCCGAGACCAAACTGCCAAACTCAACGGACAGATACAACGGTATCAGCAAATGGACGCAGGCATCACGGAGTATATATGGTGTACCTGTGGAGATGAGCGTGTCCGAGAAAGCCACAGGTCCTTGAACGGCAAGAAGTTCAGTTGGAGTTCTGCTCCTACAAATTCAGACGGTCGCTCGTGCCACCCGGGAGAAGATTACCAGTGCCGATGTATCGGCAGACCTGTATTCAACAAGAACACGCTGAACCTTCCGGTGGATGACAGCGTGAATATCACTATCAAGTAGATTGGAGGTAGAGAACATGGATGAAGCAATCAGAAACCTGTGCCTTGCACTGAAAGACGAGGCAGATACAGTCATCGGATGCACAGATAAATTGGCATCACTGCCGGATGGTTCCAACAAAGCGGCTCAGACTCTCGATATGATAAGACTCGATGGAGTTGCTCATATTCAGAGTCTGACTCTTGCCATTACGGAACTCATGTCCGATGGCTCCGCAGACAGCGGAGGCTCTGATGAGTAACAAGGAAGGATACACGGATAGAACCGCAGACATGGCTATCGCCCATGTATCCAAAGAAGAGAAAGCCATGAGAAAAGGAGGACATAAGACCAATGGAAACAAGAGATGCACCAAAACTGAGGAGAGTCAGAAGATTAGACAGCATCCGACTCGATAAGAACGATTCAACTTATTTCACGAATGAGGGGTATTTGGTAGACCACCCGATACTGACATCCTGTGGAATATTTGAATATACAAATCCCGATGGCAGTATCCGTAGGGAGTTGCGATTACCTAAGTATGTGTTCGATGAGAACTCATTGAAAACCTATCGTGGCAAGCCAATCATTATTACTCACGATGCAGGAGTCGTGGATAAGAACAATGTTGATAAGGAACAGATAGGAACCATACTTTCAGACGGTTACGAAGATGGAGAAGATGTCCGTGCGGAAATCATTATCCACGATACAGATTCTATGCAAAAGTGTGGTCTCAAGGAGTTGTCCTTGGGATACAACCTTGATTTGGTTGAGGAGCCGGGAGTATGGAACGGTCAGCCGTATGACGCAATTCAGACGAATATCGTCATCAACCACCTTGCACTTGTTGCATCTGCGAGAGCAGGGGAACAGGCAAGATTGAACATTGATGGGTCCGATGAACCCGAACTAAAAGGAGGTAAAGCAATGGCAAAATCAACAAATTCCCGCCGTGCAGACGGTGGGGCAATGTCTCCGGAAGAACTCGAGAAAGCCATCGAAGCCTACAAGGCGAGAAAGGCTCAGAGAGCATCCGCAGACGAAGAGGAAAAAGAGACACCTGCCGCTGAGGCAGATGGAGACGCAGCCGAAGAGAACTCCGCTCCTGCAACTGAGGAGGAACAGGCTGCTGATGGCGAGGGAGAAGATACTCCGGCAGAAGAGGAAAAGGGCAGCACTCCGGCAGACATCGCTCAGATGGTTAAAGACCGCAGAGACAGAAGAGATGCCGAAGATGACCCGGAAGATGCCAACGCTGCTATGGGAGTTATCGCACAGCAGGATGAGGATATTGATATGCTCCTCGCTGCTCTCGAGAAAGTTCTTGCTGAGATGAAAGGCAATGCCGATGGTGAGGACGAGGAGAAAGAGACTAAGGAAGATGGCTGTGACGAAGAGGGCGAGGAAGAGAACAAAGACAGTTCTGATGATGAGTCCAAGTCCTTGAACGCAGACTCTGCGGACAAGATTGTTCGTCAGAGATTAAGCATCTGCCGTGTTGGAGACAAACTCAACATGGACGGTCTCGAGGATATGAGCATCAAGCAGGCTAAGAAAGCGATTATCGCCAAGGTCCTGCCTACAATGCGTATGGATGGTAAGTCAGATGCCTACATTGATGCAATGTATGACCTTGCTGTGAATGAAGCCAACAAGCACAAGGGAGTTGCGTATCAGAAACAGCAGATGACAGCACAGACCCCGAAGAGAAGAGCAGACTCCAACGAGAGTATGGCAGCAAATTCAAGAAAGAACATGATTGCAAGAGAAGGAGGTAATGAGTAATGGCAGCACAGCTTAATTACAATTATGGCACCCCGAAGGGTGTACCGGGCGGAAAGTTCGACATCGCATTCGATGAGGTCGTAACCCGCAAGAATGAGAATGAAGATGGCGTTATGAAGTACGGTCTTGCCGTGGCAGTGGGAACAGATGCAGGTAATGGCATCAAGGTTCCTGTTACTGGCACAACTGCCGCACAGATTGAGGGTATCACAATCGCACTGCCTAACACCGAGCAGGATATGGCAGGCAAGGTTGTTGTCAAGAAGAACGCATCCCTCAGTGTTATGAAGAAAGGCAACATTTGGGGCAGACTTGCCACAGGGGCTACTCCTACCTATGGAGCAAAGGCTTATGTCATTCCGGAGGGAGATGAAGCCGGAACATTCACGCACGCAGCCGATAACGGCAAGAGTGATAGCGGCAAGGTTGAGTACCTTGACATCAGTGCTACATTCGGCAACGCATCTGATGACGGCATTGCTGTCATCGTACTTTAATCTAAGGAGGTAAGAAAGAATGAGCAAAAATTACAATCCCGAAATGCCATCCACTGGCTACGATGTCGCAGACCTTGCGGCATTAAAGGCATCTAATCTGATGCCTGCACTCAAGGAGGATAGACTTTGCAGATTTGATAGCACAGATGATGCTTCTATCTTCTTTGCGAGAGAGTTGGACTACATCAAGTCTAAGTCCTACGACAAGATTTATCCGGAGTTCACTGCTCTGAATAAGTTCCCTATCACTCACGAAGTACCGGAAGGTGCCGAGTCCATGACATACTACTCATACGAGAGAACTGGTATGGCTGCAATCATCAGCAACTATGCAACAGACCTTCCTCGAGCAGATGTTAAGGGCGCACCTTCTACTGCATTTGTCAAGTCTCTCGGTGCTTCCTACGGATACTCCGTACAGGATATGAGAGCGAGCCGTATGGCAGGCAAGTCTCTTGATACTCGCCGTGCTGAGGCTGCAAGATACGCAGTAGACCGCACAACCAACATCATCGCATTTGCAGGAGACAAGAAGAATAACCTTGTCGGAGTTTTGTCTACCGACAACAATATTCCTCTTTACACCCTCAGCGAGGTAGAAGTTGGCGGTCAGAAGTACACAGACTTTAAGCATAAGACAGCGGCTCAAATCCTTGATGACATCAATGGTATGTTTGCATACCAGGCGAAGATTACCAAGGGTGTAGAACACGCAGACACTCTTATGCTTCCGCACAGTGTCTACATCGACATCTCCACTCGTCAGATTCCGAACACTGGATATACAGTGCTTCGCTTCCTCAAGGAGAATGCTCCGTACCTCAAGGATATTGCGTCTGCACCGGAGTTAGAGTCTGATGCAGAGGATACCAACCCTTACAACAAGGGCGTTATGTTCCTGTACACGAACTCTGCTGATAAGTTCAGCCTCGAAATTCCGATGCCGTTCTATCAGTATCCGTTACAGAACAGAAACCTCGAGGTAATCGTTCCTTGCGAGGAGCGTGTCGCAGGTTGCATCATCTATTATCCGCTCTCTGCACTCATTGCAGTCGGAGCGTAGTCTGAGAAAAGGAGGAAATGCGAAATGGCAATCAAGATGACAAACTTATCTGAAAAGGTAATTGGAGTTGGCGAGGTAACGGTGCTTCCGGGGGAAACCAAGGAAGTGCCGATTGCTTTTGAGACAAGTCCTATCTTGGAAGTGTACAAGAATATGGGGTTAGTATCCCTGTCCGGTAAGTCTACCGCCGCAACAAAGGCTGCGGCTGAGAAGAAAGCCGAGGAAGATAAGGCAAAGGCGGAAGCAGAGGCTAAGGCTGCGGCTGAGAAGAAAGCAAAGTTAGACGGTCTCAAGGACGCATCCGATGAAGAGGTAGCCGCTCTTGCACAGGAACTCGGTATCAACCCGGCAGAGTGCAAGGACCTCGCAGATGTACGCAAAAAGGTAAAGGCTGCTCTCAGCAAATAAGTTGGGAGGTGGCTCTATGAATGCCTTAGAAATATTCCGAATGGTTGCAAAGGAATTTGACAGCCTGCCGGATGAAGATGTCGTCAACGATGACGGCAAAGTTACTCAGCACGGTGTCAAGTCGTTCATAGAACTGTATTCAGACCAAATCAGCGAGAAGCGGTTCGGAGCGTCATACCAAAAGGCACTGGCGTATCTGACCGCCCATAAGTTGAAGATGAATGGATACGGAGATACCGGAACAGGAACTATCGCAGACTCGCTCAGAGTTGGCTCATATTCAGAGGGCGAAACCTCAATCAGTTATACGACCGGACAGCAAACGAACCTCCAAGTCGATGCGGAATATGCACTTACCGTATATGGCTTGGAGTTTCTTACGCTCCGGAGAAATGCAATCATCCCGATTGTATCAGCGGGAGAGGCTCAATGAGTGTGAGAATTACCGATACCGTGACAGCGGATGGCAGAAAGTTTCAGAAAATGCTCAAGGAACTGGCGGAAAAGGAAGTGCGTGTTGGATTTCAGCATGGCAAAGCCACTGAGGAGGACGGCACGGACATCTGCGACATTGCAGCATGGAATGAACTCGGAACTGTGCATATTCCGGCTCGTCCGTTTTTGCGTATGAGCGTAGATGATAACGCATCAAAGATTAAAAGTTTCTTGCAGGAGAAGAAAAAAGACCTCGTGAGAGGAATTTCTGCCGAACAGGTCCTCAAGGAGATAGGGATTTTTCAGAAAGACCTCATCCAAGAGAAGATTACGGACGGCAGTTTCGCACCAAATGCGGCATCGACTGTCAAGAAGAAAGGCTCATCCAAACCATTGATTGATACTGGACGAATGAGACAGTCGGTCAATTACGAAATCAAGCAGAAAGGAAGTGGAGACTGATGAATTTCTTAAAGAAGAATTACACGCTGAGGCGTTATTCAGAGCCTAAATATGTTCGAGGCTATTCTTCTATACCCTATGAAGATTTAACGCTGCCTATGGACATACAGACCTTAGAGGACACCATAAAGACCGAAGAGGACGGCAGAAAATCAGTTCAGAAGTTGAAAGTATTCTGTGATTACGAGATTTTGGCTGAGGATGAGCATAAAAAGCAGAAAGCAGACCGTGTTTACTTTCAAGGGAAGTGGTTTGAGTGCCTGTCAAGCAGGCTGAGTGAGAACACTCCTCTGAGACACTGGACAGCAACATTCGTTCAGTGTTTGGATGCTGAGGATGGTCCAAAACAGGAGGGCGAATGATGAATATGGAGAGCGTAGAGTCGGCCATCTACGATGTTACGGCTGAGTTCTTCCACGGCGCTACGGTCATTTGGGCGGAGCAGGTAAATACGAAACCGGATTTGCCGTATGTGACACTCAAGACTGGAAACATCAACAGAACTCGCTTTCCGGTGGTAGATGATGACGGAAACAGGTTTTATCCGTGTAGCACATTGCTCGAGATAAACCTGTACACCAAAGGCAAGGCGGTTACGGTGGCAGAGAATGTTACCGGAAACTATGCCAACACAGCCGCAAGCGATTTGCAGGATTTCTTCAATTACCTCGACTCTGAGGAGATTGTGGACAGACTGGCGGCACAAGGCATGGATATATCCCTCGAACCGCCTGTGAGGGATTTGACAAATTTGCAGAATGACAGTAAGTACCGTTACCGAGCAATGGCTGAGGCAACGGTTTCTTTTTCTCAAGAAGCAAATGGTCGTTACGGAATTGGTGGCATGGATGCTCCAAACGCATCCGGAGGCGGCTCTGCTGAGATGGCAGATGCAACATCGGGTGTCATCGAGGAAGTAGAAATTTCAGAAGAAACCTATGAAGGAGGTAAAGCATAATGAAGAACAATCCATTAGATGACATCATCAAGTGCGATGTCGAGATTTCAAGTCCGGGTTCAAGTGACGTGAGTTTCGACAGTATCCTCTTGGTGGTAGCCGGACCCGCTGCAAAAGGCACAGCAACAATCTCCGGCACGACAGCAATCAGAAAGGCTGATGAATTACTTGACTATGGTTACAAGACCGACAGTCCTGCGTACATCGCTGCAACGGTTGCTTTTTCTCAGAATCCATCTCCGGATGAACTGTATATCGTTGTTCGTGAAAAGACTGCTGAGAAAAGCACTTATGAAGATGTCGCTACTACGCTTGCGAGAGCAAATAGCGAGGCATCATTCTACGGCATCCACCTCACGGAGTTCAGAGACAGCACGGATATTGAGGCTGCAAAGACTTGGGCGGAGGCGAATGAGAAGTTGTACGCATTTGAGTACACAGACATCGACTCTTGTCCGGTAAAGAATTTCAGTTTCTACCGTACATTCGGTATTTTCTCCGGACTCGCAGACGGTTATGCAGCAGAAAAACAGCCTGCTGAAAACCAGTATGCAGCACTGGCTTGGATGGCTAAGTGTTTCGGATACGACCCGGGAACTGAGACATGGAACCTCAAGGAACTGGCAACAATCGTTCCTACGAAGTTGTCAACAGAGCAGAAGAAAGCACTGGGAGCAGAGAATATCAACACATTCCTCCGCTATGCAGGATGCAACTGTGCAATGGGTGGCATGACCCTTGCAGGAGAGTGGATTGATGTTATCCGTTTCAGAGACTGGCTCAAGAATGAGTTGCAGATTAGAACATTCAATGCTCTCAAGACCAACCGCAAGGTTCCATTTACTGACGGAGGTATTGGTCTGATTGAGGGAGTTATGGATTCCACTCTCAAGGACGGACAGGACATCGGAGGCATCGCTCCTACGGAGTATGACGATGACGATAATCCTATCTATGGATACACAGTCACGGTTCCAAAGGCATCCGACCTCACGGAGGCAGAAAGAAAGTCAAGAAAACTCACAGGATGCAAGTGGTCTGCCCGACTCGCAGGAGCAATCCACGCAGTAGAAATCAGCGGCAACTTGACATTCTAAGGAAGGAGGATAAATGACAATGAGTAAAGTTACTACTTACAATCCTAAGAAAGTTACCTGTGCATTAGGCAGACACATCGTTTCCGGCTTTGCGGATGACTCATTCATCAGCATCGAGCCTGCGGGCGATGGTACTTCCTATGTTGTGGGTGCAGATGGGGAGATTGCTCGAAGCATCGACCCTTCCAATGTCTACACGATTAAGCTGGCACTGTTACAGGCATCTGCTACAAACAAGTATCTGCAGAAGATGTACGACAAGGACAAGAAAGACGGCACAGGCACATTCAGTGTGAACATTGCCGACCTGCTCGGAAACGAGAAGTTCACAGGCTCAGTTGCGTGGGTTACAAAGCCTGCATCATGGGCGAGGGGTAAGGCACAGGGCAACCGTGAATGGGAAATCGCCGTAGGCGAAGGACAGTTTAAGTAAGGAGGAAATGAAACATGGCATTGAAACAGATGGAAGCAAAAAAGGTAACTGTTGGCGAGAACAGTTTTCACATCAAGCCGTTCCCGGCATTTAAGGCGGCAAATCTTACAGGGGAGTTAGCATCCGTGCTGTCTCCCCTTATTGGTGCGATTGCACCGCTTGTCGGGGATGGAGACTTGATGGATGTAGATGTAAATAAGGCTGCCGAGGCACTGTCAACATCAACCGTAATCAACGGAGACAGATTGGAGGCTCTGATGAAGAAACTCCTGCTCGGCGGCAATATTGTTATTGAATATGAGGACGAGGAGGGCGAGAGACAGCAGGATGTACTCGATAAGGACCTCGCTGATGAAGTGTTCTGCGGCAATGTGCAGGATATGTTCGTTCTCTGCGTTCATGTAATAAAGTTGAACTTCAACGGTTTTTTCGAGAAGTTAGCCACCCTATCTGGGAAAGCCGAACAGGTGGCTACCAAGACTCCGAGGAAGATATTGTAAAGTTCGGCAAGTTTGATTATTCACAATTCGGTGAGTTGGAACTCCGGTGTTACATCCTCATCAAGGCGGGAATGGTATCTATGACCGAATTGCAAGAGGTTTACACTCTCGATGAAATGCTGAAATTATACGCACTGTATTCTATGCAGTTAGATATTGAGAAAGGGAGAGCAGACGAACTGGAAAGGAGGTCTTGATAAGTGACGATTAGAGATATATCTGTCGCTTTCGGCTTCGATGTGGACCGTGCATCCCAACAGCAGGCGGAGAACAGCATAAAAGGCATCAAGAACATGGCGACCAAACTCTTAGGAAAGATTGCGGTCGTCTTTTCTGTTGCAAAACTGACATCGTTTGCCAAAGATTGTGTGGAAGCAGCATCAAATGTCGAAGAGATGGAGAATAAGTTCAATGTCGTATTTGGAGACATGGCTGATGAAGTTGACAAATGGGCGGAGCAATTCGCAGACTCGGTCGGTCGAAACAAGAACACGATTAAGACCTACTTGGCAGACCAACAGAATTTGTTGGTAGGATTTGGTATGACAAGAGAGGAGGGTTCCAAACTCTCTGAGCAGATGACATCCCTCGCTCTCGATATTGCATCATTCTCGAACCAAGATGAAGATGTGGCAGTAAATGCCATGACTAAGGCTGTTATGGGAGAGAGTGAAGCGGCAAAGACTCTCGGTGCAGTTCTGAATGATACAACACGAGCCGAAACGATGGCAGCACTCGGAATGTCGGGTACATACGACAGCCTGTCTCAGTTGGAGAAAATGCAGGTAAACTACAATGCAATCCTGCGGCAGTCTCCCGATGCAGTCGGAGATTGTGTCAGAAGTATGGGTTCGTATGAGTCATCTACAAGGCAGTTAAAGGCTGCACAGGAAGAATTTAAGGAGTTTATCGGCGGTCAGTTGCTTCCGGTAATGTCTGTATTCGTTCAATGGGTAACGAAAGGCGTGAAAGCGGCAACAAAATTTGCCAAAGCAATCCTACTGGATGCTGACGGCAACAATCGTATCCTGCGGTCGTCCGATAGGATACACGCAGTCGTGAAAAGGCTGCAACCTGCTATGGAGAGGTTCACATCCTCGATGAAGAACGGCATCAACAAAGCCACCGACACGATAAAGAACATCATCAATCGGTTCGGAGGTATGGAAAACGCCTTGAAGTTGCTTGCAATAATCGCAGGTGCTTTTATCATAGCGATGAATTGGAGCAAAATCGTAGGCGGAGCCAAGGCTTTTCTGTCGCTCATACAGGGCATAGGAAAGCTGTTTTCGTTTGCCAATCTAAAGATACTCGGCATCGTTGCCATAATTGTAATACTGGCACTGATAGTTGAGGATTTTATCAATTTCCTTATGGGTAACGACTCGCTGATTGGTACGATATTCGACAAGGCAGGTATCGGGGCAGACAATGCCCGGCAGGCAATATTCAACGCATTCAATAAGGTTAAGGAGTTCCTGCTAAATGTGTGGGATTTACTCAAGACTGCGGCAGGAATGTGGATAGAAACAGTCAAAGGTTTCTTTGAAAGACACGGAGAGCAGATAAGGAAAAATTTCGAGAGAGTATGGGGAATAATCAGTACCCTGCTCAATGGTGTTTGGACTTTCATCACTCAACTTGCCGCCACACTGTTCGGAGGTACGGAAGATGAGATTAAAGGCTCGCAGGAAAGTACCAAAGATAAGATACTGGCGATTTGGCAGGCTATCCTTGATACACTGTCATCTATATGGGATGCGTTATTCGCTGTGGCGAATGCAATATTTAATGCGGTAGCCACGGTTATCGAAACTGTATTCAAATGGATACAGGCATTTTGGAACAGTTGGGGTTCTGAGATACTTGCATGGTTCAAAGGACTGTGGGATAACCTCGGACAATTCCTCAATGGATTTCTAACGGTACTCGAAGGAGTAGCCAATTTTATAAGTTCAGTGTTTACAGGAAACTGGTCGGGAGCATGGGAAGCCATCAAGCAGGTGTTTTCCGGAATTTGGGATATGATTACGGCAATTCTGCAACAAGCGTGGAACACGATTTCGACCGTACTGACGATAGGTTTAGGAGTCCTGCAATCATTGTGGAATACAATTTGGACTGCCATTTGCAATTTCTTTCAAGGAATATGGAATGGCATAGTATCGTTTATAAGCGGTATTTGGTCCACAATCACAGGAGTTATCTCTGGAGCGATAAACGGCATATACAGTGTCGTATCATCGGTGCTGTCGGCTATATCATCGTTCTTCAGCAGCATATTCAGCGGCATCGCATCGTTTGTATCAAGTACATTCAGTAATATGGTATCGGGAGTTACCGGATTTGTCGGTAACATCAAAAATGCCATTGTGAACGGACTGACAGCGGCGATAGACTGGATAAAAGGACTGCCAAGTCAAGCACTGAAATGGGGTTCCGACATCATAGATGGAATTGTCAACGGTATCAAGGGAGCAATCGGAAAAGTTACCGATGCAGTTAAGGGAGTGGCTGATAAGATTAAGTCGTTCCTACACTTCTCTGTACCGGATGAAGGACCTCTGACAGATTACCAGTCGTGGATGCCCGACTTCATGGGCGGACTGGCGGACGGTATTTCAGCAAGTGAGGATACTGTTCTTGATAAGGTCAAAGGCGTAGCGAGCGGCATTAAGACATTGATGCAGGGAGCGACAGCGTCTGCGGCAACGGCTGCAAGCAGTCAAGTGAATAATACGACCTCCAACATGACACAGAATGTCAACATCAATAACAGTTATTCCGGAGGAAGTACAGAAACTCAGAAAAATGTATCTAAGGCAATGAATAAGTCAGCCGTAGATGCGACAACACAAATGGCAAGAGGACTTGCCTATGCAAGGGGGTAGGTTATATGGCGAGAAAATTGCAACCTGTTTCGGTGTGGGGGATAGAATTTGATGCTCTCATAGATGAGACCAAAAGTATGACCTCCACCATACCGGAGTATCCGGTTGAGAAAGGATTTTCGGTGTCAGATACGATTATCAATGACCCGATACAGTTCTCCGCAACATTGTATCTTACAAATACACCTGTCACATGGTTGCACCGTCACGGTTCGTCCAATGACAGAGTGAAGCGTATATGTAATGATATAGAGAAAAAATGGTTTGAAAAGAAACTAACCAAAATTGTCACATCTGATGCAGTTTATACGAACATGGGTCTCACGAGCATTAGTATCAAGAAGTCAGCAGACATTGGATACGCTCGTGAGATTTCTATTTCCGCAAAGAAAGTCAGAGTGACAAAGAGAAAGACCGTGAATATCCCGACCTATGTTTTGAAAGCAGGAGAGTCGATGGCGAATGCAGGAAAGGCTTCCACATCGAAGTCGTCATCCAAGTCGTCATCGAGCTCTTCCTCATCCTCGAGCAGTTCATCGGGAAGCGGTGGAAGTTCAAGTAAGAAGTCGAGTAGCGGCTCAAAGAAGTCTGCATCCATTTTATACGGCGCAGCGAGCGGTCTCGGCTTGATTTAAGGAGGTGTTGAGATGCTATATATCCAAGTGCCGGATATGAATGATAGTGTTTCGACACTCTCCATAGACGGTAAAGAATACAACCTGCGGTTTACTTACAACGAGAAGTATGATTATTGGAGTTTTGGTCTGTATGACGAGGGAGAAGAACCAATCATCGCCATGACGAGAATAGTTCCGAACTTCCCGATATTCCACTATTACACCGACAGTGACATACCGGACGGAATATTCGGTTGTTTGTCTGATATAGATACCGTAGGAAGAAACGCATTTAAGGATTTGACGGCTGAGTTTGTCTATATTCCGAATGTGGAATTGGAGGATGATTGAAATGGCTAATGAAAACTGGATGCGAACCTACACCATGCGGTGTGGGAAAATGGGAAAGCAAGGCTTTGAAATCGGAAATGTGAATAGCGTGACAGAAGATTGTCTCCATGTATCGTTTTCAGTTGAAAAGTCGAGCGAAGAAAGTCAGAATGATGCGAAAGTTCAGATATGGAACCTGTCTCCGAAAAACCTCAGCATATTGGAATCCAAAGATTGCGTGGTTGAATTGAAAGCAGGCTACGGAAAGAACAGGTCGCTCATTTTTGTTGGAAATGTATCATCTGCAATCACGACACTCGATAATGCCGACAGGCTTACGGAGTTGACGGTTGTGGATGGTCTTGTCGAGTTAAGAGATACGAACATCAGCGTGTCGATTAACGGCAAAGTAAATTGCAAGACGGTGTATCAGAAAATTGCGAATGCAATGGGAGTATCTGTTAAGTTCGCAGGAGATTTATCGTATGCCACCCTGCCGAATGGTTTTTCCTATGTTGGGAAAGCCAAGGGAGCATTGCAAAAGGTGGCGAATTGCTGCGGGCATAAGTGGTCCATACAGAACCAAGTCCTGCACGTTACATGGCCCGGTCGTTCCATAACGACTCAAGGCTATTTGCTCTCTGCTGACACTGGACTCATCAACATACCGAAAAGAATTACAATCGGTTCGGGAGATGAGTCAAAGACAGGATGGGAGGTTGAATACCTGCTGAATGGTGCTATCGGTGTCAATGACATTGTTGAACTGAGAAGTAAGACCATAAGTGGGTATTTTTTAGTTTATAAAGTTACGATTGACGGCGACAACATGGGCGGAGATTGGCTCTGCACAGCACAGTTGCTGAAAATCGCTGAGAAGCCGAAGATGGACAAGAAAGCAGAGTCCGGAAGTTCCAAGAAAAAATCATCCGGAAGCGGAAGTTCATCGGGAGGCACAATCAAGAAAGGCGATAAGGTCAAGGTCATCAGAACAGTCAAGTCGGGTAGCAGAACGAAAGGGTATCAATACTCCGGAGGAATGTTTACCTGCTATTATTCTGTTTACGATGTTATACAGGTCAAAGGAGACCGTGTTGTAATCGGCATTGGTTCGACAGTGACTGCGGCGGTAAAGATGGCAGACCTCGCCAAAGCATAGGAGGCATTATGTTACAGGAAGTCACAGCAGAAATCGAAAAGACTGCAAAAGCGGTCGTGAACGAAATCCATACCGCATTGCCGGGAGAGATTGTTTCTTTCGATGGAGCGACTGCAACGGTTAAGCCTGTCGGACAATATGTAACATCAGATGGAGTCTCACTAAGTTATCCCACGATAACCGAGGCTCCTGTTTGTTTTCCGTACTGCCAAAGTGCAGGCGTTGGAATTGCATTTCCGGTCAAGAAGGGCGACAGTTGCATCATCATCATTTCAGAGGTAGAACTGGACGCTTGGAGAAGCGGTGCTGCTTCGGAAGGCTCCCTCAGATTTGACCTCACGAGTGCTATGGTAATACCCGGTCTACTCGATGGAGGCAGCGATGCCGCAGTTAGAGCGACAAAGCAAAATGCCGTCATTGTGACAGGCGGAGATACGGAGGTTGTGGTATCCGGAAATGGATGTGAAATCAATGCAGGCTCCACGATATTTAAAGTGTCGGACTCCGGAGTGAATATCAAAGGAAATGTCACTGTTGCAGGAGATATAAAGGTTGGTTCGGTATCGTTCAAGAACCACACTCATACCGACAGCACCGGAGGCAAGACCCAAAAACCCGAATAACCATACGCACAAAGCCTTGACAGCCACAGGAAGCGTTTTATTTGAGTAAGACAACAAATTCTCCATTAAAAAGGCTCAAGGGCAGAAATAAGCAAATAAGAAAGTCAATACAAGAGGAGGTGCTTTATGGATATTTTACTATCCGCAGACGGAGACCTATACCTCACAGAAACAGGAGACATCTCCCTTGTCGAGTCAGTTGCTCAGAAAATTAAGATAAGACTTAGATGGTGGCTCGGAGAGTGGAGATGGGATGAAGAGGAGGGTATGCCGTACAGGGATGAACTTTTCATCAAAAATCCGGATACGGACAGTTTCGAGATGGCTGTCCGAGAAAAGATATTTGAAATTGACGAAGTAACCGAGGTCAAGGATGTCTCAGTTACTTACGACAGACACACGAGAGTCGGGAAGATTGAGTTCACGGCTCTGACAGATACAGAAACCATAAGAGAGGAGGTGGAAATAGATGGCAGAATACGGAGTAACTGATAAAGGTTTCAACATCAAGAGACTCGATACCATTATGGAGGAGATACACGCAGATTTGACGGAGGCGTTTGGCTTTGATACAAGGCTGACGAAGCCGTCTTTTCTCGATACCCTCATTACGACATTTTCCTATCAGATTTCTGATTTGTGGGAGACTGCTCAAGACAACTACTACGCCAAATATCCTGCCACAGCAACAGGAGTCAGCCTCGACAATGCTGTTCAGTATGGTGGCATACGCAGGGCAGCAAACAAGCGTACATCATACCGCCTGCACTGCACCGGAGACGATGGAACCTATGTGAGAGAAGAGGCAATCGTGGCAACGAACACAAGTCCGGAAGTCAGATTGAAGAACGCAGATGAGTTCGAGATTACGAGAGATGCGTTCAACAGAGTAAGCATCAAGGTGGCATCGGCTGAGGTCGGTGTCTATTCCGTTACAATCAATGGCAGTCAGTATTCATTCTCAAGTCCGGATGGAGTGGAGGAGGATATTATCACGGGTCTTGCCAAAGCGATTACGGATGATGAATATACCATAACTGCTGAGAACAATACGCTTACGATTAAGGACAAGACCATCAGCAGAAGCAATGTACTCATCCTGTCAGATAACTTGACGACATCGAGCGTCACTGTAATAGCGACATTCCTCACAGAGGAGTACGGAAAGATTACACTTCCATACGGAATAGTCACGAAGATGGTAAACAATGTCACTGGATTTACGGCTGTTACGAACCTGCTCGAACCTACATACGGAAGAAAGCAGGAGAGCGACATCGAACTGAGACAGTCGTACATTGCAAAATCTGCATTGAGGTCCAATACGATGATTGAGTCCATTGTGGGAGAACTGCTGAACAACATCGAGAATGTAGAATCCGCATCCGGATATGAAAACGACACAGACTATGTAGACAGCAGAGGACTTCCACCTCACAGTATCGAGATTATCGTTGAGGGAGGAGACAACAGCGAAATCGCACAGGCTATTCTCCGAAGAAAGGCGGGCGGCATTCAGACATACGGAAGTATAGAAGTCGGTGTTCCTGGAGTGTACGGAGACACAATCCCTGTTCGGTTCAACAGACCGGACTATCTGTACACATGGCTCAAGGTTGTGCTGCACGGAGACAAGTCGCAGTTGCCGACAAATTATGCTTCTCTTGCCATACAGGCTTTGATTTCAGACGGAGCAGAGTTTGTGGCAGGAACCAATCTCCTCACTCAGTTGCTCAACGATGGCATTTACGATGCTGTCGCAGGACTGACTTATGTTGAAATCTATACCGCATACGGAACCTCAAGTACCTATGTTCCGGAAGCGTCAGATTACAAGCAGAAAAACATCATCGTCACATCTCGTCAAAAGGTGCTGATTGATAAGAAGAGAATTGAGGTGTCGTTCAGTGAAGATAGTTGATAGTTGGCTGAATGATTTGCCTCAGCAGTTTCTCGAGAAGAAAAATATCGAGGCTCTGATACGAGCGTTCTCCAAACAGTTGCAGGAGATTGAAGATGTCTTTGATAACTTGAAGAACCTCACAGACCTCGATACAGCCGCAGGACAGAATTTGGATATGGTAGGCACCATTATTCCACTCAGCAGAAAAGAAGCCGGAATACTGGCAGGCATCAATGTTGAGGACCCTGTTATTTCTGACGAAAGATACAGGCAGTTCCTGCGATATAAGAACTTGGTAAATACCAATGAATGCACCTATTACGATTTGATGGATGGTCTTGCGTTGCTATGGGATGTCTCCCCGATTTACTACATCGAGGACCCGGATATGCCCGCAACAATCATTTTGACAATGCCATTCCTCAAGCCGGGAGGAGAGGTCGTAAGGGTGGGCGAAGTTCCAATGGTAAAACCTGCGGGAGTTCGTATTGAATTTGAATATCAGATTAAGGTGGTCGTAGAAACACTTGTCCGATGGATATGTGCAACCTACGACCTTTTGATTTGTGGAACATTCAAGTGCGGCACGAAACCGAGACCCGGTACGCTTGGAAATATCATGTATGTCGAGACAAATCTCGACATGAACGCAATCACAAATGTATTTGACACAACCCTGTCCGGCACAATCCGGATAGGTGGCAAATTGTATAATTCCACGACAGGAGAAATCTTCACGGAAGATGTAGAAATCATCATCAATTCAGATTGCGAAATCGTGGATGTCTTGGTAGCAGGTCAGTCGGTGTCCGGCGTTTATCCTGCCAAGGCTGTCAACGGTGTATTCATCGGAGAAAGTACGGAGGTAGGAAAGACCTTTACCAACACGACTGCGGTTCTGCCATTATCCGGAGTTGTTACGAGTGGCGGAGGAAAGATGATGATGCCTGCAAAGGTTCGACTTTCGGAGGATATAAATATTCAGAGCAATGCAACGATAGGAGTATCCAACGCACCGAAGAGCGGAACCATTATCTCGGGAGAGGGAACCGAACCTGTCGTTCAGACATCGGTATCCAACGACTCTGAGGTCAGCGGCAAAGTCATCGTATCTGCCGCAACTATCAAACGGTGCGGAACTAAGGCTTGTGGAAAATAAATCAGAAGGAGGTAAAAACGATGTCATTTTGGAGTACAGATTTTATGAATGACCGAAGAAAGCAGTGGCTCAATGCTTTGGTAAAGTTTCAGTACCTTGTCAATGGCACTTGGTATGATGCGACAATCAATACCAAAAGAGTGACTGGCAACAAGGTTGAAATCATTGTCAGTTTCCCGAGAACATCGAGCGGCTCGCAGACCATTAAGGCTGTGAGAATTATTGATGTCACAGGAAAACAGGCAGGGTATCAAGCAACCGAGATTGTCCGTGCTGCCAACCAAGGCGTTCTGACAAAGTTTGAGTTCCCAATCTATGAAAAGGAGGATGAAACCTAATGAATGGTAGAAATCAACCGTACCTCGACACCAACGGAGCAGGCTTCTATGAGCCTACGATGTGGAAGGACGAAGTTGAGGGGATACAGGAAGGTACGCCTGTGGATGAGCAGAACCTCAACAACATTGAGGGTGGCGTAAACGGAGCCAACCTCACGGCAGAATTTCTGACCGAAGTAGTGAAGCATCACGGAGAACAGATTAGTAATATCGGAGGCGAGATTATCAAAGTCACTCTTACCAATACGGCAGGAGAGGCTTTTTTTAATAATTCCGCAAAGACGATTGCACTGTCTGTCAACAGAGACAGTTTTGACTACACAGTGACAGCGGAAGTTGTTACTCCTGTGGACAATGTAGGCGACATCATCGTCTATGACAAGCAGGTCAACGGCTTCAAGGTTAAGTACACCGGAAGTGCCGCATCTGTGGACCTCAAACTGTATGTACAGGGAGGTAATGCAGCGTGAATGTAATTATCCATAATGACGAGAGGAGAAGTCAGCGTGACTCTACTCTCAGAGAATACGGTATCAATCCCGAAAGAGCGACAGCCGCTCAGAGGGAGATGGCAGACTACATCGCTCAGAAAACCAACGAGGCGTATGCAGAGGCAAGAAAACATTAGGAGGTAAAGAAAGATGGCAATGAAAGTTGTAGAAGTCAATGTCGGGGAGAAAATTCCCTACACAGTAAGCAAGACCAAAGTTACATTCGATGATGAACTGATGCTTAATCTCGCCAAGTTAGAGAGGGATTTTGATGTCAGTGTAGACATCTGCATCGACAAGTTTGGGATGCTTGTGACAGGTCTTGGTGTGAAGTATGCAGCACAGATTGAAATTCCTGCAAGACAGTATGTCGATAAGGAGCAGGTCAATCCGGACTACGACCCGGAGGATGAGAACAGTCAGAAAACCATTATGGTTCCGGAGCCTGTTTCATTCTCTATGGACAATGTAACTCTCAAACTGTACTCAATCGAATAAGGAGGTAAATTACCATGTCAAATTACGACCAGTTTGCAGCAGCGGTTAAGGAGATTTCTGGAGGTAAGAATATAGTATTGCTCGATGACCTCGGACTTCCTTCCGTTTATGTACCTATCAACAAACTCAAGAACTCCGAGATTATTTCCGGAGGCTCTGAGAATACTCATCCTGCATTCTCTGTGAATGGTGTGGAAAAGAGCAGATTTCTGTATTCCAAGTATCAGAATATCGTCATCAACGGCAGAGCGTATTCACTGTCTCACAGAGACCCTAAGACCTATGTCAATTTCGACCAGGCAAGACAGGCTTGCGAGGCTAAGGGAGCAGGCTTCCACCTTGGAACACTTGCTGAATGGGCGGCAGTCGCATTACTCACACGCAAGATGGGAACTATGCCACATGGCAACAACAACTACGGAGGAGATTCAGCGTACACCTACGAGAAAGGGCAGGAGTCCGCAAAGGATAACAACAAGACAGGAAGAACATTCACAGGTTCCGGTCCTGCTACTTGGGGTCACGACCATACTCAGTTCGGCATACAGGATATGAACGGTAATGTGTTGGAATGGCTTGGTGGTATGCGTCTGAATGAGGGAGAAATTCAGATTATCCCTTACAACAATGCAGCACTTGGTTCAGAGTGCGATATGTCCGCTTCCTCAACTCTGTGGAAAGCAATCAAGAATGACGGCTCTCTCGTAGCACCGGGAACGGCAGCGACCCTCAAGTACGACTTCGTATCCAACAACATCCAGTTGACTACCGGAATTACATCTGCACAGGACGCAGGTAGAGGTGGAAGTTACACAGCAATGACCCTTGCGAGTGGTGTTACTGCACCGGAGTTGGCAAAGGCTCTCATTCTCTATCCGGACGAACCGGGCAAAGATTATGGCGGAGACTATCATTGGATGAACAACGCCGGAGAGCGATTGCCGCGTGCCGGGGGCGGCTGGCGCAGTGGTGCCTTTGCGGGTGTGTTCTACTTGAACCTCAGCGATGCTCGTTCTTACTCGTACAGCTACCTCGGCTTCCGCTCCGCTTATGTAGAACTGTAATCTGAATTTTGCATTTTGTTTTGCGAGCGTTAGCGAGCGTATGAAGAAAAAGCAATAAAATGATGTGCGTCCATAGGACAGTCCGTGTGACATAATTCGGACAGTCCATCGGACGCATTTTTTGTAGGGAGGTAAGATGAGCGATACAGTAACAAAAGGTGCAGAGGGCGAGAGCATAAGACAAAAAGTGGCAGATATGATGGACTACGCCGAGCCGTTCCTTGAGAAGTTTCCAAGACCGGAGAAAGGGTATGCAGGACTTGCAACCAAAATCCGAATGTGTATGAACACTATGGCTGAGAGGGAGATGGATACCCATAAATGCTATTATGCAAAATCAGTCCTCAAGGAATTAAATGAACTCGACAAGCAGGTCCAATATGCCAAATTCTATGTGGAAAGAGCATATAAGAAACGCATCCTCGACCAAAAGAGATTTAATGTGATGAGCGACTACCTCTCGCAGATAGGTAAGATGACCGGAAGTTGGATAAATAAGGTCAATGCCACTGCACAAAACAACGGCAGGAAATAATTTAGCAATTACTTTGGGAACAGGCTATTGCGTTTGCCGATTGCCGGAGGCAACTGGAACAATGGTGCCAATGCGGGTGTGTTCAACTTGAACCTCAACAATGCTCGTTCTAACTCGAACAGCAACATCGGCTTCCGCTCCGCTCTACCCTCATATTGTCAGATTTGCAGGGGGTCTACGGACATCCTGCCAGTACACGAGGGGTAAAGGAGCCTGTTTCCACTCCAAAAAGGAGAAAAACAACCGACCGTATGAGAGCAGTGAGTGCGATAGGACAGCGGTCGGTTCCTCCATTCGGGAGGCTCACGGTCCGTAATGGGAACTTGAAAGCTACAAGTAGCCTTTGGCGAAAGTCGCTATGCAAGAATGTAAAGGTGGTTTTTGGATGAAGATTAAGAATGTGTACGACATTATCTTTTCGATGGATAACCTTTACGATGCTTTTCTTGATGCGTCCGAGAGTCGTAGATACAACAGGGATGTCCTGCGATTTGGCTACGACTCTTGGACAAATCTTGAGGAGTTGAGAGAAAGAGTCCTTCGGGGAGAATACGAGATAGATAGGTACTTTATATTCTTCGTCTACGAACCTAAGAAAAGAATGATAATGTCAATCGCCTTTGAACATCGTGTGGTTCAGTGGGCGATTTATAGAGTTGTCAATCCTATGCTGATTAAGGGATATATCAAGGACTCGTATGGCTGCATACCCGGCAGAGGAGCATTGGGAGCAATGACTCGTCTGAGAGGTTGGTTGGAGTATGTCAGCAAGAAAGATGGAGATTGGTACTATCTGAAACTTGACATCAGCAAATATTTTTACCGGATTTCTCATCGGGTGCTCAAGAATATTCTCCGCAAGAAAATCAAGGATGAGAGATTGCTTGAGGTTCTGTTTGGGATAATTGATTGCAAGCACACTCCGTTCGGATTGCCACCCGGCAAATCCCCGGGAGATGTACCGTTGGAGGAGAGACTGTTTGATGTAGGTATGCCGATAGGAAACCTGCTCAGTCAGATGTTTGCGAATATCTACTTGAACGAACTCGACCAGTTCTGTAAGAGAGTCTTGGGTATCAAGTATTATGTCCGGTACATGGATGACATCATTATTTTGAGTAACAGTAAGGCACAACTCCATGAATGGAGATGGACGATAGATGCTTTCCTCGAGAAAGAACTTGAGTTAAGCCTTAATCAGAAAACCTGCATCAGACCTATCAATCAAGGCATTGAATTTGTGGGATACAGACTTTGGTACAACAAGGTTGTGCTGAGGAAATCAACGACTCTCGGAATGAAGAGAAGTCTCAGAGGCGTAGCAAATAAGTATCACGATTATGAGATGACTCTCGAGCAGGTTACTCAGACATTCAATAGTTATACAGGTATGTTGGAACATACAGACAGTGAGGAACTGTTGGCATCTCTTTATACAGATATGATATTGACGCATGGAGAAAGGAGAGAGAATGAAGAAAGATTTATTCAAATGCTCCCATAGGAAGAGGAGATGCTTTATGGGATATGAGCGATGCTCCGGAAGTTGTAGCCACTATGGCGAGTGCAGCGACTGTAAGTCGTGGTTCATCCCGGCAGGTCAGTATCCGTGTAATAAATGCAAATATCTCAATGTTAAGCCGCCCAAGTAGGCGGTTTTTCTATGGAAGGAGGTGAGGAATGTGAGCCTAAACGATTGGCTGAAAGCAGGAGGCGGTGTCGTACTGCTCTTTATGACATTGGTACAGATTACACCAATCAAAGTCAATCCTTGGTCTGCAATCGGGAAACTCGTAGGTAATGCCGTGAGATTTCTCGGAAAGACCATGAATAAGGATGTGATGGACAAATTGGAGACGGTCGAGAACGATGTCAAAAATTTGAAAGAGAAGCACGATGACCTCAAGAACAGGATGGACAAAGACGATGCGGATGAGTGCCGCACTCGAATACTACGATTTGCAGATGAGTTGCGAAGAGGAGTGGAACATTCTGAGGAGTTCTTCAATCAGATACTGGACGACATCTCAGACTATGAGAGATATTGTTCGGAGCATCCTGAGTACAAGAACAGTAAAGCAGTAAACGCCATCGCCAAGATAGATAAGGTCTATCAGAAGTGCATGGAAGAAAATTCATTTTTATAACAGGAGGAAAAGAACATGAAGAAAATTGATTGGGTCAGAAAACTGACAAGCAGAAAGTTATGGACAGCGGTAGCATCTTTCGTCTCTATGATGATTTTGGCTACTGGCGGCACAGACAACACAGCAACACAGGTAACTGCACTCATCATGGCAGGTGCGTCCGTGGTGGCATACATCATCGGAGAGGGATTGACCGACTATGCCAATAGCGGTTCCAATACCGAGGATGAGGAGTAATCTGAGAAACATATCGTAAGCACAGGGCAGCCGAGAGGTTACCCTATTTGTTTAAGGAGGAATTGATATGAGTTTAATGGTAGGAAGTGCGAGAATTGATGAGAACGGCAAAATCTCCGGAGGAAAGCCGGGAGACCAAACAGGAAACGAAGTTTCTACTCAGCCGTACTATGTTCATTCAAAAGGATGGATTTGCATGAGAGCGAAAAGCGTTCCGGTTGCAAATGCTATCGCAAAAGCAATGTTACAGGCCTGCGAGAACGACAACATCGGATACTGCCAAGGACACCGCACAACTGTAATTGGACAGTTAAGAAAGAGCGGAAGCCTTGCAAAGATTTCTGCCAAGACAGAGGCTGATTGCAGTTCTCTTGTAAGAGCGTGTTGCATCCAAGCAGGATTTGACCCGGGCAATTTCAACACATCAGCCGAGGTATCCGCTCTCAAAGCGTCTAAGCAGTTCACGGAGCCTATTACGGTAACATCCGGTACGAAGTTATACAACGGAGACATTCTTGTCACAAAGACCAAAGGTCATACTGTTGTGGTTGTATCCGGCAATCCGAGACAGGCGGTTTCTTATTACCCTAAGTACAAAGGAGCATCGGGTTCCATTGTTGCGGCACTTGCAGCGGTTGGAGAGAAAGATACATCCAAGGCTCATCGTGCGAAGATTGCAGCCGCAAATGGTATCAAGAATTACGCATACACTGCGGCGCAGAACCTTGAGATGGTAAATCTTCTCAAGAAAGGCAAGCTGATTAAAGCCTAATTTTGAATAGGCATAACACATCGGGGTGGCTGAAAAAGCCGCCCTTATTTTTGTAATAGGAGGAGTTCACTATGGATAAACTTTTTGGTATTGATATTTCACATTGGCAGGGAGACCTCAGCATCAAGCAGGCAAGGGATGAGAGGGGCGTACAGTTCGTCATCGTCAAAGCAGCCGGAGCAGATGCGGGTAAATACAAAGACAGCAAGTTTGAAGATTACTACGCACAGTGTAAGGCGATTGGTATGCCTGTCGGTGCGTATTATTACGGCAATGCTAAGTCTGTTGCAGACGCACAGGCAGAGGCAGACCATTTCCTGTCAGTAATTGCAGGAAAGCAGTTTGAATATCCTATTTACTACGATGTCGAGGGTAATATGCTCAAGAATGCAAAGGATACTCTCACAGACATCGTTATTGCATTTTGCGACAGATGCGAAAAGGCAGGATATTTTGCGGGAGTTTACACATCAGACTCGCATTTCCAGTCTCATGTAGACGACTCTCGTTTACAGAGATTTACTCATTGGGTAGCAAAGTATTCATCCAACACACCTGCAACATCTCACGATATTTGGCAGTATGGCGGCGGTCAGAATTTCATCGCAGACAAGACAATCTGCGGTAGAACAGTAGACCAAGATTTCTGCTACCGTGACTTTCCTGCGGCAATCAAGGCGGCAGGACTTAACGGATTTACTGCCAACAATGATGACAGCAAGGATGAACCGGAAGTGTCCGCCCCGGAGGGAACCACGCTTGAGTTGCTTTGCAGAACTATGAAAGATGAGTTCGGCGGCGGAGATGCAAGAAGAGCGGCACTCGGAAACAGATATGATGAGGTACAGGATGCCATCAATCATATCCACAATGCGTCCGCACAGGAGTTGGCAGATGAAGTATGGACTGGCAAGTATGGAGATGATGAAGTAAGAAAAACCGTTCTTGGAGATAGATGGCAGGAAGTACAGGACATCGTAAATGGTGGCGGTAAGAAATACCATACCATCGAGAGCGGAGAAACGCTCACGAGCATCGCAAAGAATTTTGGAACCACTGTCGATGCCCTCATCGCTCTGAATGACATCAAGAACCCGAACCTCATCATCGCAGGAGACTCTATCAGAGTCAGATAACAGGAGGAAAGAATGAAGAACTACATTGGCGTAAAAATCGTAAAGGCAGAGCCGATGGAAAAGGATGGCAAAGCCGGATACAAAGTAAGACATAAAGATGGCTATGAGTCGTGGTCTCCAAAGAAGCAGTTCGAGGAGGCGTACAGGGAACTTGGAGATGCAGTTGATTTCATCAATGCAAAATAGTTCCGGTTGGCAAGAAATGGACCTCTCTATCAGATACGGTAGGGAGGTTCTTTTTTTATTGTCCGGAATTTGTCCTATGGACAATCTGTGGACGCAAGAATTTTCATCCAAGGACAAAGCAATCAGACGAATGATTTGTACCAAAGGTTTTACTGATTTTTCAAAAGCAATTCGGCATACATTATATAAGAAGAAACTCGTGTTGTCCACAGGACAGTCACACGGACAGTCCTGTGGAAAGTCCTAAACCATACCGTAACCGTAACCGTTACCTATATATATTATATCTATTATGTTCATTGTCCTATGGATGTCCTATGGACGCATTTCTATTATCATTTTGGAGTTCTCCAAATTATTCCGTAAAAATAAAGATATTCCTATTGACATGGTGCAAGGCTGTGTTATCGTACGCTCGCAAAAAAGCAAAGGAGGTACATGGCATGAGTATTATTCCAAAAGAACTGACAGATGAGCAGTTAGCTGAATATTTCAGAGAATATGTAGACGGCTGTCAGTGCAAGGAGAGACATACAGAAGCAGCCTGCAATGAGGTTGAGCAGTACGACAAGATGGTTGCATATTTCTTCCCAAAGGAACTGAAACCGCAGAATAGATTGTATGACAAGATGATGGATGTTGCAGTTGAGTACGAGGAGTCGGGATTTATGGCAGGGTACAGAATGTGCCTAAAGCATTTACAGGAGCAGGAACAGCAGGCTCAGACTAATACAACAAATTCTATACCGGAAGAACCAAAGAAGCAGGAACAGGCAGATACAGGCTCTGTGGATGCCTTGGATTTCATTTCCTCAAGACAGATAGGAGAAATGTTCTCCGCACCAAACGGAAAAGTAGTAAGAAGAATTAAAAATCAGATTTTGCCGTACTGCACAGATGATGAGAGGAGAGAATTTTCTCTGACATCAGAGAGGAGCAGGCAGAATAAATACATCGAAGTCTATCGTCTCAGTAAGAAAGCCTGCGGCATCTATCTCGACCACATGGAGAAGTGGTCCGGCATGATAAATGTAATGACAGGCATCTCGGAAATGAGGAAGAGGATGCAGGAGGTGTTTGCGTAGCTGAATAGGAATATTCCAAAATAATTTCCGTAAAACTATTGACAAATTGGAATGTTCCAAGTACGATAAAGTCAAGATAAATCAGTAAAAACACCGAACAGGAGGTAAATACTATGAAGATATTCAGAATGGCAGATGTGGAGAAAATCGAAGAAATGCTCGCAGCCGGAAAGACGGTTGAGGTTGAGTGGAAAGATGGAGCAACCGGAGATGTAAATGTCGAGACAGTCAAGTTTGTAAGATGGGATGGATTGGTATTTACGACAGGAGGTTGCATCTACACAGGAATCGATAAATTGATTGAGATTAGGGAGGTAGCATAATGCGGTACAGATACTGGTTGACATTAAGACCTGCGATGCCGGGTACAGTTCCGACAAAGAATTTGGAGTGCATCGAGAATTTCGACAGCAGAGCATATAGCGAGGAGGCAGGCAGAGAGGTTTGGGGATATGTTGAGTATTCAGAGCCGCTCACAGATAAGCAGGTAGCCGAGTACGAATTGGTAAAAGGAGGCGAGGTACATGATTAAGGCAGGAGACCTTGTTAAGATTGATGACATCGGACCTCTTGCACAGGTCCTCAAGAAAGGCAGAGGAAGAATGTATCTGAGATTGGATGGCGAGGAGTTTTGGTGTCCTACATCCATTATAAAAAAGGCGGAGGTGTAAGAAGATGGTTAAGTATATTGATGATGGAGTGCTTCTTGGTTGGTATTTTTGCAGAGAGGGTTGTTGTTGGGGAGACGGAACAAAGAAAACAGCAGAAAGAATTGAAAAGGAGATGACGGAAGATGGCAGATAGAAGCAATGCAAGGCTGAACGAAGCGATAGAGCAGCACATCGCACAGTGGGATGGCACGGTGCATGGGTTCTGCATCAAGAATATGTGGGAGAATGGTGCTGATTACGAGAGTATCTGCGAGGCGGCAAATATCGACATCGAGGACTATGAGGATGACTGAAAATATTTCCGTAAAAATGCGTAAAACCTATTGACTTGGCAGGAGGCTATGTTATCGTACGCATACGATAAAAACAAGCCAAATAAGGAGGACGCAGATATTTTTAAGAAGTTCATTCAGAGAATTATAGAAGCAGAAAATCGAGAGGACGCAATGCAGAATGTGTTTTACGGAAATGACGGTATCGACATCGCATTTCAGAGAGAAAAGATTTCTTGGAAAGAGCATCAGATGTTACTTGCAATCATCGAGAAGATGGCATAAGGAGGCAAAATGATATGGCAGAACAGGATTACAGAGAGAAGATTAAGAAGTTGCTCGCTCTCTCAGAGAGCAGCAACGAACACGAGGCGAAGTCGGCACTCTTGAAAGCCAAGAAGTTAATGGCAGAGCATAAGATAGCAGAAATAGACCTCGAGGACATCAGCAAGAAGAAAGTCGTCCACATCAAGACAGAGTTCGATTGCAGCAAGAGAAGAGAAGCGTGGATGATAAGTCTATCGGCAATCATTGGTCAGAACTTTTGCTGTCAGTCATACAGAAGAAAGGAGTACAACAAGCAGGTGGCTACGATATGCTTCGTAGGTCTCGAAGGAGATGTTGATGCTTGCGTTGAGATTTTCAGATATGCAGTCGAATGTATCCGCAGCGGAATTGATGACCTCAGAAAGAAGTCTAAGGATTGCACTCGAGAATACAGAAAGAGACTTTGCGATGGATATGGCTTCGGCTACACGCAGGGTATCAAGGAAGCATTTGAACAGCAGAGGGAACATGACGAGACTGGATGGGGGTTGGTAATGACAGTTCCAAAAGAGGTCAGTGATGAAACCGATGCCATGAAGCACGAGAAGTTCAAAAGTGCTGCACAGGAACAGATGAGTGCAAGAGCGTTTTGGCAGGGCAACGAAGATGGAAAGAAATTCGACCCGGGAACAAAGATTGCAGGAAAAGCAGAACAGAAAATGGCGTTAGGAGGTATCTAAGATGGCAGATTTAAGAGAACAGCAGAAGCAGGAAGCAATTAAGAGGATGAAGAAACTCGGCATCATGGAGCAGCCGATTAAGGAGTTTGAAGAAGAGGGTAAAATCAACCTCTCAGAAGGACCGGGTCTATTGTATTGGCTCAACGATGAGGAGCAGGAAATGGTTAGGAAGTTTGAGGAGGAGAACAACGGACTTGTCTACCATGTCATCAAGACGCAGATGAACTTTGGATTGATGTATTCGTTCTTGTATGTTTCCGAGTATATCGAAGAGTGGAAGATGGATATGGAGGATTTAGGAGATAATCAGACGCTCGCTTATGTGGTAAATACGACAATGCCGGATTGCAGTGAGTTCGGAACCATTGGCATCGAGCCGTCCATCGGTGGACTCAAGAGAATTTGGTAAGGAGGAATGACAATGGGAATGAGTTTTGAAGTCAGTGACCCGGAAGAAATGTGCGGAGCAGATGTTAGAATATGCCCTACCTGCGGCAAGGAAGTAGTGAGAGATGATATGCTTTTCACTCACGATTGCCACGGTATCGCATTTAGATTGGTTTGCTTCGACTGTTATGAAAAGTTGATGGCAAAAGGATATGACGGTCAGTATTATGACGAGGCGGATGAATGCCTCGATGAAGATTATTAGGAGGTAAAGATTATGGCAGAGATGAATTTTTCAGAGGAGCAGATGAGAGAGTTCTGCAAAGAGGCGGTTCCAGTAGTTGAGAAGCTACTGGAAATTGCAAGAAAGCATGGCGTAGAGGGCGGTGTAAGAACTTGGTGTGCCGATGACTATGTTTCTATCGAGGGAACAGGACTTGGCGGTTGGGAACTGCACAAGTGCAGCGGAGAGTATGATATGACCTACAACAAGAGAGTACCGCTCTTTAAGGAGGAGAAGAAAGATGGGGAATGAGATGACTTTAAGACAGTTCTGCGAGAGATACCGCAGAGGAGATTTCCTCAGCAAGGATAGAGATGTTCAGATTGAAGCGGGGTGGCATGATTGGTTTTGCTCAGACGATGCACTTGCCGGGAGACTTGCAAAGATTTGGAACATCCTCAAGGGGGTAGATAGCGATTATGTTCTTGACAATTACAGGGTTTGGTTCAAGAACAACTGCCCTTGTGAAGGACCACTGTATGATGATGTGAGGTTCGAGCCTATTGATGAAGATAAGCGAGATGAATTATATTTCGGAGTTGCTATCGACTGTGTATGGCACGACAGCAAGTATGCTGTTTTCACAGCAAGAAACGGCTACGAGACAGAAAGAGAATTTAGCAATATCCGTGAAGTGAGAGCGTTCATCAATGGTTGGGAAGATGCACTGAAAGACGAGGAGTTCTATCAGAAGCGAGCAGAAAAGGATGCTGCAATGAAGAGGCTGAGTGAGGAAGCCGACATGCTCATCAAAATGGGAGAGGATATTCTGAAAGGGTATCAGCAGGACAGCGAAAAAACTCAGTAAATATGCAGATTTCCTATTGACAGGTAGGTAGGCAATGCTATCGTACGATTGTACCAAATGGTACTAAAAAATCCGAGGAGGCGATAGCCAATCAATAAGGACAAGGAGTTGAGAAAACTGAAACGGAGAGTTGAAGAACTTGAAGCGGAGGTAGAACAGCTCAAAAAAAGAACTGAAAAAAGCAAGGTTCTCGAGATTATAGAGTTGACAGCCTTAATCTTCGAGATAGCCGCTTCGGCTACTGCGATAATCGCAATTTTCCTTGGCTAATTTCAGTTCGTGGGAGGGGGAGTCATACCTCCCTCCTGTTTAATAAGAATATCACAGGAAGGAGTCGGTGTAAATGAAAATCGGTAAAATTGCATTGCACATCGTATTCACGGTATCAATAGCGGCGTTTCTCATCACAGGTAACAGCGTGACAGCCTTAGTTTCCTTTGGAACGGCGTGCATCAACCTTGGCATCCTACTTGGAGAAAGGAGCAGAAATGCTGAAAATCGGAAGTATAGAAGATAACGATGGGGAGTACATCATCCATCGAGAGTTTTACAGACAGGGAATGATTTTCAAGGATGAGGAGGCGTACAAGTTCCATAAGGACCAACCGTGCTACTCTCCGGAACTGTCGGACTCGGTTTACACCGGGAATGACTTCCTTGAATTATGCAACTGTCAGCAGGATTTGGCGGATGAGTTGTTCGAGGGCGTTGACTGGCAACATCCCGAGTCGCTCAAGGAAGATTGGTTCGTAAATGGCGAATGGGTCGAATGTGAGGGATGCGGAAAAATCATCAATTATGGCGATGGGTGCAATGACACGAAATGTCCGAATTGCGGAAGAAAGGTAAAGGTCGGCTAATGGAGAATTTCAAGGTAAAAACAGAACCGGAAATCAATGTGACACAGGAAGATGTTGATGACATCGTAGCGACAGCTTTGGAGGGTGGTATCAATTACTGGTGCAGGAAGGCTGAGGTTGTCGGAGATTATCTTGGAGAATACGCATCTGAGCAGATAAGCAGGGGAGGAACACTGAAACTGTACGACTCTGAGGAAGATGAAGTCTATGAACTTACAAGAGATAAGCTGCTTGATGGAATCAAGAAGTATTGCGAGGATGCAGAAAGACCATATGACATCATGCATGAAGGGGTAAACTCGGTCGGATGCAGTACAGGAGAATACGGACTGGATTGTTGTATGGTGGATGCTGCGGTGGCAGATATGATTATCCAGTATGCAGTCATGGGAGAAATCGTGTATGGCTAAGGCAGGAGCAAGCCAACAGGAACAGAACCCTACAAATATACCATAGATGTGATAAAAACGCTGCATAAGCCTATATCAGAGAGAGGAGGTGCAAAGATGGTTGAAATGCCTATGACAGAACACACAGTTACGAAGTATGTCATCATAGTACCAAGAGGCGACAGATACAAGTATGTCGGCAGAGGATACAATCCAAAGAATGATAACGGATACACCATTAAGCTAAACGGAGCCATGATGTTTGATACTATGGAAAATGCAATAAAGACAATGGACTGGTTTGGGATAGAAGGCTCGATTGGCGAAGTGAAAAGACATACAGAATTAGTACAGGTTTTGAGAGGAAGCAAGAGATGAAAAGTATTGTAACTGAGTATGATAATATCTGCATATTCTGCGGCAGACAGGCAGAGGCGGAGCATCATCTCATATTCGGTACGGCGGGCAGAGAACTCAGTGATAAGGACGGACTCAAGGTTCCGATTTGTAATAACTGTCACAACATGGGCGATAAACTGCACCGGATACATGATAACCCGATGGCAGAGCGATTATCCAAAATGCTCGGACAGGCGATGTTCGAGGCAAAGATAGGCTCAAGAGAAGAATTTAGAAAGAGGTACGGGAGGTCGTATCTATAAGGAGGATAGCAGATGACAGGAAGAGAATTGAGCGAGAATTTGAACTACTTAGGAATGAGTAGCGGTATCAGAAAACTCGCACTGAAAGAAAAATTGGCAACAGCGGAGAAACTCGCAGTTATGAATGAGGTTGAAGTTTGTGACCTTGTTGCAAATGAATATGAACTTGTATATGCAGAGAATGAAGAAATCGGACTTGTCCGCAAAGATAAGATGGACGAGTATAACAAGTTGGTTACGATTATCAGCAGATAAGGAGGACGAATGGAAGAATATACAGTAAATTTCCTTGCTGATGTCGACGTGACGATAAAAGCAGAGTCTCCGGAGGAAGCAAGAAAAAAGGCGGAGAAGATGTTCGGAGAATATCACGATAAGCAGTTTGGATATGCGTATCTGTCAGAGATTAAGTTCATTACAACGGCGGACGGAACGGAGGTGTAGGATGGAAGGACCTCAGAAGTTTATAGATTGGCTATTGGAAATGGGATATTTGGAGCAGGACGATATTCCAACCGATAAGAAAGAGATTATAGCCGACATCAGAAAAGTAAGAACTGTTGCACCGAAGTTTTACAACATGATGATGTGTATGTGCAACTGCGGAGAAAGGAGCAATGACAATGACATGGAATGAGATTTACGAGGCAGCGGACGGAGCAGCCTGCGGAGATGATACGCTCAAGGCGAAAGACGAGGCGAGACATCAAGTGAGATGCCTTGCTATGGAGTTAGGCAGTCCGGATTTGGATAATGCAGAATGTCCGGAGGATGCAGTGAAAGATTACTGCGATGCTATGAAAATTCAGTTTGATGAGAGTGGTAACATTGTAGGACTTGAACTTCCTCATTGGATAGAAGATATTATCTACCGCAGAAAGGATGATGCGTACCTCGAGGAGGATTTGAATGCAACTGCTCAAGAACTGGCAGGAGGCAATATAGAAATCAGCGATGAACAGATGCAGAGAATGGTGGCAATGTACCGCCATGATGAAGATAGTAATGTAGCGATGAACGACACTCTCGAAAGTGTGGTGTGTAGAGTTCTCGGGCGTAACTGATGAAAGGAGATAAGATGGCAAAGGTAATCGAACTCATTAAGGAGTCTATGAAAGAAAAGAAGATGACGCAGACCGAATTGGCGAAGTCACTCGGGGAGGATGTGCGTGTCATCAATCAGCAGTTGAACAGACAGCAGGACCTCAAGGCAGAACGCTTCCTCGAAGTAATGGAACATATTGGATACAGAGTTGAAATGGTTGACAATGACGGCATACGTAAGGTGTGCGAGGATATGCTTGATGATATTAAGGCAGGGAATGTCAGCGGAGATAAGTTTTACATTCAGAAAGATGACGGTAGCATTATCGGCATCAGAGTCTCCAACGGAGATGCTGAGGTCGAGGAATTTTGGAATAAAGCCGATTGTTTCGACTGGCTTATTTCTCATGCTTAAAAGGTTGGAATATTCCAATTTGTAGGCGGAAAATTCCTAAAAAATATCAGTAAAACTATTGACTTCAAGGTAGGCTATGCTATCGTACGCTCAACAAAAAACATAACACCCAAGGAGGTACAAAGATATGATGAAATCAGAGTTTATCGAGAGAACAGGGTTTGAGCCGACCGAGGCAGAATACAGAGAAATCGAAGCAGAGTACATGGGATGCGACATCGACAAAGATGAGTTCTGCAAGGCATGGAAAAAGCAGGGCGGTATTCAGAGGTTGATGAGACTCCGTGCGAGAAGAATTGAGGAACTTGAGGCAGAACTCGTAAAAGAGAAGAATGACTACGACAGAATGGATGCTCAGTATTGCACCAAGATTAACGAACTCAAGAAGCAGATTTCGGACGATGAACTGGCTCTTAATAGCATGAATGCTCAGATGGGATTGATGAGAAATAAGGCTGCGGGAGAAATTGAGGAACTACTCAAGAGAGCGACCGAGGCGGAGAGAAAATTGGCAGTCCTCAAGGAGGCATTCGCAATCATCACAGGAAAGGAGGCTGAGTAATATGAAAGTCACTATTCCGGCTTGGAAATTGGTTGATATGTATAAAGAGAAGTACCCGTACGGTCACTTTTTCGATGACAAGACATTGAAGTTCTTTGGAGAGAGACTCTCGGATATGAGAGTCCTCAGCAAGACAGAGACCATTAAAGATTGTCTCGGAGAAACGCACGAGTGTTATGTTCTGAGTAGATTGCAGAGAAAGCATCCGGCAGGACCGAGAAGGGCATACGCATATTTCGATGTGGAAACACTTGAGCATATTGCAGGATAAGGAGGAATGAACATGGCAAGAGCAGGGATGACAATAAGCGATGCGGCTCACGAGTGGGTCAGAGAAATGAATGCCTATCCGCAGGATATGATAGAAACCCTAATGCGGACAAAGCCGGATGATTGGCACGAAGTTACGATGCCTCGAGTATGCGACAGGGTATATGTATGCAATCTTCCGGACGGATGCGAAGATTACGACCCTAATGGAGAGGTTGAGAATATCGCAGGAGATGTTTACCTCATCAATCTTCAAGATGGAAATACCGTAGAACTTGGAGCAGAAGATTTTGAGGTTGAGCGTGACAGCATTCTTCCGATGTGGGGATGGCTGTGGAGCTTCTCGGACTCAGCGGATGATTATTTTATGGATGAGTTGGACGGCATTAAGAAGATGTCTGAGTGTGGCTTCCGGATTTACGAACATGATGAATGGGGTTATTTCTTCGGAATAGATGGCTGTGGATACTCATTCTATGACGAGCATTGGATACCACTGTACAAAAAGAGAGGTTTGCAGTGGCACGACCCGAAAGCGGAACAGGAGTATCGAATGAGGATGAACGGTTGCGAGAAAAAGAAACTTGGCACTAAGGAGTGTTGGTTCAAGGGAGACGAATTTGTTGAGGAGGTGTTGTGATGTCAGCATTAGATGGATTGTTATTTGTACTACTTGATTGTGGAAGTCTTGACATCTCCATACTGGATGATGTTGGGTACGACCTCGGAGATATTGCGGTTGAATTACAGGAGGAGGGCGTAAAGGTTACTCTGAATAACATCATAGATGCAATTTTTCGTAAAGGGCAGGACGAACTCAAAGATGCTCTCGAGGAGAAGATTTCAGAACTTGAGGGTGAAAGAGACGAGTGCGAAGAGGGTTCAGACGAATACGAAGAGTTGCAGGAACAGATTGACGAACTGGAATGCTGCGACCCGGAGGAAGATGTGGAGTGGTTCTGCAACTGTCTTGACACCTCGATTTGGTTCAGAGATAACGAAGAGATTTACAGGAAGTATCTCGAGGATGAGATTTCAGACATCGAAGAGAATATGGGATTTGAATTTTAGGAGGCGAGAGGATGGATAAGCAGTCGGCAGACAGGATAATCGTAAAGTCAAATGCAAGAATGGAAATCGTTCTTGACTGGTTCTCCAAAAACAGAGAATGGCTGAAACAGCAGGAGTTCCACGCACCGTTAGATGCAGGTGTTGTCGAATTACAGGAAGAATTGATTGAGTTCACATTCGAGAGCAAAGGAAATTTGGTGGAACTGGCGGTCTACCCGGCAGAAAAGCCTAATCTGCCTGCGGTTGTTACATACGATTACGACCCTGTGACTACGCAGACATCCAACTTTCGTTTTGCATCACACCTGCCGCCGGAAAGAAAAATGCTCTTGATGCAGGTAATGGCAATGGATAATACACATCTCAAGGAAGCGTTGAAGTACCACGCTCTGATGTGTTTTATGACCCATTACCGGGAAACGGTAAAGATTGAGGATAAGGGCAGAAGAACCAAGCGGCAGGCTAAGGCGTTACGAAAAGATGTAACGAAACCACTTCCGCTCATCCGGAAGCAATATGTAATTGAGGAAGTAGACAGCAAAGTTCTGAGGCTTCCCGACCAAAAGAGAACCTATACCAAACCGGAACACGAAGTAAGTGTCAGAGGCTATATGAGACACTACAAGTCCGGCAAGAGTGTATGGATAGAGCCGTTTACCAAGTATAGGGGTAAGGGCAAGAACAGAAAAGACTACGAATTATAGGAGGTATCACAATGGAAGTAAGATGCACAAGAAACTGTAAGAAAAAGGACAAGCAGGGCAGATGCCTTGCAGAGGCAATCTCAATCGAAGAGACTGGCTGCGGAGCGTTTATCAGAGTTCCGGAATTTGAACCGTTCAGAGCGGATAATGTTGTTATCTATGACAAGGCGGGCATTCCGTCAGTTATGGTCCGCTTCTCAAGAGTAACTGATAATGACTTGTTCGGAGGCTCATGCAGACCTCATCCTGCGTTTGTGGTGGATGGGAAAGTGTATGATGAAATCTACATCAGCAAGTATCCGAATACAGTAATCAATGGTAGAGCATACTCGCTCCCAATGACAAAGCCGGAAGTGAATGTCACTTATGACGAGGCGGTCAATCTTTGCAGAGCGAAGGGCGAGGGATGGCATCTGTGGACTGCGGCAGAGAGAGGACTGATTGCCAACATCTGTCACAAGAACGAAGTGTTTCCACACGGAAACACGAATAGCGGAGACTGGCATGGAGATAACTCTGAAAAAGGAAAGACTTACGATAGAGGATACAAGACACTGACAGGCTCCGGACCTGCGACATGGAACCACGACCACACACCATTTGGAGTTTCTGATTTATGTGGAAACATTTGGGAATGGTTTGCAGGAATGAGACTGATGGATGGTATCGTCGAAGTTATACCGGAAAACAATGCTGCGGCAGACATCGACATGAGTAAAGACAGCGACAAGTGGGTGGCACTGATGAAAGATGGCAAGCCTATCCGCATCAACGCAGAGGATGGCGGACTCAAGTTTACAACTGAGGAGTCGGGCATGGACTACGATGGATGCGAGTGGGGAGATGCTGAGTTTGAATTTGGTATCACTGAGCAGATGAAAGAACTTGCCCTGTATCCCGGCGAACCGAAGGCATACCTGTATGCAGATACGGAGGGCGAGCGTTTGCCGGTTGCCGGGGGCAACTGGTACGATGGTGCCCGTGCGGGTGTGTTCTACTTGTGCCTCGGCAATGCTCGTTCTCACTCGGACGGCTACGTCGGCTTCCGCTCCGCTTTCTATGGAAAGTTGGACTCTGAGGTTTGATATTTGTAAGGCGGCTGTTAAGCCGCCATGTAAGGAGCGTATATGATAAAAGCGATTAAGATTGTAATAAGGCTCGCAACGATAATTGCCGTAGCAGCGATAGCCGTATGGATTGTCCGTGAATGTTGGCAAGAAATAGAACGGTTCTTGGGTTACATAGGCATCGGCATAGTTTTCTTGATGATATTGGGAATTATCAGTTGGGCGTTTGACGATTAAAGCAGGAGGAAAATAGAATGAATAAAGTTATCTTAATGGGTAGACTCACGAGAGACCCGGAAATCAATTACTCACAGAATGGAAATAATACCTGCATTGCGAAGTACACACTGGCAGTAGACAGAAGATTTAAGCAGGAGGGCGGACAGGAGGCTGATTTCATCTCCTGTGCGGTATTTGGAAAAGGAGCGGAGTTTGCCGAGAAATATCTCCATAAGGGAACCAAGATTGCGATTACAGGCAGACTTGAAACTGGTTCCTATACGAATAAGGATGGCGTAAAGGTTTACACCACGACAGTAATTGTTGAGGAGCAGGAGTTCGCAGAAAGCAAAGCATCCTCACAGAACAACGCAGGAGGCAATTATCAGCAGCCTGCATCCAATAATTCCTCATCGGGCGATGGTTTTATGAATGTTCCGAACGGAATTGATGAGGAGTTACCGTTTGTATAGAAAATCAAAGGATGAGCCGCAAATGTGCAGCGACTGCATACACCGATGGTATTGCCCGGGAGCATTCCGGAAAGACCATTGGTGCGGCAATCATCAGACAAGGAGGAAAAAGAATGAGCGAAGAGAAAATGACAGCATCACTTAGCATTGATGCAAAATATGTTGAGGAAGAGGTAAGCAGAATAGTCAAGGCGGCTATTGTTTCTGCCCTTGGAAATCGAGATGAAATCATCAGAAAGGCTATTGACAGAACGATAGATACCTATGTTGACAGAGATGGAAAACCTTGCAGAAAGGACAATTACAGAGCAAGACCGTATCTCGATTATCTCGCAGAAAAGACGGTAGAGACCGTAGTGAGAGAAGCGATGGCTGAAATGGTCGAAGAAAACAAGGAGGAGTTCAAAACCGAAATTAAAAAGGCTATCGGAAAGCGAAAATGGAAAGAGGACATAGCACAGACTTTTGTTCAGATGATTATTGATGACGCAAAGTCCGACTGGAAGATGCCTGTAACTGTATCACTTGAAAAGCCAAAAGATTATTAGGAGGTGCGAACATGAAAATTTCAGATAGACTCAGAGAATATGCAAAAGCATACAGGGAACCTCCAACCGGAAGAGAAGTTGAAGGAACCGTTGAAGTGTTGGAGGAAGCAGCGGAACACATTGATAGATTAAGCGATGCCAATGGCAGAGATATTGTGTTCAGAAGATGTATCTGCGAGTATGGTACTCAGCCTCAGATTGATATGTGCATTGAAGAAATGTCAGAGTTGACAAAGGCTTTACTCAAGTACAGAAGAAAATTTGCCCTCGCAAGAGGAGAAAATGCAAATCCTACGAATGGAGACACGGACTTGTTTAAGGCAAGAACAGACATCATTGACGAACTGGCGGATGTGAGAATTATGTGCAGACAGATGGAGTTACTCTTCCAAGCAGAAGATGAAGTTGAGAGGAGAATTGATTTCAAGGTGGACAGGCAGTTAAAGAGATTGGAGGATAAGTGATGGCGGTTACTCTTCACGATATAATGAAATCCAATGCAAGGGCAAGATATTCGATGCAGACTCTGAGAGGTAAGACGCTCCTCCAGTGGGCGGTGCTGTGGTTCAAAATGAGTAACGATGCTTTCTATGAACTGTATGGTTTCAATTTCAACCCGCACGATTATCCGATGTTGTACGAGATTGCAAGAGAAGAGGTATATGGGAGGGAACAGAGATGAGAGACATACTTTTTAGAGCGAAAGGCATTGATGAAGATGACAAGGACAGGTGGTACGAGGGATTTTACATAGCCTTGAACGATACAACATATTGCATTAAGGAAGATTATGAGAAACATCCGGACAACACAAAGTATTACATAATTTTCGACCAAATGACCGATTGGGGATTGCCGAACAGGCATCTTCAAGCAAGAATAAATCCGGATACATTATGTCAATTCACAGGAATTGTCGCAAAGGATGGCAGGAGAATTTACGAGGGCGATATAGTCTACATGAGATGCGATGGTCTCAGCGGATATGGAACCGTTGAATTTGACGAAGGAAAGTTCTACATCAACGATACCAATCGTAGGAGGCATTATTTTCTCGACAATCACTCTAAGTACAGAATAGATGGAAATATTTATGACCGTAAGGAGGAACAGAATGGGAAAGATTAAAGGATTTATCCTCAACAGGAGACAGTATGACAAAATCCGCAAAATGGACCATTGTCAGATGACGATGTGGGCGGAGTCGGTTTATAAGTCCGGATATAAAGATGGCAAGGAGACGGCAGAAGCAGACTCCCTCACGATAGACCAAGTAAGAGAGTGCCTGCTCACTCTCAAGGGATTTGGCGAAAAGAGGGTGTCTGCCATCTGCGATGAATTGCAGAGAAAAATGAGCCATACTTCCGATTGACTACGGAGATATGGCTGTGTTATCATTGATAGTTGATGGAATGTAAATTACAAAACAGGAAAAGTGAGGCGAACTCGAAACATGAGGGATGCTATGCTGATAAAATAGCAGAAGAATCAGGACGATTAGAATAAAGGCATGATGTAATAGGGGTGCTGATAATTTATGTACTCTGGATGGGACTTATATCCGGAGAGGAGACAGATATATGGGAAAGAAGATATGCGTGGTATTCCCGGGAATCGGGTATCACACCGATAAACCATTACTTTACTACAGTAAAAAATATATGATGGCACATGGGTATGATATAATTGATGTGACATATGGCAAGCTTTCGGGACATCTTCCAGAGGAGATACAAAAGGTATTTGATGATGGCTGGAATAAAGCGGTAGATTGTCTGAAGGATGTGGATTTCTCGGATGCTGAGGATATAGTATTTCTATCAAAGAGTATAGGCACAGCTATATCTGCAAGATATGTGGCGGAGAAAGGACTTAAAGTAAGAAATATATATTTCACACCACTTGAGATTACCATGCAATATGCCAATTCAAATGGCATAGCTTTTCACGGAACGGCGGATCCGCTAGTGAACACGGGTGAGATAACCAAACTTTGCGAGGAAAGACATATACCACTCTACAGATATGAGGGTGGCAATCACTCAATAGAGACAAAGGATATTTTATGGAACATAAAAACGCAGAAAGATATAGCGGAAAAATATATAGATTATTTGAACTTCTAGGACATACGGAGGGGCAGTTATATATTGCAGAGATAGCAGTGCTCATAACACTGCTTATCGGCACGGCAGTATATATACTGCTCCTTCGTGTCTTGCCGGATACCTCGTGGCTTGAGGGGTGTCAGATACGCCGGTTTACAGGGGTGATATGTCCCGCATGCGGTACGACAAGGGCTGTACTTGCCATACTCCACGGACATATTCTGACGGCTATGTATTACCATGCGGCGACTGTGTATCTGGCGTGCATCTGCATCATATATTTGGTGGGCAATACGATCAGGCTTGCCACAAATGGCAGGACACCGCTTGTGAGATTCCGGTTGTGGTATGTGTATGTGTGGCTTGGGATATTTGTCGTGTCTTACGTGGTGAAGCTGGTGGTGCCGGGATATGTCATATAATGAGCGCAAGTTGAGTAGGCGTGTGCGTGTCATCGCGCTTATGCACGACGACATATGATATAAGGAGTGGATTTTATGAGACTTATGATAAAACAACGGGTATTTGCCTGGACAGATACCTACGATATATATGATGAATGGGGAAACAAAAAGTATTTTGTGAAGTCGGAGGCGTTCCGGCTTACGCATCAGGTTCATGTATATGATCTTGTGGGAAATGAGATAGGACTTATTAGTCAGAGATTATTTACGTTCCTGCCTACATTTGACATCAGTGTTGGTGGCAGACCGTGTGGAAGCATCAAGAAGGAATTTACATTCTTCAAGCCTTCGTACAGTATTGAGTATGGAGGATGGCAGTGTGATGGAGATTTCCTTTCGTGGAATTACAGTGTCACAGTTGGAAGCAGGCTGGTGGCAAATATAGCAAAGCAGCTTCTCAGCTGGGGAGATACATACACACTTGATATCGCAGATCCGGGTGATGAGATCATGGCACTTATGCTGGTGATAGCTATTGATGCGGTCAATTGTTCGCAGAATAATAATTAATTTTTTAGAATTTTATATAAACATGAAGAAGATAGGAATGTATGAGGAGACAGGCAGGAAATAGTCATGAACAAGATATCAAAGTATGTTGTGATTATAGTAGGCATATTGGTAATGGTGGTGTTGCTGCCATTAGGTTATGTTAGATATAAGACGCGTTACGAAGCTGAGCAGATAAGTGTGTTAACGTCTCCAGATGGTGATTATGAGCTTGTGATCTATTCTGTTGGCGACCCGGATTTTCCATTTGGAGCTGCCCATGGAAGACTGGTGCTGAAGGGCAAAGAGAAGACGGTTGCATATAGGTCATTTGAAGTGGCAAATGATGGTGCAAGATTTGACGAAAGCGATCTAAAGACGACATGGTATATTGATCGTGTGGAGGTGGTAGTGTCTGGCTCTGAACAGCGTGACGAGCTTGTGACCATGCGTTTTAATGGGCAGACCAGTAGTAGACGTCTCACGACCAGATATAGAAGAGAAGATACGGATATAGAAAAAGACAGCGAACAAGACTCTGCGATAACGGAAAAAGCTTCGGGTGACAGCAGGGGGAATGCAGAGAGCTCCACTGATTCCTCTGTTGATCCTGATGTAAATGATCAGCCAGAAAATAAGGAAATTACAGTCGGGTATCAGGCGATCTTTGAGAAATATTCAGATGCCACAGCTGGAAAATTCGAAGTATATTACGGCGCCTCGGAGTCATCATCAAGATGTATATTGTCTGAAAGTGATAATTCCGTGGAATACATTGTATATGATGGCAAGTCAGAGAATGGGAAGTGTGGGCTGTATGTAAGGTATCGTACTGAAAAAGGCGGTGGTGGAACATATGATTATGGCAGTGCCGAAATAGAAGATATCTATGCATATGTATTTTCCAGTGGAGAAGTGATAAGCAGTGGAAAGACAAACTGGGAAGATACTGGAACTGATGAGTTTGAGAGGGCAACGGAGTAAGCTGTTGTGAATAGTCCATGAACTGTGGTAAAATGAATTATAAAATAAGACTATTTAAATCATGAATTATATATATAATAAAAAGTATAAAGGCGGTGATTGTATGACAACAGTGAACACGAAAAGTGGGAAGATAATAAATGTAGTATCAAGAGAAGAAGAAAGTAAAACGTTAACGTTGTCTGATCAGGAGATGGATGCCAGAGCTGTTGAGGCGGTTAAAGCTGCAATAAATAAAGCCAGAGTATGTAAAAAACCAATAGCGGGATATGATAAAGAGAATAAAAAAGCATATATTGAATATGCAAATGGAGATATAAAATATGCAAAATAGAAAACCGATGGTTCTTGTATTTGCTGGTCCAAATGGTTCTGGTAAAAGTCAAGAGCACTGGGTGAAATAAAGGCGTCACTGTTATCGTAGGATGCGAAGCATCATAAACAGCAGTGACGCCTTTACTATTGATGAAAAATTTAACGTTCCAGCCCACCCAGATCATCATAAAATCCCGGATATGAGATGTTCACGCACTCGGCTCCGGTGATCTCTGTATCGCCATCAGCGTTAAGTCCTGCGATGGCAAAGCTCATGGCGATTCTGTGGTCCAAGTGACTGTCAATCACTGCACCGTGAAGAGGCTTTCCGCCGCGTATGATCATTCCGTCATCGGTTGCAGTTATGTCTGCGCCCATGGATGAGAGAGCGTTTACCATGACATCTATTCTGTTTGATTCCTTGACCTTGAGCTCCTGGGCATCCCTGATGATGGTCTCACCGTCTGCAAAGCATGCGAGAACTGCTATGGCAGGGATCTCATCTATGAGCTTTGGTATGATGGAACCCTCAATGACACAGCCCTTGAGACTTGATGTCCTGACTGTTATGTCAGCGGTTGGCTCACCGCATCCGCTCACTACATTGGAGTATTCCATATCGCCGCCCATTGCTTTGATGACTTCCAGTATTCCATCTCTGGTCGGGTTGATGCCAACATTTTTGATGGTGATGCATGAGTTCGGAGTGATAAGTCCTGCAACAAGGAAGTAAGCAGCTGATGATATATCTCCAGGTACAAGTATCTTCTGTCCAACAAGATTATCCACAGGCTTTACGGTAGCCGTAGTTCCCTCTGCTTTTATATTGCCGCCAAATGACTCAAGCATGAGTTCAGTGTGGTTTCTTGACACATATGGCTCGGTGACACTTGTCTCGCCGTCTGCATAGAGTCCGGCAAGGAGTACACATGACTTTACCTGTGCTGACGCGACAGGTGAGTTGTAGTGTATTCCATGGAGTTCCTTTCCGTTTATAAGGAGCGGTGCACAGTCATTTCCGAGTTCGGATGTGATGTCGGCACCCATCATGGAGAGAGGCGTCATGATTCTCTTCATAGGGCGCTTACATATAGAAGCATCACCTATAAGCCTGCTTGCAAATGGCTGAGCGGCAAGTATACCCGATATAAGTCTGGTGGTTGTTCCGCTGTTGCCGACATCGAGTGTGCCTTCAGGCTTTGACAGTCCATGCAGTCCTTTGCCGTGTACAGTAACGACACTGCCGTCGTAATCAATATCTATACCCATCTGCCTGAAACAGTTCATGGATGATATACAGTCTGCTCCATTTAAAAATCCGTGTACCTCGGTTATTCCATCTGCGATTGAGCCGAACATGATGGAGCGGTGGGAGATGGATTTGTCCCCCGGTATTGTTATCTCTCCGTTAAGTGATTTTACTCTGTTGATCTTCATAAATTCTCAGTATTCCTTTATTCTAGTGTAATATGTTTTACCTATCGGTTATAAATTCTATAGCCTGCGGCCTTCAGCACATCCTGCGCATTCCGTCTTGCATCAGCATCGTAGAATGAGAGTCTGAGAACCCCTTCCTCATCCTCCCGGTTGTGGGAGACTCCGATGTTCTTGAGGCTTATCTTTGCCTCTGCGATAAAAGCTGTCACCTTTGCCAGCGCACCAGCCTCGTCAGGGATATCTACAAACAGTTCATGGTGCATTCTTATGACACCGCTGCTGTTGTTAGGAATGGAATCCCTGTAATCTCTGGCGGATGCAAAAAAAGCATTTATCCCAGCCGCATCGCGCTGCTTAATATGATAAATCATTTTGTCTATAAGCTCAACATATTCCTGAAGACCGTTTACGATATTGTCAGGATTTGCCAGAAGAATGTGCTCCCATACCACCGGATTGGAGGATGCGATCCTGGTTATATCTTTGAAACCACCGGCTGCCAGTGACTTAAATATATTGTCTGGGCTGTCTGCCGCTGCGACAAGGTTGACCAGTGAGGCGGCTATGACGTGGGGCACATGGCTTATGTAAGAGGTTATACGGTCGTGCTCAACAGGTGAGTATGTGATCGGTATCGCTCCAAGATCTCCGATAAATGTGGAGAACTCCTCAGTCTTGCCCGGCAGAACTCCGTCTGCAGGTGTGATGAAGTAATAGGCATTCTCTATGAGCCTGTCGGTGGCCGCCTCGTAGCCAGATCTCTCAGAGCCGACCATAGGGTGTCCGCCGACAAAATACCTGGCAAGCCCAAGCTCCTGGACTGCTTCGTATATGTCGAGCTTTACGCTTCCGACATCAGTCAGTATGGTGCTGTCTGTAAGAAATGGCTTGAGCTGGCGCAGGTATTCTATATTATAGTGGACCGGTGCGCACAGAAAGATATAGTTGCATTCTGCTATGGTATGGATATCATCTGTATATTCAGTCAGTGTCCCATCGGAGACAGCTTCCTTGAGTGTAGATAGATTATTGTCAAAGCCGACTATTCTGTAATCAGGGAAAATGCGGTGGATGGATTTGGCAATAGATCCTCCGATAAGTCCCAGACCGATAAATCCTATTGAAAAATCATTCATTTTACGTTCTCCTTTAACGGTTTGACGCATAAAAGCGTTAAAGTATCTATTGGCGATTATACAGCCTTTTGAATGACAGGGCAAGAGAAGATTCACATTGCGATAAAAAAACTTGAATATCAGATGTGGATATTAAGCTAAAATAAGAAGTAAGGGAATTGTATAAGCTGAAGATTTGTACTAAAATCTTTGTGGAGAACGCAGACGATGCACATAAGAAAGTATACTGATGTGTGCGTTTGTCGACCGACCATTATAAGGAGGATAATTTATTATGATAGATACACTTTGCAGACTACTTGACGCCGGTGTCACACAGTTTCATGTAGTGAAGGAATGTGAAGCCATGCTGCAGGATCACGGTTACATGGAGCTTGATATGGGAGAACGCTGGGAGCTCACGGCCGGAGGAAGATATTATGTGAAGCCATACTCATCTATGATGGTGGCGTTTGCCGCAGGGGAGATGCCTGAGTATGGCAGGCTGAATATCGGCCTTGCACATACAGATTTTCCTATGCTCAAGATAAAGACTCAGCCGGATATGAACAGAAGCGGCTACCAGACACTGAATGTAGAGCCGTACGGCGGACTTATCAAGGAGACATGGTTTGACAGACCGCTTGGAATCGCGGGCAAGGTCATGGCGCAGACCACGGATCCGTTCAGGCCGAAGGCGTATCTGTATGATTCAGAGCGTGCCATGTGCATAGTGCCAAGCCTTGCACCGCATCTGAGAAAGGATGCACCCGGGGAGAAAATGAATGTGCAGAAGGAGCTCATACCTGTATATGGTCTGGATGGTCAGACTGTGAAGGACAAAGATATATTACAGTATGTGGCAGATGACCTTGGGCTTTTGAAGGACGATATTCTTGATTATGATCTATACCTGTATAACATGGATGGAATGGAGATAGTTGGGGCAGATAAGGATATGATAGCTTCTCCGAGACTTGACAATGTAACTTCCGTGTCAGCGCTTGTTGACACCATGTGCAGAGAGACAAATGGCAATAATACAAATGTTATAGCATTGTTTGACAATGAGGAGATAGGCAGCAGATCAAAGCAGGGAGCAGATTCGGTGCTTCTGTCGGAGATAATAAAGCGTATCATGGAAGGCTTGGATATTGAGGCTGGAGCAGGAAGACGCCTTATGAGAGATGCATTCATGCTGTCACTTGATGTGGCGCACGCAACCCATCCGAATTATTCAGAGAAGAGTGATCCGACAAATCAGATTGTCATGGGGCGCGGAGTGGCACTCAAATCAAGTGCAAGTCAGAGATACGTGTCAGACAGTGAGGCATCTGCGGTCATCATGGCTCTTTCAAGAAATCAGGAGATAAAGATACAGCGTCAGGTGAACAGGTCGGGGATGGCAGGAGGACAGACTTTAGGTCCTATAGCTTCATCTTATCTGCCAGTCAGAGCTGTAGACATGGGAATACCGATACTGGCTATGCATTCAGCGGTGGAGCTTGGAAGTGCGGAGGATTATGCACAACTTGAGAAGATTTGCGGTGCAGTATTTGAAATGTAGTATGGTGAAATCAGGTATTTGAGCAATGTACTTGTGCAGTTATTACGATTGTGTTACAATAAGATGATGTATTTTTAACTTCAATAATCACTTACGGAGGATACTCATGAAGAAGAAACATTTAAAATATGCAGTGCTCTGCTTTGGACTTGCCTCCATGCTGGCATTTGCCGGATGCGGAAGCAAAGGTGACGATGCTACCACAGCCAATCCGACGGAGACAGAGGCGACCACAGAGGCAGTGACGGTGGCGACTACGGAAGCAACCACTGAGGCACAGCCGGAGAAGGACAAGGATGGCTTTACAATATGTAATGACAAAGTAAAGACTCTTGACTATGTGAATGTCAGAACGAGCCCATCAACTGATGGAGAGATATATCAGGAAGTTGCAAATGATGTTGAGCTGGACAGAATCGGTTATAACGATGAGTGGAGCAAGGTATCTATAGATGGTGGGGAATACTATATATTCTCAGAGCTCCTTGAGGTCGTAGGCGGAGGAGATAAGTCTGATGCATCGACTGAGGCGACAACAGAGAATTCATCGGATGCATCCACAGAACAGGGAACTACATCCAATGTTGGTGAGGGCAAGATGATAGTTATAGATGCCGGACATCAGCAGAATGCAAATGAAGAGACCGAGCCGATAGGCCCTGCTGCTACAGAGACAAAAGTAAAGGCAACCGTTGGCAACACAGGTGTATCAACAGGAATAAAGGAATATGAGCTGAATCTTCAGATCGCACAGAAGCTTGAGGCAGAGCTCACATCCAGAGGCTATACAGTTAAGATGATCAGAACATCGAATGATGTTGATATAAGTAATGCGACGAGAGCAGAATATGCGAACAACCTTAAGGCAGATGCAGTTATAAAGATCCATACAAATGGATCGACAGACGGTAATGCGACAGGTGTGATGACAGTATGTCAGACATCATCTAATCCATATAATTCAGCTATCTATGATCAGTGCAAGAGTCTTGCCACGGATGTTTTATCAGGACTTCTGGCTTCCACAGGAGCTAAGAGTGATGGAATATGGGAGACGGATACCATGAGCGGAATAAACTGGAGTACAGTTCCGGTAACCATAGTGGAAGTTGGCTATATGACTACAGCATCTGAGGAGGCACTTCTTGTAACAGACGATTATCAGAACAAGATCGCCAAGGGAATAGCAGATGGCCTTGATAAATATATTACAGAATAGAAGTCAGTAACATAAATAAAAATAGAGAACAGGATTTCCTGTTCTCTATTTTTATTGTGGCATATCGAACCGGAGAAGACTGACCTCTTCTTCCGAGAGACTTCTGTAGGCACCTGTTGGAAGCGATTCGTCTATCTTCAGCTCACCCATTGCAATTCTTCGCAGAAAAGTAACTTTCATGCCAACGGCCTCAAACATTCGCTTGACCTGGTGAAAACGTCCCTCTGTTATTATGAGTTCGATCTCCGATCTGGCAGCGGTGCTGTCGGAAGATAATATGCGCAGATCTGCGGGCAGTGTAGGTTTTTCATCTCCGATATCCACACCTGTGGCGAAAATGTTTATGGTATCATCTGTTACATATCCGTCAATCTCTGCGTAATATGTCTTGGGAATGTGGTGTGCAGGAGACAGGAGATGGTGGGTCAGTGCTCCGTCATTTGTCAGAAGTAGAAGTCCTTCTGTGTCTATATCCAGCCGTCCCACGGGTGACAGGTCTTTTGTATTTTCTCCTTTTAGCAGATCGATAACGGTCTGATGCACGTTATCTTTGGTGGCGCTTACACACCCCGCAGGTTTGTTCAGGAGAAAATATCTGTATCTAGAATAATTCAGAATCCTGCCATTATATTTTATAGTATCGTTGTTCTCATCTATCTTTACATCTGAGGATTTAACCGGGGCACCATTGACGGTGACAGTGCCTTTTTTCACATACTGCTTTACCTGACTGCGGCTGCCTATCCCCATTTCAACTAGAAATTTATCAAGTCTCATAATGTACTCCTTTTGTTGACTGTATGATGTCATATGATACCACGAAAATGCGCTTTTTTCAGCAGAAAAGTTAAATGTTACAAAACACAACATGTCGTTACAAACAGTTGTGTAAAACCACTAGAAATTGGTATTTTTTTGTCAGAATCAGTTGACACATGCACATGTGTAGTGTATTATATTTAACAGAAATGTAACAAATGCGGTAACTTTGTAAAAATTAGATTACGAAATACTACATAGAAAATAGCTTGGATTAAGGGTAAAAGAGGAAAAATTAATGACTAGATCACGCAGTAAGTTTGGAAGATTTGTAGATCACATGAGAAGGAATGTTCTCAGTTATAAATATTTAAGACATAACATTTTGATGACAGCACTTGTGGTTGTAATGGCTCTTTGTGTATTTGCTGTCATAAGTTTTGGAGAGAAGGCTGACCCGCTTGCGGATGAATTATATGCGAATGATAGTGTGACTATCAACAAGAGTCAGGCAGTGATGATGGCAGACAGCAGTGTGCAGCTTGCCATCGACGCAGTGGTGCCTGCAGGAAGTTCAGTATCGGCCAACGATACGGCCAGAGTTGCCAGCAATGCATCAGGTAGTATACAGTCTGTGACTTCAGCGTCTACCGAGGCAGTGACAACAGAGGAAGCGACAACAGAAGAGACCCCTTCAGAGGTGCTTCCGGGCGTAACAGCATCAGTGATATATGATGGTGTGTATGTCCATACAGAGCAGTCATCAGAATCAGATATCATAGCTACAGTGAACAGTGGAGAGATGTTCGACGTTGTATCACAGGATGAGAGCTGGATAGGAGTTCAGTTATACGATGGCTCGATCGGATATATTTCAACAGAATATGTAAGTGTGGATGCCTCACTTCAGTAGTAGTGTATATGAGTACCCCTCACCCAGGTACGACCCAGTAAGACAGAAAAAGCAAGTCGCATGTCATTCAAGGATGGCGTGCGGCTTGCTTTTTTAGTGTTGTATTGACTGTTGCTCAATTGGTTAGCTTTTTGTAGTAGAAGCACGCCAGCTGTGTGCGGTCTCTCAGCTGCAGCTTGTCAAGGATGGAACTGATATAGTTTCTCACTGTACCCTCGCTCAGATACAGGCTTGATGCGATTTCTTTGTTATTCAGACCATCTGCAACAAGTCTGATAATATTCATTTCCTTGGAACTGAGTTCGTATTCCATTCCGGCAAATGGCGATGGCTGGACATCTGATGAGGTAGTGTCCATATGACCAATAAGATCAGGGAGTTTTCCAACTATCTCATCCCCGAATACAGTCTGTCCATTGTATACTGCTTTTACTGCCGGTGCGATGCTCTCAAAATCCTGCTTCAGTATATATCCCTTTGCCCCGATACTCAGTGCTTTGATTATATATTCGTCATCTGAAAATGTTGTCAGGAGAAGAATGCGGGCATCCGGGTGAGAGGCCATGATAGTCTCAGAAGCCTCAAGGCCATTTATGTTCTCCATGCGGATGTCCATGAGTAGAACATCCGGTTGATATTCTTCGTACAGTCTGATCGCATCAGCTCCACTGCCTCCTGTGGCGGATACCTGTATGTCGTCGCAGGCTTCGAGTATGGTCTGAAGTGACAGTGCCACCAGTTGGTCGTCATCTATTATAACTACATTCATTTGTCGGTTTCCTCCTATTTATAATCAGGATATTTTGCATATCTGTTTGGAATTCAGTCTGTAAAATCTCTTTTCATGATATTGATCAATATGGAAAATCCGTCGTCGGTTGATATCTTCATTGTGCCTCCAAGTTTGTTTACTCTTTCCTGGATACCATTTAAGCCCATACCGCCAGAAGCGCTTCCTTGTGCCGGGGATGGACCGGAGCGGATGTTCTGTCCATTGTCTGTTATATACAGTTGATAAAATGCCGGGTGTTCCCGCACGCGGATATCCATATGGTCGCCGTTGCTGTGCTTCAGCGTATTGTTAATGGCTTCCTTTACTATGTTGATGAATGAGTATTTGATCTCTCTTGGAAGCTTATCTGACATGTCGTAATCCATGTAGATGTCCATGTCGCTGACGTTGTTGATCACATCATCTAGGGCAGTGTGCAGGTCTATGGATTCATCGTGTAGATCGTGGACACTTTTTCTCATGCTGTCCATTGCGGTATCCAGCGTAGATTGCAGCTGTGCCAGGGGCTTCTCAAGACGCTCGTCTTTGTTGATAACTTTGATGGCACCGGTCTGAAGTATGGATCTGGTGAGCATATGACCGACATTGTCATGAATCTCCCGGGCAATCCTGTTTCGCTCTGACAGGGTGGCGGTGAGCACCATGTTGTCCTGATTTTCCAGCAACTGGCGTGTGTTCTGTGCAACCAGCATGTCGTGTTCTGCAGTATTGTCCCTCATGGCAAGAAGCTCCGCCCTCAGCAGATTTATCCGGCAGCAGTACACGCTCATAGCAAATGAGAATGCGATGAGGCATATCTGCGGGAGAACTGACATCAGAGGATAGTTGACGCACATGTATATGGATAACAGGACAAGTATGACTGGTGACAGCCGTTGTCTGTATCTGTACATGTCGTAGCTGACTATGGACACGAACATATAGACTGGGTGCAGCCAGAATGCGGATACAAGATACGCGCATACCAGTGCCTCGCATATGTATGGATATATTCTGCTGTGGTTCTCGGCGCCCTTCGTGGTGGCTCTGTTCACTGCGGAGATCCCGGCAAGTGCCGGATAGACCGCACCGGCAATGAGCGACAGGAGCAGTGTGATGATGATCCGGGTGTCCGTGGCAGTATTATGCGCATATATCATGACAAATGCTGAGACCAGCAGGAGTCCTTTGTTGATGAGATGTTTCATAATTATTCTCCATAATGTAGAAAATGCTGTAGTATATATCGTGCTGTCTGAATAGCCGTGCCAGGCAGTGTGTGCAGCCTAGTGTAATAATTATTATAAATAAATATGAGGGAAAAAGAAATATGACAAATGTCACATTGTGAAGATGACGTTGTTCACTGTGAAAACAGATCAAGGGTGTATATAATGAGAGCATGTAATAAAGAATGTAGCATGCTGATGCGTGCAGACTATCATGTTATGAACGACACTTATAAGATAATGAGGGTCAAAAAACAGGATATCAAAACAGGAGGATATATATGAGTAATTCAGAAAATGCAATAGAGGTTACCAATCTGGTAAAGCGATATAAAGATCTACTGGCGCTGGATCATTTCAGTTTGACGGTGAAGGCGGGGGAGATACTTGGACTCCTTGGACCAAACGGCTCCGGCAAAACGACAACTATAAATTGTATACTGTCCCTGCTCACATTTGACAAGGGCGATATAAAGGTATTTGGCAAAGAGATGAAGCCCGACAGCTACGATATCAAGAGAGAGATAGGAGTTGTAATGCAGGATGTGGCGGTGTTCGATGAACTGACTGTATATGAGAATATTGATTACTTCTGCGGCCTTTATATAAAGGACAAAGAGAAGAGACGCAAATGTGTTGAGGAGACAATGGATTTCGTGGATATTGCGGATTACAGGAAATTCCTTCCAAAGAAGCTCTCGGGTGGACTGCTGCGAAGACTGAATATTGCCTGCGGAATAGCGCATAAGCCAAAACTTATATTCTTCGATGAACCGACAGTGGCGGTCGATCCGCAGAGCCGTAACAGAATACTTGAGGGGATCAAGCGTCTGAATGAGGAAGGTGCCACCATCGTATACACATCCCATTATATGGAGGAGGTCGAGCAGCTCTGTGACAGGATAGTCATCATGGACAAAGGAAAGTCTGTAGCTGTAGGAACAAAGGAAGAACTTAAGAAGATGATCAAGAACACTGAGACCATCAAGGTTGAGGTGCTTGGACTTACAGGCAAACAGATATCGGAGCTTCGCAGACAGCCGCATATGTATGAGGAGGAATATAGCGATGGTATGTTGACGCTGAGATATTCTGGTGGAAGACACAATCTGGTGAGACTCATGGAATTCTTCAAGGAGCACGATATATCATTTGGCAGGGTTGTTACGGAACTCCCGACGCTCAACGATGTATTTCTGGAGATCACAGGCAAGGAGCTCAGAGACTAAACGAAATTCAGGGCAGAGATATGAGATCGTTGAAATCGTATTGTATATGGAAAATTGAGATGAATCAGGATTAAAGGAGAGAATTATGTTTATACGGGACTTTTTATACACCATAAAGATCATGGCCCGAGGCAGGGTGTCGATCTTCTGGACACTGGTATTCCCGCTGCTTCTTGCAACATTCATGTACATGGCATTTGGCAACATATATGAACAGGATGAGATGTTCAGGAATATCAAGGTGGCGGTGGTCACTGAGGATGAATCGGCAAATGGACTTAATTATATGCTGGATGCGCTGTCGGATGGCGATGACGCCCTTCTGTCGGTTGCGAGGATGAGCGAAAGCGATGCGGAAAAGTTACTGGCTGATGAAGAGGTCGAGGGCATCATATATACGGATGATGTGAAGCTCACGGTTGCGGAGAGTTCTGTCAATGCGAGCATACTTGAGACAGTGCTTTCTGAGTACAAGCAGTACGAGCATGCACTTATGGATATATATAAGGATGGCATCGGACTTCAACAGTATATGTCTGGGACTTCCGGCGTGGATGATATGTCGGACCTTGTGGAAAAACTCTCAGAACAGAGATCATATTATACAGAGAAGGCCAGCACTGAGGGCAGCCAGAATGTGTATAACAATTATTTCTATGCCATATTTGCCATGAGCTGTCTGTTTGCATCACTTTCATCTATAGAGATGATGGGCAATCTTCAGGCAAATGTGAGCGCTACGGGAAAGAGAAAAAATGTGTCCCCACAGAGAAAAATGACCTTTGTTTTGGCAGAGTTTGCTGCACTGCTGATTATACATTTTGTGGTCGAGGTCATAAGCTTTATATACATGTCCTGCATAGGAGTGGATTTTGGCGACAGAGTATGGGAGATCCTGCTTACTCTGTTTGTGGGCTGCTTTATCGGTCTGGCAATAGGAGTCATAGTTGGGGCTATATCAAAGCTTGCTGAGGGGACCAAGATAGGTATTGTGATCGGAATATCCATGGTGATGTCCATCCTTTCTGATCTGTGTATAAACGGAGTAAAGTATGAGATACAGCAGCACGTGCCGATTATAAATAAACTCAATCCCGCGGCTCTGATATCGGATTCATTCTATGCGCTGAATGTTTACAGTGACCACCAGGTTTTCACTGAGAATATCGTCATAATGACTATTGAGGCTGTGGTGCTCATAGCAGTTGGGATTCTCATGGTAAGGAGGAACAGATATGCAAGTGTTTAAATCTTTTTTCAAGGTTTTGAGAAAATATATTGGGCAGATGATCATGTATGTGGGAATCCTGTGTGGAGTCATGGTTGTGTTCATCAATGTGGGAAACACAGATCCACAGAACTATTATAAGGATAAAACGATCAAATATGCGGTGAGCGATGAGGATGGCAGTGAGATGAGCAGAAAATTGATGGCTTACCTGAATGATACGCAGCAGCTTGTATATGGCGTTGATATGGACGAACGAGGTATTCAGGATGCTCTCTACAACAGGGCGGTGGATTGTGTGATCAGGATACCAGATGGCTTTGGCGATGCATGGGCAAATGATACTGCGGATGGTCTGCTTGAGATAACGACTATCCCCGGAAGTCAGGCGTCCATGCTGTTTGAGACAAGGCTTGACAGCTACATGAATATGGTGTCTCTGTACAAGAGGGCCGGAGATGATGTGAACGATGCCGATAAGAGAGCGAGGACGGCACTTGAGCAGAAGGCTGAAGTCGATATGGCCGAAGGAAAGACCTCAGGACATTCCATGTTATATAATTTTTACAACTATCTGGGGTGGGTCATGATATGCGTTATGATAATTGGGGTAGCGCCTGTTTTGCAGGTATATAACAGGAAAAAGCTTAGAGCGAGAATAGAGTGCTCATCATACAAATTTTTCAGGTTGAACAGGGAACTTGTCCTGGGGATGATGTTTACTGGATGCGTATTGTCTGTAGTATTTATAGTACTTTCCAGAATACTTATAAAATATGATATAGTCTCAGCAAGGGGCGGAATGTTCATACTCAATATGCTGGTGTATGCCTGTGTAGCACTCTCGCTGGCATTTCTAGTTAGCAAGCTTACACAGAGTGAACAGATTCTTTCCATGTGTGCAAATGTCATATCACTTGGAATGGCATTCCTCTGCGGGATATTTGTGCCGAGAGAGTTCTTAAGTGACACTGTGATGGCGATAGCACATTTCCTTCCGGCATACTGGTACGCAAATGCAACGGATGCCATCGACAATTTCACATCCGGCAGTTCGGTGTCAGGCATATTTGTAAGCATGGGGGTGCAGATGCTATTCGCCGTACTGTTCATACTTGTTGGAGTGATCGTTGACAGGTACAAGACCGCCGGCAGGGCTATGGCTTAGAAAATACACTGGAAGTTATGAGGCATGGTCTGTTATAATGTTCTTTGGAGGGAGTATAGGAGGAACGAGAAAGTGCTTAAAAAGAAAGTGCTGAAACAGAACAACTTACTCAGACTGCAGAAGAGACTTGCAGTGGTTATGCTGGCCCTTACACTTGGACTCGGTACAGGGTGCGGCAAAACAGATGACGGAGCGGACGGTGCTGCGTCGTCAGAAGCAGAGACTTTGGCGGATGGTCAGACAAACGATCAGACAGATGCCGGAGCCGAAGAAGAAAATGGACAGGAGTCTAAAAAGGATAATGACGAGCCTTATGCAGAGGGAACATATTCCAGTGATGCATACGATGTGGCAGAATTTACGGCAGAGCCTCGTAAGAAGACCGACGAAGAGGGTAATCGCGGTGTGTATTACGAGATATTTGTCAGGTCATTTGCCGATTCAGACGGTGATGGTATAGGCGATCTGAATGGCGTCACGGAGAAACTTGACTATCTGAAGGAGCTCGGGATCGATGGGATATGGCTCATGCCGATCACTGCGTCCGATACCTACCACGGATATTCCGTGACGGATTACATGGCGGTGAATCCCGATTACGGAACAGAGGATGATCTTAAGAGATTGCTTGACGAAGCACACAGCAGAGACATGAAAGTCATCATGGATCTGGTCATCAATCACACTAGTATCAATCATCCGTGGTTTCAGGCGGCAAAGTCCGATGAGAACAGCGAGTACAGAGATTATTACAGGTGGGTGTACAAGACCGACAAGAAAGACTGCAATCATCTTCTCGACAAATCAAGCTGGGGAGATATGGTGTGGCACCAGGAAGGTGACTTCTATTATTATGGTGTGTTCGGCGCGGATATGCCGGATCTGAACTATAACAATCCGGATGTTAGACAGGCTGCGAAGGATGCCGCCGGTCATTTTCTGGAGCTTGGTCTTGACGGTTTTCGTATGGACGCCGCAGTTCATATCTATGGGGCACACGAGTTCAAGCAGCAGGAAGATTCTGAAGCGGCAAATATCACCTGGTGGAACGAATTTGCCGGTTACTGCGAGAGCATAAATCCTGATGTATATCTGGTGGGTGAGGTATGGCAGGATGACAAGGTGCTGGAAAATTATGTCCAGCCATTTGACACGAAGTTTGATTTTGCGATTCAGCAGAAGATACTGAACTGCGTACAGAAAGGCATGGCGGTGCCAGGATTTGGCGATTCTCTTTCCGTGGCGATAGAGAATATACAGAATAAATATGACGGCGAGGATGTCAACTATCTGAATGGAGTATTTGGAGCAAATCACGATCAGGACAGGATAGCATCGTCGGTGAACAGCCTGGATAAGGCGAGACAGATAGCAGCGGTATATATGACACTTCCAGGCAATCCATATATTTACTATGGCGAGGAACTCGGAATGTACGGCAGCAAGCCGGATGAGATGATAAGGACACCATTCCTGTGGGGAGATGACAGTACATACAACACGTCATGGGAAAAGGACGATCAGAATGCAGAGACAAAGGGACTTGACCAACAGATGAAAGATCCGGATTCAATGTATTCATATTACAAGACACTGATAGCGCTTAGAAAAGACAATCCTGCCCTTATGAAAGGAAACTATAGAGCGGCAGCGCTCACAAGCGACAGTGTGATAGCGTACTTCCGTGAGGCGGATGGACAGAAACTGCTGGTGGTGCACAATTTTGCAGAGGGCGATCAGACGGTATCACTTGCTGAGTGCGGAGACATAACAGTTACAAATGTACTTTATTCAAGTTCTGGTGAGACAGGTGTGTCAGACCTTAGTTCAGTGAAATTAGCTGGAAATGAGAGTGTGGTACTGGAACTTGGTGAGTAGATAAAAAATCCCAATTTAAAGGAGGCTCTCCATGAAGAAAATACTAATAACGGGTGGTACAGTATTTGTAAGCCGGTATGCGGCGCAGTATTTTGTGGACAAAGGCTATGAGGTGTATGTGGTGAACAGAAATTCAAGGCCGCAGGTTCCAGGTGTGAAACTTATAGAAACGGACAGGCATGACCTGGGAGACAAACTCAAAGACATCTATTTTGATGTTGTGGCGGACATAACCGCATATAATGCGGAAGATATCACAGACTTATGTGACAGCCTTGGTTCATTTGGTCAGTATATCATGATCAGCTCAAGTGCAGTGTATCCAGAGTATGGAGATCAGCCATTCCGTGAAGATTCAGAACGGGCACTCAACAGATACTGGGGGTCATATGGTACGGATAAGATTGCTGCGGAGGATGCATTACTTGACAGAGTGAGTGATGCTTACATACTCAGACCACCATATATTTATGGACCTATGAACAATGTATACAGGGAGGCTTTTGTATTTGACTGCGCCAGGGCGGACAGGCCATTTTATCTGCCCGGAGATGGTGGAATGAAGCTGCAGTTCTTCCATGTGAAGGATCTCTGTATCCTGATGGAGAGAGTAATAGAGGAAAAGCCGGAGACTCATATCATGAATGTGGGAAATGTGGAGCCGGTCACTATAAAAGACTGGGTGACGATGTGTTACGCCTGCTTTGATAAGATCCCTGCGTTTGTAAATGTCAGTGAGGATATAGAACAGAGAAATTATTTCAGTTTTTATAACTATGAATATTATCTCGATGTGCAGCAGCAGAACAAAATATACCCGGAGACAATATCATTGGAAGATGGATTGAAAGAATGCGCAGAGTGGTATGTGGAAAATGAATCAGAAGTTGGAAAAAAGTCATATATGGAATATATAGACTGTAATTTAAAATAATGTACGTTGGTGCAGCGATATTGTAAATGATATGTATTTAGGGAGATCTGGAGCTTCGGCTCCGGATCTTTTTTTATAGATATACATTCAAATATCGTCGAGATATACGATGTGTATAAATTCATTAAGAAAGTGTAAATTCGTTATAAGTGGGTTTACATCTTCGCTAGCATTGATATAATGCAGATACATAGTGAGAGAGTTCTTGACAATGATGGAGTTTTACTCATTGTTCTCAAATAAGATTTTAGTTCTTTTTTAGTAGAAATAAGTGATCTGAAATTTCTATAGTTTAATTTCCATAATGATTTTTGGCAAATATAAAATAATAAAGGAGTTACTGAATGATAAAAAACAGGAATGTTAGTATAATAACGGACGAAAATAATAATCAAATAGTAATTATTAATGACAAAAAATTTAAAGGCTTATCAAAAGATGATTGGCAGCAGATAGAAAAATACTTAAAAGGCTATATATCGGATTGTTATGAAATTACAGAAACAAATGATGTTGTTTATATTGGAAAAGAATTTCCGTCTGAATATGCAGGTTCGAAAAGCAGAATTGCATTAAAAGGTGCAAGAAAAAAGGCAAAGGCATCAGCATCACAGGGAATTCCAGAGCTAATAAAAATAGCCAAAAATCCACGTTGGGAAGAGAATAAAGAGCAAAAGCATAATAAAGATGCTAAATATGGTTGGTATAGATATGATATAAGGTTTGGACTGCCTGTGTATGATGATAAAACGGGCAATTTAGATAGATATAATATATTCACAGCTATTCTTCTTATAAAACATTCAGAGGATGGTAATAAGTACCTGCATGATATTACCACAATAAAAAAAGAAACGAGCAGCCCGCTTGAGTCGTAAAACTGTACGGTGAAAACCCATTTCTTTTGATATATTCTATTTCAGTCTTTTTGTTTTGTCAAGAAAAAAACATCCTCCATCATATTCATAACGAGTATGATGGGGGATGTTTCATGTCTACACTATAATAAATTACTTATTGTTAGCGTTGTCCTTCTCCTCACGCTTCTGATCCATCATAGCACGAACCTTCATTGAAAGACCGAACAGGTTGATGAAACCTGAAGCATCCTTGTGATCGTAGAGGTCGCCAGTTGTGAATGAAGCAAGGCTCTCTGAGTACAGAGTATAATCTGATGTAGTACCAGCCTTGATGATGTTACCCTTGTAGAGCTTCATCTTTACATGACCAGTTACACGCTCCTCAGTCTTGGCAACAAATGCTGAAAGGCTCTCGCGGAGAGTGCAGAACCACTTTCCTTCATATACAAGTGCTGCGAACTTTGTTCCAACAAGCTTCTTGTACTCCATAGTATCACGGTCAAGTGTGAGCTCCTCAAGCTGCTTATGAGCCTCTGTGAGGATAGTTCCACCAGGTGTCTCGTATACACCACGTGACTTCATGCCGACAACACGGTTCTCAACGATATCGATGATACCGATACCGTGCTTTCCGCCGAGCTTGTTCAGCTCACGGATGATATCAGAAGTCTTCATCTTCTTGCCGTTGAGTGCTACAGGGTAGCCCTTCTCGAAGTCAAGGTCAATGTACTCAGGCTCATCAGGTGCCTTCTCAGGTGTAACTGAGAGAACCAGAAGGTCATCGTAGTTTGGCTCATTTGCAGGATTCTCAAGCTCAAGGCCCTCATGGCTGATGTGCCAGATGTTACGGTCACGGCTGTAAGAATGCTTTGCATCAAATGGAAGATCGATGCCGTGTGCCTTACAGAAAGCGATCTCATCCTCACGTGACTGCATTGTCCACTCAGGCTGTCTCCATGTAGCGATAACCTTGATGTCCGGTGCAAGAGCCTTGATAGAAAGTTCAAAACGAAGCTGGTCGTTACCCTTACCTGTAGCTCCGTGGCAGATGGCAACAGCGCCTTCCTTACGTGCAACCTCAACGAGCTTCTTGGCAATGATAGGTCTTGCAAATGAAGTACCGAGAAGGTACTTGTTCTCATATACAGCGTCAGCCTGAACTGTTGGCATGATGTACTCATCGCAGAGCTCATCTACAACATCGATGATGTAAAGCTTCTCAGCTCCTGAATACTTTGCTCTCTCGTCAAGTCCCTCAAGCTCGCTCTCCTGACCTACATCTATACATGCACAGATAACATCGTATCCGTATGTCTCCTTTAACCATGGGATGATGGCAGTGGTATCAAGACCGCCTGAATAAGCCAGTACAACTTTTTCTTTAGCCATTTTAATAAATCCTCCTATAAATATAGTGTTTTGAAAAATTACTTTATAATATATTCCATTTTTCGCCTACATGAACTATACAACGCAAATGTATATTATGCAAGTGATTTTTCAAAATATTCATTCGTTCACCGTATATTATTCATGAAAAATATGCATAAATACAGAGCAAAATGGTGGCAAAAATGCTGATAAATCGTATATTTTGGACAAATATGCAAATATTCAAAAAAACCATTGCATATTATACGTTGTAAATGTATAATTATAAAAGTTTCCGCAGAGGAAACGAGGAACAGAGATACAAAAGCTCAGGGTAATGAGTGTATTTCTACATATTAAATAGTGTATGTTGACGATATACATTGTCAGGTATACAATCAAACAGAGTATGTCTTTATACAGATATAGAAAAAGTACATATAAATTATGGAGGCAGTTATGATTAAGGTAGGAATTATCGGATCAACAGGATATGCAGGACAGGAGATAGTAAGAATTCTTCTTGGACATAAGGAAGCGGAGATCGTATGGTATGGATCAAGAAGCTTTATAGATCAGAAGTATTATCAGGTATACGGCAACATGTTCCAGATCGTGGATGCAAAGTGTATGGATGACAACATGGAGGAGCTTGCATCACAGGTAGATGTAATATTTACCGCCACACCACAGGGACTGTGCGGATCACTGGTAAATGAGGAGATACTGTCCAAGGTCAAGATCATAGACCTCAGTGCAGATTTCAGAATAAAGGATGTTGCTACTTATGAGAAGTGGTACAAGATAGAGCACAAGAGCCCACAGTTTATTGACGAGGCTGTGTATGGTCTCTGTGAGATAAACAGGGAGGATATAAAGAAGTGCAGACTTCTTGCAAACCCTGGATGCTACACAACATGTTCCATCCTTTCACTCTACCCACTGGTTAAGGAAGGTCTGGTTGATGCCAACTCCATCATCGTTGACGCCAAGTCCGGAACATCAGGTGCAGGAAGAGGCGCGAAGATCGCAAATCTTTACTGTGAGGTCAATGAGAGCATAAAGGCTTATGGAGTTACGACACACAGACATACCCCTGAGATAGAGGAGCAGCTTGGATATGCGAATGGCAGTCCGATAGTTATCAACTTCACTCCACACCTTGTTCCTATGAACAGAGGAATACTTGTGACAGCATATGCCAACCTCAAGGAGAAGGTCGATTACGATACAGTGAGAACCGCATACGATAAGTACTATGCAAATGAGAGATTTATCAGAGTCCTCGACAAGGATGTATGTCCTGAGACAAGATGGGTTGAGGGCAGCAACTATGTGGATGTCAACTTTAAGATAGATGAGAGAACAAACAGAGTCATCGCCATGGGCGCACTTGACAATCTTGTAAAGGGTGCTGCAGGTCAGGCGGTTCAGAACATGAACATCATGTTTGGATTTGACGAGGCAGAGGGTCTCCGCATGGCTCCTGTTTTCCCATAAATTTGGAAATAAGGTGGTAGGATGAAGATAATTCCGGGAGGCGTGACAGCTCCTGCTGGATTTCGTGCAGCGGGACTACATGTTGGAATAAGAAGAAATAAACTGAAAAAAGACATGGCACTTCTGGTGAGTGATGTTCCTGCACATGTAGCGGGAGCATTTACACAGAACATGGTTCAGGCAGCACCGGTCATATACGACAGGCGGCTTTGCCAGAATGTGGGAATGTGTCAGGCACTGGTTGTAAACAGCGGTGTGGCAAATACCTGTACTGGCGAACAGGGAATCCACGATGCTGAGGCCATGGCGGCCCATGTAGGTAAGAGCCTTGGCATAGATCCAAGTACGGTTGCGGTGGCTTCTACAGGAGTCATAGGAATGAGACTTCCGATGGATGTCATACAGAGCGGTATAGATATGCTGGTGCCGGAGCTTTCATATTCTATAGATGCCGGAGTGGATGCCGCGGAGGCGATCAAGACGACTGATATCTATAAGAAGGAGATAGCCGTAACTTTAGAGATCAAGGGGCAGCAGGTCACCATAGGAGGCATGTGCAAGGGATCCGGAATGATCAATCCAAACCTTGGGACCGTACTCAGCTTCATCACGACAGATCTGAATATCAGCTCAGAGCTGCTAGGCAAGGTGCTGAAGTCAGATGTGGTCGATACATACAATATGGTGTCTGTGGATGGAGACATGTCTACAAATGACACGGTAATGATATTTGCAAATGGCATGGCGGGCAACGAGGAACTGCTGGAGACCGATGACGACTTTCCTGCATTTGTCGAGGCAATAAGATATATCAACCGCGCATTTGTCAGAGCGATAGCCTCGGACGGCGAGGGTGCTACCAAGATGTTTCAGGTGGATGTGTCGGGCATGCCGGATAAGGATACTGCAAGACATCTGGCAAAGGCGATAGTGGCCTCCAATCTTGTAAAGTGTGCCATGTACGGAGCTGATGCCAACTGGGGCAGAATAGTGTGCGCCATGGGACAGAGCGGCGTGAAGTTTGATCCGTACAGGGTGGATATAGAGATAGCCAGTGTGGCAGGACATCTTGAGATCGTAAAGCATGGAGTGACAACTGATTACGATGAGAAGGAAGCAAGCCACATACTCTCAGAGAAGCAGATAAAGCTCAAGGCGCATATGAATATGGGGGATGAGATGGCCACAGCGTGGGGCTGCGATCTCACATATGACTATATCAAGATAAATGCGGATTATAGAAAGTAAAATCCAGTGAGATAAGCCATATAAAAATGGAAGCAGGTTATAAGATAAAACATATTGCGTAAATTTAAAAATAGATTGTAGTCAATAAATCAAATAAGACTAAATTGAGACGATGCGTTAATCGTTGACATTGATCAGGCTGGAAGATAAAGTTGAAGGCAAAAGACAGATAAACCTAAGGTAGATAAACCGAAGATATATAAATATAGAAGAAAGAAGGACAGAAAAATGGTTATAGGTGATTACACAGTAGATCAGGTAATTGAGAAGGCACAGACACTGATAGAGGCTATGCCATATATCAAGAAATTCCAGGGCAAGACAGTGGTTGTAAAGTACGGCGGAAGCGCTATGCTTGACGAGAATCTCAAGTACAACGTTATCAAGGACGTTGCCATGCTGAAGCTTGTCGGCATGAAGCCGGTCATCGTACACGGTGGCGGCAAGGAGATCAGCAAATGGGTAGAGAAGGTCGGCAAGGAGGCAGAATTTATCAACGGTCTCCGTGTTACAGATGCAGAGACGATGGAGATCGCAGAGATGGTTCTCGGCAAGGTCAACAAGAGTCTTGTAAGTCTCATGCAGAAGATCGGACTTAAGGCAGTCGGAATCAGCGGCAAGGACGGCGGAATGTTCACAGTCAAGAAGAAGTTCCCTGGTGGCAAGGATATAGGTTATGTGGGAGAGATAACAAATGTTGACACATCCATCCTTACATCACTTATCGAGGATGATTTCATCCCGGTTATCGCACCTATAGGAGTGGATGAGAACTACGAGGATTACAACATCAATGCGGACGATGCTGCTTGTGCAGTAGCAACAGCTCTTGAGGCTGAGAAGCTTGTATTCCTCACAGATATCGAGGGAGTATTTATTGATCCAACAGACAAGTCAACACTTATCTCAGAGATGGATATACACGAGGCAAAGGACATCATAGAGAAGGGCGTTGTCGGCGGTGGTATGCTTCCAAAGCTTAACAACTGTATCGCAGCCATGGAAAATGGAGTTTCAAGAGTGCATATACTTGATGGCCGTCTCCAGCACTGCCTGCTTCTTGAATTCTTCACCCAGAAGGGTATCGGAACTGCTATCCTCAAGGAGCCTTTATTCTAGGATGCATGGCAGAATATAACAAAGCTTCAAATAATAAAATAGTAAATTATAAAACAGTATATATGACCATGGTGGACAGCCATCTGTAAGGATGGAAGATTACCGGTCATGTATGCTGTTTTTTTATGTCTGATCTGAATCGGGGAGTTTATAAAAATGTTACATTTTTATGTATTGTAAAAAGTATCAATGAATAAGGGATAAAAGGGCTCTTTTGTGAAAAAAGTAACAAAAATGAAATAAAATAGAAATATATTGTTGTAAATTCAGAGGTGTTTAGATACAATAAACCTGTGTAATTCTGTGCTGACACAGGAGGTGTCGCACGATGAAGAAAATAATTAAAAATTTAGCATATTTATGCGTGCTGACAATGACATTATTGTGTTCCGGCTGTGGAGAAGAACAGGTAACTATATCCGGTAATTCAGAAGAGAATGTTACGGAGAAAGCTTCGCAGCAAGGCGCGGAAGAAGCCGGAGCAGACGACAGTGTAACGATACATTCAGAAACTCCAGAATACATAACAGTTTTTGTATGCGGAGCAGTGAAGAATGAGGGCGTATATGAGCTCGAAGCCGGATCCAGGGCGAATGATGGCCTTGAGGCGGCGGGAGGATTCTCCGATGACGCAGATACCGTTGCGGTGAATCTTGCAGATGTGCTTGAGGATGGTCAGAAGCTGTACTTTCCTGTCGGAGGTGAACAGCTTCCGGATGAGAGCGAAGCCGGGACAGATGCGTCGGAACAGAGACTGGTCAACATCAACAGTGCAGATGCTGCGGAACTTATGACGTTACCGGGAATAGGCGAGACGAAGGCCTCGCAGATTGTTGAGTACAGACGGAAGAATGGAGCATTTGCCTGCAAAGATGACCTTAAGAATGTCAGCGGCATAGGAGACAGTATATATGAGAAACTGGAGACATATATATCGACAGAGTAAATGAGTCTCGGGGTAGAAAGGATGTTAAGATGAAGAAAGTTCTTGTTGTGGATGATGAGAAGTTGATCGTTAAGGGGCTGAAGTTCAGCCTGGAACAGGACGATATGGAAGTGGATACAGCCTACGATGGCGGTGAAGCTATAGAGAAGATAAAGGCAAATGATTACGATATAGTTCTGCTGGATATAATGATACCTGTATACACAGGAATAGAGGTTTGCCAGATGGTCAGAGAGTTTTCCAATGTTCCTATTATCATGCTCACTGCAAAGGGTGAGGACATGGATAAGATCATGGGACTCGAGTATGGTGCAGATGACTATATAACAAAGCCATTTAATATTCTTGAGGTGAAGGCCAGGATCAAGGCTATACTTAGAAGAAGCAACCGCAAGCAGGCACCTGCAAAACCGTCAAATGTAATGGAGATCAACGGAATGAAGGTTGAGCTTGACAGCAGACGTGTATTTGTCGGTGGTAAGGAGCTTAATTTGACAGCCAAAGAGTTTGACCTTCTTGAGCTGCTCATGGCGCATCCAAACAAGGTATATTCAAGAAATGAACTCCTGAATACGATCTGGGGAGATTCCTACCCGGGAGATGCGAGAACAGTTGATGTGCATGTTAGAAGACTTCGTGAGAAGATAGAAGCTAATCCGGGTGAGCCGGTATACATTCATACAAAATGGGGAGTAGGATATTTCTTCAAGGGCTGATATGAAAAAAAAGAAACGTGCAACAGTTGAAACAGAAAAAATTGAAGAGAAGAATACCGCCCAGGAGAGATCCAGAGTCAGTATCAGAGTGGGGCAGAGAACGATCATATCGCTTATAGTGGCAGTCAGTGTGGCAGTGATCGCCTATGCAGCACTGTGGATACTGGCGGGCACTGTGAATTCGAAGAGTGAGAGAAATCTTGACAGACACGCACAGGAGTGTGCAGAATACATTGCCCATATAGTGAATGAACACAAGGCGGAGGATGATATAGGGAGAGCCGTGGACGAGATAAAGACCATGGCTTATTCTCTCTCTGCCCGTATAGTTATAGTGGATACTGATTACAAGGTCGTGGTGGACTCCTATGGAAAAGACACCGGAAGATATCTGGTGGATGAGAACGTGTTCAGCGTAATGAAGGGGCAGCAGAAGTATATATCAGAGACAGAGGAAAATGTGTACAGGCGCATAGTTCCAGTGATCAACAGTGAGGGCTATACAGATGCGGTGGCACTGATATCTCTTGAGACCGATGCTCTCGAGAACCTGTCAATATATATGAAGAGAAATGCAACTTATCTGTTTGCGATATCGTTGATACTTGGATTGATAGCTGCTTATTTTGCGGCTAAGTTATCAGTCAGGGATGTGAACCATGTCAGAAACGAGATAGAGGGAATGAAAGGCGGCAGCCTTGAACCGATGAGCGTGGACGGTATGTTCAGGGAGACACAGGAGCTGACAAAGGATATAAACGATATATTCAACAAGGCACAGCTTCTTGAGGAGTCCCGTCAGGAATTCGTGTCAAATGTCTCACATGAGTTAAAGACACCGATAACATCCATGAAGGTTCTGTCAGAGTCGCTGCTCACCCAGAGTGATGTGCCGGCGGAGATGTACAGAGAATTCATGGAGGATATAGTTCAGGAGATAGACAGGGAGGCAGAGATCATAAGTGATCTGCTTACACTCGTTAAGACTGACAAAGGCCCTGACAGCCTGAATAAAGAGCCTGTGGATATGAATGAATTTATGGATCTCATACTCAAGAGACTTAAGCCTCTGGCGGAGAAGAGAAGTATACAGCTTTCATTTGAGAGCTTTGGAGACATAAAGGCAGAGATAGACAAGGTGAAGTTTACTCTTGCGATCTCGAATCTGATAGAGAATGGAATAAAGTATAACGTTGATGGCGGTTGGATAAAGGTTTCGCTCAATTCAGACCACAGGAACTTCTATATCAAGGTAGCAGACTCCGGTGTAGGAATACCGGAGGATTGCATAAATCATATTTTTGAGAGATTCTACAGAGTAGACAAGGCGAGAAGTCGAGACACTGGTGGAACCGGTCTGGGACTAGCCATCACGAAGAATATAATTATCATGCACAAAGGAACTATAAATGTGTATAGTGAACCGGGAAAAGGAACTACATTTACGGTAAAGGTTCCATTACAGGCTCACGAGTAAGGGATTAATATGACGACGAAAAAAAGAATTATGCTCACTGCCGTGGTCATGGCTGCAGTGGTGATTCTTGTGGCGTGTGGAAGCGACAGCAAGAATGGCAGAAAGAAAAATTCAGCAGACAATTCAGATGAAAATCTGACTCTGTACTACGCAAACTCAACGTGGACTGATCTGTTCCCGGAGGTTTTCACCCGAGACCAGCTCGTCACGACGGAGAATCTTATCGACACTGTGATGAACGCATTGATGGACAGTGGGGAAATGACGGATAAACAGGTTCCGGTTCCCCAGGGCGTTACGTACCAGAGATATACATATGACGGTCAGGCGACGATCAATCTTATGTTCAACGTTGACTGGGAGGCCACTGACACATATGAGATGGTGCTAAGCAAGGCGGCATTTGTGAGAACTCTGACACAGATCGAATCGGTGAAGAAGGTTGTGTATGAATACACTGACATTGCAAATGAGAACAGTATCGTGCGTGAGGAGCTCACAAATGATTCATTTTCAGATATGGACAACTTCATGAATCCACATGAAGAGTACAACATATATATGCCGGACAGCACAGGACAGAAGCTGGTTCAGAAGACCATAGATCTGGACAGATCAGCGCCTGAATCACTGGAGGAACAGATGGTTGCAGGACTGAGAATGAGTTACGATGGAACAGTTGTACCGCTCAATGAGAAAACTGTGGTTAAGAGTGTCACTGTGGATGATGCTGACGATGTGTGTACGATAACATTTAATGAGAGCTTTGCGGATGGAACAGCAGGTGTGGACGATGAGATACTTGTGTATTCTGTTGTGGATTCCCTCATGGAGCTTGAAGATGTCAAGAGTGTACAGATAAATGTGGATAATACAAATAACAGATTGAACAACATCGATCTCAGCAGGAAATTTACTGCTGATTATTCAAAGCTTGAGAGATAAACAGAAGTTTGAACAAAACAGGAGGATACGAATATAAAGAGACCATTATTCTGGATAGCAGTATGCTTTGCGCTTGGAGAGGCGTATAAAGAGGCGGCTGACAGTTCAGTGCTTATAATTGGTCTGATCATATTGGCTGCACCGGTATTGTCGGTTTACATGGACAAAGCCGGTACAGCCATGTTTTTTTATAGTGGCAAAGCTCATGGTGATAAAGACAGAAAGAACAGGATCGTCAGATGCGTTCTGAGTATGATGATATTTGGAATGATCTCGTTGACCGGTTATATGAATGGCTGTGCTATGTCAAAGCAGGAGAGACTCGCAGAAGAGCTCGATGGGCAGCAGCCGGGCGGTATAGAAGGAAAGGTGTACGAGATCAGGCAGTCCGGCGATGAATGGCGGGTATATGTGTATGCGGAATGGATAACATTTGGCAGAGGCGACTCAGAAGAAACTGTGGAATACCGGGGAAGATCAAAGGTATTGCTGTACATGGAAGACGTGGGAAGCCTGAAGACCGGAATGAAGCTGACCTTAAGCTGCAGTCTGTCAAGGCCGGACTCTGCAGATAATCCGGGCGAATTCGATGCGCGGGAATATTATTCGCACAAGGGAATATATATAGTAGGAAAGGATATCTCCATTCTGGAGTGTGGAGAGGACTACAGCCGTATAGGAGACAGTCTGTTCAGGCTGCGTATAAAGTCCGGGGAGATCACAGACAGTGTGTTTGGAGAGACGGATGGCTCGGTGATAAAGGCAATGCTACTGGGGGATAAGAGCGGCATTGACAGGGATACGAAGAAGCTGTTTCAGATGAATGGAATAGCTCATATTCTGGCGATATCCGGTGTTAAGACTCTAAAGTTGGATATCCCCCTAGTGCCTGAAACCCGCATAAACTGGGCATTTGTGCCACTACCTATCGCTATAATTTACATTCTAAAACTGTGCTTAGACGAGGAAATTATTCCCCGTTGTCGTTTCCCTTGTTCAAGGGGGTATCTCACAAAATGTATAAATTGGCAAAAGAAGCAATAATTCAGCGTAAGTTTAATCTTATGGCAGAAGTCTAAAAAATGGCAAAAGGAGAAGATGAATATGGCATATAAAAAATATAGAGAAATGAAGGTTTATGAAGCAAGTGGATATCAGTACAAGCGAACACCAAGTATTGTACTGAAAGGAAAGTGGCTTTCAGAGTTGGGATTTGACATAGGAGAGCAGATTGAGGTGAAGTGCGAGGATGGACGCCTAATTATAACAAAGGCAAATGAAGTATGGCTATAAATTAGCTTGCAACTATTCGCAACCTCGAATATAATAATTATGATATCATTTGTTGGATTTGATGGAGGAAAACGAATGGATTATTTATCATCAGCAGAAATGGCAAAAAAATGGAATGTTTCACAGAGAAGAGTTGCAGTACTTTGCAAGGAAGGCAGAGTTAAAGGTGCTGTCCTTATCGGTCGGATGTGGATGATACCAAAAGGAGCTGAGAAACCAATTGATCCAAGACGAATTACAAATAAAAGGGAATAATTGTCTGATACTTGAATGACGGAGGAAAAGAGAATGGTTGATACCAAAAAGGAACAGGAACGAGATGAACTTCATCGTGCAATATGGGCGATTGCAGATGAACTGCGTGGAGCTGTCGATGGTTGGGATTTCAAAAATTATGTCCTTGGCACGATGTTCTATCGTTATATCTCCGAAAACCTGTGTAATTATATAAACAGTGGTGAGATTGATGCGGGTAACATTGATTTTGACTTTGCAAAAATGCCGGATGAGGATGCAGAAGAAGCAAGAGAGGGACTGGTAGAGGAAAAAGGATTTTTTATCCTTCCGAGTGAACTTTTCTGTAATGTCCGTGCCAATGCTGCAAATGACGAAAACTTAAATGAAACACTGGAATGTGTGTTCCGTCATATTGAAGAATCGGCGAAAGGCAGTGAGGCAGAGAACGACTTTGCCGGACTGTTTGATGACTATGATGTAAACAGCAATAAACTGGGTTCTACCGTTGCAAAGCGTAATGAAAAACTTGTAAAACTGTTGAATGGCGTAGGTGAAATGAATCTGGGAGATGTGAAAGACCATTCCATTGATGCCTTTGGTGATGCGTATGAGTACCTTATGACTATGTATGCATCGAATGCCGGAAAATCTGGTGGAGAGTTTTTTACTCCGGCAGATGTGTCCGAACTGCTCACACGCCTTGGAACTGTAGGAAAAACGGAAATCAATAAAGTATATGATCCGGCTTGTGGTTCAGGTTCATTGCTTTTAAAAGCAGAGAAAATTCTTGGAAAGGATGCTATTCGTAACGGATTTTATGGACAGGAGATCAATATCACAACCTACAACCTGTGCCGTATTAATATGTTCCTGCATGATGTGGGATTTGATAAATTTAATATAGCCTGTGAAGATACATTGCTTAGTCCACAGCATTGGGATGATGAACCGTTTGAGCTTATCGTGTCTAATCCGCCATATTCTATAAAATGGGCGGGAACAGATAATCCATTACTAATTAACGATCCAAGGTTTTCTCCTGCTGGAGTACTTGCACCAAAAAGCAAGGCAGATATGGCGTTTATTATGCACAGTCTGTCATGGCTCGCATCTAACGGAACGGCTGCTATTGTATGTTTTCCGGGAATTATGTATCGTGGTGGTGCTGAACAGAAAATTCGTAAATATCTTGTAGATAATAACTTTGTGGATTGTATCATTCAATTGCCGAGTAACTTGTTCTTCGGTACTTCCATTGCAACTTGTATTATGGTAATGAAGAAAAGTAAAACTGACAATAAGATGCTTTTTATTGATGCGTCTAATGAATGTATCAAGGTTACAAATAACAATAAGCTGACACCAGATAATATAAATCGTATTGTCGATGTTTTCGCTAAGCGTGAAGAAGTAAAGCATTTTTCTCATTTGGCATCTTATGAAGAAGTTGTGGAGAATGATTACAATCTTTCTGTGTCTACTTATGTGGAGGCAGAGGATACCCGTGAAAAAATTGATATTGTAAAGCTGAATGCTGAGATTGAAGAAATCGTTGCTCGTGAACAAGTCCTTCGTGATGAAATCGCAAAAATCATTGTAGAAATTGAGGTGGGTGCATGAATATGAAAGATTTGAAAATACCTTTTAATGCACCGTTGAATGAGCTTGACACAGAAGTGCAAACTTATGGATGTAGAGCAAATAATCCAGATATCTGTGCAAACAATTCAATTACAGATATTTGTGCTTTTACATCAAAAGATTGTATTTGTAGAAAACCTTCTCGTGCATGGAAAAAGCAGTATCATAAATTAAGTGAGGGACAGACGCATGAGTAAAATAGACGATTTAATTCAAAGATTATGTCCGAATGGTATTGAATATAAGGCAATAAAACAATTGGCAGAAGTTGGAACGGGTAGTAGTAATGGAAATGAAGCACAAGAAGATGGAGAATATCCTTTTTTTATACGTTCTCAAACCGTGAAACGAAAAAACGATTGGGAATATGATGAGGAAGCAATTATCATACCAGGCGAAGGTGGTATAGGGGAAATATATCATTATATAAATGGAAAATATGCTATACATCAAAGGGTTTATCGAATACATTTTATAGATGATTCAGTTGATGTAAAATTTGCATTTCACTATTTTCGTGCATTTTTCAAGAGCTTTATTATGCGTAAGGCGGTAAGTGCAACTGTAAAATCTATTAGAAAACCTATGATAGAGGAGTTTATGCTCCCTGTACCTCCTCTGGAGGTACAACGTGAAATAGTCCATGTTTTGGACTCTTTCACGTTACTTACAGCCGAGCTTACAGCCGAGCTTACAGCTCGGAAGAAACAGTATGATTTTTACAGAGACACTTTAATACAAAAAGAGTGTAGAACTGAAAAAGTCAAGCTGAATACTATCTGTGAAATTTATGACGGAACACATCAAACACCAAAATATACTAACAGTGGAATACCATTTGTGAGTGTAGAAAATATTGATGATTTGTATGGAACACAAAAGTTTATTTCGCCAGAGGCTTATGAGAAGTATAAAATTAAACCTCGCACAGGTGATGTTTTTATGACGAGAATTACTGCGGGCATTATCGGAAAATGTACAGTGGTAGATCGCGATGAGGATTTAGCCTATTATGTTTCGCTTGCATTGTTGCGTCCCAATGCAGATATTCTTGATAGCAAGTATTTGAAGTATTATTTGGAAAGTGGTTGGGGGCGAAGAGAATTAAGTAAATGGATTTTGTGGGATGCAACACCTACAAAGATAAATAAGGATGATATCGGCAGAGTGCTTATTGCTGTTCCACCGCTTGTTACGCAAAAAAGATTGGTACAGGTAATTGAACATTTTGACTCTATCTGCACTGACTTGGATATTGGCTTGCCAGCCGAAATTGAAGCACGCCAGAAGCAATATGAATATTATCGAGATTTGCTCTTGACATTTGCTGAAACAGGCAGCACGCTCATGACAGACAGACAGACAGACAGACAGACAGACAGACAGACAGACAGACAGACAGACAGACAGACAGACAGACAGAGCTGAGCGCAATTAAGCTCATTCAATATGTGTTTGGCTATGTTACACTGCCGATGGGAAGTCTGTTTGATTTCCGTAATGGATTGAGCAAAGGAAAGGATTTCTTTGGTTCAGGCATTCCTTTTATCCGATATACGGATGTTTATAATAACAGATTTCTCAAGGGAGAGGATATTACCGCACTGGTTGAATGTACTCCTGCAGAAATTGAAAAGTTGGGAGTTCACCGTGGAGATGTGTTTTTTACCAGAACGTCAGAGACAGCAGAAGATGTTGGTTGGTCATCGGTAATGCTTGATGATATTGGCGATTGTGTATTTAATGGATTTACCATTAAGGCAACTCCAAAAACAAATTATTTATTGCCGGAATATTGTGTATTTTGTTTTGCAACCGAAGATTTCAGAAAGTATGTTACAAGCCACTGTGCATTTACAACCAGAGCATCCTTAACGGGAAAAACGATTGCAGAGTATCAGCTTGCTATTCCGAGTATAGAAAAACAGCAAGAGATTGTAAATGTGTTGAATAAATTTCATAGCATTTGCAACGACCTGTCCGTGGGACTTCCGGCAGAAATCGAAGCTCGTCAGAAGCAGTATGAATATTACAGGGATAAGCTGTTATCTTTTAAAGAATTACCAAAGTAAGGAGGCGAGGATGTGCCGTATTTTAATATTGTAGCGGAGACATCGGAGAATACCGTTGTCACAGAATATGAGCCAGTCAAGAAGCGTTCTGACAGTTACCAGAGTGAATCAGAACTGGAACAGGAGTTTATCCGTTTGCTCTGTGAGCAGGGATATGAATATCTGTCTATTCACACGGAGAAAGACCTGATTGCCAATCTCCGTAAGAAATTAGAAGAACTGAATAACTATCAGTTTTCAGACACAGAGTGGGATGACTTTTTCAAAAATGCCGTTGCCAATCCCAATGAACATATCGTGGAAAAGACCCGGAAGATACAGGAGGACAATGTACAAGTCCTGACTCGTGATGACGGTTCTTCCAAGAATATTACACTCATAGATAAAAAGAACATCCATAACAACAGACTGCAGGTCATCAATCAATATGTGATTGGCACAGAGAATGGTGCAAAGCATGACAACCGCTATGATGTTACAGTATTGGTAAACGGTCTGCCTCTTGTACATATTGAACTGAAACGCAGAGGTGTTGCCATCCGAGAGGCTTTCAATCAGATTAGCCGCTACCAGAGGGATTCTTTCTGGGCAGGATGCGGACTGTATGAATACATTCAGATTTTTGTCATTTCAAATGGTACAAACACAAAGTATTATTCCAACAGTACCAGACGGAATGCGGGAAAGGAACATGAGAAACGGGGAGCAAGTAAGACCAGGACCAGTAACAGTTTTGAGTTTACCTGCTTTTGGGCTGATGCCAATAACCGTGTGATTCCTGATCTGATTGATTTTACAAAGACTTTTTTCGCAAAGCATACGATTCTGAATATCCTTACGAAATACTGTATTTTTACATCAGAGGATATGCTGATGGTCATGCGTCCGTACCAGATTACGGCTACGGAGCGGATTCTCAATCGTATAGAAATTGCAAATAATTATAAGAAGTACGGCAGTGTTGAGGGTGGTGGCTACATCTGGCATACCACAGGTTCCGGCAAGACGCTGACTTCGTTCAAGACGGCAAGGCTGGCATCGAAGCTACCTTATATTGATAAGGTGCTGTTTGTAGTTGACCGTAAGGATCTGGACTATCAGACCATGAAAGAATATGACCGTTTTGAAAAAGGTGCGGCCAACAGCAATACCTCGACAACCATATTAAAACGGCAGTTGGAAGACCCGGACGCACACATCATCATTACTACAATCCAGAAATTGGCTACCTTTATAAAAAAGAATCCGGGGCATGAAGTGTATACGAAACATATTGTTATTATTTTTGATGAGTGCCACCGCAGTCAGTTCGGAGATATGCACACTGCGATTGTGAAGAATTTCAAGAAATATCATCTGTTTGGATTTACAGGAACACCGATTTTCTCTGTCAATTCCGGCAGAGCCAAGAATCCAGAATTCTTTACTACAGGTCAGACCTTTGGAGATCAACTCCACAGTTATACGATTGTGGATGCTATTAACGATAAAAATGTTCTTCCATTCCGGGTGGATTATATTAAAACGATGGATGTGGAAGAAGAAATCACAGACGAGATGGTATGGGACATCAACCGTGAAAAGGTTATGATGGCTCCTGAGCGTATCCGAATTGTAACACAGTACATACTGGAACATTTTGACCAGAAGACCTATCGCGGGGATAAAACTTACATATATAATACGCTGACTAATATTGCAGAGGTGGCTTCTGCCAAACGGGACGAGGTAGAGGAAATCAAGCAGAAACAGCGTATCAGTGGTTTTAATTCCATTTTTGCAGTATCGAGCGTTCCGATGGCAAAACTGTATTATCAGGAATTCAAAAAGCAGATGGCAGCAGATCCGACCAAGAAACTGCGTGTTGCAACTATTTTCAGTTATGGTGCAAATGAGGAAGAATCGGATGGTATTCTGGATGAAGAAAATTCAGAGGATACCGCTGCCCTCGATCAGCCGTCAAGAGAATTTCTGGAAGAAGCTATCAAGGATTATAATGAAATGTTCCATACGAATTACGATACCTCAAGTGATAAATTCCAGAATTACTATAAAGATGTGTCGCTTCGCATGAAGAACAAGGAACTGGATATTCTGATCGTAGTAAATATGTTCCTGACAGGTTTTGATGCTACAACCATGAATACGTTGTGGGTAGACAAAAATCTGAAAATGCACGGGCTGATACAGGCATTTTCCCGTACCAACCGTATTCTGAATTCCATCAAGACCTTTGGAAATATTGTATGTTTCCGAAATCTGCAAAAGCGAGTGGATAGCGCCATTTCTTTGTTCGGAGACAAGAATGCCGGAGGCATTGTTCTGCTGCAGAGCTTTAAGGATTATTATTACGGATATGAATCTGTAGATGGTAAGCCAATGCCGGGGTATGTGGACATGATGGAAGATTTGAATAATAAGTTTCCACTGTCAGAACCACAGATTGTTGGAGAACAAAACCAAAAGGATTTTATTGCTTTGTTTGGTGCAATTCTCCGTATGAGAAATCTGCTGCTTTCCTTTGATGATTTCAAGGGGAACGAGCTGATTTCTGAACGTGATTTACAGGATTACCTTGGACGCTATCAGGACTTGCGTGATGAGTGGAAACGCAAGCGTCAGGAAAGCACGGATATTACGGATGATGTAGTATTTGAGATTGAACTGATTCGGCAGATAGAAATTAACATTGATTATATTCTCATGCTCGTAAAGAAGTACCATGATACCCATTGCGAAGACAAGGAAGTTCTGATTACCATCAATAAGGCGATTGATGCCAGCCCGGAACTGCGCAGCAAGAAACAGCTCATTGAAACTTTTATAGCAGGAATCAATGATGTGGATGATGTCATGAATGAATGGCATGAGTATGTAGTGGAACAGAGAGACCATGACCTTAATGCGATTATTACGGAAGAAAAGCTGAAGCCGGAAGATACACGGAAGTTCATGGAGAATGCGTTCCGTGACGGAGAGATCAAAACAGCCGGAACGGACATAGATAAACTTATGCCACCGATTTCACGCTTTGGCGGTGGTGGCAGAGCCAAGAAGAAACAGGGTGTTATTGACAAACTGAAAGCTTTCTTTGAAAAGTATTTCGGTATAGGTGGTTCATCGACATTTACTAAGTAAAAATTACGGAGGACTTAAGATATGTCATATGGTAAATCAATAGAGCTATTTCTAGTCAATGGTACTGCTGATAGTTTAATAACGGCAGAATTGTCAAATTGGAATGGTAAAGCTATCAAAATTCCACGGATTGAGGTATCTACATGCAATAGAGACGATATAAAGCAGGCTGGAGTATATTTTTTGTTCTGCAAAGGAGATAACGGGAAAGATTCCGTATATATAGGAGAAGCAGAAAACGTAAAGGAACGATTAGTTCAGCATTTAAGGGATGCACAGGCAGAGAAAGAAAAATATTACTGGAATACAGCAGTTATATTTATTGGAAGAGACCTTAATAAAGCGTTGATTAGGTATCTTGAAAATCGCTTTGTTGAAATTGCAAGAAAGTGTAATAGATATGAGGTCCTTACAAAAAATACATATAAAAATACTGTGCTAAAAGAGTCCCAAGTTGCAAGTATGGAAGAATTTGTTGATAATGTAAAAGTACTAATTAATGCACTTGGCTATAAGGTATTGGATGCATATACTAATGCTATTCCAAAAGATGATGCAGTTGGCGATACGGAGAAAAAAGAAGATTTAAAACTGTATTTGGAGCGTGCCATAAAAAATATAGGAAAAATTGAGGCACAGGGAACTATCACATCTGAAGGATTTATTGTACTAAAAGGAAGCCAAATATCTCCAGTAGATGATAGCACTGTTCCTGACACAATAAAAGAGAAAAGACATACCAGTAATATCGTAGATGGTATATTGCAGGACGATATGCTTTTTTCAAGTCCATCGGGTGCTGCGATGTTTGTTGTTGGCAAAAGTGATAATGGTTTGACTCGATGGAAAGATGAAAATGGTCGAACTTTAAAGGAAATTGAAAACTGTGAAATAATGAATGAAAATTAGTATTTTGTAGGCAGAAGGTAATAGCAGTATGGTTATTTGTCCAAAGTGCAGATCAGACAGGACTGCACCAATATTATACGGTTATCCGTCCCATGAAGCTTTTGAAGCAGAAGAGCGGGGAGAACTTATCCTAGGTGGATGTGAGATGATAGATGGAATGCCACACGAGGATTATGGCTGTCTTGACTGCGGATACAGATGGTCAAAGGAACTGCTCCCAGCTACTCAGATTACAAAAATACGATATAAGGTTGTGGAGAATGGTCCGTGCACGATAGATTCCCAACAGTCGTGGGTATATGAAATATATCCTGATGGAAGGTGTAAAGAATATACATACCAAGGGCAGAACCGGAAATATCAGTTTAAGACGGAAGAGAAGGTATCTGAAAAGAAGGTATACAGACTTGCATGCAGTCTGCAGAAAATCATAGGTGCTCCATTATGGGAAAAGAATATCATCGAAGGACAGGTGTGTGATGGTTGCAGTTATAACCTTCAGATAACTTATGCTGATAAGCGGAAAGAAATTATCAAAGGGGATGTAGCAGGAGGAACTTTTGATTCTATGCTAGAAAAATTTATACATGCAGTATTTAATGATGATAAGTAATAATCGGCAGTTGGAAAAGGGGTGCGATGAACATGGACTGGAATCTGTTTTGGTCGGCATTCGGTGCAATTGGTGGTACACTTGGTGCTGTTGCCACAACAGCAGCGGTTGTGGTTGCATTATGGCAAACAAAATATAGCCAAAAGAAAATTATAAAACTTGCTTTTTCAGATAATTTTCAATTATATAATCCTAATACGGGAGAATCGGTCAAATTTATTGGGATAAGTGTTACTAACACAGGTAACAGAAAGGTTATCATCCGTACATGGGGAGTGCGTCTTAAAGAGGGGAGTGCCATTGTAATGCCGCCTCTGGATGCGAATGGAATAGAAAAAATGGCATATACAAAGCTGCCACAAACACTGGATTTGGAAGAATCCATAGATCTGCAGTGGCAGAAAGATAAATTCCAATTATTTTTGGAAGCTAATGAGGATAATATAGAGAAGAGTAAGCCGTTGGTCTTTTATGTGAATGATAGTACGGGAAAACAATATACGGTAAAAACAAAAAAGAATGCTTCGTATTATTTCAAATAATAGACCTATTGACAAATCGAACAAATGTTCTTATAATTATAACATCGCTACGTTAGGATACATATCGCAGAGTAACACTATCAGGTTGGTTCACTTTCCCTTGACTGACCACAGTATTAGGAGGCGATGGTTACATGACATTTGAAATCGGTTCGACAGCTTATATTGTCGAGAGCAACCGGATCATCCGTGAAGTGACTATAGTTAAGCGGAACGGAGAATTTTATATAATCCGGTTTGGCACAAGAGGCGGCATTCAAGTGAGAAGCAACAGGCTTTTTGCAAGTTATGAAGATGCGGATTCTTCCATACATAAAAAGACAGAAAAAAGGACGGGATATCGTTCTCCATATGACTACATACACTAAAGTGAATGGAAGGGGATAATTTTGCAAAAAAATATGATTGACAATCCCCTTCAAATTTTATATACTTTAGTTAGCAAGTTAGCGAACAAGCAAGCGTGCTAATAAATGAACACCGATATAAAAAGTGAAAATGCGAAAAAGTTAAAAAGCGAAAAACAAAGCGAAAACGAAAAGAAAAGTGAAAACAAAGAAAAGGTGAAAATTATGATGTATGCGAATTTTGGAGAATTTATAAGCAAGAAGAGAGTTGAAAAGAAAATCACACTGAGGAAAATGGCTGATATGTTAGGCGTATCCGCACCGTTTTTAACTGATGTAGAAAAAGACAGACGCAACCCCTTCGATATGGAAAAACTTACACAACTTGCGCAGATACTGAATTTGTCAAAAGAAGAAAACGCACAGATGCTTGACCTTGCTGGAAAGAAGAGAAATGCCGTAGCACCAGACCTTCCAGAATATATCATGGAACGGGACTATGTCAGTGCAGCTTTGAGGACGGCAAGGGACTTGGATGCAGGAGAAGAAGAATGGAACCAGTTTGTCGAGGAACTGAGAAAGCGAAAGGGGTAAGAACCTATATATGTATAGACCTGAAATTAAAAGAAAGAGATCTGGGGCACCAGTGTTAAGCAGAAAAGAGATTGATGTTATCGGACAAAATATTGTCGGGGATTTTATGCCGGAAGCATTAAAATCTCCACAGGAAATAGATATCGATTTGTTGGCACAGGATTATCTGGGAATGGATCAGGACTTTCAGTACCTGTCGCACTGCGGTGTTTATCTTGGTATGACGGTGTTCAATGACACGGACAAAGTACCCGTGTATGATCCGCAGAATAATTGTGCGGACTATATCAGTGCAAAAGCACATACCGTGATAATCGATAAGACGCTCTTGGAAGAAAATCAGGAACACAGATATCGTTTTACGATGGGACACGAGGCAGGACATGAGTTTTTACATAAAGAATATTTTGCCTATGATCCTGACCAGATAACGCTGTTTGACCTGATGAGAGAAACTCCGGCACCAATGGTTCAGTGCCGTGTGGACACAAAGAAGATGGACTGCCGGACAGCGAAAAGCTGGACAGACAAGGACTGGATGGAATGGCAGGCAAATGCGTTATCATCTGCAGTTCTGATGCCTGTTTCAATGGTACGGATGGTAGCTGAAAATTTTAAACGGCCCGGATTGCAGCAGATTTTTTATCATTATGCATTGGCTGAAGAAGTGGCTTCCGTATTTAATGTTTCGTTTGAAGCAGCGGGATACAGACTGAAACAGCTTGGATATATTCCACAGGAGACACAACTGAGTACAGATATCCTTAACATGATTTCTTTTGATTTGGCTTGTAATTACTAGCAGAAGGTTGAAGTATGCGGATTACAGAATGATCCGCATATTTTTTTTACTCTAAGTGTTAGCAAGTTAGCGAACAAATGAACGCAGAGAAAATATGAATATTATGTTGATTGATGGAATATATTACAGGATTAACCAGTATAACAATAATATAGGTTTCAGAATAAGATATGAAGAAATTGAAAAAATATGCATACTTTTTGTTATAGCTTTTCGACACGAGGCATATCATAAAAAGGAAGATGTCAGATTATGGAAAGAAGGTGAGAACACATGGCAGATGGAGTGATACATAGATGCACCAAGGAGTGCCCATACAACAAAAAATGTTTTGTATGCAAAACAGAGACGGAAGTATCAGGGAATGTTGTGGTGCTTCATAAATGTGCAGTTACGAAAGAGGATATTCCGATTCAGATAGGAAAAGCAGAAATTGCCTGTGTTTTATGATGGGCAGAACAGTAAACTTAATAATCGGACTAGCTTGTAAAGACAGCCACTAGGATGTGCTGATATTACAGTAGCCTACGAAACAGGGATGTTAGTAGAATGCTGTAAAAATCAGAGATTCTAGTGGCTTTCTTAAAGTCAGCCATTTTTAGCCAACAGCCTGTTTGTGTGACAGACTGTTGGCTTTTTTTGTTTCAAAAAAATGAAAAGCTGACGTATTAGGTTAATTACACAGATAATTTTCTCCATTGCAGTGAACAAAGAATTAAAGATTTTCAGGAACAAAAGGGAGAACAAATATATAGCTGCCTGACTACGATACGCATTTGGATAGTATTGATGTTCTTCTGATCGATGAAATTCAGTTCAGCATTGGAGATAAAAATACCTAACCTTATATATTCTCCGTTTGAAAAATTCAAAACACGTTTTTTTTCAAAATAAAAAAGAGAATAAAGAGAAGAAGGTAATAGGAAAAAAATTCATGAAAAAAATCGAATAGGAAATTAGCCTTCCTATTTGGATTTTATATTTCTATCAGACAAGGACGAAGGGAGGTGAAAAGCTGTGAGTGCAAATGAGCGAAGAGCTGAGATCATGCGAATCATGGTCGCACGAAGACAAGAGAATATGCAGGTCTTAGCTGCGGAGCTTGGTGTTACGGATAGAACTATCCGAAATGACATTCTTGTACTTACGGCTGAGTATCCTCTTGAAACTACTAGAGGTAACGGAGGCGGTGTCCGTATTGCTGACTGGTATCACCCACATAAAAATATTTTTTCAAAGGAACAGACTTCAGTTTTGGAACAGTTGATGGATAAAGCTGATGATGCCCAGAAAAAAGTGCTTGACCAGATGCTCCGTGAATACGGCTCTAACAAGTATAGTCCAGCAGTCTAGGACAAGCAGATGACGATCTGTTGTCCACGAACAATATTTACGAGAACCCCACGGCCATGAGAGCCGAATGAGAAAGGATGAATTATTATGATGAAAATCTTTATCTGCAGCCCGTATCAGGGCAACATCGAGGAAAACAAAAAGAAGGCAGCATATTACGCAAAGATCGTTGCCAAATCTGGGAATGTCCCAGTTGCACCACATATCTATTTTCCAACCTTCCTTGATGAGAAGAATCCCAACGAGAGAATGACAGGAATTGAAATGGGACTGGAACTCATGGATACATGCGATATGGTCTATGTTTTCGGTTTTGAGATTACGGAAGGCATGAGATTCGAACTGGAACATGCCAAGGAAATGAAGAAGCCTGTAAGACTTTATGACAGAAATTTTGAACAGATTTGTGTCAAAACGCTTCCGATTGATGACCGTGCCAGTGATGAGTACCGTTCCCTGATCAAGGGGCAGAAGCTCATGAGATAGGAGATCCGCCATGTCAGGAAGAGTAAATGTCCGTTATGGACTGAATCAGGGTGACCGAATTATGGTCACCCGTGGAAAAGAGAAGAAAAAAGCAGCCGTTGTAAAGGAGTACCCGTTCCATATTCTGATGGACTGGGGAAAGTATAAGTCCAGCGTAAACAAAATTGATGTGTATACAGGTGATGTGAAGCTGGCACGCATTTGAAAGGAGAGAACGCCATGAGTGAGGCATTGTTATTAGTGGCCGAGGGCTACGAGCAGATTGCTGCCGGAATCAGAAAGATGGTTGCAGCACAGAAGGATACACCAAAGAAAGAGGAGAAGTCTGTGAAGAAGGCTGAAAAGAAAGAAACTCCTGTGGCAGATACACCGAAGGAAGAAGCTGCACCGAAGGAGACAACCGTTGACCGCAAGACGGTCCGTGCTTTTCTGGCGGACAAGTCCAGATCAGGAAAGACATCCGAGGTAAAGAATCTGATCGAGCAGTTCGGATTCCAGAAGCTGTCAGACGTTCCTGATGAGAAACTGCCGGAACTGTATGAGAAAGCGCAGGTGCTTTAATGGGCGGACACGCAAGGTTCTCTCCATCGTCCGGCAAAAGACGTCTGGAATGCCCTCCATCGTTATTGTTGGAGGAGCAGTTCCCGGATGAAGAATCTCCCTTCGCAGCAGAAGGGAGTGCCGGACATGCGATGGCAGAGTACCTCATCAATAAGTATCTGAAGAAAAGGACTAAAAGACCTGTATCTGATTATTATTCGGATGAACTGCTTGAAGCCGTGGACGATTACGTGGAATATAACATCACCCAGATCGAACAGGCAAGGAAGGATTGTGATGAACCATTCATCGGAGTGGAACTGAAGGTCAGCCTGGCACACAGGATCGAAGGATGTTTCGGTACTGCAGATATGGTGGTGGTCGATTCCCATAAGATCCACATTATCGATCTGAAGCTCGGCAAGGGCGTGGTGGTCGATGCGGAACAGAATGTCCAACTTATGATCTATGGACTGGGAGTTCTGGACATGCTCGGTTTCTTATATGAGATCGACACGGTGGAGCTTACCATCGTCCAACCGAGAATCGAACATTTTTCCACTTGGGAGATATCGGCAGAGGAGCTGCTTGCATGGGGAAAGGATGTTCTTGAACCGAGAGCAGCAAAGGCTCTTGCCGGAGAGGGGGAGTTTAAAGCCGGAGACCACTGCCGATTCTGCAAGGCAAGATTTACATGCCGTGCAAGGGCAGAGGAATATTTAAAACTTGCCCAGATGGAATTTGCCGAGCCGGCCCTCATGTCGGATGAGGAAATTGCAGAAGTCCTTTCCAAGGCCGATGCACTGAAGAAATGGGCAGAGGAGGTTTACACCTATGCTCAGAATGAAGCAGTAGTTAACCATAAAGAATGGCCGGGCTATAAGCTGGTCCTGGGAAGAAGCAACCGTAAATATACGGATGAAGAGGATGTGGCAGAGGCGGCAAGGAAAGCCGGATACACGGACATCTATAAAAAGAGCCTGATCGGCATTACCGAGATGGAAAGGCTGATGGGCACAAAGAAATTTAATGAGATCCTTGGCTCACTGGTGTACAAGCCTGACGGCAAGGTCACACTGGTGCCGGATTCAGATAAAAGAGAGGCAGTTAAAACAGCAACCGCAGAAGCGGATTTTAAGGAGGACTAAATTATGACAACAGCAAATTTAACAAAAGTAATCGTACCTTGCAGACTCAGCTATGCACACCTGTGGGAGCCGGACTCCATCAACGGAAGCGAACCGAAGTACTCCGTCTCCTGCATCATCGACAAGAATGATAAGGAGACCATCGCCAAGATCAAAAAGGCAATTGAGGTGGCAAAGGATGAAGGAAAAGGCAAGTGGGGCGGTAAGATCCCGGCAAACCTGAAGACACCGCTCAGAGACGGTGACATTGACAGACCTGAAGACGAGGCGTACCAGAACGGAATGTTCCTGAATGCCAACAGTAAACAGGCACCTCAGATCGTGGACAGACAGGTACAGCCGATCCTTGACCAGAGCGAGGTATATTCCGGCTGCTACGGAAGGGTATCCATTACATTTTATGCTTACAACAGCAACGGAAATAAGGGCGTTGCTGCCGGACTCGGAAATGTACAGAAGTTAAGGGACGGAGAGCCTCTCGGTTCCAGAGCCAATGCAAAGGATGAGTTCGAGGCAGTGGATGCGGAGGATGATTTCCTCGCATAGGAACAAAGCAGTAGACCATAGGAAGGGCGGTGGCATACACCGCCCGGATACATAAAGGAGATGCCATGAAGGAACTGATGAAAGAGTTAAAAAGCATAAAAAAATATATTCCATATAATACGTTCCGCACCATCAAGGGACAGATAAAGTCCGGCAACGTGGAAGCTGCAAGAACGGGGATCAACAGAATAAAGAAAAGAACGGAGGAACAGAAACATGGACACACTTGCAATTGATATTGAAACTTATTCAGATGTGTCACTGCCGGACTGCGGGGTACACAGGTATGCAGCATCGGAGCAGTTCGAGATCCTTTTGTTTGCATACAGTCTGAATGACGAACCGACGCAGATCATTGACCTGGCATCCGGGGAGAAGATACCGGATGAGATCATGGAATATCTTACAGATGATTCCGTAATAAAGACCGCTTATAATGCAGCATTCGAGCGGAACTGTATCAACCGATTCTTCGGTCTTTCCTTAAAACCGGAAGGATGGAGATGTACGCTTGTCCAGGCATCCATGCTGTCACTTCCATTGTCACTGGAAGGCGTGGGAGAAGCACTGAACCTTGATAAGAAAAAGATGTCCGAGGGAAAAGACCTCATCCGCTATTTCTGTATGCCGTGCAAGCCTACCAAGGCAAACGGGGGCAGGACAAGGAATCTTCCGTCTGATGCACCGGAGAAGTGGGAACTGTTCAAGACATACTGCATCCGTGACGTGGATGTGGAAAAGCAGATAAGGAACAAACTCTCGAAGTTCCCGATACCGGACAGGGAGCAGGAACTCTACTGCATGGACCAGAGAATCAATGACAGGGGTATCATGGTGGATCAGGAACTTATCGGACACGCTGTGGCATGCGACCTTCTGTATAAGGAAACGGTAACGAAGAAGGCATATGAGATATCAGGACTGGAAAATCCAAACAGTGTATCGCAGCTTAAGGACTGGCTGAATGAAAAGGGCATTGAGGTGGATTCCCTTGCCAAGGCTGCCGTGGAAGAACTTGTGGAGAACACACAGGGTGATGTGGCAGAAATGATGAAGCTGAGACTTGCCATGTCAAAGACATCCGTAAAGAAGTACGAAGCAATGGAGCGTTCGGTATGTCCTGACGGCAGGGTGCACGGATTATTGCAGTTTTACGGGGCTAACCGCACGGGCAGATGGGCCGGCAGACTCGTGCAGATCCATAACCTTCCGCAGAACCATATGGAAGACCTGGAACTGGCACGCTCCCTTGTAAAGGAAGGCAGATATGACCTGGTGGAGCTTTTGTATGATTCCACACCGGATGTGCTTTCGGAGCTGATCCGTACCGCATTCGTGGCAAGACCCGGATGCAGATTCATCGTCAGCGATTTTTCCGCAATCGAGGCGAGGGTCATGGGCTACCTTGCCGGAGAGGGATGGGTCATGGAGGAATTCCGTGGTGCCGGAAAGATCTATGAGCAGACGGCATCCAAGATGTTCCATATCCCAATCGAAGAGATCACAAAGGGAAGTCCGTACCGTGCAAGGGGAAAGGTGGCATCACTTGCCTGTCAGTATGGAGGTGCGGAAGGTGCGCTCATCAGCATGGGAGCATTAAATTTTGTGGAAGAAGAGGAACTGAAAGGGTTGGTGCAGTCATGGAGGACAGCAAATCCACACATCGTGAATTACTGGTATGAAATTGACAGCGCAGTAAAGGCTGCCGTGAAAGAGAGGAAGATGACAAAGGTCGGAATGGTGACGGTATATTACCAGTCCGGGATGTTAAAGATCGCACTGCCGTCCGGAAGGGTGCTGTCCTATGTAAGACCAAGGATGACCGTGAACCGCTTTGGCTCGGAAAGTGTCAGCTATGAAGGAATCGGCACGAACCGCAAGTGGACGAAGATCGAATCTTATGGCGCAAAATTCTGCGAGAACATCGTCCAGGCAACCGCAAGGGATGTACTGGCAGAGGCAATGCTCCGTCTGGAAAAGAAGGGATTTGATATCGTGTGCCACATCCATGATGAAGTGGTGCTTGAAGTGCCGGAGGGGACATCCTCGGTGGAAGAAGTCAATGGGATCATGGCGGTATGCCCTGACTGGTGTGAGGGGCTTCCGCTTAAGGCTGCGGGATTTGAAAGTCCGTTTTACAAGAAAGATTAGGAGGAGCTTATGGGAGGATGCAACAGGGAAGGGTATCCTGATCCGACCGCAGGTATTGCAATCGGACGGGTCATGAAACAGGAAAAGCGTAAAAAGAAGGAGGTAAAGAAGAATGTTCGTATCGATCGGAAACTCAAGAATGGACAAAAAGTTTAACTGCATGGATATGACATATGAAGATTTTGTCAGCCGTCTTTCCAAGACAAAATATACTGCGGAAACAATGGAGCAGTACAGGAAGATGCCGAAAGGGCAGCAGGACAATATCAAGGATGTCGGAGGTTTCGTGCTTGGAAAACTGAAGGGCGGACGCAGGAAGAAGGACTGCGTGATTTCCAGATCCGCCATCACGCTTGATATGGATTACGGAACACAGGGCATTATTGATGAACTGGAAATGTTCTTTGACATGAAGATGGTGGTGTATTCCACGCATAAGCACACACCGGAGAAACCAAGGCTGCGTATCATCATATTCCTGACAAGGGATGTGACACCTGATGAGTACGGGGCAGTCAGCCGTATGCTTGCATCGGATATCGGCATCGAGCTTTTCGATGATTCCACCTATGAACCATCAAGACTCATGTATTGGCCGAGCACTTCCAGTGACGGTGAGTATGTGTTTCAGGAAATCGAAGGGAACGAAGTTGATCCCGATGAAGTACTGTCCCGTTATAAGGACTGGCATGATGTATCAGCGTGGCCGGTCAGCAACCGTCAGGCATCCGTTGTACAGAGGGATATCAAAAAACAGGCTGACCCACTTTCAAAGGACGGGTTGATCGGGGCCTTCAACCGCACATACACGGTGACACAGGCAATCGACAAATTCATCCCGGATGTGTACAGGCATTCAAGGGCAATCCCCGGTAGATACGATTATATTCCGGCGGACTCGGCTGCCGGAGTCGTGGTTTACGATGACCTGTTCGTATACAGCCACCATGCAACAGACCCATGCTGCGGAAAGCTGATGAATGCGTTTGATGTGGTAAGACTTCATAAATTTGGTGACAAGGATGCAAGAGCCGCCGAAGGGACAGAGCCGGGAAAGCTCCCATCTTTCAAGGCCATGCAGGATTTTGCTTCTGCAGATGAAGAAGTGAAGAACACGCTTGCCAGGGAAAGACAGGAGCTGGCGGTACAGGAATTTTCCACAGAGCCGGATGAGGACTGGCAGAACAAGCTGGCACTTGACCGCAGGGGAAACATCAAGGATACACTGCAGAACATCGCACTGATCATCCGCAACGATGAGAATTTCAAGCATATCGTGTACAACGAGTTCAAGGATACCATTGATGTCATCGGTCCGCTTCCGTGGAAACAGGTAAAGCCAGGATGGAATGACTCAGACCTTGCCAATGCAAAGGTGTATTTCGAGAGGGTGTACGGGATCTGGTCACCGACAAAGTTCAAGGATGCACTGCTTGCAGTAGTGTCTTCCGACAGGCTCTACCATCCGATCAAGGATTATTTTGCAACGCTTCACTGGGACGGACAGGAGCGTATCGACACACTGCTCATCGACTACTTTGGTGCAGAAGATACAACTTATACGAGGGCGGTCATCCGCAAGACACTGGTGGCTGCGGTAGCACGTATCTATAAGCCGGGAGTAAAGTTCGACTCCATCCTCGTATTGAACGGTCCTCAGGGAATGGGAAAATCCACCTTTTTTGCCATCCTTGGAAAGCAGTGGTTCTCGGATTCCTTATCCATTTCGGACATGAGGGATAAGACTGCTGCCGAGAAGCTGCTCGGAAACTGGATACTTGAGATCAGTGAGATGAACGGTATCCGCAAGACGGAAGTCGAGGTAGTAAAGTCTTTCGTCACCCGTCAGGATGATAAGTTCCGTCAGGCATACGGGGTCAATGTAGAGTCCCATCCAAGAAAGTGCATCATTGTGGGAAGCACTAACTCCGAGGGCGGATTCTTACGTGACGTTACGGGTAACAGAAGATTCTGGCCCGTGCATGTGCCGGGGACAGGAAAACATCATCCGTGGGAGCTTGACTGTGTCGACCAGATCTGGGCAGAAGCAATCCATCTGTATAACGAAGGCGAGGAGCTGTTCTTAAAAGGTGAGGAGGCAGAGGAAGCATATAAGATGCAGCAGGAGGCAATGGAGTCGGATGACCGTGAGGGCATCGTGCAGGACTATCTTGACAGACTGCTGCCGGACAACTGGGCATCAATGGATATTTACCAGAGAAGGGCATTCCTTGGCGGAGGAGAGTTCGAGACGGTAGGTGTCAAAGGAACGGTCATGCGTGAGCGTGTGTGCATCATGGAGATCTGGGTGGAGTGCTTCGGCAAGGAGCGCCAGAACTTAAAGAAGGCAGATTCCTATGAAATCGAAGGCATCTTAAACAAGATCGGGGGATGGAAGAAATATGATTCCAATACCACGGGCAAGACCAAAGTCCCCCTTTACGGAGTGCAGAAGACTTTTGTGCGGATGGATGAGAAACCAGAGGAAACCCGTTAGGCGGTTTCCGAGGTTTCCCAGATGCAGATGGGCAACGGTAGTCGGAAACCGTGCTGACACCTTGGGAAATAAGGGGTTGCGGTTCTTAGTTTCCCAGTTTCCCATTAAATCCAGTTGAGAATTAAAAATAAAGATAAAAAGAGCAATTCATGTATATATGCGCGTATAGGAGTTAAAGGCATATGGCAACCGCAATCGGCAAAGGAGGTATCTGGTTTTGCTAGAAAGTACAGTAGAGAGACATTTGAGGGAAGAAGCTAAAAAGCGGAAAGGCATGGCGTTAAAGTTCGTATCGCCCGGTATGAATGGAGTGCCTGACCGCATCGTCCTGATGCCGGACGGGAAAATGGCATTTGTGGAACTGAAAGCACCGGGGAAGAAGCCGAGACCGCTTCAGCTGAAGAGAAAGAGGATGCTTGAGAGGTTAGGCTTTCCCGTTTATGTAGTTGATAATATCGAACAGATCGGAGGTATTCTTGATGAAATACAAAGAACATGATTATCAGCAGTATGCAACAGATTTTATAATCGGGCATCCCGTGAGCTGCCTGATCCTTGACATGGGACTTGGCAAAACGGTCATTACGCTTACGGCACTGTGGCTTCTGCTGTTTGACTATTTTGAAGTAAGACGGATCCTGGTGATCGCACCGAAACGTGTGGCAGAGACCACATGGCCGGCAGAGATAAAAAAGTGGGAGCATCTTTATGGCATGACATTTGCCGTGGCAATGGGAACTGCAGGGCAGAGAAAGGAAGCACTTCAGTCAGGAGCCGATGTGACGATCATCGGAAGGGACAATGTTTCCTGGATGACAAAAAACATATTTTTTGATTTTGACATGGTCGTGATCGATGAGCTGTCGAGCTTCAAGTCCCCGAAGGCACAGAGATTCAAAGACCTGAAAAAAGTAAGGCCGATGGCAAAACGTGTGGTCGGGCTTACGGGAACACCGGGAAACCTCATGGACTTATGGGCAGAGATAGGGATCCTTGATATGGGGCAGAGGCTTGGAAGATACATCGGAGGATACCGTGACAGGTTCTTCCTTCCGGATAAGCGGAATCGTGAGCTCATCTTTTCCTATAAGCCGAGGGAAGGAGCAGAAGAAAAAATATATGAACTGATCTCCGATATCAGCATTTCCATGAAAGCCGTGGATTATCTTGATATGCCGGAATGTGTAAGCAACCGTGTGACCGTATCCATGTCGGAATCCGAACAGGCACTTTATGACAGGATGGCAGATGAAATGATCCTTGAATACGGGGAAGGACAGGACATCGATGCGGTAAATGCAGCAGCCTTAAGCAACAAGCTCCAGCAGATGGCAAACGGTGCGGTCTATGATGAATCCGGCAATGTCCGAAATATCCATGACAGAAAACTGGATGCACTGGAAGACCTGATCGAATCGGCAAATGGGAAACCGCTTCTGGTTGCATACTGGTTCAAGCATGACAGGGAGCGGATATTAAAACGGTTTAAGGCAAGGGATATCAATACAAAGAAGGATATCGAGGACTGGAATGAAGGAAAGATCCCGGTGGCGCTGATCCATCCGGCATCGGCAGGACACGGACTGAATCTTCAGGAAGGCGGTTCGACCATCGTATGGTTTTCACTTACATGGTCCCTTGAACTGTATCAGCAGTTAAATGCCAGACTTTACAGACAGGGGCAGAAACACACGGTCATCATAGAGCATCTGGTGACAGAAGGCACGGTCGATGAAGATATCCTCCGGGCAATCGAAAAAAAGGACATTACACAGAATGCAATGATAGAAGCAGTAAAGGCAAGGATTGGAGGTATGACGGATGACGGCAGAAGTAATGATGAAGGAATATAAGAATATGAAAAAGGAACTGACCGTGACTGAGTTCCAGCTCCGTCAGTTTCAGGGAGTGAGCGAACAGGACATGATCGATTCCATGCTTTACTCCCATCAGGAAGGGGAAAGGGTGCAGACGAGCACTCTTTCCGATAAAACGGCAAACATAGCAGTCAAATATAAGGCTGCAATGGAAAGGGAGAATGACGAGTGGTATGGTTTCCTTTTCCACAGATATATGTTCCTGAAGGAAGAACTGGATTTTTTCGAGCATGCAGTGAACGGACTGGATGAAAGACATAGAAGCATTATCGCGGATCTTCTGGATGAGGACATGACATGGGACATCATGATGGAAAGATACCATGTGAGCCATACGATGATAGCAAAATACAGAAAAGCAGCATTGAAGGAACTTGATAAACAGTATGAACTGAGGGACAGACAGGTGGAAGCATTTGTCCTCGGATAGGAGGTTTTTATGTGTAAGCGTGGAGATATTTATTATGTGGATTTTGGAGAAAAAGATGGAAGCAAGCAGGGCGGTGTCCGTCCGGCACTGGTGGTAAGCAATAATAAGGCAAATAAGCATTCCCCGGTGGTCACGGTCGTTCCGCTGTCAGCCAGGATATGGAAAAAGAAGTATCTTCCGACCCATGTGCAGATACCCAAAGGCAGCGGTCTGAACAAGCCGAGCATGGCTTTGGCGGAACAGGTGGAGACCCTTGATAAAACAAGACTCGGAGAAAGAATCGGGGAAGTGCTGGATGAAATGGTTATGGAGCAGATCACCGTAGCACTCCAGATACAGATAGGTGCATATGCGGAGTACAATTAAGGCAGTCAGACGGCTGTCTTTTTTGTTTGCGTTATGGTAAAATACTGTTATGAACCAAACAGAGACGGAGGCGGTAAAATGGTAAATTATGATGACCTTGTTAACAGCCTGAGCAGCAATCCGAGGGATATTGTTACTGTACCTATGAATAACAGAAAAGGAAAATGGTTTTATGCTTTTGCAGAGAATGGAACTGTTTTTGTGACTGTATCGAAAGAGCATGAACCCAAATGCTCCATAAAAATGCCCAGACCTTTAAAGAAGGAAGAATGCGGAGAGCTATATGAACTGTACCTGAGAAGGAAAAAGGGAGAACATATATCCGGAGAAGCAACAGCGGCTACCCGTAATCAGGTATACTGGTATGGTATTTTTTCCGATATGGGGCTGTAGGTATAGGGAAGGAGAACATAAATGGCAGAGAAGAGAGCAGCCAGCACAAATATGACAAGATCCGATAAAGCCCATAAAAAATTCATGGATAAACTGAATGTTTTACGGGACAACGTGAATCATGGATATGATTCATTGAAAGCAGTACATAAACAGACTACGGATTCGGCTGTCAGTTTTAAGGAAACTGTGGATAAAGGTCAGGAAGCTGAACGTAAGGAACTTTATGATATTATAAAAACTTCAGAAGATGAAGGAAAAATTCAGTGGGCGAAAGACCGTATCCAGGAACTCGACCGTATTAAGGAAAAAGAAGTAGACGGGCATAATGAGTTTCTGAAAGAAGAACGTGAAAAGACTGACAGAAATATTACAGGCGGTATGCTGCTGCTTGCAGTTTCGGCAGGACTAATTTCTAATAAACAGGTAAGGCAGATGGGCGGGAAAGCTATCAGTTCTGTTGGTAAGAGTCTGCTGCGGTTAAAGAAATAAAAAGGTGGTGTACTAAGGGTGCACTAAAGGTGTACTAAGGGTGTACTGACTTTTTAATTTACATCTGCTATGATTAAGATGGCAAAAAAGAAAGGGAGCGGAAACGCTCCTTTTTATGTTGCCATAAGGCGGTGTCTTTCCAATCCTTTCACACCGCCCGTGTACATAGAAGGGAGGAATGGCAGATGCCGATGAAACCAAAGAAGCCGTGCAGACACCCCGGATGTCCGAAGCTGACAGACGGACTGTACTGCGAGGAGCATGAAGCACTGCACCGTGGTGACAGGGCGAGCAGCAGCAAGCGTGGTTACAACAGGCAGTGGCAGAAGGCAAGGGCAAGATACCTGAAGGCACATCCTTTGTGCGTTCAGTGCTTAAAGGAAGGTCATGCAGTGACAGCAACCGTGGTCGATCATATCAGACCGCACCGTGGTGATCCCGTCCTGTTCTGGGACGAGAAGAACTGGCAGAGCCTGTGCAAGCCCTGTCATGATAAAAAGACATGGAACGAAGATAACAATCCTGAGTATCGGTTCTGACGGCAGACCGTGGGGGTATCTGAATCTCTACAGTCTGAACCGCTGAAGACCGATGGCCCCCTTTGCGTGAATTTTCGCAGAATTAAACAGGGGGGATATAAAAAGGGTATGGTAATTTTCGCAGAATGTACTTAAAACACGGCAAAAAGGGGTATTTCCTTTTGCCGGAAAATCAGGAAAAAAGCATTATTTAAGGCTGGAAAACAGTGTAAAAACATTGTTTTTCCGGTCTTTTTTTGTGTGCCGGAAGGAGAGTGGAAAGGATGACGGACGCACAGGCAAAGCAGATCAACGAGATGCGGATGAAGGGGATGGGCTATAAAGCCATCGGAATGGCAATCGGACTGTCCCGTGACATCGTAAGGAATTACTGCAAGAGACATAACCTTGCCGGATACGCCACGGTGGTTTCAAAAAATATGAAACTCATGGTGGACGGTAAAGAGGTGTGCCACTTCTGCGGTAATCCGATCACGCAGCCGAAGACTGGCAGACCGAGAAGGTTCTGTTGTGAAAAATGCAGAAGGGAATGGTGGAAGGCACACCCGGAAGCAGTAAAGAAAAGCGAGAAGGCTTCCTACACGCTTGTATGTGAGCAGTGCGGGAAGCCTTTCATTTCCTATGGAAACAAGAACAGAAAATACTGCGGCCGTGAATGTTATTTCCGGCACAGGTTTTTAGCAGAGGAGGATATGGAAGATGCAGTTTCAGAGTTATAAAATAGCAGACCTTATCCCGGCTTCCTATAATCCGAGGAAGAAGTTAAAACCGGGTGATAAGGAATATGAAAAAATCAAGAACTCCATTAAAGAGTTTGGTTATGTCGAGCCGATCATTATCAACTCAGACATGACCATTATCGGAGGACACCAGAGAGCCACGGTCCTTGCAGACCTCGGGTACACGGAAGTGGAGTGTATCGTGGTCGATATTGACAAGACCAAGGAAAAGGCACTCAATGTTGCCCTTAATAAAATTACGGGCGAATGGAACAAGGAACTTCTGGCCGACCTCATCAAAGACCTTGAGGATTCGGATTTTGATGTCGGCATCACGGGCTTTGAACCGCCGGAGATCGAACAGCTTTTCAATTCCGTGCATGATAAGAAGATCACGGAAGATGACTTCGATGTGGAAGCGGAGCTTGCAAAGCCGACCGTGGCAAAGACAGGAGATGTATGGCTGCTTGGAAAGCACCGTGTCATCTGCGGTGATTCCATTCTGCCGGAAACCTACGAAAAGCTGATGGATGGACGGAAAGCAAATCTTGTCCTGACTGATCCTCCATACAATGTAAATGTAGAGGAGACGGCCGGCAAGATCAAAAATGACAACATGCCGGATGAGGATTTCTATAAATTCCTGTTTGCTGCATTTGTAAATATGGAGCAGTCAATGGAACAGGATGCTTCCATTTATGTATTCCATGCGGATACGGAGGGGTTGAATTTCAGAAAGGCATTCAAGGATGCCGGATTTTACCTTTCCGGGTGCTGCATCTGGAAGAAGAACGCACTGGTTCTTGGAAGAAGTCCGTATCAGTGGCAGCATGAACCGTGTCTGTTCGGATGGAAGAAGGGCGGGAAGCACCAGTGGTATTCCGACAGGAAGCAGACCACCATCTGGGAATATGACCGACCAAAGGCGAGCAAGGACCATCCGACCATGAAGCCTGTGGCACTTATGGCATACCCGATCCAGAACTCCTGCATGAGCAACTGCATCGTGCTTGATCCGTTCCTTGGTTCCGGCTCTACGCTGATTGCCTGTGAGCAGACACACCGTATCTGCTATGGAATCGAACTGGATGAGAAATTCGTGGATGTGATTGTAAACCGCTATATTGAACAGTGCGGTTCGGATGCGGATGTATTTGTCATCCGTGACGATATGAAAATTTCATATCAGCAATTATGCAAGGGAGGGCAGTATAATGAAACAGATGACCTTCCTTGATTTATGTTCCGGCATCGGCGGCTTCAGGCTCGGTCTTGAAACTGCCGGCCATAAATGCATCGGGTACTGTGAATATGATAAATTTGCAAGAGCCTCATATGAGGCAATGTATGATACGGAAGGAGAGTGGAAAGCTCATGATGTCACAAAACTCAAACCCGAAGATGTCCCCTATGCAGACATCTGGTGCTTTGGATTCCCATGTCAGGACATCTCCGTTGCCGGAAAACAGCGGGGACTGGTCGGAAAAAGAAGTGGAATATATTACAACATTATTGACCTCCTCAAAGGCAAAGAGGAAAGTGCTAAACCCGCATACCTACTTGTTGAGAACGTTAAGAACCTGTTATCGATTAATGCAGGATTCGACTTTGCCTCAGTTCTGTCTGAAATGGACGAAGCAGGGTATGACTGTCGGTGGCAGGTGCTTAACTCCAAAAACTTCGGAGTCCCACAGAACCGTGAGCGTGTGTTCATTATCGCAAATCTTAGAAGCAGAGGTAGACGAGAAATATTACCTCTCACAGGAGAAAACGCAGCAGCTCTTAACCAGCTTATAGGCGGTATGCAAGGCTACCGTGTTTATGGGACGGACGGTATTTCCGCAACCCTTGTGGGAAATGCGGGCGGTGTCGGGGCCAAGACGGGGCTTTACTTCATCGACCAGAGCAACCATGATCCGAAAATTACGGATACGGCAAGATGCCTGACAGCGAGGTACACAGCCGGGATGACCAACCATACAGCCATGAACTCAGCCGTGCTGGAAGTCCACCCGGTACTTACACCGGAACGGATGGAGAAACGGCAGAACGGAAGAAGGATGAAAGAGGACGGAGAGCCGATGTTCACCCTGACCTCCCAGGACAGGCACGGTGTGTATGTCTGTGAAAAGGTGGATTCCGTCAAAGTGAAAAATGCTACAAAGGCAGGATATGAAGTGGCACGGGAAGGGGACGGTATCAACCTTGCCTACCCGGACAGTGAGACAAGAAGGGGAAGGGTCGGAAAAGGATGCTCCCAGACACTGGACTGTTCCGGGCAGATGGGAACGCTCATGAGGGGCGGTCGCATCAGACGGCTGACTCCGAGGGAGTGCTTCCGCTTACAGGGATTTTCTGATGAGCTTTTTGACCGTGCTTCTGCCGTCAACTCCGATGCACAGCTTTATAAACAGGCCGGAAATGCAGTCACCGCAACGGTCGCTTATGCGGTTGCGATGTCGCTTCCGGAATCCAGGAGCTGACATTACATTTTCTTTTGGAAAGTACCATTATCTGCTTGACTATACGGGCATTCAGAGTGATATATGGTACTACCAAAAGGAAAGGAGACCAGCAGAATGGAAATTATTACAAACGCTGAGAACAGGAAAGAATTAGTAAAAGCCTTATCCGGACATTTCGGACAGAGGTCAGAATACCTTGGACCGCCATCCTTTGCATACCGCATCGGAAGCATCACGGTGGACAGGGACGCAAAGGTCATACTTGAAGATGACAGCATGGAAGACGAGGTGAGAAGGGTGCTTTTCCAGAATGACGTGGCAGAAGAGACACAGGAAACACAGACGGAAGAACCGGAAGCGGAGATCAAAATACCGATCGGCAGCATGACACCGCAGGGCATCATCAACCTGATAAATATGATGCATTCCAAACAGTACCTTATCAACAGGGCAGTCGGCAGGGAGTGCATTTCCATAGCAGACAGCCTTATAAATGCCCTGACCGAAAGAACCTTCGAAGATACGGAGACGGCAGCCGGGTTCATTACGGAACAGGGCGGATGCAGCGGTGTTACCTTTGCAGACGGGAATATTGAGTTCACGGGATTTCCGCATACCGATGACATGATGGAATACTGCAGACTTGCATCGGCAATGGTAAAGAAAGCATCGGAACAGAAACGTGTGAATCCGAAGCAGACCATTGAAGAGAATGAAAAATATTACATGAGGGCATGGCTGGTATCCATCGGATTTGGCGGGAGCGAAGGAAAGGAAACAAGGACCTTCTTCCTTAAGGGGCTGAAAGGCCATACGGCATTCCGAACCCCGGAAGATGCGGAAAAGTGGAAAGCCAACCGCAGGGCGGAAAGGGGGTCAACGGTATGTTCGGAGTAAGCAGACAGACACTTGAGAGACTGAGGAAAGAATATCCTGCGGGGACCAGGGTGGAGCTTATCCGCCTTGATGACCCCTACCGAAAGATTCCGTCAGGAACAACGGGAACCGTAGAATATGTGGATGACGCAGGACAGCTCCACACAGTATGGGACGGACACGGGTCACTTGCGATGATCTACGGAGTGGATGAATGGCGTAAGATATAGTCATAATATACACAGTTTTTCCGGCTGATGTTTGTGCAGTTTATGGCGCATATATAACTGGATATATGTGTGTTTTAGAGCGAATATGTACCTACCGAAAGGGAAGAAAACAAACGGAGGTACAAGCCATGAACGAAAGGATTACAAAGCAGATCGAGGAAATGAAGAAACAGACCATCGGGGTCGAGGTTGAGATGAACAACATCCGAAGGGATAAGGCAGCAGAACTTGCAGCAGCATTCTTCGGAACAGGAAGATTTGAAAACACGGCTTCCAGAAACGGATATTATACATGGTCCGCATGGGATGCAAGCGGAAGGGAATGGAAATTCCAGAAAGACGTCAGCATTGCGGGACCGGATGATAAAAAATGCGAGCTGGTCACTCCGATCCTTCACTACGAAGACATCGAACTTCTTCAGGAACTTATAAGAAAGCTCAGACATGCGGGAGCCAAGAGTGATGCAACAAGGGGATGCGGAGTCCACATCCACATCGGAGCAAAGGGACACACGCCACAGACTTTAAGAAACCTTGCAAATATCATGGCGGGACACGAGAAGCTTTTAGCGGATGCCTTAAACCTCGACAGCTGGCGGATGAGCCGCTACTGCAAAACGGTAGACCCAAGATTCCTCAAGGAACTCAACAAAAAGAAACCGAAAACGATGGCAGCCCTGGCAGACATCTGGTACACGGCAAACGGAGCGGGATACGGAAGAAACAACCATTATAATGAAAGCCGATACCATATGTTAAACTACCATGCTACTTTTACAAAAGGGACGGTCGAGTTCAGGCTTTTCCAATTTGATGCCCCGGCTGACGGAAAGCTGAACGGACTGCATGCGGGACAGCTGAAGAGCTACATCCAGCTCTGCCTTGCCCTAAGCCAGATGGCAAAGGAAGTAAGGACGGCAAGCCCGAAACCGCAGCAGACGGAAAATCCGAAATACGCAATGAGGACATGGCTTTTGAGGCTCGGATTCATTGGGGATGAATTCAAGACCGCAAGGGACATCCTTACAAAGAGACTTGCAGGAGATACTGCTTTCAGAAGCGGAAGGGCTGCTTGAAGAGAACAGCCTCCTGCCACCTTGGAGCACTGACCGCTATGAGCGGTCTTAAGGTGGTAGAAGGGTGTTCCCTTCAGAAAGGATGGAAACATTATGAAAAGATATTACATTGCTTATGGAAGCAACCTGAACATCAGACAGATGCGGATACGATGCCCTCACGCAAGGGTGATCGGAACTGCAGTCATAAACGATTATGAGCTTCTCTTTAAAGGAAGCCGTACGGGAGCCTATCTTACCATTGAGCCGAAGGTAGGCAGCGAGGTTCCCGTGGCGGTATGGGAAGTCACGGAGTCGGATGAGGCGGCACTTGACCGCTACGAAGGATATCCGGTGTTTTATTACAAAAAAGAAATGGAACTCGATATCAGGGGCATCCGCACGGGGAAGATACGCAGAAGGAAGTGCTTTGTGTACATCATGCATGAAGAACGGAAGATCGGAGTACCTTCCCTTTCGTATGTCAGCACATGCCTTCAGGGGTACATCAGCTTTGGGTTTGACGAACATTATCTTTCCGAGGCACAGATAAAAGCAGTGGAGGTGGCAGGACATGAAGAATGAAACACTGCACATACGGATATGCCCCCGCTGCGGGGCTTCCTACGGAAGGACACCATCTCTTTCAAGGGCAGACGGCAGAACGCTTATCTGCCCGGACTGTGGGACACGTGAGGCGCTTGAGAGCATTGGTGTCGGGGCAGAGGAACAGGAACAGATCCTTGAAGCCATCCACAGATCGCAGCGGTAAAATCCACAATTTCTTCCGCAGATTTTTGTGTACATTATGATGCTTAAATGACTGGATATATGTACGGTTCAGAGCGAATATGTACCTACCGAAAGGGAAAACAGAGAAAACGGAGGAAAATACGATGGAAACAAAGATCACAACAGCAGAAAAATTAGGAATGGAGCTTTACGGATGCATGAATTCAGCAGTCCTTGACTACGGTGACTACACGGTTGCAGTCTGGGAACACTGCTTTAAGGGCAGCATTGCAGAAGTTTATGAACTGGTTGAAACACCGGAAGAGACAGGTCTTGGAAGATGCGAATGCAGGATTTCAAGGATCGGAAGAAAAGAAGGGTTTGAGGATGCCGGACATGCAATGGCGTGGGCACTCACAAATGTAAAATAGCAGAAAGGGCAGGGAAAACGTTCCCTGCCTGTGTACATTTACACAGTGTAATGCAGTTATCTTTGTGTACATTATGGTGTTGAATTGACTGGATATAATCAGCGTTTAGAGCGAATATGTACCTACCGAAAGGGAAAACAAAGAAAAAAGCGGAGGTACAAGACCATGAAGAAAATTGAGATTTTTGAAAAAGCCATGAACGAGGGAGGAAGCCTTAAGGATTACGGAATCAACAGCACATTGTTTGCAGCATACAGAGACTGCCAGGAAACAGGAAACGATAACATTGATTTCAACGGAGTCATCTGGGATTACGACATTCCGGAAATTGTAAAGGCTTTAAAGGAAAACGGCATCAGCGAATTTACGATAAGCAGTACATTTTCAAGCCTGATCGAAACCCTCGCAGCATTTGAAAAGGAAGGCATCAGGATGGCAGGGCTTACCGAGGTAAATGCAACATACTCGGATTGGAAAACAGGAAAGAAAGCAAGAATTCCGGCAATCAGAATGACACTTTAAGAATAAACACACAAATCGGAAGGCCTCTTCGGAGGTCTTTTTATTATGCCATTTACGGGGAGGTGAGGACAGTGGCACAGAGAGGAAGAAAACCAAAGCCTACGGCAGTAAAGGTGCTTGAGGGCAATCCGGGCAAGAGAAGCCTTAATACGGGCGAACCAAAGCCTGAGAAAAAGGCCCCGCGCTGTCCGGCATGGCTTGAGGATGAGGCAAAGAAGGAATGGAAGCGGATGGCAAAACAGCTGGAGCATCTGGGGATCCTTACCGAGATCGATATGGCAGCATTCGCAGGATACTGTCAGGCATATGCGAGATGGAAAGAGGCAGAGGAGTTCATTACACAGCACGGGACCATCGTAAAGACCCCGAGCGGATACTGGCAGCAGGTACCGCAGGTGTCAATTGCACAGACCTATCTGAAGATCATGAATAAGTTCTGTGAGCAGTTCGGACTGACCCCGTCCGCAAGAAGCCGTATCTCCACTGACAGCGGTGAGGATAAGCAGAACGATGAAATGGAGCTTCTGCTTGTGAAAGGTGGTGCAAAATAATGTTTGACAAGGCAAAAGCAGACCATGCGGTCAATTTCATAAACTGCCTGAAACACACCAAAGGAAGGTGGCGGGGAGTTCCGTTTGAACTTCTCCCGTGGCAGGACGAGATCATCCGTACCCTTTATGGGACGGTAAAGGAAAACGGATACAGGCAGTACAATACCTGTTACTGTGAGATACCAAAGAAAAACGGAAAATCGGAGCTGGCGGCTGCCATTGCACTGTATATGACATGCGGTGACGGTGAATGGGGAGCAGAGGTTTACGGCTGTGCTTCCGACAGGCAGCAGGCTTCCATCGTATTTGATGTTGCGGTGGATATGGTGGACCAGTGTCCGGCACTGAAGAAAAGGATCAAGCCCGTCATGTCCGTAAAAAGGCTCGTATATAAACCAACCAACAGCTTCTACCAGGTGCTGTCGGCAGAGGCATACACAAAGCATGGACTGAACGTCCATGCGGTCATCTTTGATGAGCTGCACGCACAGCCGAACAGGGAACTGTTCGATGTCATGACCAAGGGTTCCGGTGATGCCAGGACACAGCCGTTGTTCTTCCTGATCACGACAGCCGGGACAGACCGGAATTCCGTGTGTTTTGAACAGCACCAGAAGGCTCTGGACATCATAGAGGGAAGAAAGATAGACCCGACATTTTATCCTGTGATCTACGGGGCATCCGATGAGGATGACTGGTCGAGTGAGGATGTGTGGTATAAGGCAAATCCGTCACTCGGATACACGATTGACATTGAAAAAGTGCAGAATGCATATATCAGTGCAAAAGAGAATGCAGCAGAGGAGAACGTATTCCGGCAGCTCCGTCTGAACCAGTGGGTGAAACAGAGCACCAGGTGGATGCAGATGGATAAGTGGGATGCCTGTTCCTTTGCCGTGAAAGAGGAGGAGCTTCTCGGAAGGGAATGCTATGGCGGACTCGACCTTTCCAGTTCCACGGATATCACGGCATTCGTGCTTGTGTTCCCGCCAAGGAATGATACGGAGAAATATGTGATCCTTCCGTATTTCTGGATACCGGAGGATAACATGAGACTGCGTGTCCGAAGGGATCATGTCCCCTATGATGTCTGGGCTGCCGAAGGGTGCTTAAAGACCACGGAAGGAAATGTCATTCATTATGGATTTATCGAGCAGTTTATAGATGAACTTGGCACGAAGTTCCATATCAAGGAGATCGCATTTGACCGATGGGGAGCAGTCCAGATGGTGCAGAACCTTGAAGGCATGGGATTTACCGTTGTCCCGTTCGGACAGGGATATAAGGATATGAGTCCACCGACAAAAGAATTGATGAAACTGACATTGGAGGAGCGAATCGCACATGGCGGACATAAGGTGCTGCGTTGGATGATGGATAATGTGTTTGTCCGTCAGGATCCGGCGGGAAACATCAAAATGGATAAGGAAAAATCCACGGAAAAGATTGACGGGGCTGTTGCAACCGTTATGGCACTTGACCGTGCAATCAGGAATGAAGGCAGTGACGGAAGCGTGTATGATGACAGGGGCATTCTTGTATTCTGATGCAGCCGTGTATGATTCTGTAAAATCATAATCCGGCTGCATGTTTCTGTGCTAAGATATAGGAAAAGCACAGGGAGGCATTTTGTATGCAGGAAGAATTTTTTATGAACAGTATGGAAAAAGACCCCAAACTTAGCGGTGAGCACGGGGCGCAGACAAGGAAGTCCCTTGCACTGAAAGCAGAGGAGATCCTCGGACTTGATCTGGAAACAGTGGTAGCGGATGATGACCTTATGTATGATTCGCTGATGAAACTGAAACCGCTTGAGAACCCAAAGAAAAATCCAATGCAGAATGCACTGAGAAAATATTATTACTACAGGAATGGGAAAGAGTTCCCACGACTGAACAATTATCAGAGATGATCAGGAACGGCACTTCTTCGGAGGTGCTTTTTTTGTACCCATTTTTTAGGAGGTGTCACATGGGAATTAAGAGTTTATTCGGATTCGGACAGGCAAGGGATAAGCCTGTGGATAAGGCAGCAGATGCAGGATATTCGTTTCTGTTTGGAAGGACAACGAGCGGAAAGCCTGTCAATGAAAGAACGGCAATGCAGACCACAGCAGTATATGCCTGTGTCAGAATCCTTGCGGAGGCAGTCGCATCCTTACCTCTTCATGTATATGAGTACCAGGATGACGGAGGCAAGAAGCTGGTGCATGACCATCCGCTATATTATCTGCTCCATGATGAGCCGAACCCAGAGATGACTTCATTTGTGTTCAGGGAAACACTGATGAGCCATCTTTTAATATGGGGAAATGCTTATGCCCAGATCATAAGGGACGGGGCTGGAAGGGTGCTTGGACTGTATCCGCTCCTTCCGGACAAGATGGAGGTGCAGAGGGATGACAAAGGAAACATCTATTATGTGTATTCCAGAAACAGTGATGAGAACCCTACGTTCAAGGAATATGGAAATATCAAACTGAAAGCCGAGGATGTGCTTCATATCCCCGGACTTGGGTTTGACGGACTGATCGGATATTCCCCGATTGCGATGGCAAAGAACGCTGTCGGCATGACGCTTGCCTGTGAGGAATACGGGGCGAGTTTCTTTGCAAACGGGGCAAATCCGGGCGGTGTCCTGGAGCATCCGGGGGTCCTGAAAGACCCGTCAAAGGTGAGGGAGTCCTGGAACTCTGTGTACAGGGGCGTGAGTAACGCACACAAGATCGCAGTGCTTGAGGAAGGCATGAAGTACCAGCAGATAGGCATCCCGCCGGAAGAAGCACAGTTCCTTGAAACAAGGAAATTCCAGATCAATGAGATTGCAAGACTGTACAGGATACCGCCACATATGGTCGGTGACCTTGATAAGTCGAGCTTTTCCAATATCGAGCAGCAGTCCTTGGAGTTCGTAAAATACACACTTGATCCGTGGGTGATCAGATGGGAGCAGTCCTTACAGAGATCGCTCCTTCTGCCGGGAGAGAAAGGAAAGTATTTTATCAAGCTGAATGTGGATGGTCTGCTCCGTGGGGATTACCAGTCGAGGATGAACGGCTATGCAGTCGGAAGGCAGAACGGATGGTTTTCTGCCAATGATATCCGTGAGATGGAAAACATGAACCCGATCCCGGATGAGGAAGGGGGAAACCTGTATCTGATAAACGGTGCAATGACCAAACTTGCAGATGCGGGAGCTTTTGCCAAGACGGATACGGGGCAGCAGAACACTCCGGCACAGGAAAACAGCGGAAAGAGAGGTAAACGATGAAGCGGAAGTTTTGGAACTGGATAAGGAATGAAGATGAGAGCGTGCCTGACATGGAAAGGACGCTCTTTTTAAATGGCATGATCTCGGATGAAACATGGTACGGGGATGAAGTGACACCGCAGCTTTTCAAGGATGAACTGAATGCCGGAAACGGAAATATCACGGTGTGGATCAATTCTCCGGGCGGTGATGTGTTCGCGGCAGCACAGATCTACAACATGCTCCGTGACTATAAGGGAAGCGTGACAGTCAAGATAGACGGTATTGCAGCTTCGGCAGCATCCGTGATCGCAATGGCAGGAGACACGGTCTGTGTATCCCCTGTTGCAATGATGATGATCCACAATCCTGCGACCATGGCAATGGGCGAGACAAGGGATATGCAGAAAGCAATCGCCATGTTGAATGAGGTCAAGGAATCAATCTTAAATGCCTATGAATTCAAGACGGGGCTTACCCGTGCAAGGCTCTCCCACATGATGGACGATGAGACCTGGTTCAATGCGAAGAAGGCAGTGGAGCTTGGATTTGCGGATAAGATACTCTTTTCTTCCGGTGAGACGGATGAAGAGAAGAAAAAGCCTGAAAAGCCGGAAAAAGAACCGGAGGAAGGCAGTGATGGAGAGGAAGGAAAAGAAAAGGAAGACGAGGATAAGGACAAGAAAAAGAAGTTCCCGTTCCAGCAGGATTCCATGATGTATTCCACCAAGGCGATGAATGAATCGTTCCTTTCCAGGGTATCCCGTGTGGATGCCATGATACCAGTCAGCCAGTTAGAAAAAAGACTGAGTCTTTTAACACATTAAGGAGGATTTCAAGATGAGCAAGATTTTAGAATTAAGAGAAAAAAGAGCAAAGGCATGGGAAGCAGCAAAGGCATTCCTCGATGCAAAGAGAACACAGGAAGGCTTTGTGTCCGCTGAGGATGCAGCTACCTATGACAAGATGGAAAACGATGTCGTGAATCTTGGAAAGGAGATCGAGAGACTGGAAAGACAGGCTGCCATCGATGCAGAACTTTCCAAGGCAACAAGCACACCGATCACCAACAAGCCGGATGCAAAGACGGGCGGTGACACAAAGACCGGAAGGGCAACTGATGAGTACAGAAAAGCGTTCTGGAACGGCATGAGAAACAAGGTGCTGTCCTATGAAGTACAGAATGCCCTTACCATCGGCACGGATTCCGAGGGCGGTTATCTTGTACCGGATGAGTACGAGAAGAAACTGGTGGAAGCACTGGAAGAGGAGGTATTCTTCCGTAACCTTGCAACCGTCATCAAGACATCGAGCGGTGACCGTAAGATCCCAATCGTTACATCCAAGGGTGAGGCGGCATGGATCGATGAGGGAGGTCAGTTTCCGGAATCTGATGACAGCTTCGGACAGACAACCATCAGTGCCTTTAAGCTGGCAACCATGATCAAGGTGTCCGATGAACTCTTAAATGACAGTGTGTTCAATATTGAGCAGTACATCTCAAGGGAGTTCGGAAGAAGGATCGGTACAAAGGAAGAGGAGGCATTCTTTATCGGTGACGGCAAGGGAAAGCCTACCGGAATCTTCAATGCAACAGGCGGTGCTGAGACGGGCGTGACATCCACCGGAACATCCATTACGTTTGATGATGTCATGGATCTTTACTATTCCCTCCGTGCCCCTTACCGTAACAAGGCGGTATGGCTTTTGAATGATTCGACTGTAAAGGCAATCAGAAAGCTGAAGGACGGAAACGGAAATTATATCTGGCAGCCGTCCGTAAGGGAAGGAGAGCCGGATAAGATCTTAAACCGTCCTTACCGCACATCCATCTATGTGCCGGAACTTGCAGCCGGAAACCGTGTCATGGCATTCGGTGATTACAGTTATTACTGGATCGCAGACCGCCAGGGCAGAAGTTTCAAGAGACTGAATGAGCTTTATGCCACAACCGGACAGGTCGGATTCCTTGCTTCAGAGCGCGTGGACGGCAAGCTGATCCTTTCCGAGGCAGTCAAGACACTTGATATCAAGGCTGCCGGAAAGTAGGGGTGGCAGGATGTTCGTAACGCTTGAGGAAGCCAAAGGGTATCTCAGGGTCGATTCGTCAGACGAGGATGAACTCATCCTCCGTCTGATGGAAACATCCGACCGCCTGATCTTAGATGTGACAAGACAACATCCGGAAGAACTCAAAGAGTATGAATCTGTTGTCCGTACTGCAGAACTGTATGTTATTGCTTACCTGTATGAGCATCGGGAAGAAGCAGATCATAAGACAATGACGGAAACACTGAAGTATCTGTTTTTTGGAATCAGGAGGGAGATATTCTGATGATAGAACTTATGCGTGAACGGATCATGATACAGAAAAGCAGCACGAAGAAGGATGGGGCAGGAAACCATACCCTTGTATGGAGCGACTACTATAAATGTTATTCCTACGTGAATAATCTTTCCGGGAAGGAGTACTGGGAAGCAAAACAGGTCAATGCGGAAACGGAACTTGATTTTGTCATCCGTTACTGCAGTGAGGTGTCCGCTATTGACACGGAGCATTTCCGCATCCTGTTCCGTGGGAATATTTATAATATTACATTTGTTGACAACGTGCAGTATAAGAATAAGACATTGAAGATCAGGGCTGCCCTGGCAAAGAGGTGAGGAGATGGCAGAGAGAAGAACGACCGTTGACGGTCTGGCAGATGCGATCATGGATGGCCTGAAGGAATATGCAGACCTTGCCACGGATACCGTCAAGGATGCGGTAAAGGATGTATCCAAGACCGTGAAGAAGGATATACAGGCAAATGCCCCGAAGCGGACTGGAAGGTATAAGAAGAGCTGGGCTATCAAAAAGACAGCGGAGAGCAGCAACTCCCTTACCATGACGGTCCATTCTAAGGACAGATACCAGATAGCCCATCTCCTGGAACACGGCCATGCAAAACGCGGCGGGGGCAGGGTAGCCGGAAGGGAGCATATTGCCCCGGCTGAAGAAAAGGGAAACAGGGAGCTGGTGCAGAAGATAGAGAGGGGGTTGCGTTCGTGACGCATGAAGAAGTCATGGCAGTGATGGAAGAAATCGGACTTCCATATGCCTATCATCACTTTGCGGAAGGGGAATCCCCTGATCCGCCCTTTGCAGTATTCCTGTATCCGGGAAGCAATAATTTCTCTGCAGACGGGAAAGTCTATTTTAAGACAGACCGTCTGAACATAGAAATCTACACGGATATAAAAAATATAGAACTGGAACAGCAGACAGAAGCCGTGCTTGACGGGCATGATATTTTTTATGAAAAAAGCGAAGTATGGATCGAATCTGAAAATCTGTATGAGGTGCTTTATCAGATGGAGGTATAGAAGATGGCAAACAAAAAGAATAAAGTCAAATTTAATATCTGCAATGTGCATTACGCACCGATTACGGTTGCAGAGGAAGGTACGGTCAGCTTTGGGACACCCGTGCCGATGCCCGGTGCGGTATCCATCAGCATGGATCCGACCGGAGAGCCGGAGTCATTTTATGCGGACGGCATTGAATATTACGTGATCAATAACAACCAGGGATACGATGGTGACCTTGAACTTGCAATGATCCCTGAATCATTCCGCACAGATATCTTAAAAGAGGAGCAGGATGCCAATAAGGTGCTTGTGGAGAATGCAAATTCCGAGACAGGCAGTTTTGCACTCTTGTTTGAGTTTGATGGTGATATCCGTAAGATCCGCCATGTGCTTTATAACTGTTCCGCATCACGTCCGACCATTGAGTCCAAGACGAATGAGGAAGATAAGGAAGTGCAGACGGAAACACTGACCATCAAGGCAAGACCTATGGCAGACGGATATGTCAAGGCAAAAACGGGAGATTCCACAACTGAGACTGTTTACAATAACTGGTATAAGAGCGTGTATCTTCCGGCAGCTTCCACTGCAGAGCAGCAGTCAGCAAAATCAACCAAGAGTGTATCATAAGGAGGACTAAGACATGGGTATCAGAAAAGATATAGAAATTGACGGACAGATGGTTGCATTCAAGGCGAGTGCAGCCATTCCAAGAATCTACAGATTAAAATTCCAGAGGGATATTTATAAAGACCTGGCATTACTTGAAAAGAGCATCGGTGACGGAAAAGAAGAATCATCGAATCTTGATATGTTTTCCCTTGAGATGTTTGAGAATATTGCTTTTATTATGGCAAAGCATGCAGACCCGTCCATCCCGGATACACCAGAGGAGTGGCTTGATAATTTCAATACATTTTCAATTTATCAGGTTCTGCCACAGCTTATCGAGCTTTGGGGGCTGAATATAAAAACGGATGTAGAAGCTAAAAAAAACTTCGTCCAACAGAGCGTGAAATGACAACCCCCCTGTTTCTGCTGCGATGCGTACAGTTAGGACTGTCGATGGCAGACCTTGAAATGCTGTCAATAGGACTCATCAACGATATGTACAGTGAGAGCCGGAACGATGACTATAAGTATGCCGAGCTTGCAACACAAGAGGACTTCGACCGTTTCTGATTGAGAACACAGTCGTTTTCTGTTATACTTATCAGCAGAAAACGACTGGGACATTCTCAGTTACAAATTGATGAAATAAAGAAATTGTAGGAGGAATATATATGGTTGGAAGAATTTATCACGTTGGATTAACCGTTTCTGATTTGGATCGCTCGATTGTTTTCTACAGAGATATTCTTGGGCTTAAATTTCAGGGTGAAATCTTTATGGAAGGCGAAGAGACAGATAAAATGTTCCGCAAGGAAAAATGTAAAGCAAGGGTTGCATATTTGAATGGTTCGAAGGCTCTTGAAGCACCACCGATTGAATTGATTCAGTTTGTAGACAGCAAAATCCATAAAGAACAATCAGACTTGTTTACGACATCTATCTCAGAAGTATGCTTTTACACGGATGACATTGATTCTGTTTACAAAACCCTTACCGAAAATCATGTGGAGTGCTTGTCTGAACCGCAGTATTTCGACTTTAGGGCAGATGGATTTGGGGAAAGCAGAGCTTTTTACTTCAGAGATCCGGATGGAATCATTCTTGAGATGATGCAACCACTTTGATGAAAAATTATAAGTACAGGAAAGTGACAACTTCCAGTTTGCGGCTTAAATAAATTCATAATATTACATAGGACATCTGTCAGAAATGGCAGGTGTTTTTCTTTTGTTACGGAGCAGAGATGCTCCTTTTTTTGTACCCATTTAGGAGGAGGTGAAAGGCATGGCAAGCCGTATTCAGGGTATTACCGTTGAAATCGGTGGTGATACAACCAAACTGCAGAACGCCCTGAAGGGTGTGAACGGACAGATCAAGTCCACCCAGTCACAGCTTAAGGATGTGAACAAGCTGCTGAAACTTGATCCGGGTAATACGGAGCTTCTGGCACAGAAGCATAAACTGCTTGCGGAAGCGGTCAGTGAGACAAAAGAGAAGCTGGCCACCTTAAAGACCGCAGCAGAACAGGCAAATACGGCACTTGCCAATGGCGAGATCTCAAAGGAGCAGTACGATGCCCTTCAGAGGGAAATCGTGGAAACTGAGCAGGACTTAAAGAATCTGGAAACACAGGCGAACCAGTCCGCTACGGCAGTACAGAAGATTGCAGCAACAGGCGAAAAATTTAAGACGGTCGGTGACAACATTTCATCTGCCGGACAGAAACTCCTCCCAGTAACAGCCGGGGTGACTGCACTTGGTACGGCATCCGTAACAACGGCAGCAAACTTTGAATCTTCTATGTCACAGGTACAGGCTACTATGGGAATCACAAAAGATTCCATGTCTAAGGTAAACGGACAGTCCGTAAATACAATGGATACCCTTTCCAAGCTGGCAAAGAAGATGGGGGCAGAAACAGCCTTCTCTGCATCCGAGTGTGCCGAGGCATTAAATTACCTGGCTCTTGCCGGATATGACACGGAGCAGATGTGTAATACACTGCCGACCGTACTTAACCTGGCAGCTGCCGGGGATATTGCCCTTGCGGATGCTTCTGATATGGTAACGGATGCAATGTCTGCACTTGGCATGGGCGTGGACGAGGCAGAAACGATGGTAGACCAGATGGCAAAGACCGCATCTACCACGAATACATCGGTTGCACAGCTGGGCGAGGGAATCCTTACCATTGGTGCGACAGCTAAATCCATCAAGGGCGGTACGGCAGAACTCAATACCGCACTTGGTATTCTTGCCAATAATGGTATCAAGGGGGCAGAAGGCGGTACGCATCTTCGTAACATTATCCTGTCACTGCAGAATCCTACGGATAAAGCAGCCGCCCAGATGGAAGCACTGGGCATTTCCGTATATGATTCCGAAGGAAACATGCGGTCAATGAATGATATCCTTGGTGATCTGAATAAGAGCATGGACGGAATGACATCAGCGGAGAAGTCCAACATCATCGGCACGATTTTTAACAAGACGGATCTGTCTTCTGTAAATGCACTGCTTGCCAATACAGGAAGCACATGGGACAGCTTACAGAAATCCATCACGGAAAGCGGTGGTGCTGCACAGCAGATGGCAGATACACAGCTTGATAACTTACAGGGACAGATCACTATCTTAAAATCCGCATTGGAAGGTCTGGCGATATCTTTTGGGGAACTTCTGATGCCGGCCATCAAACAGATCGTGGGATGGGTGCAGAAATTTGTGGACTGGTTGAATGGACTGAGTGAGGGTACGAAGAAGACGGTCGTTACGATAGCTCTTCTGGCGGCAGCACTTGGTCCCGTGCTTATCGTGATTGGAAAGGTCATATCCGCAGTCGGTACGATCATGACGGTTGTACCGAAGATTGCCGGAGTCATCAATACGGTGAAGGGGGCTTTTGCAGCACTGAATACAACGATGCTCGCAAATCCAATCGTACTTATTATCGCAGCCATTGCAGCTCTTGTGGCTGCTTTTATTTATCTCTGGAATAACTGTGACGGGTTTCGCCAGTTCTGGATCGACCTCTGGGAGAACGTAAAACAGGTTGCAATTACGGTATGGAATGCAATCAAGGAATTCTTCTCACAGGTGTGGGAAGCCATCAAGACTATCTTCTCGACCGTGTTTGAAGTGATCAAGACCCTGGTAACGACTTATTTCAATCTGTATAAGACCATCATCCAGACGGTTTTCAATGTGATAAAGACGGTCATCACGACCATCTGGGAAGCCATCAAGGGTGTATTTACTACAGTTTTTAATGTGATAAAAACACTGGTGACAACGTATTTCAATATCTACAAAACGATTATTCAGACAGTCCTGACGATTATCCAGACTGTCATTACAACGGTATGGAATACGATAAAAACAGTCATTATTACTGTACTGAATGCAATAAAGACGATTTTTTCCACGGTATGGAATGCCATCAAGACCATCATCAGTGCCGTGGTAAGCGGGATCAAGGGACTGATTACAGGGGATTTTACTGCGGTCAAGAACTCCATTACCACCATCATGAATACGATTAAGAGTACGATCACCACCATATGGAATACCATCAGGTCGACCGTTTCAACGGTGCTTGGTGCAATCAAGGGTGCGGTCACATCCGTATTCAATGGAATCGTAAATGCGGTGAAAGGTGCGATGGGAAATGTCCTGAATGCAGTAAAGACAGGTTTTTCTAATGTGAAAAACCATATCACGGGGCTTGCTTCACAGGCATTTACCTGGGGCAAGGATCTGGTCATGGGAATCGTAAACGGAATCAAGAGCTGTATCGGTGCAGTCGGGGATGCCGTTAAGGGTGTGGCAGACAAGATCAAGTCATTCCTTCACTTCTCCGTGCCGGATGAAGGCCCGCTGACGGATTATGAATCATGGATGCCTGACTTTATGGGAGGTCTTGCCAAGGGTATCGAAAAGAGCCGGGGCATGATCCAAAAGGCGGTAAGCGGTGTATCTTCCGATATGGTAGTCAGTCCGAAGGTCAGCAGCATGGAAAGCATGACGGGAACAGGAACGGCAGCACAGCCGGAAGGCATTTCCGGGATGCTTTCTGCAATTACTTCTGCAATCGAGAATATCAAACCGGACAGCGGTGACATTGTCATTCCTGTGTACCTTGGTGGTACGATACTTGATGAGGTTATTGTTTCGGCACAGCAGAGGGCGAACTTAAGAAGCGGGGGCAGATAAAAATGGCATATATACAATATCTTGTTTTTAATGAGAAGCCTCTGCCTCTGCCGGATTCCTACGATATCGGACTGTCAGATGTCGAGGCGGACTCCGGTGGTGAAACAGAGGCGGGAACCACACAGAGGGATATAGTAAGGACGGGAGTGGCTGGTATTTCCGTCTCTTTTTCCGTGTCTCCGAAGTGGCTTAAACTGCTGACGGCATATTCCAAGATGCCGAAGATCGCAGTGAAATATTTTGACACGGAAACACTGGAACTGAAAGATGCAGAAATGTATATCACGGGATTTAAGGCAGCACTTAAAAAGGACACATCCTATAAGGGACTGTGGACGGTATCCTTTACCCTGAAAGAAATGTAGGAGGCAGATGCTGTGATCGAAGTATCAGAGAAATTCAAAAATGCCGTAAGGCAGAATACAAGAAAATATGAGTGGTACGGTTCGATCACGACAAAAGCCGGAAAGGTACATGAATTCACGGCAAAGGATATCGTGAAGGGTTCCGGCTACATAAAATGGCAGTGCTGCAGTAACACGGAGATAGAACTCGGAACAGTGTATGCAGCAGAAATGGGAATCAGCCTGTTTTCGGAGATCGACCGTTACACTCTGGAAGATGCCGAGGTACGGCTTTATTACCGTCTGACACTTCTGGACGGGACAACGGAGTCCATACCGATGGGAATCTATGAAGTTTCCGAAGCCAACAGGAAGGTGCGGACACTGGAACTGAAAGGCTATGACCATATGCTCCGTTTTGAGAAGTCCCTGAAACTGGAATCCTCAAGCGGAACGCCATACCAGTTCTTAAAAGCCGCGTGTGATGCATGCAAGGTGGAAATGGCACAGACGGTTGCGGAGATCAGTGCCTTTCCGAACGGTAAGACCACGCTCGGTATATATTCGGATAATGATATAGAGACCTTCCGTGACATGGTCTTTTATGTGGCACAGGTGCTTGGCTGTTTCTGCCAGATAGACCGATACGGAAAACTTGTCCTTAAGCGGTACGGGAATGAATCCGTATGGAACGTGGAGCAGAAGGAGAGGTTTGACAGCAGTTACTCTGACTTTGTTACAAGATACACGGCAGTATCATCCACAAACCAGATCAGCCAGACGGCAGAATACATTGCAATGGAAAAAGACGATGCCCTTACCATGAACCTCGGCATCAATCCGTTACTGCAGTTCGGACTGAAATCCGTAAGGGAGAAGATACTGCGTGAGATACTCACAGCACTGCAGAAGATAAATTATGTACCGTTTGACAGTTCCACCATCGGGAATCCGGCACTGGAAGTCGGGGACATCCTGAAGTTTTCAGGCGGACATGCAGATGAAACAAAGATAAGCTGCATTACGAGCATCGAATGTAAGATCAACGGGAAAATGACACTGAAATGTGTCGGGAAGAATCCGAGGCTTGCATCTGCCAAGAGCAAGAATGATAAGAATATTACAGGTCTTATCAATTCCGTGGAAAGCGGAAAGACCATAATTTACAGTTTTGTCAATGTTGCCCCGTTTGAAATTGGGCAGTCCCTTATGAATGTGATGGATATTGACTTTACTGCAACGGAAGAAACCACGGCAGCATTCCAGTGTGAAATGCTTCTGGAGGTGGTAAAGCCGGATACCGGGGGAGAGCCGGAAGAAGGCGTGGCAGCAGAAATGGAACTGCCGGAGCTGTCCATTGTTTATAAGATAAATAATGAAACCATAGATACATTCATGCCGGTCAAGACCTGTCTGTATGGGAAGCATGTCGTGACATTGTTTTTTCCGATATCGAAAGTCATAGAGAACAGCTCCAATACATTTTCCATGTATCTGAAGATATCATCCGGGAGTGCTAAGATTGGTGAGGCGCAGATTAGGGCAACCATCAGCGGTCAGGGACTCGCAGCAGGACTGGGAGACTGGAACGGACGCATCAATATCAATGAGAATATTGGAAATATCAGCATTACGGATGTACCGTTTGTGGCTGATGTGTTTAAGGATACGGCATCCGTAACATTCCCTTCCAAAAAGACACAGGGACTGACACAGACAATCGGGAATATTCCAATCACAGACCAGAACTATGAAGCAGATGCATTTACGGACCGTGCATGGATCACGGAGATCCTCCGAACCTTTGTACTTACAAGCGTGCGGGGAAATCCAAATTATAACGGATATGTCACGGTCAATACGGAAGAACGGTTCATGCTGCGGAAACGGTATGTACAGAAGTCAGGGCCGAAATCCCTCGACCACGGATATGCAGAAGACCTCGTGATCGATATTTCATACTTCACAAAGGTGGACGGGGTGGAAGTCAATGGTTATACCGCAGCAGTCCGTCCGCAGTATGTGATTACCGCGGCAGAGACTTCCGTTAAGTTCCCGGATACCATTACCGTTGAAAACGGGTTCTTTGAACTGAAAGCAGTAACTGAACAGACACAGGAAGCCGTGACGGATGAAGTGGATGAAGGTTTCTTGGAAAGGACAACGGTTGATATATCCGGCTTTGACGGAGTGAAAGGAGTGGAATTTACACTATGAATTATGACAATATAAATGATATTTTTTCGGCCGGTGTCACCAATATGACCTGTCTGTTACAGGACAGCAACAGCTATGATGGCGGTACGCTTGCCGTGAGTGGTGCGGATTTTTTCACGTTCCTCGGAAAAGCCGTGCCGTACATTTATGCACACGGTGATTCTTACTGGGGAATCGGCAGTGATGCTACGCACCTTAAAGTGGATAACCGTGATACCAGAATGAGATCGCTTTACAGGGAAGAAGGGACTTTATACAGTTATTACCGTTTTCTGAAAATACGGTGGGAAGGATGGTCGCATTACAATGCATCCGGGGCGGACTACCAGTTAAAGTATGACCTTCTGTTCTGGGACACGGGAGATATTTCCCTTCATATGATTTCTGTTCCTGTCCAGTGTTATGATGGAGGTTTCGGTTTTAGTGCAGACAAGAACTATACTTTCACAAAGCCCGATACAGCTTCCCCGGATATTACTTTCCAGTATTATGCGGACAGTAAGACCTTTGAAGTGAAATACACACCGATTGACCTGTTGGTCCCGTTTAAACTCCTGATAAAAGACGGGGACGGAAAACTGTATACGGTGGAGAACCAGATCATAAATGAGGAGCTGTCAGAAACAGCAGATGTACTTGTCGGACTGGAAGAAACAGAGGTCAATGCACTTTTGTTTAAGAAACATGGATTTGCAAAGATGCCGGAGTGGGATCTGATAAAAGGGCTGACGCTTCCTTCCGTATTAAGCTGGAGTGACAGCAGGGCATTTCCGCTGAATGCCGTGATTACGGGAACACCGCCAAAACAGTATATTGAATGCACGGCGGATCTTTCGGACGGCACGGTTCTTGGAATCAAGGCACTGAATGCAGAATATGAGGGAGAGATCACGGTACAGTACAGTTATGACGGGGAGACCTTTACGGGTGAAACCCCGATGGCGGATTTTCTCACAATGGAGCTGGATGAATTGTATGCCGGACTGCTGGAAGCAAAGACGATAACCTTCCGTTTCTGGCTTGCGGGCGATGCAACGCTTACATCCTTTATCATGAATTATAGAAATGGAGATGATGACGATGCTCAAGGGAACAACAAGAATAGAACTTACTGATGTAAACACAGGTGAGGTGGAAACCTACCAGAACAGCAATATGGTCACCAATGCACTAAGGGACATCCTGAAACCGCTTGGACTTTCCAAGAGACCGAACAGGTTTTTGAATGAATTCGTGCCGTATTATGAAAAACTGCTCGGAGGCATCCTGTGCTTCGACAGGGAGATACCGGAGAATGCGGATGAATATTATCCCCCGGCAGATGCAAACCTTGTCGGCTGTGCTTCACATGGAATGCAGAACAACACAAAGAATACCTTCCGTGGCGGATTCAACCAGACAGAATCGGAAGTAAATCTGAAAGACAGGTATGTGAAATATGTATATGATTTTGCAACCAGTCAGGCGAACGGCACGATTGCCAGCATCTGTCTTACACATAAAAATGGTGGACTTACATCATACGGCAGTAAAAATACCAGTCCAATCAGGGATAATTTACTGATGCAGTCCATTGCAGAAGACAATCTTCAGTATGTGTACCCTGACAGGACAGGGGCAAGCACGAGCAGCAGATATTCCGGTATGACGATTGGAAAAACAGAGCTGATATTCCTAATCGATAGGGCAAAGGACTGTGTGTATTATTTCAAGGTGGCAGATAAGAACCATATCCACATCACAAAAAGACGTGCATTTTTAAAGACGGTATCTATTCTTGATAATATTTACACCACGAAACCGCTTATCGAAGAAATCGAACTGGCAGAACTGTCTTCGGAACTGCAGATTGGCTACTGGTCATATAATTATGATCCGTCAAATGATTGTCTGTATATCTGCACGAGCAGCAACAGCAGGACTGCCCCAGAGGGCAAGTTTCTTATAACGGAAATAAAAGTGGACACTTGGAAAATCAAGCAGTATGAAATAGCAAACACCACGGATAAATATCTCAGGACGGAAGGGAACTGGGGAATGTTCGTTACCGAAGGCTATCTTCTGCTGAGGGGATATGATGCCCCGTATGATGTGTATAAAATCCAGATCACGAATCCGGCAAATGTTGTAAAGCTGAAGCGGACCAATGTGACCAACATCAATGGCGTGCCGAAGTTCGTGATTAACGGACGGGTTTATTACGAATACAGTTATGAACAGCTTCTGATTGCGAATCTGGCAACGGATGAGATCATGCCACCGGAGACACAGACATTGTTTAATTCCAGTTATACGATGAGCGTGACTCCTGTAAGAAATGAACCACTCATCTATTTTTGTGATTATGGCACATGGTCAACGTCCGGGTGGTACATGATGTGTAATTATCTGGCAACCATCAATAACCTTGATGCCCCAATTACAAAGACGGCAGATAAGACAATGAAGATCACTTATATTTTACAGGAACAATAAAATACTTTTTGGAATCAGGCAGTTATCCATTGCGGGTAGCTGCTTTTTTCATACAAAAAATCAAAGGAGGACAAGACAATGAAGGAATTCTGGAACGCAGTACAGTTTGTATTCACGGCAGTCGGAGGATGGCTTGGATACTTTCTGGGAGGATGTGACGGCCTGCTCTTTGCACTGCTCGCATTTGTGGTCATCGACTACATCACGGGAGTTATGTGTGCAATCAGTGACCAGAAGCTGTCCAGCGCAGTTGGTTTTAAGGGAATCTGCCGTAAGGTGCTGATTTTCCTTATGGTCGGCATTGCAAACATTCTTGATGTATATGTCATCGGAACGGGGAGCGTTTTAAGGACGGCAGCCATTTTCTTCTACATCTCAAATGAAGGAATCTCCCTTTTGGAGAATGCATCCCATCTGGGACTTCCGGTTCCGGCAAAGATCAAAGCCGTGCTGGAACAGCTTCATGACAGGTCAGAAGAAGACAAAGACAACGGGGAAGGGTAGCTCCTTCCCTCTTTTATTACAGAGAATTGGAGGATCATATTATGAGTCAGAAATTTGGAATCGATGTAAGCCACTGGCAGGGCAGTTTTGACTTTGCAAGGGCTAAGAGCAAGGAAGGCGTGGAGTTCGCAGTCATCAAAGCCGGAGGTGCTGATGCCGGACTTTATAAGGATAGCCAGTTTGAATCAAACTATAAGAAATGTGAGGAATGCGGACTTCCAAAGGGCGCATATTTCTATGGAAATGCCAGAAGCGTGGCAGATGCCAAGAAGGAGGCAGAATACTTCCTTTCACTGCTTAAGGGAAAGAGATATGAGTATCCTGTCTTTTATGATGTGGAAGGCAGCATGATCACCAAGAATGACAGAAATACACTGACACAGATCGTAAAGGCATTCTGTTCTGCAGTAGAAGCTGCCGGATACTGGGTCGGCATCTATTCGTCCGAGTCATTCTTCAACAGCGAGATGAATGACGGGGAGCTTATCCGCTACAGCCACTGGGTTGCAAGATGGGGTAAGAGCAAGCCGGCCCCGGCAAGCGGTGCAGAGACACAGATCTGGCAGTTCGGAGGGGAGACAAACCTTATCCGGAGCAACAAGATCAATGGGCAGTCCTGTGATCAGGATTACTGCTATGTGGATTTCCCTGCAAAGATCAAGGCAGCCGGGCTGAACGGTTATGCCAAGGGAAGCAGTACACCCGCTCCGGTGAAGAAGTCCAATGAGGAGATCGCATCCGAGGTGATTGCCGGAAAGTGGGGGAATGGTGCGGAAAGACAGAAACTGCTCTCACAGGCGGGGTATGACTATTCTGCAGTCCAGAGTATCGTGAATAAGAAACTTTCCCCATCCAGGAAATCCGTGGATGAGATCGCAAGGGAAGTTATTCATGGTGACTGGGGAAATGGTTCTGACAGAAAGAAAAGGATCACTTCTGCCGGATATGATTATTCCGCAGTACAGAAAAGGGTTAATGAACTCCTGAAATAAGGATATGGCTGATGGTCAGTAATGGCTGTCAGCCGTATTTTTTTCCATTTATGCCAAGGAAAGAAAGGTGAAAGGTATCGCAGATTGTACTTGCTATTATTGGCTTTCAGAGTGATATATAGACTACCCAAAGAGAAAGGAGTGGCAGAATTTGGAGATTCAGATAAGGGAAGGAAACAGCAGACAGAAGCAAAAACTTAAGGTATGCGCCTACTGCCGTGTCTCAACGGATGCGGATGAACAGGAAAATTCATTGGAAAACCAGATCAGGCATTATAAAGAAGTCATTACCAGTAATCCTGATTACGAGTATGCCGGAGTTTACAGTGACTTTGCCATATCAGGATTCAAGGAAAAACGTCCCGGTCTGCAGAAGATGTTAGCAGATGCCCGTAAGGGAAAAATAGACCTTATATTAACAAAATCCGTATCACGGTTCGCAAGAAACACCTCAATCGTTCTGGAAGCTACACGAAAGCTGAAAGAACTGAATGTTGGTGTTTTTTTTGAACTCCAGAATATCAATACCCTGTCAGGGGAAGGCGAGCTTATGCTTACGATCCTTGCTGCATTTGCACAGGCAGAAAGCGAGAGCGGAAGCGTTGGTGCAAAGATGGTGTACCAGAGAAAGTACGAGGCAGGGATTCCCGTGCAGTACCTTGAGCGGTCTTTCGGATTTAAGAAGGATGAGCGGGGAGTCTATATTGCAGATGAAGAGGAAGCGGTATGGGTAAGAAAAATCTATGATATGGCAGCACAGGGATATACTCTTGCAGCTATTAAGCGCTACCTGAACGAAAATAATGTAAAAACGGTGGGTGGTGCAAAATGGCTTGATAGCACGGTGCTTCGTATTTTGGAAAATGAAATCTATAAAGGCGATTATATCATGCATAAGTATTTTGTAAATGAAGAAAGAAAACTGGTCAGAAACAGGGGAGAAGTAGATGCCTGGTACATCGAGGATGACCATGAAGCCATTGTTTCCCCAAAACTCTGGCAGAGAGCACAGGACGCACTGGAAGCAAAGCGGGATTATCTTGCGGAAGGCTCAGTGATCGAAGAATTCACGGAAGAAAATTATCCATACATGAACAGGATCTATTGTGCCAGATGCGGACACCCGCTTTACAAAAGGATCTACAGTAACGGCAACAGGCTGAACTGGGGATGCAGCGGTACAAAGCGGTATGGGAAGTCTTTCTGCGAGGGGATAAACATTCCGGACGGAGTCTTGCGAGGGGCATGGCATTTTGATGAAAATATGTATATAGGGGAAAAACAGACAGATAAGGGAAAAAAGGAATTTACCTATCTGAAAGAAGCTTCATGGAAAAGAAGGCATAAGAAGAAAGAGCCGGAGCCGATTCCTGAAAATACGGAAACAGAGTATCCGTACAGGGAGAAGATCTTCTGCGGATTATGCGGAAGCAGACTCGTGAGGCATGTAAACACCAAAAACCATAAGGTCATATGGGTATGCAACGGGAGAAAGCGGAAGGGGAAAGACTTCTGTGATGGGACAAGGGTTCCGGATACCATTATAAAGGGATGGGGAGAAATCAAAAAAGATATTTATATTCAGAGAAAGGATGATAAGAATGGCAAGAAGCGTTACAGTTATACCAGCAAGAAGCCAAAAGGTGCGGACAGGGCATAAGGCGGTACAGGAAAAGAAGATAAGGGTGGCAGCCTACTGCCGTGTGTCAACGGATCAGGAAGACCAGCTCCATAGTTTTGAGGCACAGGTCGAGTATTATACAAAATATATCAACGAGCATGAGAATTATGAAATGGCCGGCATTTATGCAGATGAGGGAATTTCCGGTACGAATACAAAGAAAAGGGAACAGTTCAAAAAGATGATCGCAGACTGCGAGGACGGTAAGATAGACCTTGTCATAACAAAATCCATCAGTCGTTTTGCAAGGAACACGCAGGACTGCCTGGCATATTCCAGAAAATTAAAGAACTTGGGGATCGGCATCATATTTGAGAAGGAAAACATCAACACGCTGGATTCCACGGGAGAGCTTCTGTTCACCATCTTAAGCTCCCTTGCACAGGATGAATCGAGAAACATTTCAGAAAACTGTAAATGGGGCATCCGCACGAAATTCAAGAACGGTGAGATGCATCTCAACACATTCAAGTTCCTCGGATACGATAAGGATGAGAACGGGAAGCTTGTCATCAATAAGGAACAGGCAAAGACAGTGAGAAGGATATACAGGGACTTCCTTATCGGAATCAATCCGGCACAGATTGCAAAGGAACTGACGGAAGAGAAAGTTCCGGGATGTCTGGGGCAGACAAAATGGTATCCAAGCACGGTCACAGGGATTCTAAAACAGGAAAAGCACATGGGTGATGCACTTCTGCAGAAGACCTATACGGCAGACTTCCTTACCAAGAGACAGGTCAGAAATAACGGTGAGATCGCACAGGTCTATGTAAAGGACAGCCATAAGGGGATCATAGATAAGCAGACATGGAATGCGGTACAGGAAGAATTCGACCGCAGGGAAAAGTTCATGGAATCGCACGGCACGGACAGGTACAGTTACGGTGCGGACTGTATGCCGTTCTGTGAGAAGGTGTTCTGCGGGGAATGCAAAAGCCTGTTCACAAGACATTCATGGAGCTCAAGGGGAATCGTACAGTGGCAGTGCAAGAACCACAGGAAAGACGGGAAAGTGGCATGCACGAATGCCTATGTGGATAATGCAGACCTGGAAAAGGGATTTGTAAAAGCATTCAACAGACTGGTCACGGACAGGGATAAGCATATGGAAAGATGGCAGCAGATGAAGTCGGACGGGACACCGCTTGAAAAGATCAGGGCGGGGCAGATGATGGAAGCCGTGGGAAATGAACCGCTTACCAGATTCGTCCCGGAGATCGCACAGCTTGTCCTCTGCGAAGTGACGGTGCTTGGTGCGAAAAAATATGAGTTCTTCTTTCTGGAAGGCAGCAGGGTAAAGGTTTCCGTGTAAATCACCCGGAAACCCCGCTGTTATGAAGTCCAAACAGCTCCATCTGGCTGCTTTCACCGTCCGCATCCCCAGGCTCAGGAATGTCGGACGGTTCTTCTTCCATGTCCTTTTTATGCGGAAGTTTATGAGTATAAAGTTTATCCCAGGTAAGCGGATTCCGGCTTTTTTTGTTGTAGTATATCAGTATGGCTTCCGCAAATCCGAGTGAGCCGGAACGCCTGTCCTTTGCAGTGCGGGCGAGTTCCTTGATGGATATCCTTCCGAGCTTTTCCTTAAATACATCATCTTTTATGGCATCACCATAAGCATTAAGGAAACGTGCCAGTCCGTTCATCATGTTTGCGCTGAAGGACTGGGATGCCCCTTCCCATGTGGCTGCAATGAGACGGATGACATGGTCGAGCATATGGTAGCCGTATTTGTCGTGGATGTTTTCCAGGGTTGCGACAGCACAGATACCGCCTGGGGTCGTGGTGGATGCGATGGTAAGGTCATAGGATTCCACCAGGTCACGGATGATGAGCTGTTTGTCATTGCCGGCCTCTATGTTTGCCATGAATATCTCATAAGGCAGCAGGGGCTTTACATATTTCATCTGGTTTGCAAAGATATCCGCTTCATGTTCATATCCGAGGTCATCGTATACCATGCACCACACGGGTGTCTCCCTGGATCCTGAAACGAGGGCAACGATCTCAATGGTGTGCTGCCCGTTGAATACATAGTTGATGCCGTTCCTCCGGCTGACCTTTACGGGATTTATCTGGTACAGGTCAAAGTTGGCGGCAGCACGCTGGACATGGTGCTGTGAGAGGTTGCGCTGGTATTCCTGGTTGGATACGAGATTCCTGATAGGGATCTGTTCAAAGTGTACTTTTGGGACGAACTGCATCAGGTCAATGGCCTGTGGCGTTTGTCCGGCTGTCTGTTCTTCTGTCATCTGGATCATCCTCCTCAAGCTGCGAAAGCAGTCTGGTTATTTTTCTTGTTAGGTTTAACAGCTGCATCTTCACTTCACGCCTTGCATTAACTGAGGTGGAAGGAAAATCTGTAAGTTCCATGGTCCTTGATATGGTCTTTGACCATGAAGGTATCGTAAATTTAAGGCTTTCGAGTTCTGCATCCGGGTCAGTGGCGGGCATCTGCTTAATTCCGGCTTCGGCACTTTCCTTTTCCCGTTTTATCCTTCTTGAGTCCGGTTTTCCGGTGGGAAGCCTCTGCCATCTGAGTTCGTGCCGGAGCTGGGAGTATCCGATGCGGTCTATAGATCCGCTGTCCAAGAGCCTTTTCAGTCCGTTGATATCCTCAATGGGAAGACGGGAGAGTTCTATGATATTTTCATGGGATACACGGAGTTTCCCGTTTAATATCTTTTCTGCGATTTCCGGGCTTTTCCGTTTCAGGTCATCGACCGCACGGGCATAAATATCATATTTTGTCACGGTGGAAAAACCAAAATTAAATTCATTGCCTATGATGGTGGCAATATCTGTCTTATGGACATATTTCTGTGACACCTGTCCGTCTGCATTCAGTTCCGTGTCAGGATGTTTTTTCATGAATTCATCACTGGCAGTATTCATGTCCGCACGGAACAGTCTGCCTATCAGGTATTTTTTGTATTCCCCGGTAAGGTCTGTACGTTTGAGCTGTTCATGGCAGATAAAAGAGACTGCCTTATCACGGCTTTCAAACGTGATGCACCGGATGTTGAAATGGATATCCCATTTCGTACAGATCTTATACCGCAGACGGCCGTCAAGTATGATACCGTTCCATACACATACAGGCTCCAGGCATCCGTGGTCAAAGATGTTTTCTTCGAGTTGTTCCAGGTACTTTTCTTCCCTTGGCTGTATCAGCTCATCAAATTCCGAATTCGTCTGAAGTTCCGGGACTGGTCTGTTGTTCATACTGATTCCTCCGTTCGGGTCATATCATCTACAAGCACGCATTCATTCATGGAAAAGCTGGCAAGGCATTCTTTTGGATTCAGTGCACCGTAGATACGGTAGCTGCGGTTATCCTCCAGATATATGCCCGTATGCCGTAATGCCTGTAAAAGTTCCGTACTGTATAATTCGTAACAGTAACGGCTGTCGGCTTTACTGTAGCGTACACGGTGGGCAAGGTAATCCTTACGCACACTTTTCCTTATAGCAATCATGCTGTCCTGTGGGTTTACAAGCAGCTGGATATACTCCGGGTCACCGAGCATATGGAGCGTGAGCTTGTGTATGCGTATCCTGTTTTTCTTTAAGTCAATGCATAGGACCGGCTTCAAAGAGGTTTCTCTGTTCATAATGCTGTTCCTCCTTTTCTGGATGTTCTGTTGTTTCTTCTTCCGGTTCAGCGGTGTTGTTTTCGGAGATGCCGAACACCGCATAACCGTCAAACATGTTGACCTGTAAACTGCTCTGGTGTTCCTCGACAGGCACACCGAACTGGTTCTGCCATTCTTCCGGATAGCTTGGCGTGCGGGACGCTTTTATCTTTCCGTCTTCCTTCTCCTCACGCACGAAGATCTCAGGCGTGGTGAGGTCAAAGACAAAGAGCAGTTCATTGTCTGACCGTATCAGCTTCCCAAGCAGTTTATAGCGGTAGGATGAATTCCATCCCATAAGCGACACGACCTTGGCAAAAAAGATACGGCAGGTGATCTGTCTAGGAGAGCGTTTTGCCGTTGCGGAACACCACCGGAAGGAATCTTTCTCATCCTCCTGGCATGGACGCACCGCCAGTTTCTTTTCATCCGGGTTTACGAGTATCTGCACGAAATCCGTATCCGGGAGCTTTTTTATGCAGGCGGTGTTTACGGATACCTTGCTGGAATTAAAAGTAAAGGACGGTTCATAGGTATGGGCAAAGAACTCGCCTCGGACGACCTGATACCCGTCATAGCTGAAAGCATCATCCTCGGTCACGGGAATGGTATTCTTTTCATCGTTTGTCTGTATGTTCATCTGCGTTCTCCTTCATATCTGACATGATCTGTTTAATATTCTTTTCGATGTCATTTTTACTGGTGACCTGTATATCAGTGTCGTTGTATGTTACCGGGGCATGGGAGGTATCCGGGTCTTTACGTCCGGTGAATCCGGCAAGTTCCTCTGCCTGTGCGTGGCTGTAATAATTGCTCCCGAATGTGTCTGCCCAGTCAGGCGGATAGGCTCGGACATTTCTCTGCTGGTTGTCCGTAAAGGGTTTTACGGCCGGATCCGCATCCGGTGCACCGACCATGTCATTGGGGATGAATATCTCCGGTTCGGAAAGGTTGAAGAGCAGTACGGCATCATTCCCGCTGCCACGTTTTACCCCCGTGATGCGGTAACGGCAGTCATCGTTCCAGCCGAGGAGGGAATAGAGCGTGGGAAGAAATGCAGTCCCGCTGATCTCACGTGGAGAGTTTTTGCCGTCTTTCTTTTTAGACCACTGCATGGCATTCCGGCAGTCTTTCCCCGCATTCCTTACGGCAAAGACCAGTTTCTTTGGATGTATGAGCAGTTCCACAAGCGTGCTGTCAAGTTTGCGGACGGCAGGAGCGGAAAATCGGATATCTCCCTGGCTGAAGGTAACGGTTATACGGTCCGTGCTGTCAAAAAACTGTGAGCGTGCGATCTCATATCCACGCAGGTCAAATTCACCGGATTTTACTTCCACATGACCGGAAGACGGGCCGGACTGTTCCGTGCCGTCATAAACACTGGAAGATGCATTCATGTAATCCGTTTCCTTAAATCCCGCCCATCTGGGGTTGATGGATACAAACCCTTTCAGGACACCTCCCGGAATGACCTTCAGCTGCGGAAGGATCCCTTTGTTCCCATACTTGGCATTGCTGATCAGTCTCTGGACCGCAATAAAGTCATCCCTTGATACGATGGCTTCGTGATGGTCGCGCTTCCGGTACTGGGGACGGTTCTGCATATTCTTCTTTGATTTGTGGTTGAGGTAGTTCGGAGTGTAGGTCTTATGTGCAAGGACATCACCGCAGTGTCTTTCATTCTGCAGTATCTGAAGGATGGAACCGGGAGACCATACGGTGTTCCCCTTTTTGGTCTCGCAGCCGAGTTCCGTCAGGGTATCGGCAATCTCCTGACAGGTGCATCCGTTTAAGTACATCATAAATATGAGTTTTACGATCTTTGCTTCCCCTTCATTAATGATAAGGTTTCCGTCTTCATCATGGTCATACCCGAGGAGTATCGGTGTAAGGAAAATCCCCCTGCGGAAACGCATCTCAATGGATGCATTCATGATCTCACTCTTGGTATGGCTTTCTTCCTGTGCAAGTGTGGCCATGAAGGAAAGCACCATCTCACTTTTGGGGTCAAAGGTGTTGAGCCTTTCTGTTTCAAAGAAAACACCGACAGGATGGGGGAGTGCGAGAAGCTCCCTGACATAGCCGATGCAGTCCACCACATTCCTGGCAAAACGTGATACACTCTTGGTCACGATAAGATCTATCTGACCTTTTTTGCAGTCTTCGATCATCAGTTTAAACTGATCGCGGTGCTGGAGTGAAGTGCCGGAGATGCCTTCATCCGCATAGATCTGCACCAGTTTCCAGTTCGGACTCTTACTGATGACATCATGGTAATGGTTCTTCTGCAGTTCATATGAGGATGTCTGTCTCGGATCATCCGTTGACACCCTTGCATATACGGCAACACGCTGTTCATTTTCCACTGCAAATATATCTTCCTGCGGAAGGGCAGGGATCACGTCAAGCTCATCCGGGTTGATACCTTTATAACGTTCCCTTATCTTACTTTTCTGGTCGGCAACTGAGCCGGCTTTCTGCTCGTTTTCGTTCATGACTTACCACCTTTATTTCTGTGCTGGATTTTATTATAAAATTTTCATGCTGAAATAAAATAGACTATACGGACAGCCATATCCCTATAGTCTATTTCAAAGAAAATTTATTTGTGTGAAAATAGTGTGCCTTTATCTGTGCCTGTCACTGGAAGCAAGCTCCCAGCCGTTTTTGTGCATGGTTTCAAGGCTTGCCTTTATAAGTTCATAGATGAATCTTTTCTCATTTTCCGAGCAGTCCTCCATAAGCATATCGATGTCTGTCTGGTATGCAGCCGGATTGTTCACCTGCACTCCGGCAAGCAGTTCATCCACGGTAATGCCGAGGGCATTCACGATACGGATAACAGATTCCAGGCTTGCTTTTCTTTTTGCATTTTCAATGTGGCTTATGTAGGAGACGGAAAGGTCGGTCATTTCCGCAAGCTGCGCCTGTGAAATATGATTCTGCTCCCTTACTTCCTTGATACGGTATCCTATCTGCCTGTGGTTGACAGATATCTGCGTCTGATTCATAGATTGTACCTCCTGTTTTCTTTTTCTTACGCAAGGTAAATTATCTATCAATGAGTGCAAAAAAGTTGTGTAATTTAATAAAGCGCAATGGAGTAGAAGAAAAACATGGGGGATGGGAAAGTGCGAAATATGTCGAACGATTTTTATTGAAGGATACTGATGCAGATGGTATGCTTATAACTGGAACAAGACGATATAAGAATGATGGAAACAAGGTAAATCAAGGTTCTGTCATGATACAAAACTGAACTGCATAAATCTGCCGTTCATATTTTTTTACCCAGATACTCCACTACACTAGAGTAAATTACGAAAGAGATATGGTTCTAATAATTCTTCTGCGTAACGGTTACAATATGTATATCGTACAGATAGAAGAGAGGTGTAATTTACTTGCGTACAGAGGAGTACATACCAAAGAGGGTAAAAGAATTATGCAGCAAGCATAAAGTCTCCAAATACAGACTTGCACAGCTCACGGATATGTCGCAGACAGCGTTGGCAAATATAATGAATAAGAAGAGCATACCTACAGTACCGACCCTGGAAAGGATCTGTGATGCATTCGGAATTTCAATCGCACAGTTCTTTGCCGGAGATGGTATGCGGCCAGACCTGACGGATGAGCAAGGTGAATTATTGGAGATATGGGATGACTTAAATGCGGATGAACGCAGAATACTGATGAACTTCGTAAGGACGCTGAAGAAGTAAGGGGGAAGCAGTTTGATTGTATCTGACAAGACTGGCTTCCCTTTTTCTATGCATTCCGGTGAGCACGGAAAGTGATGAGGATGTATATGAGAGTACAGGATGAGGAATTCAAAACAATGATCTACGATCTGATGAACGGACATTATGACCTGGATAAATTTGATTGTGAGGAAAGCAGTGTGGTAGAGAATGAATTTGCAGAAGGCAGATACTGTGAAAAACTTTACAGTGAAATGCTTGCAGCCTATGGAAGGATATGCCAGAGACTGCATGAGCCGTCCGGTGAGGACAGGGACGTGGAAATCATAATAAACAATCTGCTGGACATGGGCAGATACCAGAGCATGAAGATGTTTAATTATGGGGCATTCTTTACTGAAAAACAGAATCAGCAGTAAGACGGAACACAAAAAATAGTGTGGCTACGATTTGACAGCCACGCTATTTTTTGTTACAAATATAGTGGTGTTATACAATGCGTATAACAGAGAGCCGCAAACATGGTTTTGCGTGATTAGACAAATCTCAAGAATAAGCAAATCTGGGGTGTTCAAAGGGGGTATATCCCCTAGTGGGCTATCCCCCTTAGCATTGTATGCTGACTATCCCTTTATAATAAGAAGTTACGCCATCTATATTGGACAGGAAAAACCCCCAGACGGGTGTGCACATAGCAATAATAGGAATGACATTATTCGGCGTGCTGCGAAGGCTTACAGGGTCATATATGGCATCTGGTATAATGGCTATATCTGTGATCGTACTTTACGGAGTTATGACTGGGATGGCGAGTTCAACTGTAAGAGCCATGATAATGATGGTGATATCTGTGATCGGTCAGGTAAAGGGGCGAAGCCCTGATATGCTTACATCCGCGGGAACCGCGTCAGTCATACAGGCGCTGATTGATCCGGGTATCATCCTTGATGCCGGATTTCAGTTGTCTTTTGCCGCAGTGCTGGGGATGGCGGTGCCTGGAGCACTTATGAAAAAGCTTATTCCAACTAAGAATAAGGTAGTCAGTACACTTGTAATGAATCTGGCGATAACACTTGCCACCGGACCGCTTGTTATATTCTATTATTACCAGTTTCCGCTGTATTCGATCTTTCTGAATCTGCTCATAGTGCCATTGGTTTCTGTGATAATATTCGTGAGTATCGTCGTGATTGCGGCTATGCTTATTTTTCCCGGGATACTACAGGGCAATGAGATGGCGGTGTGCATAGGAGCGTTTCCTGTGAAGCTGATACTTGCAATATACAGGCAGCTTTGCGAATGGGCGATGAAGATTCCATTTTACAGTATAAATACAGGCCATGTGTCGGTTATGATGATCGTAGTATTTTATATGGCTATGGTTGGAGTGTTGATCCTGCTTGTAAGAGCAAAGAGCGCAGACTGCGCCAGGATGAGGAGGCGGATGGTCTGTCTGTGCGCTGCTGTGATCATGACCTTGTGCTGCGTGTGTTACGAAGCAGCTTCATTTGACCGGGAGTTCAGAGTTGTATTTATGGATGTTGGTCAGGGAGACGGCATACTTATAAGGGCTGGCATGGGAGTAAATATATTGATAGATGGGGGCTCGTCGAGTAGCAATAAGGTTGGTGAGTACGTGATGGTGCCTGTTCTAAAGTTTTATGGTGCAGCTCATGTAGATTATGCATTTGTGACACACGGAGATAAGGATCATGTGTCCGGTATCCAATATCTTCTAAGCGATACGAACTCCGGTATCAGAATAGATAATCTTGTGGTTCCGATGTATGGTGATATTGAAAATATGGGTGAACTGCTTGAGCTGGCAGAGAAAAGAGGCGTAAATATCATATATATGGACGGCGGTTCTCAAATGTCCTGTGGCAAGGATGCAGCTAAGGTGTGGTTAAATTTCTTGCATCCGTCCGAAAAAACTGATATAAAAGATGCAAATGATCTTTCTGCGGTTATCCGTCTGGAGTATCGAGGGTACAGTGTTTTATTTACGGGAGACCTGGGAGAAGATGGAGAACGGGAGCTTATCTCGGAGGGCGGTGATCTGAGTGCTGATGTGTTGAAGGTCGGACATCACGGCAGCAGATATTCTACGAGTGGGGAGTTCCTGAGAGCAGTCGACCCGGATCTTGCGATCATATCGGCGGGGGAGAATAACCGATATGGTCATCCGCACGGGGAGACACTGGAGCGTTTGGATGCCTGTGGAGCTGATGTAATGAGTACCATAGACCATGGAGCTATATGTGTAGAGATAACGGATGGTGGAATTTCGGTAACCGGATACAGATGATCAGGGAGTTATGAGAATAAGAATTCTGAAAGGAGAACAGGGGAAGGAAGAAACGACTATGATGTGGAAAGGAAGATGAGTATGACAAAAAAACTAAAATTACTGCTGGAATTTGTAATGCTGACACTTGGCGCAGTTATAGCTGCATTTGCTATCGAAGAATTTCTCGTGCCGAACACCATACTTGACGGAGGCGTCATCGGTATAGGTATCATGATCAATAATCTCACAGAAGTGTCCCTGAGTATTCTGACGATCGTTCTTAATGTTCCGTTTCTTATAATAGGTTCAAGACAGCTTGGTAAGATGTTCATGGTGAAGTCCGGTTATTCCATGGCTGTATTCTCAGTATTTGTGGAGATATTCAAACCCCTTGAAAATGCAACCTCAGAGACCATACTTGCGGTGTGCTTCGGCGGTGTGATACTTGGACTTGGAGTTGGTATCATCATCAAGTTCGGCGGGTGCTTGGATGGAACGGAGACCGTGGCCATCATGCTGAACAAGAAAAAAGACTGGCCGGTTGGAAGAGTTGTTCTGGGCATGAATCTGATCATATATTCTATTGCGGGAATGCTCTTTGGTCTGGACAGGGCGATGTACAGTCTTCTTACATACTTTATAACATCAAAGGTGCTTGATATGGTTGAGACCGGTCTTGAGCAGGCGAAGGCAGCCATGATCATAACTGATGATGCCAGAGAGGTGGCAGACAAGATATACAAGAAGCTTGGAAGAACAGTTACCATCATGCAGGGCAAGGGAATGATAAGCGGCAACAAGACAGTGCTCTACTGTGTTATCACGAGATTTGAGATCGGTGAGCTGAAGAACATCATCAATTCCATAGATTCTTCTGCATTTGTCACAGTTACGGATGTGGCGGAGATCATCGGCAACCACATCAAGGATAATGAATACAAGGAGATCCTTGAGAAGATAGAGGAGAAGGAAGAACCGCTCACAAATCTTCCTGAGCATGAGAGTATGACGGACTTTGATGGCCTGGAGCATACCGGAAAAATAGATTAGAAAAAGCCTGTGACATATACCGGCAGATAACTACTGTATATGTCACAGGCTTTCTTTATTGATATATGTTTTAGACTGTAGTCAATATATTACTGGATACTGTCTACAAATGCCTTGTGGATCCTGTAGTCGCTGTCAAGCTCAGGGTGGAAGGAGAGGGCAAACTGGTTGCCGTACTTAACCGCCACGATCTTGTCATCAACTGTTGCAAGGACATCAACCTCAGGTGAAGCCTCAGCCACATAAGGTGCACGGATGAAAGTCATAGGAACCTCACCGATACCTTTAAGCTCGGCCTCTGTGTGGAAGCTTCCAAGCTGTCTTCCGTAGGCATTTCTCTTTACTGTGACAGGGAGAGTGCCAAGGTGTACAGTGTCATCACCTTCGATGTGCTGTGCCAGAAGAATAAGTCCTGCACATGTGGCAAGAACCGGTATGCCACCCTCGATCTGAGACTTTATAGTGTCGAACATGTCGCTGTCTCTGAGAAGCTTTCCCTGGACTGTGCTCTCACCGCCAGGAAGGATCAGGGCGTCATAAGGCTTGTTCAGATCTCCGGCATTTCTAAGTTCTATGCATGGTACGCCGAGCTCGGAAAGTACATGCTCATGCTCTGCGAAAGCTCCCTGTACTGCCAATACACCAACCTGCATATTACTTACCCCTTTCTGCCATGAGGATTGCGATCTCCTGCTCGTTGATACCAACCATAGCTTCACCAAGTCCCTCTGAAAGCTTTGCAACGAGATCAGCGTCATTGTAGTTTGTTGTTGCCTGAACGATGGCAGCAGCACGCTTAGCAGGGTCTCCTGACTTGAAGATACCTGAACCTACGAATACACCCTCAGCACCGAGCTGCATCATGAGAGCTGCGTCGGCAGGAGTAGCAACACCGCCGGCTGCGAAGTTTACAACTGGGAGACGGTGATTCTCATGTACGTACTGAACGAGATCGTAAGGAACCTCAAGCTTCTTAGCTGCCTCATACAGCTCATCTGTTCTCATGCTGACGATCTCAGCGATCTGGCTGTTCATCTTTCTCATATGTCTTACGGCCTGAACGATATCACCTGTACCAGGCTCGCCCTTTGTTCTGATCATTGAAGCACCCTCGTTGATTCTTCTGAGGGCCTCGCCGAGATCCTTGGCACCACATACAAATGGAACCTTGAACTGTCTCTTGTCGATATGGTATACGTCATCTGCTGGTGAGAGAACCTCGCTCTCGTCGATGTAATCGATCTCGATGGCCTGAAGGATCTGAGCCTCTGCGAAATGTCCGATACGGCACTTAGCCATAACAGGGATTGATACAGCGTTCTGGATTCCCTTGATCATCTGTGGGTCACTCATACGTGATACACCACCTGCAGCTCTGATATCTGCTGGGATTCTCTCAAGTGCCATAACTGCACAAGCGCCGGCAGCCTCAGCGATCTTAGCCTGCTCAGGTGTTGTAACGTCCATGATAACTCCGCCCTTAAGCATCTGGGCAAGTTCCTTATTTAACTTATATCTTTCTGTTGTCTCCATGTTGAACCTCCGTTATAATTAGATTTGTGTTTATTGGAGTGAGTGTACATAAACTCACAATCTGTAGGTGATTATAAAACCAAAGTGACATTATAGAAATAATCAATATGTGATTATAAAAACAGGTCAGATAACCTCTGATATTATCAAAATACATAGAAAAACAGGTCAGATTTGCCACATAAGATATAATTATGGTAGAAACTGGTACTGTATTTTGAAAATCATATTGTGAGACATAAGCTTGATGAAGGAGAAACGTAATGGCTGCAACAAAGAAAAAGGAAAAAAAGAACGCGATGGCGGTCATAAACCAACATATAAAGACGGGGGAGTTTGCCAAGATATATCTTCTGTATGGGGAGGAGAGGTATCTCGTGAACCAGTACAGAGATAAGCTGCTGTCGGCTCTGACTGATAAGGACGATAATCTGAATTTTATGAAATTTGCCGGAAATGGGATCGATACATCTGAGCTTCTTGCATTCTGCAACGAGATGCCATTTTTTGCGGACAGAAGAGTTGTCCTTGTGGAGAACAGTGGTCTGTTCAAGAGCAGCAACGAGGATTTTGCAAAGAAGCTGGTGGAGATAGAGGATACATCAGTTGCCATATTTGTAGAGATGGATGTGGACACCAGGTATAAGCTGTTCAAGGCTGTGGACAAGAATGGAGAGGCTCTGGATTTTGCGACCCCTGATGAGAAGATGATGGTCACGTGGGTGAAGTCACTGTTCCGTGCCGATGGTGTTGCCACCACAGACACGGCGATATACAAGATAATCGAAGCTGCTAACATGGATATGAACTGTATCAAGAATGAGGTTGACAAGATGATAAGCTACGCCGGAGACACGAAGCAGGTCAGCGAGCATGATGTGGATCTTCTGTGCAGTCAGGATGCGGAGAGCAAGGTGTATCAGATGATAGACTTCATCATTGCAAAGCAGAAGGAGAAGGCTTGCAGTATGTACCACGATCTTCTTGAGAATAAGGAATCGGCGATCATGATAAACGCATGTATCATGAGACAGTTCAACAAGCTCCTTCTGGTAAAGATGGCATTATCAGATGGCGCGCAGGACGCCAGCCTGGCGAAGATCGCAGGATGCCCGGTGTGGGCAGTGAAGAATTACAAGGCTCAGTGCAGGGGCTACAGCATGGCACAGCTTAAAGACATAGTGGAGAACTGTCAGGACATGGACTACAAGCTCAAGACCGGACAGGTTATGGATAACGCGGCGATGGAGGTCATGATCGTGGAGCTGTGTGAGATGCAGTAGGAGACTGGTGATGATATTAGATATTGAGGCAAAAAAATAACCACTGTGAAAACAGTGGTTATTTTTTATATAACTATGATTGGTTCAAATATATGCAGCCGTTTAATATATCCAAATCCTTGTGTCAAAGTTATGTAGTTATCAGCCAGATGCTTAAGCCATCTTGTTAACTGCAACTGCAAGACGTGATACCTTACGAGCAGCGTTGTTCTTGTGGTAGATGCCCTTTGAAGCAGCCTTGTTGATCTCTGATGTAGCAACAACAAGTGCCTGCTGAGCAGCAGCCTTATCACCAGCAGCGATAGCAGCCTCAACCTTCTTGATAACTGTCTTAACCTTAGACCTGATCATCTTGTTTCTAAGTGTCTTCTTCTCGATAACATTGATTCTCTTCTTTGCAGATTTGATATTAGCCAAAATTCTTACCTCCATAAAATCTAATTAAATATAATAAGGTTTTACATTAAAACCGGACACGGACAATTCAATGTAAACATACTCACATATAATAGATGAAACGCAATTCGTTGTCAAGACTAAAAAACAAAAAAATGCGCATTTTCGCAGATTATTTTCATGTTGTTTCCTAAGAAAAATGAAGTAAAACAACATGTTACTTTCCTTTACATAAAAAGGGGTAAATGGTATCATATATGCAGTGGGTCTTAATGATCCATACATATTATAATACAGGAAAAGCAGAGAAATATACAGATGTTTAAATATAGATTTTTTCAGGTGATAATGGCACTTTCGCTGGTCTTGCTGATCATCTCCACGGCGATAATGTGTTCGTTCAGCGTTTGCAGGGTTGCGGAGAAGAGCTACAAGCCGAGTAATAGCGGCACGATAAGTTCAGTCATGAATAACGGACAGACTGAGGAATTATCAGAATTTGATGCGTGGGTGGAATACAGTATCGTGCTGGATGCTCTGGATGGGGACAGCGAGCAGGAGTACAGGCTTGGCAACGTATATCTGTCCACTGAGAATGTGATGAGGCTTGAACAGCTTGCAGACATCAAATCCAAGGCAAGCAATGGTGTGTTCATATCCATTGTGCTTCTGGTGGCATGCTTTGTAGTCATAAGGAGAAGGAGACTGTATGAGTGTGTTGTATGGGGCGGCGCTGCAGGCGTTATAATAGGAATAATCAGCTTCATAGCCATGGCGGTATCTGGCAGCGGAATCATGTATGGCATAAGAAGAATGGTGTTTGGAGAAAGCTATGCGGAGCTTTTTCCGGGACACGATGTCCTGCCGGATATAATACCGGCCGGTACGGGAACGAAGGTTCTTTGGGTGTATGTTGGAACGATATTTGTTGGACTTGTGGTTACTATCATAGTCAGGGTTATAAGCTATAAGAAATCACGTCCACACAAATTCAGATAGAAGGTTACATAATGGGAGGTAGTTATGAGAAAAAGAATCGAGGAGTGGATAAACTGGGTGCTCTATGATGAGCTCATTGCCAGCAAGATCAATGCGCCAAAGCATTTGCTGGGAATCCATGATTATGGTGAAGGTCAGATAATCGTTGTGTACAAGCCGGGGGCGATCAGGGTAGAGGTTACATCGCGCACAGGTAAGAAGATACACACCATGGAACAGATGACAAATGAAGGACTGTTCGCCATTTATTTTGATAAGAAGGAGTACGATGGCAACAAGTACAATGTTGTCACCACATATGAGGATGGCACCATTATAAACAGTGCAGATCCATATTCATTTGAATCGCTTATCACGGATTTTGACACATACCTTTTTGCGGAGGGCAGACATTACAATATATATGAGAAGCTTGGCGCACACCCTATGACTATAGACGGTGTACGTGGAACCTACTTTGCAGTGTGGGCTCCTCATGCAAGACGTGTCAGTGTAGTCGGTGATTTCAATCTCTGGGATGGTAATGTAAATCCTATGCAGATCACAGCGAATGAGGGAATATACGAACTGTTCCTGCCGGGCGTGGAGCCGGGCGCTGTGTACAAGTATCAGATCATGACCAGATATGGTGAGATACTGTACAAAGCTGATCCATATGGCAACCAGTGTCAGATGAGACCGGAAAATGCCTCAGTGGTTGCAGACATAAGCAGCTATAAGTGGAAGGATACATCATGGATGAAGGATAGAAGCAAGATCAGCCGTACTGACAGAATGCGCATGCCTATGTCCATATACGAGATGCATCTCGGCTCATGGCACAAGAAGGTTGAGGATGACGATGCAGGCTTCTACACATACAGGGAGCTCGCTCCTATGGTGGCAGACTATCTCAATGAGATGGGATATACGCACGTAGAGCTCATGGGTATATCAGAGTATCCATTTGACGGCTCATGGGGCTACCAGGTTACCAATTATTATGCACCGACCAGCAGGTATGGTGATGCAGTAGATTTTATGTATTTCGTTGATTATATGCACAGCAAGGGAATCAGTGTTATCCTCGACTGGGTGCCAGCACACTTTCCTAGGGATGCGCACGGACTTGGACGTTTTGATGGGATGCCTCTCTATGAGCATCCGGATCCAAGAAGAGGAGAGCATCCTGACTGGGGCACATATATATTTGACTATGGCCGCAATGAGGTGGCAAACTTCCTCACGGCAAATGCTCTGTTCTGGGTCGAGAAGTTCCATATAGACGGACTCCGCGTGGATGCTGTGGCATCCATGTTGTATCTCGACTATGGCAAGCAGGATGGACAGTGGCTTCCGAATGAGCATGGTGGCAATGAGAACCTTGAGGCGATAGCCCTCATGCAGAATATAAACCGCATCATGGAGGAGAGAAATCCGGGGGCATATCTAATAGCAGAGGAGTCAACAGCGTGGGCAGGTGTAACTGCTCCGGCATCCATGGACGGACTTGGTTTCCTGTTCAAGTGGAATATGGGATGGATGAATGACTTCCTTGAGTATATGCAGATGGATCCATATTTCAGACAGAACAACCAGAACATGCTGACTTTCAGTCTTTCGTATGCGTATGCTGAGAACTATGTTCTCGTCATATCCCATGACGAGGTAGTTCATCTTAAGCGTTCAATGATAGAAAAGATGCCTGGCAGCGAGGAGGACAAATTCGCAAATCTCAGAACTGCGTACGGATTCATGTATGGACATCCGGGCAAGAAGCTGCTCTTTATGGGGCAGGAATTTGCACAGCCTAGAGAGTGGAGTGAGGCGAGAAGCCTTGACTGGTTCGTCTTAGACAATCCGCTCAATCAGGGCATGGAGAGGTATGTCAAAGCGCTCAACAAGCTTTACAATACCAATGATGCGATGTATGCGAATGACACAGATCCAATGGGATTTGAGTGGACAGATTGCGATCACCCAGACATGAGCATACTTTCATTTGTAAGACGAGGCTCAACTCCGAAGAAGCAGCTGCTTTTCGTATGCAACTTCACTCCGGTTGAGAGAGATAATTACAGTATACCGGTTCCGTGCTACACGACATACAAGGAGATACTCAACTCAGATGATGTACAGTTTGGCGGAAAGGGCAGACTCAACGGCAAGCCGGTCAAGGCAGTGGACAAGAAGAATGCCAGAACTCCTTACAGTATAGACATCACGGTTCCACCACTCTCAACAGTTGTGTTTGAGTACGATTACACGGATATGTCGCCTGAGCTTGAGAAGAAGGAAGCGGCAGCCAAGGCTGCTGCAAAGAAACGTGTGGACGCTGCAAAGAAAAAGGCTGCATTGGCACAGAAGAAGGCTGAGGAGATAAAGAAAGACGCTGAGAAAAAGGCATCAGAGCTGAAGAATGATGCAGAGAAGAAGACTGCTAAGTTGAAGAAAGAAGCATCTGAGATATCAAAAGGGATCAAGGATGATATAGCTGATATAGAAAAGTCAGTGACGGCTGTTGCTGATGATATCCGGAAAGATATAAATTCACGAAAAAAATAAACTTGCAATATGAGACAACAGGTCATATAATGTCAATGTAAGTGCAAAGGGGCACAGAACGATATCGTTCTGTGCCCTTTTTTGTACATCAGGCGGGTGACGATCTTCCTGATCGTAAGAATCCGGGTAGTTTTTAAGGAGGAAGCAGTATGAAGACAGGAAAAGTAAAATGGTTTAATGCAAAGAAAGGCTACGGCTTTATATGTGATGAGGATGGAGCAGATGTATTTGTACATTTCTCAGCACTGAATATGGAGGGCTTCAAGGTTCTTGAAGAGGGAGATACAGTAGAGTATGAGGTTGTGGACGGTGAAAAGGGTCCACAGGCGGCAAATGTGACAAAACTGTAAATACAATGCGGTATATGTCAAAACAGCCATATATTTAAAGCGAATACATGTTGAATTAGGAGAACATCCCCGGGTTATGATTACAGATGATCAGGGGATGTTTTTTATGAGCAACGAACCGGAGCATGCTATTGCGTAGAACTGAGATGAATATCTACAAGGCCTCGTGTTACATAAATACAAGAATATTATAGATATCACCATATGCTAAAATTGTATGTTTGATATAATAAAAACAACACATATTTAAAAATCATCTTGACGGTTGGCGATGATAAAATGTAGAATACACATATATGGTGAAACATGTTTCATACATTTGCTGTTGCTGATAAACAGTTAAATAAACAGGCACGTATTTATTTTAGATTATAAGGGGGATATGTACCATGAAGAGATTTGATGTTGTGGCACTTGGAGAACTGCTCATAGACTTTACACAGAACGGGCTCAGCGGCCAGGGCAATATGATGATGGAGGCCAATCCAGGCGGAGCACCATGTAATGTTCTCGCTATGCTGCAGAAGCTTGGCAAGAAGACTGCATTTGTTGGAAAAGTAGGGGATGATTTCCTTGGAAAAATGCTTGCCGGTGTTGTGGCTGATGCCGGGATCAACACTGACAATCTGAAGTTTGACAGGGATGTACACACAACACTTGCATTTGTGCATACATACGAGGACGGAGACAGAGACTTTTCATTTTACAGGAATCCGGGAGCGGATATTATGTTAAGCGCAGATGAGGTGGATGAGAGTATCATAAAGGATGCCAGGCTGTTCCATTTCGGATCACTCTCACTGACATATGAAGTGTCACGTGCTGCAACACAGAAGGCTGTGGCTGCTGCAAAGGAGTCTGGATGCATTGTCACATTTGACCCGAACCTCAGGGAGCCTCTGTGGAAGACGCTGGACGAGGCCCATGATCAGATTGACTGGGGTATGAGACAGTGTGATGTGCTCAAGATATCAGATAATGAGATACAGTGGTTCACAGGAAGAGAGGATTTTGACGAGGGTATAAAGATACTTCAGGACACATACAATATACCTTTGATACTTCTCTCCATGGGAAGAGATGGAAGCAGTGCATACTACGGGGATGTAGTCGCTGAGGCAAAGCCGTTTATCCAGGAGAATACTATAGAGACCACAGGCGCCGGGGACACTTTCTGTGCATGCGTGCTGAATTATGTACTTGATAATGGACTTGAAGATCTTGACACTGATAAGCTTACAGAGATGCTTGTATTCGCAAATGCTGCTGCATCGATCATCACAACACGCAAGGGAGCACTCAAGGTTATGCCGGAGAGATCCGAGGTTGAGAAGCTCATTGCCGAGAGACAGTAATAGATAAAAATACGGCAACAGATTAAAACAGGTTGTGTACGGTAATGATACAGATTATGTAAATAAAATGAGAATGATAAGTTAATTGACTATAGTCAGAAAAGGAGAAGATAAATGGCAGGTTCAAAGACAGTGAAAAAGACTGCAGAATATACAAAGAGATTTGATGAGAGATATGACGAGCTCAAGTGGCTCTACTGCGAGCTCTATAACAACAATATGGAGGCATTTGACTGGCTGTGCGATTCTCTGTATGGTTATTATCAGGAGAGAAATGCTGATCTCAAGAAGCTGGACAGAAGCCGTGTCAAGAATCCGGACTGGTATAAGCAGAATGATCTGTTAGGTATGATGATGTACACAAATGCATTCGCGGGAACACTGAAGGGTGTAAAAGAAAAGCTTCCATATGTGAAGTCATGTGGTGTGAATTATCTTCATTTTATGCCGCTGCTGGAAAGCCCTAAGGGCAGAGATGACGGCGGATATGCTGTTGCGGATTTCAGAAAGGTAAAGCCTGAGCTTGGAACCATGGAGGATCTGGAGAACCTCACTGCAGAGTGTCACAGACAGGGTATAAGCTGCTGTCTGGATTTCGTAATGAACCATACAAGTGAGGATCATGAGTGGGCAAGGGCAGCGAGAAATGGAGATCCTGTTGCAAGATCCAGATATTTCTTCTATGATGATTGGTTCGTTCCTAACATATATGAGGAGACTGTGCCTGAGGTATTCCCAACTACGGCGCCTGGTAACTTCACATGGATAAATGACTGTAATCAGGTGGTCATGACTACATTTTACCCATACCAGTGGGATCTGAACTATGCAAATCCTATGGTGTTCAACGACATGGTCGGCAACATGCTCTATATGGCAAACCGAGGTATAGATGTCATCAGACTCGACGCTGTTCCGTATATATGGAAGCAGATAGGCACAAACTGCCGTAACCTTCCACAGGTTCACACTCTTGTCCGTATGATGAGGATAATCAGTGAGATAGTATGTCCGGGAGTCCTTCTTCTCGGAGAGGTCGTTATGGAGCCTTCCAAGGTAGTTCCATACTTTGGAACAGTTGACAAGCCAGAGTGCCATATGCTCTACAACGTGACAACCATGGCATCCACGTGGAATACGATAGCCACGAAGAATGTAGGACTCTTAAAGCGCCAGATGGATCAGGTGTGTGCACTTCCAAAGGATTATGTGTTCCTGAATTACCTCAGATGCCACGATGATATTGGCTGGGGACTTGACTATGACTGGCTGGCACAGTTCGGCATAGATGAGGTGGCACACAAGAAGTTCCTGAATGACTATTTCACAGGAAAGGGATACAACAGTGATTCCAGAGGTGAGCTCTATAACGATGATCCTAGACTCGGAGATGCCCGTCTGTGTGGAACAACAGCATCCCTGTCAGGCCTTGAGGCCGGCCAGTACGAGGCAAATGCAGACAAGATCGAACAGGCCATTGCCTGTGATCTCATGCTTCATGGATACCTGCTGGCACAGAGCGGAATCCCGGTTCTGTACAGCGGTGATGAGATAGGACAGACAAACGATTATACTTATAAGAATGATCCGGACAAATGTGCGGACAGCAGATATCTGCACAGAGGAAACTTCCCATGGGACAAGGTTGAAAATAAAGATCCTGTAGCCATGAAGATATTTGACGCGCTGCGCCACATGGAGGATATAAGAGCATCGCATGATGTATTTTCATGTAATGCAAATGTCTACACCATAGAGACAGGATGTGCAAGCGTCCTCGGAATAGTGAGGGAATATGCGGGACATGAGCTGAGGGCATTTTTCAACTTCAGCAACATGGATCAGCTCATCTGGACTATGCCTGAGGATCAGGCTGACATATATACCGATCTCATATCAGGCAAGACACTCCGCGAGCTTGGAGCAGTCATGCCTAGATATGGATGCTGGTGGTTCTACAGATAGTTATTCGGAATCTTTTTTATAGAACATAAGAAGAGTATTTTTGATAGAAGGCTTAAAGACTGTGTTATGGTCATAGCCTTCTATTTTTTCGTAGGTTAGGTTTAAGCCAGAATAATTTCTCTCTTGTAAATCATTGTAGAAATCCTCGATAGAAGATATGAAGTTTTTATCCTCATCTGCACCTACGGTTACATAGACATTAGCATTTAGAGTCTGTGTTCTATTGTAATATTCTTCTTCGTACGTAGACATGAATTTGCCGTCAGTATTTGCCCACATGGAAGGACTGCCAATATAATAATTTGCAAATGTATTTTTTCCTATAGTGTCATTATGGAACAGAGCGTAGTAAGCCCAGTATCCACCTAGGGAATGTCCTGTGAGAGTCATATTTTCAGGGTTTACAGAGTATATTTCTTCCAGGTAAGGAATCAGGTTATCTACAATAAAATGCAGGAATGAATCAGGGTTAGTCTGGAGATCTCTTTTTCTGATGACATCATAATTGTAAGTGTTTGGATATCCTATGCTGACAAGGATAACGTCCTGTATCTGGCCAGATGTCATAAGAGGTCTGAGTTCAGGGTGATCACTGAGTCTCCAGACTCCATCGGTCATAACAACCATTGGATATGAGCTTGCTTCGTTATAATCAGGTGGAAGAGATATATGGACAACAAAAGTGTCATCTATCTCAGCATCATAAATGGATAATTCGTTGATATAGTCTGCACAGGCGGGATCAAGAGTTGTCACCTCGTTATAATACATGTGCTCGGGAGAGAGTTTTCCCATGGTTATGCTGGCACGTTCCTCTGGAAGTAAACCTGTTGGAGTTGGCGCTTCTGTAGTAAGCTCCTCAGTTGTGATTTCTTTGACTGAGGTTTCACTTGTTGTTGCTTTTTTGATTGACGTATCTTCGGATGAAGAATAGCTGGTGACCGATTGGGTGACAGTAGAGTCATTCTTAGATGCTGACGAGTGCTGACACCCGGTGACAACTAATATAATAGCTATGCTGAATGTGGTCAAAATTGTTAATTCCTTTTTCATAAAAGGCCTCCTTTGATTGTATTTAGTAATTATCATATAAGTGAGAAATACTATAAAAACAATATCACAGGAGTTGCATTATGACCTGTCAGCAATGGTTAAACCTTGTCGGGGCGGATTTGCAGGAGAAGGTAATTTTGTTTCTTTTTTAATGATACATTGCTACACTCTAAGGTTATGTCAGGCGCTATGTTATAATGAGAAAATGGTAGAAATTCTGTGTAAATTTTATACCAAAGTGACTGCTGCCCGGCAGGAGTAGTATCTGAACAGTCAAAACAGATCCATTCGCCGTCAGGAATGCTTGTTATCGAATAATCGGATATATTTAATCCGGAAATTTCTTGTTTTGTGATCATTCGTCCAAATGTGTAATTAAAGCATGAAATTTCATTATTGAACTTATCAATATTTATAAAATCATTTGATCTGTAACCGAATAAGCAGTTATTTGGTTTTTCATCAGTGGATTTAATTTCCATTAGTTTATCCCAGCTTTGACTGCAACATTCTCTTGTAAATTTTGGAATCAGAACATTATTTTTCGCGGTATCGAGGCTTGTGAAAACCCTGGAATAACCGGCAATACACATGTTGTTGATCTTAACGATTCTGTAGTTGAGCATAGATCCCCCATCTGCTGTGACCCTTAATACAATCCGGGTGAAATTATGGAGACCGGACTTGTTATTTCGAACATAAGTTGGAGAGTTTCCATGAAAGCGTGTGAAAGCCTTCGTGAAGCTTTCGGGTGTGTCATATCCGTATTCAAGTGCAATATCAGTCACCGTGCGGTTGGATGAAATGAGTTCTTCTCCAGCCAGGGAAAGCCGGCGGTTTCTGATATATTCCCCTATAGTATATCCCGTGATTAGATGAAATACTTTTCTGAAGTTGTCGGGAGAGGAGTAAGCCTGCCTGGCTATTGTATTTTGGTCCAATACTTCACCGTCAATAAGGTGAGTCTCAATATAATCAATTGCGTTAATAAGTCCTTCGGTCCAATTCAAATGGTTTTCTACCTCCATGTAATGTATGTATATCACTATAGCACATATTTGTAGTAAATTGTTATAATGGACATATGAAAGTCATATCGGTTTGTTAATATGCAGGTCAAGGAGGTGATGATGTATTGGATCAGTCAGGATTCACCAGAGAGATATGAAAAGCCGCGGATCGTGTTTCTGATAGTCTGTATATGGTATGATATAAAAAATATTTATCTAAAAGAAACCAAATGCGGAAAATCCCCCACTACATTAGTTAAGGAGGTAGGAGAGTTGGCCGGTCAAAAGAATAACAATGTGAATGACGGTTTAAACAGACATTTTGAAGAAGTCTATAAAAGACAAAACGTAGCGTGACCCTGTATCTGATATCAAAGTGCAAGGGATTTGATGATATAAATGATGTGCTGCAGGAAATGTATATGGAGTATTTCAGGACTATACAAAAGAAGGGGATTGAGTATGTTGATGACGAGGAAGCATTTCTGATAGCGCTGTGCAAAAGGAAGCTGTCGGTCGAGTTCGGTGATCTTGGAGTTTATGATGACCATCTTGATGTGAAAGTTGACAATGATGGCACATGGAGATTTGAATGGGAGCTAGGTGGAGATATCACTTCCGTGACAAGAGAGACACATACAGTCCTTGAAGATACAGGGGCTGTAGTCACCAAATGTGAGGTTTCCCAGATATCCATCAGGGCAGTGCTCGATATAAGCGGTGCAAAAAATATGACCTCAGACAAAAAATACGCGGTCCTTTCCGGTGTAAAGCTGAAAGACGGAACAATGCTTACAGATATTGTTGAATCGGGAAACGAAAATACAAACACATCTGGCGAATATGAACTTCTGTTTACCACAGACCGCATATTGGATGTAAGCCAGGTAGACAGCCTGCTGTTCTGGAAAACAACAACCGAAGATGGTGAGGATGTGCAATACACTCTCAATGATTTCTACGAGATGCCATTTAACTGATATTTTCCTTTTGTGTATACAACCAGAAAATACATATGGCGCAATATGCAACAATAAGCAGTTTAGAACTAAAAAAAATAATAAGATAGGATGTTCTAAGAAATTAGTTTTAATTATCTATAACAACAGAAAATCCGTATATTGCAATATGCACTATACGGATTTTCGTCCGTCATACAACTTAATTCTTAGAACATCTATACAGCAGATCCTCCCAACGGCGGTCAACCTCCTGCTGATACTGAACGAGAAGGTGCTCGTTCTCAGGCTTGAACAGGTGCTTGAATCTGCCCTGCGTTCTCAGGAAGTCCTCGATAGGAAGCTTCTTCTTAGGAGAGTAGGAGAGGATCCATTTGCCCTCAATAACCTCGAACAGAGGCCAGTAACATGTCTCGACTGCCAGCTTGCAGATGTCCATGATCTTCTCTGTAGGGTATCTCCATCCTCTAGGACATGGTGACATGACGTTGAGGAAAGCTGCGCCAGGTGTGTAGATAGCCTTCTCAGCCTTCTCGTAGAGATCACGCATGTTGCCGAGAAGAGTAGACTGTCCGACATATGGGATGTCGTGGGCAGCCATGACCTGTGCGAGATCTTTTCTGTTCTGCATCTTACCATTTGACTGTGAGCCTACCGGTGTGGTTGTGGTGTCAGCATACATAGGAGTAGCTGATGAACGCTGAATACCGGTGTTCATGTATGCTCCGTTGTCATAGCACACATATACCATGTCATGTCCACGCTCCATGGCACCTGACAGTGACTGAAGTCCGATGTCATAAGTTCCGCCATCACCGCCAAATGTGATGAATTTGTATGTGTCATCTATCTTGCCTTTTTTCTTCAGAACGTTGTAGGCTGTCTCAACACCTGAGAGGGTTGCGCCTGCGTTCTCAAATGCGTTGTGTATGTAGCTGTCCTCGTAAGCTGTGTAAGGATACATGAAGGTTGAAACCTCAAGACATCCTGTGGCGTTACCGATGACCGCCTTGTCGCCCTCGTGAAGGGCGCGGAGTACAGTTCTGACAGTGATCGTACCACCGCAGCCTGCACACATTCTATGACCTGGAGCAAGACGCTCAGGCTTGTTCATTACTTCTTTAAAATTATATGCCATTTCATCTTACCTCCTACTGTCTAAGTCCTATGTACTGATACTGAGGAATCTCAGCACCGTTCTCTATCATGTCTTCAAGCTGTGCAAATACGCCCTTGGCGCTGTCCACAGTGTAGTCACGTCCGCCGAGACCGTAGATGTAGCTGACAGCCTTTGTGGTTGCCTGAATGTCATACAGGTGCTCCTTGACCTCTGCTGAGAGAGGACCGCCGCCTGCTCTGAATCCTTCCGATCTGTCAAGGATTGCCACAGCCTTGGTGTGGGCGAGAGCCTTTGCAATCTCCTCGCCAGGGAATGGTCTGAACACTCTGATCTTGAGAAGCCCGACCTTCTTGCCTTCGTTTCTCAGCTCATCTATAGCTTCCTTTGTTGTTCCGGCAGCAGAACCGATCATAACGATGGCGTAGTCAGCGTCGTCAAGTCTGTACTCCTCAAAGAATCCGTAGTGACGGCCTGTCATCTCCTCGAATTCCTTTGCAACGTCAAGAATAACCTGCTTTGCATTCTTCATGGCAGTGTTCTGAGCCATCTTAGTCTCCATATAGTAAGGAGATGTGGCGTAAGGACCGACAGCCATAGGCATCTCAGGATTTAACAGATACTGCTCAGGGGTGTATTCACCTACAAACTTCTTTACGAGATCATCTTCGATGAGGGTGATGTTTTCAACGGCATGGCTTGTGATGAAACCATCCTGACATATCATGATAGGAAGTCTGACATCTTTGTGCTCAGATATTCTGTATGCCTGAACAAAGTTGTCATATGCCTCCTGGTTGTTCTCTGCGTATATCTGAAGCCAGCCTGTATCACGTGCGCCCATACTGTCTGAGTGGTCACAGTTGATGTTGATAGGGCCGGAGAGTGCTCTGTTTACAAGTGCGAGGGCAAGTGGAAGACGATTGGACGCTGCCACGTAGAGCTCCTCCCACATGAGAGCCATACCACATGATGATGTGGCTGTGAGTGTACGGCAGCCGGCAGCCTCTGCGCCGATCGCTGCACTCATGGCACTGTGCTCACTCTCTACCGGTATAAATTCTGTATCGATCTCTCCATTGGAGATAAATGTTGAAACGAACTGAGGTATCTCAGTTGAAGGTGTTATAGGAAATGCAGGCATAACATCCGGATTGATCTGCTTTATAGCATGTGCCACAGCCTCATTTCCTGAAAGACGTTCTCTTATAGCCATTTATTTGCCCTCCTTCATAGTGATTGCTCCGAATTTGCACTGGTATGCGCATATACCGCAGCCCTTGCAGTGCTCCAGGTCAAATGCGAGACGCTTGCCTGATACGACCGGAATGCATGAATCCGGACAGACAGGTGCGCACAGAAGACAGTGTACGCATTTGCTCTCGTCTAGGACAGGGGTTGAAGTCCTCCACTCACCTGTGTTAAATGCCTTGGATGTGCCACCGCCGTATACGTGGTTTCCAGGTGTGAGCTCTGTCCATTTGCTATTGTCATGTATCTTGCTTATATCTGTTCTCATTACTTCATTACCTCCCTGAAGGCGAGCTTTAATGCTTCCATGTTGCCCTCGATAACCTCTGGTTTCTTGGCAAATTTGTGCTGATATGACTGTCTCATATCTTCGAGGAAAGGTCCCTCCTCCATGATTCCGCTGACAGCAACGATGGCTGCAAGCATAGGAGAGTTAGGAAAATTCTTGCCGAGAGTCTTCATGGAGATCTCCTTGGCATCAAGTGTGTATACCCTGCCCTTGTAACCCTTGAGCAGTGGACGGACCTCGTCCGGAGTCTTAGGTGTATTTATAATGATGGCGCCATCCTCGGCGAGACCTGCAGTCACATGTACAGGTTCGATTAGAGATTCGTCAACTACAACCACATACTGTGGCTCGTAAATGTTGGAATGTACTCTGATAGGCTCACTGCTGATCCTGTTGTAGGCAGTGATAGGTGCGCCCATTCTCTCTGGACCATACTCAGGGAATCCTTGAACATATTTACCTGTTTTGAATGCCACATCTGCGAGGAGCAGGGCAGCAGTCTTGGCACCCTGACCACCACGTCCGTGCCATCTGATTTCGATAGTATCTTTCACTTTCACATCTCCTGTCAAAAATTTCTCATTAAGTTCCGTTTATTAGGAAAAATAATCCTTTTGATTATACCATTTATAGATAATAAGTAAAGAATAAAATTAAGGAAATAAGTCGAAAAACAAAAAAATTTAACGCGGATAACAGAAATACCTAAAAATGTTGGATTTAACGATGGGATAAGTTATCTGAAAACTATAAAAAAGCATTTGGGATCATAAAATTTATTATATGCTGACGACAAAGTGGATACAGTTCTGTCCATCCACCGTCTGATTGTCCAGCAGTATTTCACCATGGTACTTGGATGTGAGCTGTTTCAGCTTGTAAAGTCCGATACCTCTGGAATAAGCTCCATCCTTCAGAGGCTTGGTCGAGTAGCCCTTTGCGAAGAAGTTCTTGCGCATTTCCGCGGTGAGCTGCGATCCGGCATTGAAGGTTTCAACGGTGGTAGTCTTGCCGTCAGAGTCTATGATGACTTTTATCATACCTCCGTCCTCAGTTGCGTCAAATGCATTGTCCACCAGAATGCTCATGACATCCAGAAGCTCAAATTCCGCTGCCTTGGATGTGAGTGTGGAATTTTTGACATCTATATCCAGATTAATATTATGCTCCTGCGCAAGGTTCATCTTGCTGAACAGAAAACCTGCGATCAGTTTCATGTTGATCCTCAGAAGATACGAATTCTTGATGACATGGTCATTGCAGGAGGTATCCAGCTCATTTGAAAGGGCAGCAGCGAGGGAATCATAATCAGTGTAACTGATCGGCAGCATGCTGATGGCCTGAAGCTCATTGTTGTAGTCATGCTGTCTCATGCGCACCTGATCTATCAGATCCTCTATAATAGGAAGATACTGTTCATATGACTGTAGTTGCTTCCGGGATTCTCTAAGGCTCATATAGTTCTTGTACATTCCCGAGTATAAAATGAGGATAAGTATGACTATAAACAGGAAAGTCATAAATATATTCATGAAGTCCTTAGGGGATATACGCTGGTATAAAACCATAGATACCATGAGGGCAAATACTGCGAGTATTATATTCCTGGATACCTGATTTTTCACTATAAGAGCATCGTACAGCTTATCCATATGTCCGAATTTGTATAAAAGTATAGCTATGATGAAAGCCATGGCTTCGGTTATATATGTTGAAGTGTTGGTGAATGGATTGTCCGTAAACTGCATGATGACAACCATCTGGATGAGGTTCAGTATAGTCATGATGATAAGTGTAATTGCGTATCCCGTTATGATCTTCATCGGCGGATATCGGAATACCAGAGAGTAGAATACAAAGCAGTATATGTATGTTATCAGTGTGAATATTAACATGGAGTCTGTAACTGTGGCAATCAGAGAGACTGGTAAAGTCAGCAGAAGCAAAGGTGGAAGTCTCTTTGCTATCTGGGAAAATTTTACATTATATATCGCCATCAAGAATACTAAAAATACAAAGGTATCAAACAGTATCTTGGAAAGAAAATCAAAATATGCAGCCATTATCTGTTCTCCTGGTAAGTTTCTATAATAGTTTTGTATTTGCGCCCGACCGGTATGGATTCCTGAGCCAGTTTCAGCGTTATAAGTGAATTGGATCTGTCGTAGCTCTGTATGTAGTCGGGATTGAAGTAATAGCTTTTGTGGCATCTGACCAGAGGTACATCACCAGCAGCCTGCAAAATTGACTCGAAGGTCGGGTTGGTGACGATAAAATCACCGTCGGATGTGAAAATGTGCTTGTGGTGGCCGGATGCACATACATAAATTATTTCATCCATGCTTATATGGAAAAGTATTCCCTGGATATCCTTTACGCGGATCCTTGATGTCTGGTCGTCAGGCTGTGTGAGCACCGAGTTGATCCCTCCTACGACATCGATTCTGTCATAAGGCTTTGAGAAATAATACTGGCAATGATACTTGTTGATGACATCAAGGTTTGGAACGGTGATATCGGTGATGAAGATGACAGGTGTGTCATTGTATTTGGGAATTCTTCGGAGATAACCACATACATCCAATCCGGTCTTTCCTCCACCGAGATCAATGTCCAGTAAAAAGATATCAATATCAAATGAATCTATTATTGTTATGGCATCGTTGTAAGTTGATGCAGTGTTGACAACAGCGTCTGCGTACTCTTCTTCAATTATATGTTTTAAGCCGGTAAGCTGGATATTGTCATCCTCAACAATCAGAAAATTCATAATCAAACACTCCTGTGAAAAATTGATAGATAAACAAAACTCTTAAATTATTAACATATCAGGAACATTCTATCATACAAATGGGAATTTCTACAATAGGTATAATTAAAGTATATGTGTGTTGTACACGAAAATTTATGTCGTTCAGGTTGTTATACGCGTCGTTTGTGTCGATTTTTGTAAAAACTATTGGAAAAATTATACAAATAGTATAGTGTATGTAACAGAGAATAATTAACTCTGAGGGGAGATTGATTATATAGTGTCAGATAGGATGTATCAGGTACAGGTATTTCGGTTAAGGGTATCTGTACAGTATATTCAATTTGATGCATAGGATCTGCCATATGTGCCTGAGCATGTATGGCAGATTTTTTGCGTTAAGCTGTAATATAATACTATTTAAAATTTGAAAATAATATGGTATGATGTAGAGAAACATGGGGTTTTGTATACATCTGTGTGCAATTCCATAAATGACAAAAAGCTATTACCAGGAGGAAGAGTATGATTAAATTATTTGACAACGGTGCTTATCTGTTACATGGTACAGAGCTGGTTGAGGATAATGCTGAGGCAGGTGCGGTTCTCGCATCAAAGCTTGGCAGTGCTCCATCAAAGGAAGAGGCATCAAAGAACACACTTGCTTACGGAATATTGGCTAAGCATAACACATCTGACAATATGGAGAATCTTAAGATCAAATTCGATAAGATGACTTCACATGATATAACATTTGTAGGAATCATCCAGACAGCAAGAGCATCAGGTCTTAAGGAGTTCCCTATACCATATGTACTTACAAACTGTCACAACTCACTGTGTGCCGTAGGTGGAACCATCAATGAGGATGACCATATGTTTGGCCTCTCATGTGCGAAGAAGTATGGCGGCGTGTATGTACCACCTCATCAGGCGGTCATCCATCAGTTTGCAAGAGAGATGCTGGCAGAGTGTGGCGCCATGATACTTGGATCAGACTCACATACACGTTACGGTGCTCTTGGTACTATGGCTATTGGAGAGGGCGGCGGTGAGCTCGCAAAGCAGCTCCTGTGTAAGACATACGATGTTGCAAAGCCGGGCGTTATCGCAATCTATCTCGACGGAGAGGTACAGAAGGGGGTTGGTCCTCAGGATGTGGCACTTGCCATCATCGGAGCAACATTTGGCTGCGGATATGTCAAGAATAAGGTCATGGAGTTCGTTGGTCCTGGTGTTGACAAGCTCTCAGCAGATTTCCGTATCGGTATTGATGTTATGACAACAGAGACAACATGTCTGTCATCAATATGGAAGACAGATGACAAGATAAAGGATTGGTATGACATTCACGGAAGAAGTGAGGCATACAAGGAGATGAATCCTGGCGATGTGGCTTACTATGACGGAGTCGTATATGTAGATCTGTCAACAGTTAAGCCAATGATAGCTATGCCATTCCACCCAAGCAACACATACACCATCGACGAGCTGAATGCCAACCTCATGGATATCCTTGATGATGTTGAGAAGCGTGCACTTGTAAGCCTTGACGGCAAGGTCGACTTCACACTCAAGGATAAGGTAAGAGATGGCAAGCTGTATGTTGAGCAGGGAATCATCGCCGGATGTGCCGGTGGTGGATATGAGAATATCTGCGATGCGGCTGATATCCTCAGAGGCAAGAGCATAGGCGCTGACGAGTTCACACTGTCAGTATATCCTGCAAGTACACCTATATATATGCAGCTCGCAAAGAACGGTGTCCTGGCTGATCTCATCGAGACAGGTTCTATCGTTAAGACAGCATTTTGTGGACCTTGCTTTGGTGCCGGTGATACACCTGCCAACAATGCATTCTCCATCAGACATTCAACAAGAAACTTCCCTAACAGAGAGGGTTCAAAGATACAGAATGGTCAGATCTCATCTGTTGCGCTTATGGATGCGCGTTCTATCGCAGCAACTGCAGCCAACAAGGGCTATCTGACATCAGCAACAGACCTTGCAGATATAGAGTACACACATCCAAAGTATTTCTTCGACAAGGCTATATACGACAGAAGAGTTTACAACGGTGTTGGAAAGGCTGATCCTTCGGTTGAGATCAAGTTTGGTCCAAACATCAAGGACTGGCCTGAGATGGTTCCTCTTACAGACAACCTTCTCCTCAAGGTGGCATCAGTTATACATGATCCTGTAACAACAACAGATGAGCTTATCCCATCAGGAGAGACTTCATCATACAGATCAAATCCTCTTGGACTTGCAGAGTTCACTCTGTCAAGAAAGGATCCTGAGTACGTTGGAAGAGCGAAGGCTATCCAGGCTGTAGAGAAGGTTCGTGAGGCAGGTGAGTGCATGGGTAAGGCATTCCCAGAGGTCAAGGAAGTTATGCATGCCATCAAGGAGAAGTTTGAGGACGTATGCGGAAGCAACACAGGTGTTGGAAGTACCATTTATGCTGTTAAGCCAGGTGACGGTTCAGCCCGTGAGCAGGCTGCATCATGCCAGAAGGTTCTTGGTGGATGGGCAAACATTGCAAAGGAGTACGCTACAAAGAGATACAGATCAAACCTTATCAACTGGGGTATGCTTCCATTTGTCATTGATAAGGATTTTGACTTTGACAATGACGATTATGTATTCATCCCAGGAATCAAGGATGCTGTGAAGAACAAGACAGAGGTCATCAAGGCTTATGTTGTGAACAAGGATTTTGCTGAGATAGAGCTGAGACTTGGAGAACTCACAGACGATGAGAGACAGATCATAACAGATGGCTGCCTCATCAATTACTACAAGTACAACTAAATGATATATATGGTGCCGAGTGCGCCATGTATGTACATTTGAATATAATGTATATACGACGATATAACAGGCATCATCATGGGCGCTTTAGTGCGGCTTGGTGGTGCCTGTTGCTTTCATATAGCCAGTGTGATCATGATGTGATAATCCACGATGTCAAAAAGAAACGGATTTACAACATGGCGGGTTTATGAAGACAAAAATAAAATACAGGAGGTATTTACAATGGGAAAATCAGAGCTGGAAAAGATGCACACATGTGAGCTTTATCTTCCGGGCGATGAGGATATCGCCAGAGAGCAGATAAAGTGTCTGGACAGATTATATGACTTCAATATGACCAGACCAACAGAGATGGTCAAGCGTCAGCAGATGCTCAAGGAGATGTTTGAGGAGATAGGAGACAACTGCTATATAGAGCCACCACTCCATGCAAACTGGGGCGGCAAATTTGTTCACTGGGGCAGCAATATATATGCGAATTTCAACCTTACAATGGTGGATGACACACATATTTACGTTGGTGACTACACCATGTTTGGACCAAATGTAACTCTGGCAACAGCGGGACATCCAATAAATCCTGAGCTCAGAAAACAGGGCTATCAGTACAATGCACCTATAACAATAGGCAAGAACTGCTGGATAGGTGCAGGAGTTACGATACTTCCGGGGGTAACTATAGGTGATAACACCGTCATAGGAGCTGGAAGTATGGTTGCCACAGATATCCCATCGAATGTTGTAGCTGTGGGTAATCCGTGTAAGGTACTCAGGGAAGTGAATGAGCGTGATGCAAAATATTATTTCAAGGATCACAGGATTGATTTCTTCCAGTATAACAATGTGAGCAAGAATGACTGATGAGGTATATTCAGTTGAGGATGGAGGGTACATACAGAAGGTGGAAACTGCGAGGGCTCGCTGGCTCCAATGTCTATGGTGAACAGCTATATGATCGTATCGGTAGAAAAGGGCAGGACTGGAAAGGTGCAGATCGTATATCAGTTGAATGATGTTGAGTCAGGAGAGAATATCAAATCTGTGTGGATAGAACTTCCGCAGTGATCATGATGACAGAAAAATACAAATAGTAATTACAAAGACGTGCACGAAAGATTCTTCAAAAAGAACTTTCATGCACGTCTTTTAATATCTGTCTTATTTATTTGTAATAGTCTGATATGTTACTGCTTTGATATGGCAGCAGCTTCAGTGCTCTTGGCAACCTCTACAATAGAAGAGGTGAGACCTGCGATTCCCTGTATCTCTGATGGGATGATGATCTTGGTAGCCTTGCCGTCTGCAGCCTTTGTAAATGCTTCCAGGCTCTTTAGAGTGATGACCTGATTTGTAGGCATTGACTCATTCAGTGCTCTGATACCATCTGCATTTGCCTGCTGTACAGCGAGGATAGCTTGTGCCTGACCTTCGGCTTCCTTGATAGTTGCTTCCTTCTTAGCCTCAGCACGGAGGATCTGAGAAGCTTTCTCAGCCTCGGCCTCAAGGATGACTGACTGCTTGTTACCTTCTGCGATGAGGATGGCTGACTTCTTCTCACCTTCAGCACGGAGGATCTGCTCACGTCTCTCACGCTCTGCCTTCATCTGCTTCTCCATGGCATCCTGAATAGCTGCAGGAGGGATGATGTTCTTGAGCTCTACTCTGTTGACCTTGATTCCCCAAGGATCAGTAGCCTCGTCAAGTGTTGCTCTCATCTTGGTGTTGATGGTCTCTCTTGATGTAAGTGTCTGGTCAAGCTCGAGATCACCGATGATGTTACGAAGTGTGGTAGCTGTCAGGTTCTCGATGGCCATGATAGGATTCTCAACTCCGTAGCTGAAAAGCTTAGGATCTGTGATCTGGAAGAATACGACTGTGTCGATCCTCATTGTTACGTTATCCTTTGTGATAACCGGCTGTGGAGCGAAGTCAACAACCTGCTCCTTGAGTGTAACCTTCTTGGCTACCTTATCGATAACAGGCATCTTCATGTGAAGTCCAACAGACCATGTTGCCTGATATGTTCCAAGTCTCTCAATTACATAAGCGTGTGCCTGTGGCACGATCTTGATCGTACTGCAAATAATAACGATTACGATCAGACATAAAATGATAATAAGTGAAATTCCTGCTCCGTCCATAATAATCTCCTTAATTAAAAATGTGTGTGTCTTAAGCTGATAAGCCCTTAGCTTTATATTGCCGGCTTTCCTGCCTTTTCTACGATTGCTTTGACTCCGGATATCTCGTCGATCACGACCTCGGTTCCGGTTTCAATGGTATCGCCATGTTTGGATCTTGCTGTCCACTCAACTCCGTTGATCAAGACCTGACCGGTGGACTTGAGATTGTCTATGTCAGCAGATACGATAACGTGTTTGCCGATAAGACTTTCTACGTTTGTCTTCACCAGTTGGTTGTCAAGATGCTTCTTGGCAATCGGTCTTGTCGTGAAGAAAAGAATAGTGGTGACAACAAGAAATGCAACGATCTGTAGTGGCAGCGATCCGCTGAAAAAAGCGATGATCATTGCCACCAGGGCTCCTCCACATGCCCAGATGGTTGTAAGTCCAAGCGATATGATCTCAGCAATGAGACATACGGCAAATATGATAAGCCAGGTTGCAATCTCCCAATTCATATAGAACACCTCCCTCGTTTAGGAAATCCTGGTATGCGATACTTTTCGCATTTGCCCTTGGCTAGTTCTCATTTTACTAAAAAACAGTAGGGTAAACAACATAAATTTTCTGAACATACTATCCCCTAAAGTGCATTATATGCACGAATTATAAAATTTATGAGATTAAGTGATAAATGTATGGTTAATTTTGCGTAAGCTGTATTGAACAGGTTTGGAAAAACTAATATAATAAACACATGCTAAAGAATGGGAGAGAAGAAGTTGGCTGTTAATAATAAGAAGAAAAGAATTCTCAACATAAGTCTGGCGGTCATAGGAATAATCGTTGTCGGACTCCTTTTTAATAAGATACTGGAGCAATGGTCGGGATTTCGTGCGATACTTGACAAGATATCGAGTGCATTTGCACCGATCATAGTGGGCGCAGTCATTGCGTTTCTCATGAACCCGATACTTGTTTTTTTCGACAGATTATTTCATACGATATTCCAGGAGAGAATCATATCGGATAAGAAAAAATTGTTCAAGGTTTCGAGAACTTTGTCGGTTATTTTAACTACCATAGTGTTCCTTGGAATCATAACCGGAATAGTGTGGCTGGTGGTTCCTCAGCTCTACGACAGTATCAAGCAGCTTGTGGGCAACATGGATACCTATTATTCCAACCTTCAGACGATGGTGGAGAATATAAATGAGAAGTTCCAGAAGCTCAATATACCTGAGGATCAGATCAACAAGTATATGAACAATGCATATCTCAAGGTTCAGGATATGCTGAATACCAAGATCATGCCAAATGTGGACAAGATCGTGGTGAACATAGGAAGTGGAGTGTTCTCAGGACTTAAGTTCCTGTACAATTTCCTTATAGGCATTGTTGCTTCGATATATGTGATGGCAAACAAGGAATATCTTGCTTCAAGGGGAAAGAAGATAATATATGCGGTATTCAAGGTGAAGAATGCAAATACTATCCTTGACGGACTTTCAGAGATGAACAGGATATTTGGTCAGTTTATAAACGGAAAGATACTTGATTCACTTATTATAGGAATGATCATGTTCATAGTATCAACGATACTCAATCTGCCATATGCGGTTCTGATAAGTGTTATCGTTGGAGTGACAAATGTCATACCGTTCTTCGGACCTATCATAGGAGCTGTGCCATGTTTCTTCATCGTGCTCATTGCAGATCCTATAAAGAGTCTTGTGCTGCTCATTGTTATACTTGTACTGCAGCAGTTTGATGGAAATATCCTCGGACCGAAGATCATCGGAGATACCACAGGACTTTCAAGCTTCTGGGTGCTCACAGCGGTCATAGTTGGCGGCGGTTTGTTCGGATTCTTTGGAATGCTTCTCGGAGTTCCTGTATTTGCCTGCTGTTACATGTACATCAACAGGACATGCACTGCAAAGCTGCAGGAGAAGAATCTTGCGTTCAAGACATCCGAGTATGAGAAGATTCGCAGGATAGATGAGGAGACGGGAGAGCCGATATATATAACTGAGGAAGAAGAGGATATAAGGTTCAAGAAGAAGACGCCGGAGCAGAAGCTTGCGGAGCGTGAGAACAAAAGGAAGCTCAAGCAGAAGCAGCATATGCTTCAGTACCCATCAGATCTTCCAGATGATGAATATGTGAAGTCTGGCACTGCGCATGCAGATGATCAGTCTCAGGATGACGATGATTCAGATGATGATCCTATCAGTATATTTGATAAATTCATGCATGTTATGAAGAGCGTGGCCAGCAGGGCGGACGCTGAAAAGCTTGCAAATAATATAGTAGGAAGTGATGCAGAGCCTGATAAGGAAGCTGACAGCAAAGATGACGCTGAAGAAGTTGGAAATGGTCAGGCAAAACCGGAGAGTGATAAAAAAATTTCCGGGAATCAGGATAAATAAAACATAATATCAGCACGGGGAAAGCAGATGCTGTCCCTGTCTGACAAAAGAGAAAAGAACAGATTTGCTTTTACACAAATCTGTTCTTTTCTGCATCGTATGAATAGTCGATGGATGCGAGCTTACTCTTGATATCATCTGCATTTACACATAGTGAGCTGCAGAGCTCGTCAAGACTTGGATAGTCATCTCTGAGCTTCGTGTTGATGAAGCTGAGAAGCACCATAGGATCCTTTGGAAGTGAAGAGTATTCCATTGTTAAAGTTCCTCCTTGTGGTATATTGGGTCATAATATGCATCGTGTTTATAAATATTATGGTTGAATTAACTGCATAAAATTGGTATATATATAGTTTGTGATATATATCAAAGATACAAATTGAATTTTACAACAGTGATTTAGAAATGGCAATAAGGAGTTAGATATGAGTACAAATACCGGTACGGCAAAGAAAGGAAAGCTATCAGGAAAGGGAAGTAATCTGGCGCTTCAGGCAGGAATCCTGGCGGGAGCCGGAATCGTGTCGAGGATCATCGGCCTTCTGTACAGATCACCTCTGTATCAGATACTTGGAGATGAGGGAAATGGATATTATGGTTCAGCGTATGCAATATACGCCATGGTCATAATGATCGCCACATACAGTATTCCTACAGCAGTGTCGAAGCTTGTTGCCGGTAAGATAGCTATGGGACAGTACAAGAGTGCCAGACGTATATACTACTGTACATTTATATATGTAGTCATAGCGGGTGCTGTGGCGGCACTGATCACGTACTTTGGAGCCGAATGGTTTGTAAGTGACCAGCCAAATGCAGTCTTAAGTCTTAAGATACTTGCCCCTACTATATTTATATCGGGCTTTCTTGCAATATTCAGAGGATATCTGCAGGCATACAACACGATGGTGCCTACATCTATATCACAGATCATAGAGCAGCTTGCAAATGCAGTAGTCAGTATCGTCGCTGCGTATATGCTTGCAAAGCCATTTGCCGCTGGAACAACCGAGCATGCAAAGTATGGTTCTGCCGGAAGTGCCATGGGTACAGGTGCCGGAGTCCTTGGAGGATTGATATTCATACTGTTCGCTTATGCGAGAAGAAGAAAGGGTATCATGGAGTCTGTGAAGAACGATACAAGTCCAGACACCGAATCCTATGGAAAGTTATTCAGAATAATCATTGCCACAGTCACACCTATCGTGGTGGCAGCAGTGGTGTATAACGTGCTCACACCTATAGACATGAAGGTATTCTATGTGGTCATGAAGATGAAGGGCATGGATTCCCTGGAGATGGCAAAGCTGTATGGAATTTACTCAGGACAGTATACAGTTCTCACGAACCTTCCGCTTGCCATAGCAGCTTCAGTTGGAATCGCATATATTCCGGGAATATCCGGTGCGTATGCAAGAAATGACATGCAGAAAACCAATAAACTCCTGAATCAGGCGCTCAGCATGTCCATGCTGGTCACCATACCGTGTGCGGTTGGAATGGGAGTCCTGGCTAAGCCTATAATACAGCTCCTGTTCTCAGGTGCGGATCCGATGGCAGCCAAATGTATGTATCTTGGATTCATATCCATAGTGTTCTTTGCACAGTCAACTGTAACCAACAGTGTGCTTCAGGCCATGGGTAAGGTGATGGCACCGGTTATCAATGCCACCCTTGCACTGGTGATACATGTGGTGGTTCTTGTGGTTATGCTGTACTGCACAGACTGGGCACTTTATGCACTGGTATTTGGTTCGATAGTGAACTCACTGCTCATATGTATATTCAACCAGCGTTCGCTCACAAAGTACAAGACCGGCAAGATGGACAACAGGCGAATATACGTTGCACCTACTATAGCATCTATCTTCATGGGTGTTGTTACGATCATTGTATATGAGGGCTGCAGGAAGCTTCTCGGCAACTGGGTGATCGCGATGTTTGTTGCAGTATTTGTGGCGATCATATTCTATGCGGTGGCTATACTCAAAGCCGGAGGATATACGGAGGAGGAACTTCTCAATATGCCTAAGGGAGGTCTTATTGTGAGGTTTGCGAAGAAGTTCAGACTGATAAAATAAAATGTTTGTATAAAAAATGTTTCCTAAATTTCTCGAATAGGCATATACTTGTACTTGGAGCGTGAAAACGTTTTCACGAGAAAGGTATATTATGGAAAGAGGAAAAAAGAGTAAGACTCTTCTGAAGATATTCATAACAACATTATATCTGAGCGTCTTTACCTTCGGGGGTGGATACGTCATCGTTTCACTTATGAAGAAAAAGTTTGTGGATGAAAACCATTGGATAGAGCAGGACGAGATGCTGGATCTTGTGGCTATATCCCAATCGTCGCCGGGACCTATCGCAGTAAATGGAGCGATAGCGGTGGGCTATAAACTGTGCGGCATGGCAGGGGCACTGGTGGCCATAATCGGAACGATCATACCGCCATTTGTCATCATATCCATCATATCTTACTGTTACAGCGCGTTCAGGACTAACTGGGTGATCAGTGAGATGCTGGAGGGAATGCAGGCCGGTGTAGCTGCGGTCATTGCATCAGTGACATATGATATGGGAGCAGACATAGTAAAGCAGAAGGATGATCTGGGGATATTGTTTATGATAGCTGCATTTGTTGCATCCTACATATTGGAGATAAATGTCGTGTTCATAGTAATTGTCTGTGGACTTGTCGGCGTTTGCAGAGGACAGCTGGAGAAAAGAAGAGGGCATGGGCATAAAAAGACAGAGGATACTTCTGACGGAAATCCTGAAAACCATCCCGACAAAGGGGGGATGGAATAATGATCTATTTGCAGTTGTTTCTAAGTTTCTTCCAGATAGGACTCTTCAGTTTCGGCGGAGGTTATGCCGCCATGCCGCTTATACAGGGACAGATAGTGAAGATACATGGGTGGATGACCATGTCAGAGTTCACGGATTTGATCACTATATCCCAGATGACTCCAGGCCCTATAGCGGTCAATTCGGCGACATTTGTGGGACTCCGGGTGGCTGGATATGTCGGCGCGGTGGTTGCCACGCTCGGATGTATACTTCCTTCATGTATCATAGTCACAGTCATAGTAAGACTTTATCTGAAATACCGCAAACAGGACATCCTTCAGGAACTGCTCGGAGGAATAAGACCTGCGGTTGTGGCGATGATCGCATCAGCGGGAGTTTCGATATTTGTCACGGCGGTCTGGTCTGGGATTGACATGATAAGTATCGCTGGAACTAAGTGGAATCTCGTGGTGATATTTGCGGTAAGTGTTGTTCTGCTTAGAAAATTCAAACTGAATCCTGTGTGGGTGATGCTGCTTTCCGGCGGGATGCAGGTGATCGTGGGGCTTGCTGGCAGATATCTGATCTGAGTAAAAGCATATTATAATTTTAATTAAATTGTAATGTGAAGAACTTTATTATAGTATGTAAAAAGTAGATGTGGTGGGGAGTTTGCATATGAAGAAGAAAATATTGATATGTCTGGTAGTACAGTTCATATGCTGGGGCATGATGACGCTGTCTGATTACATGGAAGAAACATATAACGATAGTTATAATCTGGTCGTTGTATTTGCTGTACCCCTGATATGCGTAATTCTGTATATTATATTCAGAAAATGGATATACGATAATCAGATTGTGCGGCTGAAAGATGTCGCCATAATCTGTGCGGCGTGGATGATCAGTGGATTGATACTGGGATTCCTGATCGGTGCTCTGGTTATCAATGAAATGTGGATAGTGCCGCAGGCTACAGGAGGATGGGAGCATCTGCTGAATGGAATCGAATATATGATGTTTGCTATTACGCTTGCGGGAATACCATTTGTGGCGGTGGTATTGATCGAATCGGTTATAGGGATAGTAAAGGTAGTTAGTAAAAAGGATTGAATAATTAAATGCTTCATCTGTGAGAGAATCAGGTGGAGCATTTTTTTTGCATGGTGGTTAATGTATTAAACGGGCATATGAAGAGTTTGTATACCCCTTGACAAAAAGAAAAATATGAATATACTTACCAATGATAATTACCTAAAGTAATTATACGAAATAACAATAAAATAATATTTGATAAATTTACAGGAAGGAATGCTATGACAAAGGAAAAGATAAAACAGGTGATGGATGCCTGCTATCAAGCTAAGAGAGTCAGAGATATGATGCCAAAGCTGCCAAATGGAGTCACACCGACTCATATACATTATCTTGATGTGATAACGAGATTTGAGAGGTCTGAGACTGAGGTAAAGGTCAGTGATATAAGTGATGAGCTGGGGCTCCCAAGACCGGGCGTGACAAAGACGATAAAGGATATGGAACGCTTGGGATTTGTTGAAAAGAAGGCTTCAGAGGCGGATGGACGTTTTGTGTATATCAGGAGCACTCAGGCTGGCAGAGATCTGGTTTGCAAATATGTTGATGAGTATTTCACAGGACTGGGGGAGTCTCTTGTCGATATCACAGATGAAGATGCAGATATTATGATAGCGACCATTGAAAAAATTTATGATGTAATGAGCAAAAGGAGTCAGAACATAAGATGAGTGTACAGGATAAAACAGATTTTACACAGGGAAGTATAATTAGAAAAATGCTCCCATTCATGGGGCCGATTCTTGGAGCACTGATACTTCAGGCTGCATATGGTGCGGTTGACCTGCTGGTGGTTGGAAGATTCGGTTCGACGGCGGGGCTTTCAGCCGTATCAACAGGCAGCCAGGTGCTCAATCTGGTTACATTTGTGATAACAGCACTTGCTATGGGGGTCACAGTGCTTATTGCCAGATATATAGGCGAAAAGAACACGGATCAGATAGGAGAGCTTCTCGGAGGTGCCACGACCATATTTGCAATACTTGCGGTGGTGCTGGCAGTTGTCATGGTGACGTTTGCAAGACCTTTGTCAGTGTTGATGCAGGCACCGGCTGAGGCGGTCACTCTTACATCGTCGTATGTGAGGATATGCGGAGGCGGAATATTTTTCATTATGGCCTACAATGTGCTCACCGCGATATTCAGAGGTTTTGGAGACAGCAAATCACCTCTTATATTTGTGTTTGTGGCATGTATAGTAAATGTTATCGGTGACCTTATCCTGGTTGCGGGATGTCATCTTGACGCTGCGGGTGCAGCCATAGCAACAGTGGTTGCCCAGGCGGTTAGTGTTGTCCTAGCGCTTGTGCTGCTGAAGAAGAAAAAGCTTCCATTTAAGATATCAAGAAAAGATTTCAGATTAAACAGACAGTGCAGAAGATTGCTCTCAGTTGGGCTTCCGCTGGCGATGCAGGAGTTCCTTACACAGATGTCGTTCCTTGCTCTGTGTGCATTTATCAACAGACTTGGCCTGGAGGCATCATCCGGATACGGAGTTGCCTGCAAGATAGTCAGCTTTGCCATGCTGGTACCAAGTTCGCTTATGCAGTCTATGGCTTCATTTGTATCGCAGAATGTCGGAGCCGGAAAAGAGGGAAGAGCGAGAAAAGCGATGCTTACCGGTATGGGCATAGGACTCTCTGTCGGCGTGGTGGTATTCATTGGCGTGTGGTTCTTTGGTGACAAACTGACATCGATCTTTACCACTGACTCGGCTGTTATAAAGAGGGGCTTCGAGTACCTGAGGGGCTTTGCACCTGAGACTATACTCACCGCGGTGCTGTTCAGCATGATAGGCTATTTCAATGGACATGAGAAGTCACTGTGGGTCATGATACAGGGACTTATACAGACTCTGCTTGTGAGACTTCCACTGGCGTATTACATGAGTATCCAGCCGGATGCAAGCCTTACGAATATTGGACTTGCAGCACCTATAGCCACATGTGTCGGCATCGTGCTCAACGTCATATTCTATATCGTTATGTCAAAGAAGTGGAAAACGGAAAAGACCTGAAAATAATTAAATAAATGCTTGACAAATAAAACAAATGATTATAATACTTTAATCAGAGAATTGTAATCTATATGTAAAGAATTTGAAAAATAAATATTTAGTAAACCCGTTGAAAAGCGGTGACACAAAGCCACATGGGTCTAAGGTCTGAAAACAGAGAACTGTTTCGGACTATGACAGCCGGTTGCAGTATAATTTCCCTGTTGGAACTAGTATGTACAATGAGGAGTATAATTATATTTATTAAAAGCGACTGGAAGAATATCAGAAGATCTGATTATTCGGACAGGAGAGTCCTTCTTGTGGAGGACAATGATCTGAACAGTGAGATCGCATCGGAGATCATAGGAATGACGGGAGCCAGTGTGGAGATCGTTGAGAATGGCAGGGAGGCTGTGGAGAGGATAGAGAATGCCTCCGAGAACTGGTATGACATAGTGTTTATGGATGTTCAGATGCCGGTCATGAATGGGTATGAGGCCACCGCCGCTATAAGAGCACTGCCTGGAAGAAGAGGCCAGATTCCTATCATAGCCATGACCGCAAATGCATTTGCTGAGAATGTGCAGCTTGCAAAGAACACGGGGATGGATGAACACATAGCGAAACCGCTTGATTTTGAAAAATTGAACACAGTGATGGAGAAATATCTGAACTGATAAAATGTAACAGCCAGCCGGGGGTAAACCCCGGCTGGCTGTTGTAGTTTTGAAGGAGGCACTGGGTAAAAAATAGTTATGGGATTCCGATAATAATTATAAACATTGAAATTAAGCCACGGGTGTAGTACAATTACCGTGCTATTGGGGGCTTTTTGCACCCTGAAAACAGATGGTACACTAAATGGTACACCATATAATCGGCAAAGTCAGAATATCAAGCAAAATCAAGGCTTTAAGAAAGGAAAATAGAAAAAATGAAATTAGGTATCGTAGGACTCCCAAACGTGGGAAAAAGTACACTTTTCAATTCACTTACAAAGGCAGGCGCGGAATCAGCTAACTATCCGTTCTGTACAATAGATCCAAACGTAGGAATCGTTGCAGTGCCGGATGAGAGGCTGGACAAGCTCACAGAGATGTACAACTCAGCCAAGACAACACCTGCTGTTATAGAATTTGTAGATATCGCGGGTCTTGTAAAGGGCGCATCAAAGGGAGAAGGACTTGGAAACCAGTTCCTTGCGAACATCAGAGAGGTTGATGCCATCGTTCACGTTGTAAGATGTTTTGAGGATACAAATGTCATCCACGTTGACGGTTCCGTAGACCCGATCAGAGATATAGAGACCATCAATCTGGAGCTGATATTCTCAGATATAGAGGTGCTCGACAGAAGGATCGCCAAGACCATCAGAGGTGCAAGAAATGACAAGATGCTTGCGAAGGAGCTTGACTTCCAGCAGAGGATCAAGGCTCACCTTGAGGATGGTAAGCTTGCAAAGACCATAGAGGTCGCAGATGAGGACGAGCAGGCGTGGATAGAGGAATATAACCTTCTCACATGGAAGCCTGTAATATTTGCCGCAAATGTAGGCGAGGAAGACATTGCGGACGATGGCGCTTCAAATGAGAACGTGCAGAAGGTAAAGGAATACGCAAAGGACTTCGATGCAGAGGTATTTGTAGTATGTGCACAGATAGAACAGGAGCTGGCAGAGCTTGATGATGAGGAGAAGAAGATGTTTCTCGAGGATCTTGGAGTTAAAGAGTCTGGTCTTGACAAGCTTATCAAGGCAAGCTACTCACTTCTTGGTCTTATCAGTTATCTTACAGCCGGAGAGACAGAGTCAAGGGCATGGACCATCAAGAAGGGAACGAAGGCACCTGGAGCTGCTGGCAAGATTCACTCAGACTTTGAGAGAGGATTTATCAAGGCGGAGGTTGTCAGCTACAAGGACCTCATGGACTGCGGAAGCATGCTTGCTGCCAAGGAGAAGGGCCTTGTAAGACAGGAAGGCAAGGAATATGTGGTTGAGGATGGAGATGTTATTCTCTTCAAGTTCAACGTGTAAATGAATCTAGGAGGATGTAACGATATGTCTCAGATATCAGAATATTTTAGAAGCATATTCTTTCCGAATCTTGGGATAACCCTCAGAAATATAGGTGACCACATCAATATAGGAAGCTTTGAGGTGAGGTTCTACGGGATCATCATCATGATAGGATTCCTGCTGGCATATGTACTTGTCACCAACGAGGCAAAGAGAACAAAACAGAATCCTGAAATGTATCTGGATTTCATACTTATACTTATCATCCCGGCCATACTTGGAGCAAGACTCTACTATATCCTGTTCAGACTTGACCAGTATATAGTGCAGGGCGATGTGGGAGCTACACTCAAAGCCATGCTGAATATCAGAGGCGGCGGACTTGCCATATATGGTGGAATCATAGCGGGAGTCATCACGGCGGTAATATTCTGCAAGGTGAGAAAAGTAAGCTTTGTACTCATGGCGGATACAGCCACTTTTGGAATACTGATCGGACAGATACTTGGAAGATTTGGAAACTTCTTCAACAGAGAAGCATTTGGCGCATATACGAACAGTAAGATGGCCATGGCGATTCCGCTTGATTACTACAGATCTGATGGCAATCTTGACTATCTGGAGAGAACCGGGGTCATCACACAGAAGATGCTGGACAATGTGATGAATATAGACGGAATGGACTGCATAACAGTCCATCCGACATTCCTGTATGAGTCCTTATGGAATCTTATGCTACTTGTGTTCTTATTTATATATAGAAAGCACAAGAAATTCAAAGGAGAGTTCGCTCTCATATATGTGGGAGGATACGGACTCGGAAGATTTATCGTCGAAGGTCTCAGAAGTGATTCTCTGATGATCGGCAATACAGGGATCAAGGTATCCCAGGCGCTTGCACTTGTATGCTTTGTAACTGCCGTGGTACTGCTTGTCATAAATTATGTAAGATGTGCCAAGCGTGGCTGGCCTGCTGCAGTGATGGGAGACGCCGCTGGCACAGAAGTGAAGATTAGTGGCGAATGTGATCCTGCGGATACAGAAGTGGAGACCAGTGGTGGATCAGATGACGCTGGAGAAAAAAAGAAAGATGACAAAGATGCCACAAAATAGCATTTCAGCGCAGAAAAAGTGGCAATAAAAATAATATAACAGGGAGACAATACAGATAAATACCCACAAGGTGGAGATATCCCCCACGAAATGGGAAAAAACTGGGATTTGTCCCCACCACAAAAAGCCTGTAGGTTTGACAGTGAAAACTGTCAGATCTACAGGCTTTTTTGCATATATGCACACACTTTTTTCATATAACAGGGTTGCAATTTGGGGGGCTATAGTATAGAATAGTGGTTACAAGTGGCATTACTGTGCAACTAAGTGGTGGAAAGTGGTGATTGAACCGGAGTTATACGAAAGGAGGAGATCGGGATGTCCAGATGCTTATCAGGTGAATATGAACATAAGCTTGATGCAAAAGGAAGACTGATCATGCCATTAAAACTTCGTTCGGAACTCGGGGAGTCATTCATGGTAACCAAAGGAATCGACTGCTGTCTCTATGTATATGGAATGACAGAGTGGGAGGAGTTCGTTGAGAAGCTGAACAAGCTTCCTATGACCAACAGAACGGCCAGAGCCTTCAAGAGAGGTTTCCTTGCCGGAGCGGTCAAGTGTGAGCCGGATGCACAGGGAAGAATACTTCTATCTCCGAAGCAGAGAGAATATGCTCATATAGACAAGGATGTGTATGTCATCGGTAACGGTGAGAAAGCGGAGATCTGGAGCAAGGAAGAGTGGGATGGCCCTGAGAACATGAGTGATAATCAGGCCAGCATGGACGAGCTTGCAGATGAGCTTGATGCACTTGATTTTAGTTTTTAGAAGAGAATGGTAATTGATTATGGAATTTGCGCACAAGTCGGTCTTGCTTGAGGAGACCATCGACAACCTGAATATCAAGCCGGATGGCATCTATGTGGATGGCACATTAGGGGGAGCCGGACACTCAGAGCAGATTGTGAAGAGGCTTGGTGAGGGCGGCAGGCTTATAGGTATCGACCAGGATGAGGATGCCATAGCTGCAGCGTCGAAGAGACTTGAGCCGTATGGGGATAAGGTGACCATAGTCAGGGATAATTACCAGAATTTCAGAAGAATATTGGATGAACTGAACATACAGAAGGTGGACGGGATACTCCTTGATCTGGGAGTGTCTTCATATCAACTCGATAATGCGGATAGAGGATTCACATATCGGGTTGATGCTCCACTGGATATGAGGATGGACAACAGGCAGACAAAGACTGCAAAGGATATAGTCAATGATTATTCCGAGTCTGAGCTGTTCCGTATACTTAAGGATTACGGAGAGGAGAGATATGCAAAGAGTATTGCATACCACATTTGCAAGTACCGTGAGAACAAGGTGATAGAGACCACCGAAGAGCTCAACGATATAATCCGTGGCTCCATACCGGCAAAGGCAAGGAATGGACAGGGACATCCGTCCAAGCAGACATTTCAGGCGATCAGGATAGAGCTTAACAGAGAGCTTGATGTGCTCAGGGATTCAATAGACGGCATGATAGCAAGCCTGAATCCGGGAGGAAGATTGTGTATCATCACATTTCATTCCCTTGAGGACCGGATAGTGAAGCTAGCATTCAGGAAAAATGAAAATCCATGCATTTGTCCACCGAACTTTCCGGTGTGCACATGCGGAAGAAAGCCTCTCGGCAAGGTGATAACGAGAAAACCGATCATACCGGGAGAAAGGGAGCTTGAGGAGAATTCCAGATCAAAGAGCTCAAAGCTCAGAGTGTTTGAGGCAATTTGACAGATATAAATGAAAGAGGCGATATAGATGGCAGATAGAAGATACTACACAGAGGGTAGTTCTGCAAGACAACTGAATTATGATGACCGGGCTGGACGTAACAGATCCCGCGAAGCTGTAGTCAGAGGCTCAGCCGCTCCGGCGAGAAGACCACAGCCTTCAGTGAGACCTGAGAGAGCTCCACAGCCGGCGCGAAGAAAGAAACAGGGATCATCTCATCTGACTGACAGAGAGAGACGAGAGCTTGCAGCCAGAAAGGCACAGAGAAAGGCAGTTACAAATGCACAAATAAGATATACGGCGGGCATGGTTGCTGCGATAATCGTTGCGGTGGCGCTGTGCTGTTATCTTCTGAAACTTACATCAGATGTCAAGTCACAGAAGGAGTCAGTGGCAACGCTGAAGAGCCAGGTGGCAACACAGCTTGACGAGAATGCAAGCTACAGCGCAGGACTTGATTCCATGACAGATCTGGATGAGATATATAATATTGCAACTACTAAGCTCGGCATGGTATACTCACAGCCGGGACAAACATTATACTATTCACAGAATAATGATGATTACGTAGTACAGTACAAGGATGTCCCTAAGGCCAAGTAGTCTTAGGGATATTTAATTTTTAAGGTGGAAAGATAAAATGTCAAAGAGATCAAAGCTATTTTTAAAAGGGATGAGAAGAAAGACCAAGATCGCATATTTGCTGGTGGTGGGAGTTCTGGTGGCACTCACCATAAGAGTTGTGTACATCAACGTGGCAAATGGAAAGGAGTATTCGGAGGCGGTGGTTCTGCAGATGGACTACAATTCCACGGATATTCCGTATGAGAGAGGCGAGATACTGGACAGAAATGGAAATGTCCTTGCAAACAGTGAGAAGACCTACAGCCTGATACTTGAGCCTGTGAATATTCTGATCACGGAGAAGGGAAAGGCGGCAACAAGAGCTGCGGTGCTGGAGTATTTCGATGTGTCAGGAGACGATTTTGACAAGCACATTGCAAATGAGGATTCTTATTATGAGGTAGTCCTCAAGGATCTTCCATATACAAAGGTTAAGGCATTTGAGGATTACTGTAAGACCGATGAGGGCGCAGATGTCATAGGTGTGAGATTCGAGACGGTGTATAAGAGAAATTACCCAAATGGATCTCTGGCGTGTCACCTGCTCGGATACACCGCCAGCGGAAATGTTGGACAGGGTGGTATTGAGGGCTATTATAATGACTACTTAAACGGTGTGGATGGCAAGACTTACAGATATATGTCGGGCTCAGGCGGCGTTGACTCGGAGACTGTGGCAGCCCAGAATGGTGAGACAGTAGTATCCACCATAGATATGAATATACAGAAGATCATAGAGGACAACATCACTGAGTATATGCAGAATACAGGTGCTAAGCAGATAGGTATCATAGCAATGGATCCAAACAATGGCGAGATACTTGGAATGGCAAGCTCACGTACCTACGATCCAAATGACCCGATGAACACACAGGCGCTCAGGAACATGACAGTCACCGTCACCCAGGAGGTTGAGATCGAGGGTGCAGATGAGAATGCGGACAGCCTGATAAGCGTTGAGAGTGCAAAGAAAAATACAACAGCAACAACGGAGAGCAGCGAGGATGGCACTACCACAGAATCATCCACAGAAGCGACCACCGAACAGAAGAATGTAAAGACTGAGGAAGTGGAATACGATTTCTCAAAGATGTCGGATGAAGAGTTCCAGAGCACGATAGATGGATTTACATCAGACCAGTTATATGAGGCACTCAACTATGTATGGCAGAATTACTGTATAAGTGATGTGTTTGAGCCGGGTTCAACATACAAGGCATTTACCATAGCGGGAGCCATGGAGGATGGAGTGATCTCAGACGGAGATGAATTTCTCTGTGATGGTTCACAGGTCGTAGTCGAGGGAGAGAGCCCTATTTACTGTAGTTACAGAGCAGGACACGGAATGGTTGACGTCAAGAGAGCTCTGGCTGTTTCATGTAATGATGCGTTGATGCAGATAGCGGACAAGGAGGGACCAGAGACATTTGACAAATATCAGATGATATTTAACATTGGTTCCAAGACAGGAATAGATCTCGAAGGTGAGACGACAGGTATTAAGTACGATGTGGAGAATCTTAATCCTACAGAGCTTGCGACATCTTCATTTGGACAGGGTGTTACAACATCTATGATCCAGATGGCAGCGGGATTCTGTTCTGTAATAAACGGCGGAAATTATTATGTGCCACATGTTGTCAAGAGACTTCTGGATTCAGACGGAAATGTGGTTGAGAATATGGATCCGGTGCTTGTCAGAAAGACCATATCCAAGGAAGTGTCGGATTACATGAAGACATACCTCCAGGCGGTTGTTGAGGAAGGTACAGGATATGCGGCTGGAATAGAGGGCTACACCATCGGTGGTAAGACAGGTACAGCCGAGAAGCTTCCTCGAGGAAATGGAAAATACGTACTGTCATTCATAGGATTTACCCCTGTTGAGAATCCTCAGATAATGCTTTACGTTGTAGTTGATGAGCCTCATGTTGAGGATCAGTCAGGATCAGGAGCAGGAGCAAAGCTGTTCAATCAGGTTATGCAGGATCTCCTTCCATACCTGAATGTATACTCAACAAACGGAGATGATGTGGCTTATGACGGAACGGAGGAGCCGCTCTCATCAGCATTTGACACGGATACAGAGACTGCAGATACAGAGGCGGCAACAGAGGATGCGGCTGCTGAGGACACATCAGCGGAAGATACATCAGCGGAAGATACATCGACCGACGACACATCGGCGGATGACACGTCGTATGACGATACGGCAGACGACAGTTATACGGCGGACGATACATGGGAGGATGACAGCGGAACAGGCGACGGCACGGATACGTGGAGCGGTGACGAGGACTATTCCGGCGAATGATAATTTACACAGTAAACCAAAGCATCGAAGGTGCAGATACACCTCCGGTGCTTTTTTAATGCAGAGATAGATTTGTACACGAATAGGCGAATACATGAGGCATCCGGCTAATATGATAATAAAAAAGTCCGGGATCAAGAGTTGAAGGTATACAGTTATAACAGGCGGAGGATAAAGTTTGTGTTCGTTATGGCGGCCCTAGCGCTGGTAGTTATAGTTGGCCGTCTTGCATACATAATGCTCTACAGGGGAGAATATTATAGTGAGAAAGCAGATTCCCTGCATGAGAGGGAGAGAAGCATAAAAGCTCCCAGGGGAAGGATATACGACAGAAATGGCAATATCATAGCGGACAACAAGGCGGTGTGTTCAATATCCGTGATACACAGCCAGATAGAGGATGAGGCGGAGGTCACAGAGCTTCTTACAAGATATCTGGATAAGGATCCGGCAGACATCAGGAAGAAGGTGGAGAAGGTATCCTCAAGGGAGCTCATAGCGTCAAATGTAGACAAGGAGACCGGAAAAAAGATCAAGGCGGCTGCTGTTCCGGGGATCAAGGTGGACGAGGATTACAAGCGCAGCTATCCATATGATACCCTTGCATCGAAGGTTATAGGCTTCACCGGTGCTGACAATCAGGGAATACTGGGCCTTGAGGTGACATATGACAGTGTGCTCACAGGGACAAATGGAAGCATAAATGCGGTCACGGATGCAAGGGGAATAGAGCTTGCGGAATATTCAGAAACCAGGACAGAGCCCATTCCCGGAAATGATCTCGTGACAACACTGGATCTCAATATACAGAGATATGTGACACAGGCTGCAGAGAAAGTCCTGATCGAGAAAAAAGCAAATAGGGTGTGTGCAATAACGATCAATCCCCAAAATGGCGAGATATATGCCATGGTGGATGTGCCGGAATACAACCTGAACGAACCGTTCAAACTGGTTAAGCCAGAGAACGATGAAGAGACAGACACAGGGGAAGATGCAGAGAGGAATAACAGCGCATCCGGGACATCCATGTTGCTGCCTACAGCCGGCAATATGGATGAGCTGAACAATATGTGGAGAAATTATCTGATAAGCGACACATATGAGCCGGGATCAACCGCCAAGATAATAACACTGACGGCAGCACTCGAGAAGGGAGCGGTCGACAGCAACTCAAACTTTTTCTGCCCGGGATATAAGATAGTTGAGGACAGAAGGATAAGGTGTAGCAAGACCACAGGCCATGGAAGCCAGAGCCTTAAGGAGGCGCTCATGAATTCCTGCAATCCGGCGTTTATGGAGATAGGAGAGAGAACAGGTGTGGATGGCATGTACGAGTATTATCACAAGCTGGGATTGTTCAGTCAGAGCGGAATAGACCTTCCCGGAGAGGCAAACTCCATCATGCATAAGAAGGAAAATGTAGGGCCGGTAGAGCTTGCCACCATGTCGTTTGGACAGTCATTCCAGGTGACTCCGATACAGTTCATATCTGCAGTGTGCACGGTTGTGAATGGAGGGCATACGGTAACTCCACATTTGGGGAAAAGGATAATAGACAGCAGTAAAGAAACTATTACAGCCATTGAATTTGACGAGCAGAGACAGGTTATAGATGAGGAGACATCACAGAAGATGCGGGAGATGCTTGAGGCAGTCGTTGCCGAGGGCGGCGGATCAAAGTGTGCCATAGAGGGCTGCAGGATAGGCGGAAAGACCGCCACGAGTGAGAAACTTCCCAGAGGAACAGGCAGATACATATCTTCTTTTATAGGATTTGCGCCGGCGGATGATCCTCAAGTCCTGACGGTCGTGCTAATAGATGAGCCCGAGGGCACATATTATGGAGGAACCATAGCGGCCCCTGTTGTGAGAGATATTTTTTTAAATATTCTTCCCTATTTGGGAATTGACAAAGCCACAAATGAGTATTAAATTTATCTCAGTCTGAAAACAGTTTAAGAAATACATAGTCCGCGGTGTGCGGGCAGGTAAGGAGTACAAAATGAATTTAGATTTAAAGATTGTTTTACCGGTAGTGATAGCATTCTGTATCAGCGTGGTGCTGTGCCCTATAGTTATACCGTTCCTGAAGAAGCTCAAGTTCGGTCAGTTTGTCAGGGATGACGGCCCACAGGCACATTTGAAGAAGGCCGGAACACCAACCATGGGTGGACTTATAATCCTTCTGTCACTTACGATCACGACGCTTATCTATATGAAGAAATATCCGGATGTCCTTCCGGTGCTTTTTGTGACACTTGGATTTGGACTTATCGGATTTATCGATGATTACATCAAAGTTGTTATGAAGAGATCAATGGGACTTCACGCATGGCAGAAGATGCTCGGACAGATTGTCGTTACGGGAGTATTTGCATATTATGTAGAGAAGTATTCAGATATCAACAATGAGCTTATAATACCATTCCTTGGCAAGACGGTTCAGCTCAACAGCACACTCTATGTGATACTGTTGTTCTTCATCGTGCTTGGAACAGTTAATGGTGCGAACTTCACAGATGGACTTGACGGACTTGCGTCATCAGTCACGGTTCTCATAGCCACATTCTTTGCGGTTGTAGCAGTGGGAACAGACTCAGGTGTTGCTCCGGTTGCCTGCGCAGCGGTTGGATGTCTTCTTGGCTTCCTTGTGTACAATGTGTACCCTGCAAAGGTATTCATGGGAGATACAGGTTCTCTGGCACTCGGTGGATTTGTTGCATCAACAGCGTATATGCTCAAGATGCCTATATTCATAGTTATAATAGCTTTCATATACTTCATTGAAGTATTATCAGTTATAATACAGGTTGTTTCATTCAAGCTTACAGGCAAGAGAGTGTTCAGAATGGCACCTATACATCATCATTTTGAGCTCGGGGGATGGCCTGAGTCAAAGGTCGTTGCTATATTTTCTATAGTGACTGCAGTCCTCTGTGTGGTAGGTTTACTGGCTCTGTAATGTAGAAAGGAGAAAATGGTGCAGTGGTGCACCATGGTGAAATGATATGGAGATCAATACAGCGATAGTAGCAGGAACAGGAAAGAGTGGAATCAGTGCAACCAAGCTTCTGGTAAATCATGGAGTAAAGGTTTATCTGTTCGATGAGAACAAGGACAGAGATATAGAGGCGATAAAGGAGAAGACAGGCGATTCAGAGCTTGTTCAGATAGAACTCGGTGAGCTTGGAGAGGATGCCCTCTCATCATCACAGCTCATGGTCATCAGTCCGGGAATCCCTGTTGATGCGCCATTTACAGATGTGGTGAGAAATGCGGGAATACCTATCTGGAGTGAGATAGAGCTGGCATACCATTATGGTAAGGGTAAGATAGCAGCCATAACAGGAACAAACGGCAAGACTACAACTACAGCCCTTGTGGGAGAGATAGTCAAGGCACACAATGCCAAGACCATCGTTGTGGGAAATATTGGAATACCTTACACAGAGCTGTGCGACACAACAGACGATGATTCAGATACAGTTGCAGAGATAAGCAGTTTCCAGCTTGAGACGGTTATAGATTTTCATCCGAATGTCAGTGCAATACTCAACCTGACTCCGGATCATCTGAACAGGCACTATACATTTGAGAATTATGGAAATGTAAAGTTTTCAATAACAAAGAATCAGACCATGGATGATGTGACAGTCCTCAACTATGATGATGAGCATACACGCGCCATGGGAGAGAAGGCAAAGGATCATTGCCATGTAGTATATTTCAGCAGACTGGAGAAGCCGGCCGGTGGAGTATATGTAGAGGATGGGGATATCATCCTCGAGGATGGCGATAAGAAGATCAATGTACTTGCCATTAAGGATCTTAAGCTCATGGGAGCTCACAATGTTGAGAATGTTCTGGCAGCAGTTGGAATATCATATTATATGGGAGTCCCTGTTGATGTTATCAGAGATGTTGCAACATCATTCAAGGCTGTTGCTCATAGAATAGAATATGTTGACACCATCGATGGTGTCGCATACTACAATGATTCAAAGGGAACAAACCCTGATGCAGCCATAAAGGGAATACAGGCCATGGTGGCTCCTACATTCCTCATAGGTGGAGGCTATGACAAGGGTTCTGAGTACGACGAGTGGATAGAGGCGTTTGACGGCAAGGTAAAGTGGCTCGTTCTCATAGGCCAGACTGCGCAGAAGATAGCTGACTGTGCCAAGAGACATGGATTTAACTCAATTATATTTGAGGAGAATCTTCAGGATGCGGTAGCATATTGCCATGAGAATGCGGTTGACGGAGATGCGGTGCTTCTCTCACCTGCATGTGCAAGCTGGGGACAGTTTGACAACTACGAGCAGAGAGGCGATATGTTCAAGGAGTATGTAAGAAGCTATAAGGAGTGATCTGATTGCATGGAGGTCCTGAGGTTTCAGAAGATAGAGTGAGAGATGCACGAAAACGGTGTCCGGGAGGATATGTGGATGTGACCATGCTCCTGGCGCTGGGGATGATTCTGATATTTGGGCTTGCCATGATATACAGTACGAGCAGTTACAGGGCGTACGACCTGTACGGAGATCAGATGTACTTTTTTAAAAGACAGGCACTTTATATGTTGCTGGCGATCCTCGCCATGTACATAGTGTCAAGATATGACTACAGGCGGCTGCTCAGGCTGTCTGCGGTCATTTTGCTGTCATCACTTGTTCTTCAGGTGGTGGTGCTGATAATAGGAACGGCCAGCCATGGGTCAGCAAGATGGATATATATTGGACCTATAGGATTTCAGCCATCAGAATATGCCAAGACGGCGATCATAATCTACACCTCGGCGAGGGCTGCCGTGGAGAGCAAAAATCTGTGCAGACCGGGCTGCCTTATAAAGGTAATGATCCTGCCCGTGATCACCATAGCCCTGATCGGTGTGGAGAATCTCAGCACGGCTATAATCTGTTTTGCAATCCTTTTTGTAATATTGTTTGTGGGAAGCCCCAGGGTCAGACATTTTGTTCTGATCGGTATATTTGGTGTTGTCGGGAGTGTGCTTTTCATAATGTTCGCAGGCTACAGGGCGAACAGAGTCAAGATATGGCTTGATCCTGAAAATTACGCAGATGGCTATCAGACGGTTCAGTCGTTATATGCCGTTGGTTCCGGTGGACTGTTTGGAGTGGGCTTTGGGAGAAGTGTCCAAAAGATGGGGTTTATTCCGGAGTCACATAATGATATGATATTCTCAGTCGTGTGTGAGGAGCTCGGAATTGTCGGAGCGGCATTTATACTTATCATTTTTCTTATATTACTTAGGCGGATGGCTGTGACGGCCATGAATGCCAGAGACAGATTTGGAAGCATGCTCACAGCGGGAGTGATGGCACATGTGGCGGTCCAACTGCTGATAAATGTGAGTGTTGTCACGAATACCATTCCGCCGACAGGTGTGCCGATGCCATTTGTCAGTTATGGCGGAAGTTCGATAATTTTCATTCTGATGGAGATGGGGATAGTGATGTCCGTATCCAGAGGAATTTCGTATGACGAAACAGACATATGACAGATCCTTTAAAGGAAGATTTGAATGGAAAACAACAATAGACGAAATGTTAATAAAAATAGAATGAGCAGAAATGTTGATGTTGCGCAGACCAGACGTGAAAGCGGCTATGTGGATGTCATGACCGGAAAACGCCTCGACGGAAGGGTCAAGGTTCCGGTTGATAAGAGAAGACAGCAGACAGATAGCCGCAATGGACAGCGGAGAGCAGACGGAGATATGCGCCGCAGGACGGATGAGCAGACACGAAGAAGGCCTGATGGGGAGCACCGCAGAACAGGCGAACAGGCGCGCAGAAGGCCTGATGGGGAGCACCGCAGAACAGGCGAACAGGCGCGCAGAAGACCAGACGCAGAGCGTCGCAGATCTGACGAGCGGGTGCGCAGAAGACCAGACGGAGAGCGCCGCAGATCTGACGAACAGGTGCGCAGGAGACCAGATGGAGAGCACCGCAGATCTGATGAGCAGGTGCGCAGGAGACAGGATGGAGAGCGTCGCAGATCTGATGAGCAGGTGCGCAGGAGACAGGATGGAGAGCGTCGCAGACCGGATGACCGGATGCGCAGAGAGGATGCAGAAAAACGCAGATCCGAGGAGAGACGCAGGCGTAAGCAAGATCAGGCGGTTGCTGCAAAAAAGAAGAACAAGAAAAAACGCAAAAAAGAGCGCAGAAAGCTTACCCCGGAGGAGATAGAGAGAAAGAAGAAGCTGCAGGCGGAGAAACTTGCCAGAAGAAAGGCGAGACGTGAGAAGGCAGCAAGGATATTCAAGATAGTTCTCAAGATACTTCTCATTCTGGTGGTGCTGTGTGCTATAGCGTTTGTATACATACGTACATGTTATAAATTGAAGTCCATAAAAGTGACCGGAACTGATCACTACACTGACCAACAGATGGTCGATATCGTGACCGGCGGTAAGAATTATGGCAATACGCTGCTGTTTATACTTGAGAGCAGACTGAATCCTGCCCAGGATGTAACCTTTATAGATAAGATAGACGTCACATATGTGAACAGGAATTCAGTAGAGATCACGGTGTACGAGAAGGCCATGGCGGGCTGCATAAAGTACAACGATCAGTATGCATATTTTGATGGCGACGGTATCGTGCTCGAGATATCCGATGCAAAGCTTGATGATGTTCCTTGTATAGAGGGACTTACAAGTGACAGCGTGGAGCAGGGAAAGAAGCTTGATGTCGGCGATTCGGGATTCTTCCAGGAGATACTGACTATGACACAGCTCATTTACAAGAGCGGAATACAGATAGACAAGATTACTTATGACACAGATCAGAATCTCATACTTCACAAGGATGGAATAAAGATCAGGATCGGCGACGGTGAAAACCTGGAGACGAAATTCATGAATCTTGAGAGCATACTTGAGAGCGTGAAGGGTAAAAAGGGAACTCTTGATATGTCGAATTACAGTGAATCGCAGAGGAACGTTATCTTTAAAGAAAATAAATAAAAAATTTCTTGCGTAATGATATAAAAAATCGTATTATATAGGTACTAATGCGATAAAACGGTCAGCTTTTGAGCAGATGACAATGATTGATGGATAAAGAATAAGTATATAAGGAGGATGCAACCGTGCTTGAGATAAAATCAAATGACGAGAGAACACCGGCAAGGATTCTTGTAATTGGTGTCGGCGGTGCAGGTAACAATGCTGTTAACAGAATGATCGATGAGAATGTTGAGGGAGTGGAACTTATCGCTATCAATACAGATAAGCAGGCTCTTTCACTCAGCAGAGCTACAACAAAGATCCAGATAGGTGAGAAACTTACCAAGGGTCTTGGTGCTGGTGCAAAGCCTGAGATCGGTGCCAGCGCTGTAGAGGAGAATAGAGAAGAGATCGTAGACATCATCAAGGACGCCAACATGGTATTCGTAACATGTGGTATGGGTGGTGGAACAGGAACAGGCGCTGCCCCTGTCGTTGCAGAGATGGCACGTAACCTTGGTATCCTCACAGTCGGAGTTGTCACAAAGCCATTTGGTTTTGAGGGTAAGCCTCGTATGAGAAACGCGATCGAAGGTATAGAGAGACTTAAGGAGAATGTGGATACACTTATTGTTATCCCTAACGACAAGCTCCTTCAGATCTGTGATAAGAGAACAAGTATTCCTGATGCGCTGAAGAAGGCAGATCAGGTACTTCAGCAGGGTGTTCAGGGTGTTACAGACCTTATCAATAAGCCGGGTCTTATCAACCTTGACTTTGCAGATATACAGACAGTTATGAGAGATAAGGGTATCGCTCATATCGGTATAGGTTCAGCAAGCGGAGAGAACAAGGCTGTTGACGCCATCAAGGAGGCTATGGATTCACCACTTCTTGAGACAACCGTTTCAGGTGCAACAGATATCATCGTAAACTTCTCAGGTAACATTGGTATCGTTGAGGCTTATGATGCTGTTACATATCTTACAGAGCAGGCTGGAGATGGAGTCAACATCATCTTCGGTACAGTTGACAATGACAACATGGGTGAGGATATAAGCATCACGATCATTGCTACAGGTCTTGAGAGATCAGGCGAGAGCGATGTCACCGCAAGATATGCAGGTACTGCATCTCCTATGGGAACAATGACCACACCTAAGCCAGCAGTTACAACAACACCTGCTGCAGAGCCAAAGACTGCTACATATGCAGGCCAGAGCCTTGGGACACACAGCACTCAGACAAGCACAAGACCATCGTTCCTCGGCGGTCAGACAACTGAGACTGCTCCGGCAGCAAAGCCAGCATACACAGCACCTGTGACACCAGCACAGCAGACACCTGTAACATCAACACCAGTTGAGCCGGCACATGTGTCAAGACCAAAGACAGAGAGTATCAAGATTCCTGATTTCCTCAAGAAGAGATAAGGAAGAGATCGGAAGATTTTTATAGGTAAGTATAAAACGGGTAATTTCGAGAGAAATTATCCGTTTTCTTCAATAAGGAGGCAGAAATATGTTTTATGTTGCAGACCGAACAGAGATGCAGGAGATAGACAGGCTGACCATAGAGGAAAAGGGTGTGCCAGGGATCCTGCTTATGGAGAGAGCTGCGATCACCGTGCTGGAGGAGATAAATTCCAGACTGAAGTCTATAAACGCGGACAGAAAATTAAAGTGCCTTGTGGTTGTTGAAGGCGGCAATAACGGCGGGGACGGACTGGCTCTTGCGAGACTCCTGTACCAGCAGGGAGATATTGTCCATGTCTGTTATATAAATGGAATATCGAGAGTAAGCGACAGCTTTTCATATCAGCTTGAAATAGCGAAAAAAATCGGCATACAGGTGACGGATCACATCATTGACAGTGATTACGATGTGGTTGTGGACGGAATATTTGGCGTCGGACTCAAGCGTGATGTGGCGGGAATATGGAGAGAGACCATAGAGACGATGAACGGACTTGGCGGCTTTAAGGTTGCCATAGATACCCCGTCAGGTGTGGATGCCAGCACGGGGCAGATCATGGGATGTGCATTCAAGGCAGGTATGACGGTCACATTTGGACTGAATAAAAGAGGGCTGATATTTTATCCCGGCTGCGAGATAAGCGGAGAGGTCGTTGTGAGAGACATAGGATTTGCACAGGCTGAAGTGGACAGAGTACACCCGGTGGCATATTCCTACAACAGAGACGATCTGTGCATGCTTCCGGGACGGAGTGATTCATCAAATAAGGGAACATATGGAAAGCTTGCGGTGATAGCTGGAAGTAGAGACATGTCTGGTGCCATGACATTTGCGGCGGAGGCTGCATACAGGATGGGAACAGGGCTTGTGAAGATATACACACATATCGACAACAAGGAGATAGCAGGAGTAAGAATTCCTGAGGCAGTGCTTATGTGCTATAGCAACAAAGATGAAGCGGAGCAGTGTGCAAGGGATGCCGTGGAGTGGTCGGATGCCATACTGATCGGTCCTGGTATAGGAAAAGGCGATGCGGCAAGGAGCATGGTGGAATATATTATGTGCGAGGCCGTGCAGACCGTGATCGCGGATGCGGATGCCTTGAACATAATATCCGAAAAGCCCGATATTCTTGGAAGACACAGAGGACCGGTGATCGTAACGCCACATATAGGAGAGATGTCAAGACTTACAGGCGTCGCCATACCGGATATAAAAAAGAATATATTAGAGGTGTGCAAAGACTTTTCGATGGAGTATAATGTTGTAAGTGCGCTGAAAGATGCCAGAACATGCGTAAGTGACGGCAGGGATGTGTACATAAACACATCCGGTAATAACGGTATGTCAACTGCGGGGGCAGGGGATGTGCTTGCCGGGATAATAGCTGGGCTTGTCTGCACCGGACTTGGTGCGTATGAGGCTGCGAAGCTGGGAGTATATATACATGGGTTGGCAGGAGATATGGCGGCAGAGCACAGAGGAAGAAATGCAATGATAGCCAGGGATATAGTGAGCGCTATATCGGAGGTTATAAAAGGAGCAGAACATGATGGACAACAGTAACTTTAACAGAGTGCAGGCTGTGATAAATCTTGACAATATAAGGGATAATATCACGGCTATGAAGAGGCTTATAGACGGTGATAAGAAGATGCTGGCGGTCATAAAGGCAGACGCCTATGGACACGGCGCTGTCGAGGTGGCAGAGGCACTTGATGATCTGGTGGATTTTTTTGCAGTGGCATTCATCGATGAGGCTTTGGAGCTCAGAAGAGCAAATATAGATAAGCCCATATTGATACTGGGCTACACAGATCCCTCGGATTACGAACTGATTCTCAGATATGATGTTAGACCTGCCATGTATGAGGTGGACGATGCACAGAAGCTCTCGGATCTGGCGGTGAGCATGAATACAAAGGCAAAGATCCATATCAAGGTCGATACAGGCATGGGAAGAATCGGATTCACATGTGATGAAGATGGCGTGAAGAACATAGAAAAGATCAGTCAGATGCCGGGCATAGAGATAGAGGGGATATTTACCCATTACGCAAAGGCTGATGAACTCGACAAGACCGCTGCAAATGGTCAGCTTGAGAAGTTCAGGTGGATAAACAGCCAGCTTGAGGCACTTGGAATACACATACCTGTAAGGCATATATCTAACAGTGCGGGTATCATGGAGATGGACAATTCGGATTTTGATATGGTCAGATCGGGAATAGTCACATACGGACTTTATCCATCAGATGAGGTAGATAAGAATATAGCGGCTTTGAAACCTGCTATGAGACTTATGTCCAAGGTTATATTTGTGAAGGACGTAAAAGCCGGAACAGGTATAGGATATGGATGGTCCTATATAGCGGATCATGATATAAAGGTTGCGACGGTGTCGGCAGGATATGCCGATGGATACCCAAGAGCACAGTCCAATATAGGCCGAGTTATCATCCATGGAGAGTATGCTCCGATCATCGGAAGGGTGTGCATGGATCAGTTCATGGTTGACGTGAGCCACATTGATGGTGTAAAAGTAAGAGATGACGTAACTCTCATCGGACAGGATGGAGACAGAGAGGTAACTGTCGAGGAGGTGGCAGCGCCTGCCAACAGCTTTAATTACGAGCTGGTATGTAACATATCAAGACGAGTTCCGAGAACATACATAAGGGACGGCAGAGAGCTTGGACAGGTAAACTATCTTCTGGATTAACGAATAACCGGTACTGTCATGGGCAATACTTTTTTTAGAGTGGAATACATACTATATAAGTATATAGCCACATTCAATGAAAGTATTTGTGGGGTGAACAGAATTGGTGATCAGACGTGGGGATATTTATTACGCGGATCTAAGACCGGTGGTTGGATCGGAGCAGGGAGGCATACGACCTGTTATAGTAGTTCAGAATGAGGCTGGGAACAGACACAGTTCCACGGTCATAATAGCTGCGATAACCAGCAAGATGAAGAGGCCAAAACTTCCAACACATATCATGCTTGATTCTTCAAGCTGTGATATAGCGAAGGATTCCGTCATATTGTTGGAACAGCTCAGGACTATAGACAAACAGCGCCTGAAAGAAAAGGTGTGTCACGTTGACGCTGATGTGCTGAGGCGCGTTGATGAAGCTCTGAAGATAAGTCTTGAACTGGCATAAAATAATATATGAGGTGATACAGACTATTATATGAAGATTTTTAACAAAAAATCAGAAGAGGAAAAGGTAGAAGAAGAGATCATATCCATGGTGAACGAGGGAAATGAGCAGGGACTTATAGAGGACTCTGAGGCCCAGTTTATTACAAACATATTTGAGTTCACTGACAAGGAGAGCAGAGATGTGATGACGGCCAGATTGAACGTCATGGCTATAGACAAGAACTCTGATCTGGACGAAGTCATGGAGATAATGATAGAGAATAACTATTCAAGATATCCGGTGTATGACGGTGATCTTGACAACATAGTTGGAATAATCTATTTCAAGGATTTTGTGAAGGAATATCTGCGCGATAAGACGAAATCACTGGCTGAGATCATGGTTGAGGCTACATTTGTACATCCTACGTACAACATAGCAAAATTGTTCCGCAGGATGCAGACGGCAAAGATACATATGGTCATAGTTGTGGATGAGTATGGTCAGACAGAGGGAATCGTGACCATGGAGGATATTCTGGAAGAGATAGTCGGCAACATACTTGACGAGTACGATGACGCCAGCGAGGATATCAAGAAGCGTGGCGATATGTACATAGTCAGTGGTAAGGCTGAACTGGATGAGCTGAGTGACGTTCTGGGGATAGAATTCCCGGACGAGGACTTCCAGACGCTGAACGGATTTCTGCTGTATGAGCTGGGGAGACTTCCATATGCGGATGAGGAGATAGAGATAGTGTATCAGAACTACAGATTCACTTCCCTGTCGGTAAATAACAACATGATCGATGAGGTAAAGATCACAAAGGTTGAAAAAACACCGCAATAGTGTTAATATACGTAACTAGTAATCAAGAGAAAGAGGAGAATTAACGATGTCAGGACATTCAAAATTTGCGAACATCAAGCACAAGAAGGAAAAGAACGATGCAGCAAAGGGTAAGATCTTCACAATCATTGGTAAGGAGATCGTGGTAGCAGTAAAGGAAGGCGGAGCAAATCCTGAGAACAACAGTAAGCTTCGTGATGTAATCGCCAAGGCAAAGGCAAACAACATGCCTAACGATACTATCAAGCGTGGTATCGAGAGAGCGGCAGGAGATGCAAACTCAGTAAACTATGTAGTGAATACATATGAAGGCTACGGTCCTAACGGTACCGCCATCATAGTAGACACTCTTACGGACAATAAGAACAGAACAGCAGCCAATGTGCGTAACTGCTTCACAAAGGGTGGCGGTAACGTAGGTACAACAGGCTGTGTATCATATATGTTTGATCACAAGGGACAGATCATCATTGCAAAGGAAGACTGTGATATAGATGCAGACGACCTCATGATGATGGCACTGGATGCAGGAGCTGAGGATTTCTCAGACGAGGATGACAGCTACGAGATCATCACAGCACCTGAGGATTTCTCGCAGGTAAGAGAGAGCCTTGAGAAGGAAGGCATAAAGATGGCTGAGGCTGAGCTCACAATGATACCTCAGAACTATGTTGATATAGACGATCCTGAGGTTGTCAAGAAGTTCACAAGGATTATAGATATGCTTGAGGAGGACGATGACGTTCAGGCAGTATATCACAATGCAAATCTTCCGGAAGAGGACGATGAGGACTGATATATAATTGCAAGGGATATGATAACATTGGTAACAGACAATTACTCAGATAATCAGCGCCATTGCAGCATAGCTTGAAATAGAACTTCCGCACCTTATATATGGTGTGGAAGTTCTATTTGAGTAATGACGACATGGATGGTATCTGTGTCTGTTATATACGGAATGAGTATTGTTAGGAGAAGAGATGAAGGGAATACTTAGATATCTTAAGGGCTATAAGAAAGAGTCCATACTTGCCCCGCTTTTTAAGATGTTGGAGGCAACATTTGAATTGCTTATCCCGATCGTCATGGCAAATGTAATCGATGTCGGTATAGCAGGGCGTGACATAAGCTACGTTGTGAAGATGTGTCTCGTCATGATACTTTTGGGAATTATCGGTCTGGTGTGTTCTATCACCGCCCAGTATTTTTCGGCAAAGGCTGCTACAGGATTTGGAACAGCACTTCGAAATGATCTGTTCAGGCATATTACATCACTTTCATACACAGAGATCGACAGCATAGGAACATCCACACTGCTCACGAGAATGACCAGTGACACGAACCAGGTACAGACAGGAGTCAACATGGTGCTCAGACTGTTCCTCCGTTCACCGTTCATAGTGTTCGGTGCCATGATCATGTCATTCACCATCGACGTGAAGTCGGCCATGACATTTGTGGTGACCATACCGGCACTTTCAATTGTTGTGTTCGGTGTTATGGCACTCAGCATACCTCTGTTCAAGAAGGTGCAGAACAGACTGGACAGAGTCACACTGCTCACCCGTGAGGGACTTGAGGGCGCGAGAGTTATCAGAGCCTTCAACAGACAGGACAAGGAATTTGAGGAGTTTGACAAGTCCACGGATGACCTGATGAAGTTCCAGCTCCTTGCAGGACGTATATCAGCGTTCATGAATCCTGTCACTTATGTGATAATCAATCTCTCAACCGCAGCTATAATCTGGATCGCAGCGGGACAGACAGATGCGGGAATCATCACACAGGGAAAGGTCGTCGCACTTGTCAACTATATGTCACAGATACTCGTCGAGCTCATCAAGCTCGCAAACCTTATCGTGACGATCACCAAGGCTGTTGCCTGCGCAAGGAGAATAAATGCGGTCATGGATCAGCAGCCATCCATAACGGATGGATCAGGCAAGGCAGCAGGATCACCGGCAAATGCTGTAAAGGTAAGCTTCAGGGATGCAAATCTCAGATATGCTGGGGCCGGAGCAGATTCCCTGTCAGATATAACATTTGACGTGGCACCGGGCGAGACTGTGGGAATCATAGGCGGTACGGGTTCAGGAAAGAGTTCTCTTGTAAACATGATCCCAAGATTTTACGATGCCAGCCAGGGAAGCGTGTGCATAGACGGAGTTGACGTAAAGGACTACACCCTGGACGAGCTCAGGCATAAGGTCGGAGTGGTACCGCAGAAGGCTGTATTGTTTGCCGGAACAATAGCAGACAATATCAGGTGGGGCAAGCAGGATGCGACTGAAGCAGAGATAGACGAGGCGCTTGAGATAGCCCAGGCCAAGGAGTTTGTAGACGGCAAGGAGAATGGAATATACTTCAAGATCACCCAGGGGGGCAAGAACCTGTCGGGTGGACAGAAGCAGAGGCTTACCATAGCCAGAGCGGTCGTCAGAAAGCCTGAGATACTGATACTGGATGACAGCGCATCGGCGCTAGATTTTGCAACTGATGCGGCTCTCAGAAAAGCAATCAGGGAGAAGACAAAGGGCATGACTGTATTCCTTGTGTCACAGAGAGCGTCGACCATCATGAATTCGGATAAGATCATCGTCATGGATGATGGTCAGATAGCCGGGATAGGAACCCATCGGCAGCTGCTTTCTAACTGTGAGATATACAGGGAGATATGTCAGTCACAGCTTTCGGAGGAGGAACTGTCTCATGAGTAAAGATAAAGGGAATAAATCAGTAAATAAAAAGACGATACTCAGAATACTGAAGTATATCAAGAGATACAGGTTCCTCGTGGTTCTGTCTCTCATATGTGCAGCAATATCGGTCGTGCTCACACTGTATGCACCTATCATCATGGGACATGCAGTTGACAGGGTCGTTGGACCGGGAAAAGTAGATTTCACAGGACTTAAGGGAATGCTTGCAAAGCTTGTTGTGGTGGTCATCATAACGGCTGTTGCACAGTGGATCATGAACGTCCTCAACAACATAATCACATACAGGGTGGTTAATGATGTAAGAACAAAGGCATATGAGAAGCTTGGCAGCCTGCCGCTCTCATATGTGGATTCACATACACACGGAGACATAGTCAGCAGGATCATAGCTGACGTAGACCAGTTCTCAGACGGACTTCTGATGGGATTTACACAGCTATTTACAGGAGTTATGACTATAGTAGGAACACTGTGCTTCATGCTGTCGATCAACTGGATCATAGCCATTGTGGTCGTATGTATCACTCCGGTATCACTCTTTGTTGCGTCATTCATAGCAAAGAGAACATACAGTATGTTCAGGAAGCAGGCTGAGATCAAGGGTGAGCTCACATCCCTTGTAAATGAGATGGTTGAGAACCAGAAGGTAGTCACAGCATTCTCCATGGAGGATGAGACCTGCGACAGATTCCAGGAGGTCAATGGAAGACTTAATGTGGCAGGACTTCAGGCTACATTCTTCTCATCGATAACAAATCCTAGTACAAGATTTGTCAACAGCCTCGTGTACACAGGCGTTGGAATCATAGGTGCCATAACAGCTATAAAGGGCTTTATATCAGTTGGACAGCTCACAAGTTTCCTGAGCTATGCAAATCAGTATACAAAGCCGTTCAATGAGATATCAGGCGTTGTCACAGAGCTTCAGAACGCGCTGGCATCCGCTGCCAGAGTGTTTGAGCTTATAGACGAGGACCCAGAGGCTGCAGAGCCTGCTGGCGCACACGAGCTCACAGACGTTCACGGTGAGGTGGACCTTAAGAATGTTGACTTCTCATACAACAAAGATGTGGAGCTCATCAAGAACCTCAACCTGAATGTGAAGGATGGACAGAGGATAGCCATAGTAGGACCTACAGGCTGTGGTAAGAGTACAGTCATCAACCTGCTCATGAGATTCTATGATGTGGATGCGGGAAGCATATCCGTGGATGGATATGACATACGAGAGGTCACAAGAAAGAGCCTCCGCGGCAACTACGGAATGGTGCTCCAGGAGACCTGGCTTAAGAGTGGCACGATAAGGGACAATATAGCATACGGAAGACCGGACGCAACGGATGAGGAGATCGTCGAGGCTGCAAAGCAGTCACATGCACACAGCTTTATCAAGAGACTTCCTGATGGCTATAACACATATATAACAGAGGATGGAGGCAATCTGTCACAGGGACAGAAGCAGCTCCTATGTATCACAAGGGTTATGCTTGATCTTCCACCTATGCTCATACTGGATGAGGCAACATCATCCATAGATACAAGAACTGAGATAAGGATACAGAGGGCGTTTGCCAAGATGATGAAGGGCAGAACAAGCTTCGTGGTTGCACACAGACTGTCAACCATCAAGGAGTCGGATGTCATCCTCGTCATGAAGGACGGACACATCATCGAACAGGGAAATCACGAGACACTGCTTGCAAAGGGCGGCTTCTACACGAATCTGTACAATTCCCAGTTTGCAAGATAATACAGAGAAATGCATAAATATAAAAGGGCTGTGCTTTGAGGTATACCTCACGGTACAGTCCTTTTTAACGGTGGTTAAAGCATTTATCTGTTATATTTCACGAACGCTTGCCAGTGGCGGGCTTTGTGTATATAATGTATGCGGAATGCCTGTTATAATATGGGCGGATATTTGCAGATATACCGGAGAGTATACAAAAGGAGAGAAAGATGAAGGTTAGTGAATCAGGTTATACAAGAGAAGAACTTTTAGAGATAGTAGATACATATCTGGCAGAGCAGTCCAGAAGATGGGAATTCATAGAGGAGAAGGGCGATGGCATGTATGTGTACGCTGAGAACGGCGACAGATACCTCGACTTCTTCGCAGGAATAGCGGTAAGCAGCGCGGGAAATGCCAACAAGAAGGTTGCAAAGGCCATAGCTGACCAGGCGGCAAATGTAATACATGCATCAAACTATGCATATACACTTCCAATGATCCTCCTTGCAAAGAAGGTGTGCGACACCATAGGCATGGAGAAGATCGTGTTCCAGAACTCAGGAACAGAGGCAAATGAAGCCATGATCAAGATGGCTAGAAAGTACGGCGTGGACAATTACGGACCGGACAGATATAAGATCGTGACAGCGAAGAACAGCTTCCACGGAAGAACATACGGTGCACTGTCGGCAACAGGCCAGCCTGATTCGGCCTGCCACAAGGGATTTGCACCACTCCTTCCGGGATTCACATATGCAGAGTATAACAACCTTGAGGACTTCAAGAGCAAATGCGATGAGAACACCATAGGAATCATGGTAGAGCCTGTACAGGGCGAGGGTGGTGTATACCCTGCAGACCCTGAGTTCCTTAAAGGACTTCGTGAGTTCTGTGATGAGAAGAACATGCTCCTCATGTTCGACGAGGTTCAGACCGGATGGGGAAGAACCGGAGACATCATGGCATATATGACATATGGCGTAAAGCCTGACATGGTATCCATGGCAAAGGCCATCGGGGGCGGTATGCCTATAGGCGCGATGTGTACAAGCACCAAGATAGCAGCAGCATTTACACCTGGTGCCCACGGTTCAACATACGCAGCCAACCCTGTGTGCTGTGCAGCGGCGCTTGCAGAGATAGATGAGATACTGGATAACAAGCTCTACGAGAATGCAAAGGAAGTAGGAGCATACTTCATGGAGGAACTCAAGGCACTTCCTTGTGTCAAGGAGATCAGAGGACGTGGTCTTCTTATAGGCGTTGAGTTCAACAAGCCTATCGCATTTGAAGTAAAGCACAGAGCGTTTGAGAACAAGCTCCTCATAACAGCGGTAAGAGACAGCATCATAAGGATCGCACCTCCACTTATCGTTAAGAAGGAGCACTGTGACGAGGCTGTTAAGCTGCTCATCAAGTCTGTGACAGAAGCACTGCAGGAGCAGTAATACAGCGTGATCATATAGCAGAATAAGCATGAATCATAAAAGTAATATAGGAGACCATAATGGGAAGAAGTAAAGAAGAGATGGAGGGTGTGACCCTCCTTGGAAATAAAGACGTAAAGTACAGCATGGACTATGCACCTGAGATGCTCCAGACATTTGACAACAAGCATCCGGACAACGACTACTTTGTAAAGTTCAACTGTCCTGAGTTCACAAGCCTCTGTCCGATCACCGGACAGCCTGACTTCGCAACGGTGTACATATCATATGTGCCAGGCGAGAAGATGGTGGAGAGCAAGTCGCTGAAACTGTATCTATTCAGCTTCAGAAATCACGGAGACTTCCATGAGGACTGTATGAACATCATCATGAAGGATCTCATAAAACTGATGGATCCAAAGTACATCGAGGTGTGGGGTAAGTTCACACCGAGGGGAGGAATCTCCATAGACCCGTACTGCAATTACGGCAGACCGGGAACAAAGTGGGAGGAGGTTGCCTGGAACCGTCTGGCAAACCACGACCTCTACCCTGAGAAAGTTGACAATAGATAATTGGGTCTGAGCAGCACGCACGGACGGATAGGAGAATCATAATGGCGGATTACAGAGAGACTGTGGATTATATATTGGGTATTCCGCTTTTTGCACAGAAGATTGGCAAGGAGAACCTTTCCAGTCTTTTGTGCCGTTTGGGGAACCCTGAGAAGGCTGTTCCTGCGATACATGTGGCGGGAACCAACGGCAAGGGTAGCACATGCCGCGCTCTGGCGCAGATGCTTGCAGCCCGGGGATACAGAGTGGGATTGTTCATATCACCCCATCTCGTGTCCATAAACGAGAGAATACAGATAAATGGTACAAATATATCCGATGACGATTTTGTGTCGGCATTTGAGACCGTAAAGGGGCAGTTCATGGAGCACCCTTCGTTCTTCGAGGTCATGTTTGCCATGGCGGCGGTGTATTTCAGACAGCAGAAGTGTGACTTTGCCGTATACGAGACAGGAATGGGCGGAAGACTGGATGCGACAAATGTCCTGACGCCGGAGCTTACGATCATCACGTCGGTGGGAATGGATCACATGGAGTATCTTGGCGACACGATAGAGAAGATAGCTTATGAGAAGGCAGGCATCATCAAGCCGGGTGTTCCGGTGATATATTTCAGGCGGGATGAGGCGGCTGCGCGGGTCATAGAAGATACTGCCAAAGAGCGTGGAGCGGACATAATTCCGGTCGAAAAATCAGATTATATAATAAATCATTTGGGGAACAAAACCATTGATTTTTCATTGCATAATCGGTATTATAGTTATTGCAATTTACAGATACAGAAGACATCACTGTACCAGGTGGAGAATGTCAGCCTTGCCGTGACAGCATTCAGGATGCTCATGAAGAGGCGGAATGTACCGGAACAGGATATAGAGAAGACCGTGAGGAATGCACTCCTGCAGTTCTACTGGGAGGGCAGGATGGAGAAGATAGCTCCCCATATATATGTGGATGGTGCCCACAATGTGGAGGCTGTAAATGCATATATAGAGACCATGAACAGGCTTCATGGGGAATATGACAAGATACTGGTATTTGCGGCGGTGAAGGATAAGGAGTATGACTCCATGATACATTTGCTTGCCGGAAATATTACGTTTGGCAGGATAATAGTCACAAGCGTTGACAGCAGCAGAAAGGCGGATTCCGCAAAGCTGGCGGAGATATTCTCGGCGTGTACGGATACTCCGGTCATGGTCAGCGATGAGATTGACGATGCCATGGATATGGCAGTGGAGCTCAGAGGAGACAGAGAGAATACCAACATATACTGCGTTGGTTCCCTGTATCTGGTGGGCGGTGTCAAGAGATGGAGGAACAGACATGATCAATTTTGATGAAGAGATAAAGAGGTTTAAGCCGGCACTTGAACTTGACCAGGCAGAGGATGCAATATACAACAATGATCTCAAGGACATCATGGATGTCATGCAGGAGATGATGAGAGTTGCAAAGGAAGCAGAGAAGTAAAGAACACAGATTGGTCGGGAGATTAAGATATGGCAGATGTACTGAATTGTAAGCACTGCGGTGGAGCGATAGCCGTCACAGGCTACTGTACCAGGTGCGGACTGAAGATAGATTACGTGAACAAGGCTCTCAACTCGTCAAAGTACTATTACAACATAGGGCTTGATAAGGCGAGGGTCAGGGATATGTCAGGTGCGGAGGAGGCGCTCAAGCTGTCTCTGAAGTATGACAAGATGAATATAGATGCCCGGAACCTTCTTGGACTGGTGTACTATGAGACCGGAGAGATAGTTCAGGCGCTCAGCCACTGGGTAGTGAGTGTGAATTATTTTGACGGCAAGAATGTCGCCAAGAGATACATCAAGGAGATAAAATCCAACCCACACAGGCTGGAGGCGGTGAACAATGTAACCAGAAAGTATAATCAGGCGCTGGTATATGCGAAGCAGGGCAGCAAGGATCTTGCCTTTATACAGCTCAGAAAGGTACTTTCCGACAACAGCAGATTTATACAGGGGTACCTGCTCCTTGCACTTCTGTTCATCGACGAGGGAAGATATGACAAGGCTCGCAAGGCACTCAAGCGTGTCATCAAGATAGACAGGACAAATCCAGTGGCGGTCAGATATTTCAATGAGATGGGCCACACTGATGAGGAGATCATGAACTTCAGGGATTATCCGCAGGAGGACTACGATGTGGATTCTCTGTTCGTGGATGACCAGAAGAAGCTCATAGCCGGCAACAGCGAGGTGGATTTTGATGGGGATCCGATTCCGGTTGGAAGATACAAGGACATCAATTTCTACAAATATTCCATCGCTTATATCATAGCGGGAGTTGTTCTGGGACTTGCGGCCATGTGGACGCTCATCATCCCGCACAGGGATAAGGCGGCTGACAATTCAGAGAGAGACCTGAAGGTTACATTCAGTCAGGAGATAGCGGATAAGAACGTGGCCATATCGGAGCTCCAGTCACAGGTGGACAGCATGACCACCAAGCTCACAAATGCTGAGACTGAGGCGAAAAACCTTCAGACACAGATAGATAAGTATGGCGATTACGCTTCACAGGTTCTGTCGGATGACAATAAGGCAAGGGTACAGTCAGCGATCTATAAGTACGAGACCATGACATATGAGGCTGCCATAGATGATCTGAACAGAGTCCTTCAGGATACACCTAACAGCGATGTGGCACTGTTCTACAAGGCGATGTGTTATCTGAAGCTTTCTGATGATAACAATGCCACACTGGTATTTAACCAGCTTGTTGAGAACTGTCCGAACTCCGTATACTACACGGTTGCGTGTGATTATGCGGATGAAGATGCCATACAGGCGGGACTTGAAAAGAAGAATTCTGCAAGTACAGCCAGCACGAACACGGGCGACGGAACAGATACAACCGACAGATCAAGCACAGGTGACGAAACAGGTACGACCGACAGCACGGACACAGGTGACGGAACAGATACAACCGACAGCTCGTATACAGGTGATGGAACGGATACGACCGACAACACGTATACGGATGATGGAACAGGCACCATCGACAATACGTATACAGGTGACGGAACAGACACGACCGACAGTTCGTATACAGGCGATGGAACAGATACAACTGACGGACAGTAACGAAAGACAGAAAGACATATAAAAAGATTATAATTTATAGAAGGCACAAAAGAGACGGATAAGGATTAACCGTTTCTTTTGTGCCTTTTATTTTGTGACAGGGGGATTGAAGATGAATATCTACGAGAAAATGGGGGATACTATAATCGTATATATGCCCAGAGAGGTGGATGATTATGCGGCGGTGAAGGTGACCGCAGGGATAGACGGAGTATTTGCCGAGGAGGTGGTGAGACATGCCATATTTGATTTTGGCAGGACAACGTTCATGGACAGCTCGGGGATAGGACTTATAACGAGAAGGTACAGACAGCTCCACGACAGAGGGGGAAGCGTTGGGGTGATAAATGTAAATGCGAGAATGGACAGGATACTGCTCATGTCCGGTATATACAGGATCGCGACAAGGCTGGACAGCGGTGTCCGGGATGAGGCTGAGGATTGGACAGATAAAATATAGATAACGAGGAGAATGGTATGGATAAGAACAGATTGATCATGGAATTTGGCTGTGATGCCCGGAATGAGGCTGTGGCGAGAGTCGTGGTGGCGGCTATGCTGACGAGGACAAATCCGACACTCAGTGAGGTGGAGGATGTCAAGACGGCGGTGTCGGAGGCTGTCACGAATTCGATAATACACGGATATGGATCCGGGGAGGGAAGCATAATCCTGGAGGCATACATAGAGGAGCGCACCCTGTACATAACGATCACAGATCACGGCTGCGGCATAGAGAATGTCGACAGGGCAATGGAGCCGCTTTACACCACTGTCACGGACGGAAGCAGATCGGGCATGGGATTTTCATTTATGGAGGCTTTCATGGATGAGCTAAAGGTAGAATCCCGCGTGGGTGAGGGAACCGTGGTAAATATGAAGAAGATAATAGGAAAAAGTCAGGAGATATATTGATGGCGGATAATCATCGTTTGCTTGAACTTGCAAAAGATGGAGACAGAGATGCCAGAGATAAACTTGTGACGGACAATATGGGACTGGTGGTCAGCGTTGCCAGAAGATATGTGGGGAGAGGACAGGAACTTGAGGATCTTATACAGATAGGGCTTATAGGCCTTGTAAAGGCCATAGACAGGTTTGATATGGACTATGAGGTAAAACTGTCCACGTATGCGGTTCCACTCATTCAGGGGGAGATTAGACGCTTTCTCAGGGATGACGGAATGGTGAAGGTCAGCAGAAATCTTAAAACGATATACTACAGGGCAGACAGATACAGACACGAGGTCGAAAAAAACAGAGGGACTGAGCCGGGAATGGAGGAGATATGTGAGGCTATAGGAGCGACTCCTGAAGAGCTTGTGATGGCGATGGACGCGGCATCGGATGTGACATGCATAGATGATCTTCACGCGGAGATGTGCGGCACGGAAGATGGAGACCGCATCGTGGACAGGCTGTGTGTATCGCAGCTTCTGGACACGCTCACGCCGGATGAGAGAAAACTTGTGGTGTTGAGGTATTTTCAGGACAAGACGCAGGGACAGACAGGGCAGATCCTTGGCATGAGCCAGGTGCAGGTGAGCCGGCTTGAGAAAAAGATACTCGGAAGACTCAGATGGAAAATATTGGAGTAATATCAGCCATATACATGGACAGACTATTCTTAGAATATAAGAACAGGGGACATGTATATGGCTGAACTTTTGTATTTGAAACTGTCGGAGAGCTGTCTGGCGGAGAAGCGAAAAGTCAAAATAAAAGATGTGGCGACGGTGCTGAGCCCGAATCCCGATATAAAATACGGTGTTGAGAAGCTGGAGCTCATGAGCTTTTCCGGAAGCAAGGAGCAGCAGGTCATATCGGTGATGTACATTCTGCAGGTGATACAGGAGCACTACCCGGACTGCCAGACACAGACCATAGGGGCAACGGACGTGGTTGTGTATTACAGGACATATGACACCAGCGACAAAGTAAAGCAGTTCTTCAAATTCCTGATGATATGCTTCATCGCATTTTTCGGAGCAGGCTTTTCCATCATGTCGTACAACTCGGATGTCAATATGGTTGGACAGCTTGACGTCATGCACAACATATTTGTGGGGCAGGGCAGGGATGCCTATCCTGTGGCGGGAATAGCATATTCCCTGGGGCTCTTCATCGGTATAATCGTATTTTTCAATCACGGTGCAAAGAAAAAATTCTCTGATGATCCTACACCGCTTCAGGTTCAGATGAGACAGTATGAACAGGAGGTCAACCAGACAGTCATAACGGATGCCTCCAGAAAGAAGGCGGAGAGAGATGCTGATTAGATACGCTATGCTTGCCATAGCCTGCTTTGCCAGCGGTGTGGCCATATCGGGCGGGTATTTTGCATTTATATCCATGATAGGAATATTCCCAAAGCTTCTTGAGAAGGTAAAGGGGGCAAGGCATTATCTGCTCATAGAGTGTCTGCTGGCATATGGTGCGGCACTGGCAAATCTGATATATGTATTTAAAATATCGGTTCCGGTGACATGGGTGGGATATACCATCATATGTCTGTTCGGAGGGATATTTGTGGGATGCCTGGCGGGGGCGCTTACGGAGGTGCTGAATGTCATTCCGATCGCAGCCAGAAGATTCAGTGTGAGAAGGAATTTCCCTTATGTCATATACGGCCTTGCCGCGGGAAAACTGGTGGGCTCGGTGCTGAGTGTCGTTCTGGGCATGTGATAAAGTCAAAATTATTTTGTGTGAAATGGAGGTATTTGTTATGAAGTTTGAACCTACAGAGAGTGATTACAATGAATATGTGGAGCTTGTGACACCCACATCAAGCGTTCCGAGAAACTGCCTGTGGGCGTTTCTTGTGGGAGGCGTGATCTGCACGATAGGGCAGGGGATATTTGACTTGCTGGTACACTTTGACGTGAAGGAGGATGAGGCGTATGCGTATGTATCGCTGATACTCGTCCTCGCAAGTGTCATCCTCACAAGTCTGAATCTATACAAGAAGATAGCGAAGTACGGCGGAGCAGGAGCACTTGTGCCGATCACAGGATTTGCAAATGGTGTGTGTGCGCCCATAGTGGAATTCCAGACTGAGGGTGAAGTGTTCGGAAAGGGCGTGAAGGCGTTCACCATAGCGGGGCCTGTTATACTGTACGGTATATTTACAAGCTGGCTGCTCGGTGTTATATATTGGATAGTCTCAATATGGTGAAATGGGGTTTATTAAATTAAAAATCGACATATTTTCCCCACATCGGTTGACAATATTTGAAAAAATAACATAATGGGTATAGATTGGGACAAAAGAAGAAAGACAGGAGAAATGCTGACATGAAGAGGCTTATGACAGTCAATCTGGCACCTGAGCAGAAGAGTGCAGTACAGGATATATGCAGTGACATAGGTGCGGAGTGCGTTGACATTCAGAGAAAGCATTACGGTATGAAGGTCGGAAGTCTGTGCGACACGGCTGACATATCTGGCTGTGGAGATGAGACCAGACAGACGGAAGATCTCAGTATGGATATGCTCATATTTGACGGAGTGAGCAGCAAAGAACTTGATATATTTCTTGAAAGGTATAAGAAGACCGGGCTTCCGGCAGTAAGGCTGAAGTCGGTAGTGACACGGAGCAACAGGGAGTGGACTGTACAGCAGCTCTACTCGGAGCTTGCAAAGGAATATCTATTCTACAGGATGAGGGGAATGTAGATGGCAGACGAAAGAAGAAACGGACATACAACTGAAAATAGACTTGCGCAGAACAGGCAGAGAGCTTCAGGACGTTCAGGACGGCGTGCATCTGAGCAGTGGAGGAAGAGACAGCAGCGATACAGAGTGATAAGCTGGATACTCACGGCGGTGTTCATGGTGATATTTTATGCGCTAATATGTGCGTGTGTGGGCAACAGAAAGCTGTACAAAAAGACCACCATAAACGGATTAGACGTTGGCGGAATGAAATCTGCGGAGGCGGCAAAGAGCATAAATGACCAGTTCAGACGCGATTACAGCAGTGTGGGCATACAGGTGAAGCTGGATGACAAGACTTACACCCTGGATGTGTCGGCGGCGCTGGATATGGATTCTGAGAAGTCTGTGCAGAAGATACAGGATGACTCACACAGCTTCTGGAGAAGAGGCTATGGGCTTCTGGAATCATGGACACTTGGAAGCAGCTATGATATTTATCCATATATAGGCGACAGCGGCATCATAACGACCGCCATCGAGAGCAGTGATATGATGAAGGTCGATCTGGATATAGAGGATGGATACAGGATAGAGGACAAGAACCTCATTGTGACAAAGGGAAAGGGCAGCTACAGGATAGACACAGACAAGCTGGTAACCCGCATAAAGAAGCAGATAGCAAAAGGAGACTATGGCACTGTGGTGGAATGTCCTGTCGTGTCTGCTGACGTGGATCTGGACGAGGTATACAAAAAGGTACATTGTGAGCCGCAGAATCCAACGCTTGACCCGGACAAGAACTACGAGGTAGTTGAGGCCAAGGACGGTGTGAACTTTGATCTGGAGGCGGCAAAGAAGAGCCTTGAATCTGCCAAGAAGGGAACGGATGTGAGCATCCCGCTCACATACACCCCGGCGGATATGAGTACGGAAGAATACAGGAAGATGCTGTTCAGAGACGAGATGAGTTCATACAGCACAGAGGTTGAGGGTTCAGAGAACAGAAAGACAAATGTCAAGCTGGCGGCGCAGTATTGCGATGGAACCATACTCATGCCGGGAGAGTCATTTTCATATAACCTCGGAGTCGGAGAGCTCACCGAGGAGAGAGGCTTCCTTCCGGGCCCATCATATGCTGACGGACAGTCAGTCATGGACATGGGCGGTGGAATATGTCAGGTGTCATCCACCATGTACATGGCGTGCCTGTATGCGAATCTCGAGATAGATGAGAGACATTGTCATCCATACCCTTCATCGTATGTTCCTGCGGGACTTGACGCCACTGTGGCGTGGGGCGGATGTGACTTTGTATTTACAAATGACACGGATTACCCGATAAAGATAAGCACAAGCTACGATGGATATTCCACATCATGTACGATATGGGGCACCATCACGGAGCCGTTCAGCGTGGAGCTCTACACGGAGACCGTTGAGACAGAGCCATATGAGACCAAGTATGAGCTGGACAAGAGTCTTGGCAAGGATGAGCAGGTGCTTGACACAGTGGGAATAGAGGGCCTTACAGTGCAGTCCTACAGAAGAGTGTATGACGGCGATGGAAATGTCATATCGGACAATCCTGAGGCGACAAGCGTGTACTCTAAGCGTGACGAAGTGTACAAGGTAGGAAAGCTTCCAAAGGACAAGGATAAAGACAAAGATAAGGATCAGAACAAAGATAAGAGTGACAGCTCAGACACAGATAAGAAGACGACTGAGTCTGAGTCAGATACTCAGGAAGAGTAGCTGCCGGCTACTCCTCAATGTCGTCTGAGTCGTCCTCTCTGATCCTTATAAGGCCTTCCAGGAATCCCGGTTCCTTGGTCTTTATCTCCTGGTTGGTGTAGAGATTGACATAGTGAGGGCGGAGCTTTGAGTAGATGATCTTCTGCTCGTTGTACAGGCTGTAATAGCCGGACAGCATGTAGCTGACGGCACATCCTATGGTGAACAGAAGTATTCCGTGCGCTCCGAACAACTCTATGCTCAGGAACAGAGATGTAAGAGGACAGTTTACCACGCCACAGAAGAAGCACACCATTCCTAGGGCAGCGGCAAAGCCCGGGTCGAGTCCCATGAGTCCACCCATGACGCATCCAAATGTGGCACCGACGAAGAACGATGGAACGATCTCACCGCCTCGGAATCCACAGCCTATTGTTATGGCGGTAAACAGCGCCTTGAGAAGGAAAGCCGTTGGTTTTGCCTCTCCGTTGAGCGCCTGGGCGATGATGTTCATACCGGTTCCGTTGTAGTCGGTGGTGTTGAGTATTATGTTGAGCAGGACGAGCATCACGCCTCCTGCGAATACGCGCACATACTGGTTCTTGAAATATTTGCGGAAAAGCTTGTGCACAATGTTCATGAATATACAGAATAGACTGCTGAGCACTGCGCACAGGATAGCCAGACCGATGACCTTGATCACCAAAGGCACATCCACGGATGTCGGCATGCCGGCTATATTGTAGTGGTCGTGTACAACGTGAAGCTTTTTCGTTATTGCGTATGCGATGACTGACGAGAACAGACAAGGCACAAATGCGCAGTAGTAGAGGATGCCGATACTTATGACCTCCATACTGAAAAGTGCAGCCGTTATTGGCGTTCCAAACAGTGCCGAAAAGACAGCGCTCATACCGCACAGTGTGAGTATGTGCTTGTCGCTGTCATCCAGCTTGAACAGCTTGCCTATAGAGACACCGATGCTTCCACCTATCTGAAGGGCGGCACCTTCCCGGCCGGATGAACCTCCAAAGAGGTGTGTAATGACCGTCGATATGAAGATCAGCGGAGCCATACGGGAAGGAATCTCGTCCTCCACACTTCTTATGGAACCGATGACAAGATTGGTTCCCTTGGAATGTCTTATTCCACAGATCCTGTATATAAATACGATCACGATTCCCGCAAGCGGCAGAAAATATATTATCATATGATTGTTCTCACGGAAGCCGGTGGCGTACTCTACGCATATATGAAAAGCTGTTCCGACAAGCCCGCATATCGTTCCCATTATCAGTGAAAAAACTATCCATTTGAAAAAAGTCGTAGCATATCTGACACATCTGCTAAAACAGTTTACCCAGTATTCCTTTGTAAATTCCACGGCGATTCTCCATTCCTTTTTCTTTGTAAAGCAACTTTAGTAATGTTAAAGCAAATAAATGAATTTGTCCAGTGCTGAGATTAACAAAAACTACCATTATAATCTGCAGTGCATAAGGGAATTATAGTAACAGTTACATTTATCCATATAAGGGAGTTGCATGATATGAATGAGAAAAAAGGAAAACAGAGCATAAAATTTGGCAATCCCCCATATATACTGGGGGCAGCAGCGGTGGCGGGGCCGAAGGAGATAGACGGCCCCATGGCGAGATATTTTGACAGAGTGAGCGAGGATGCAACATTTGGCAAAGATTCCTGGGAGGAAGGCGAGAGTGAGATGGTGCGTCAGGCGGTGACCCTTGCCATACAGAAGGCGGGAATAGTCAAGCAGGATATAAGGTATATATTTGCCGGGGATCTGCTGGGACAGCTCATAGCGTCGACATTTGGAATCAAGGATATGGAGATACCGGTGTTCGGTCTGTATGGTGCGTGCTCGACGTGCGGGGAGGCACTGTCGCTTGCGTCCATGACTGTGGCGGCGGGGTATGCGGACAACGTCATTGCGGAGGCGTCAAGCCACTATGGAAGTGCGGAGAAGCAGTTCCGTTTTCCCTTGGAATATGGAAATCAGCGTCCCCTGTCAGCTACCTGGACGGTCACGGGAAGTGGTGCCTTTGTGGTGTCGGACAGAGAGTCGGATGTATGTATTCATGGAGTCACCACAGGGCAGATAGTAGATTATGGAGTGAAGGATTCTCTCAATATGGGAGCGTGTATGGCACCCGCTGCGGCTGCTGTCATATATCAGAATCTTCAGGACTTTGGAATAAAGCCATCATACTATGACAGGATAATAACCGGTGATCTCGGCAAGGTAGGCAAGAAGATACTGGAGGATCTGCTGAGCATGAACAATGTGGATATATCGGCAAATCATATGGACTGCGGTATAGAGATATTTGACAACGAGGAACAGGATACCCACTCGGGCGGATCGGGCTGTGGCTGCTCGGCGACTGTTCTTGCCGGATATATATTGAAGAAGGTGAGCTCCGGGGAGTGGAAGAGAGTGTTGTTTGTTCCGACTGGAGCACTGCTTTCCACCGTGAGCTATAACGAGGGGCAGACCATACCGGGGATAGCCCATGCGGTCATGATAGAGCATCACGAAAAGAAAGGAGAGTAGATGTAAATGGATTATGTAAAAGCGTTTGTGGTTGGCGGAATAATATGTGTCCTTGCCCAGATATTGATGGATAAGACCAAGCTCCTTCCGGGAAGGATAATGGTCATACTCGTCTGTACGGGAGTTGTGCTTGGAGCTCTTGGAATATACAAGCCGCTTCTGGAATTTGCACAGTGCGGAGCGTCGGTGCCGCTCACAGGATTTGGATATAATCTGTGGAAGGGTATAACCGAGGCGGTTGATAAGGATGGATTTATCGGACTGTTCCGCGGAGGTTTCCAGATGGCTGCGGTTGGAAGTTCGGCTGCACTGATATTCGGATATATGGCATCGCTGATATTCAAGCCGAAGATGACAAAATAGAAATAGAAGACAGGCAGATATAAAAAGCCCCACCATACATTGAATTGTATGATGGGGCTTTCCGTCATTGAGTTGTATCGGTTGAATCATCCGAGCTTGGTTCCTCGGTTGTGGTTATCTCTGTTGAAGAGGTAGGTTCCTCTGACGTAGGTTCCTCGGTTGTAGGTTCCTCAGTCGTTGTAGGCTCCTCCGTTGTTGTATCATCCGTTGTATCCTCCGATGTATCCTCGGTTGTCGTTGTTGCCTTGGTAGTTTTCTTTGTATCCTTCTTCTTGCCGTGGATGTTACAGTGCTCCTTGAGGAGTGATTCATCCCATGTGTAACCCTCAAGAACATATTCACCATCATCATTCAGCTTGTAGATGAAGGTTGTAGTCTCAGGACATTCCTTGTTGGCAAGCATGTGTGATTCGTTACATACGACAACCTTCTTGACACCTGGACAGTACTTTGTAGGAATCTTGGATGCGTCAAAGTAATCTGTTACGGTAGGACATCCATTCGATGGAAGAAGTCCTGTATCCGAACATACAGTGGCCTGTACGATTCCGTCCGGCATCTCAAATGTAGCCGATGTATCAAGTCCCTTCTTCTCAATGACCTGATCCATGATATCTCTCCACATATAGCACTTGATAGAACCAGGGCTGTATGTGATGTTCTCATCATTTCCAAGCCATATAGAAGCTGTGTAGTATGGGTTATAACCACAGAACCAGTTATCAAAGTCTCCTGATGTGGTACCTGTCTTACCTGCTGTATACATACCTGTGTAAGAGTTGGCACCTGAACCGGTACCTCCTGTTACAACGTCGTGCATGGCACTTGTGAGAAGCCATGCTGTCTGCTCTGATATGACACGTGTCTTCTCAGGCTCCCTGTTGTCTATCAGAAGATTGCCTTCATGGTCGTAAACCTCTGAGTAGAACACAGGCTTTATATAATTACCACCGTTGGCGATGGTTGCATATGCAGCTGTGATCTCTAGGTTGGTAATACCATTTGTCAGACCACCAAGTGCAAGTGACTGGTTGATATCTGACAGGATGAGACCATCGCTGTCTGTCTTTCTCTCAACAAGAGTTGTAAATCCAAGCTTCAGCAGATAATCATATGCGAGCTGTGGAGTTACGTCTGTGATACACTTTACAGCTATGATATTCATAGACTCCATGATAGCATATCTTATAGTTTTAGGTCCCCAGTATCCGCCGTACCAGTTAAATACCTGATTACCATTCTCATAGTAGTAAGGTGCATCATCGTATACGGTGGCAAGAGACATGTTGCACGCGTCCAGTGCAGGAAGGTATGTGGCAACTATCTTGAAGCAAGAACCAGGCTGTCTGGTAGCCTCAGTTGCACGGTTGAATGATCTGTTCTCAGTTTTCTCTCCACGGCCTCCGACAAGTGCCTTGACCTGACCGGTGTTCTGGTCCATGAGAGTGAATGATACCTGTGGCTGTATGACAAGCTTGAATGTCTCCATGAAGACTTCGTCGCCGGTCTCGGCAACCATGGCATCCCTGAACTCGTCAGCCGCTGCACGGGCTTCATCCTCACTGTAATATCTTGCACTATAATCGTAGCCCTGCTGTTCAGCAAACCAGCTCTCGAGATTCTCTACACTGTAGTTTGTCTGGACCTTTGTCTCCTTGTCAGCAAGAGTGAGAGCGTAGTTGAGCTGATATACAGGCTCAGGCCAGTAGGATGTATCATTTACAACTGAGTCAGCGATCTCCTGGATCTCAGGATCCTGACAAACGATGACCTTGAGTCCGCCTGACCAGATCAGTGACTCTGCCTCGTCCTCTGAGTAGCCCTTGGCAACCAGATCATTCTGAAGCTGCTTGATGACCTCGTCAGTGTAGTAGGAGTTGACCTCTGTCTTCTGCTCCTTTTCTTCCTTCTTAGATACGGAAGCGATACGCTTGTAAACATTATCGTTTATTGCCTCGTCATACTGTGCCTGTGTTATATACTCCAGATCCAGCATATATTTCAAAACCTGGGTTCTTCTGGATTTGTTGTCATCAGGCGACAGAAGAGGATCGTATTTGGTAGGGTTCTGCGGAATTGCTGCGAGCACGGCACACTCAGATACCGATAACTGGCTGAGCTCCTTGCCGAAGTAAGTCTTGGCAGCAGTCTCAACACCGTAGCAGCCCTCTCCGAGATATATGGTGTTCAGATAATACTCGACTATCGACTTCTTGTCGATCTTCTTCTCCATATCCACAGCCAGATACTGCTCCTGAACCTTACGTTCGAGCTTATCAAGGAAGGTTGACTCATTCAGTCCGACGTTGAACACGTTGTTCTTGATAAGCTGCTGTGTAAGAGTGGAAGCACCCTCATCGAAGTCTCCGCTTTTGAGACCCTTTATAAATGCTCTGGCGATACCCTGTACATCGATTCCGTTGTGCTCCCAGAAACGTCTGTCCTCTATAGCGACAAATGCATTCACAAGATCCTCAGGAATAGAGTCGTAATACACATACTCTCGGTTGGAGTTGGAATTGGCAAGTGTCGTGATCTCCTTTCCATTCTGGTATACAAGAGTTGTCTTGTATCCCTTAGGTATGAGAGCGTCAGCGTTGATGTTCGGCGTGTCATCCAGAATACCCTTGAGGGCTCCAAATCCGGCTCCGACACCGACTATCACAATGGCGAGCACCAGCACCAGTATAATCTTAAACACAGAAATGTTAAGCTTACGCCGGTTTCTTGGAAGCTTGGATACCAGCTCCTTCTGAGCCTTCACCGCTCCCTTCTTAGTAAAATCCATAAAAAGACCTCCTTAAAACCTGGGGGATAGATCCCCGCTATTTAATTGTAAAAGTAAATTCTAAATAAGGGCAGACTACTGCCGTTAATATACACTTCAAATTAGTATATCAAATAACAGTATAATAATAAAGAAAAAAATATTGCAACAAAACAAAAATTAATAAACGTGAACGAAAAAATCAGAAAGAGTAAATTGACAACGGTATGATTCAAAAGCATAATAAATATAAAAAAGTGCAGAATAAACAGGAGAAGATATATGTTTGCATCAATAGACGAAGCGGTTGAATACTGGAAGGACGAGCTGTCATATGTGGACGACGCAAAGGTGACAGGATATGTGGGAGGCTACCCGGTGGTGGAATTTACCATCAACAAAGCCGCCTGGGGACTTGTTAAGGACAAGAAGAAATTTGGAAGGATCGTAAGATCATCAGAGATGGAGGGCGGAATAGAAGTCGGTGTGTCGACATGCTTTTATCAGACGGCATCCCTGGAGTGGGAGCCACCTGTCCTCAGGGTGTGCGGATATCCTGAAGTGATCAACAGAATACTTGGCAAGGTAATGTAAGATTTACCGTGGAATGCCCCGGCGGATACATAAAAATGCATCCGCCGGGGTATTTTATTATACATGTAATGGGTTATGTAAGGAGGACGCATATGAACAGGGAGATACGTACGGATCTTGCGATAGAGCTCAGAGAAAATGTAGCCGACAGGAGAAATATGCCTGGGGTCAAGGTGAAGACGGTGGTGAATGAGGACAGGAGCATCAAGACCACCACCATAACGGTGCTGGATGAGATAGGGGAGAAAAATCTGGGAAAGGCAAAGGGACAATATATAACGATAGAGTGTTCCAAGCTTAAGGAATATGAGGAGTCCATACATGAACCTCTGAGGGCGGAGCTTGAGGGCAGACTCAGGGAGCTCATGGGGCATGCGGGAAATATACTGGTGGTCGGACTTGGCAACAGGCAGGTCACCCCGGATTCCATAGGCCCGCTGGTCATAGACAATCTGTATGTGACAAGGCACCTGGACACTCCGGGAAAGCCAGATCTGGTCATGAGTGCCATATGTCCGGGAGTCATGGCACAGACCGGAATAGAGACTGTGGATATAGTCAGGGGAATATGCGATGAGATAGACGTGGAGATCGTGGTTGCAATAGACGCCCTGGCGGCCAGAAGCAGCAAGAGACTCGGATGCACCATCCAGCTCACGGATACAGGTATAAGCCCCGGCTCCGGTGTCGGCAACAACAGAAAGACACTGAGCTCAGACAACCTTGGCAGACGCGTGATCGCAGTCGGTGTTCCGACAGTCATCTCCGTTCCATCCATCATAGACGATTCGCTGGATGAGGTGGCTGATGCATTTAACGAGACCTACGGGCGCAGGATCATGAGGGAGTTCACGGAGAAGCAGAGATACCAGATAGCGTGCAATCTTCTGGACGAGGATATGGCGGATATGTTCGTGACCCCGAAAAATATAGACGAGCTAGTGCGCCGCATCAGCTTTACGATATCTGAGGCGATAAATGCCATAGCGATGTAGAGAAAAATACAGGGAATCATTTGGCACGTACACTCATATATTTGAATAATGGATAACAGAGGCCATAGCATATTCAAAAGGGGTGGAAATGTATGTCGGACAGAAAGCTTCATACGAAGACTGTGTATATACTTGCGTGGGTGATTCTGGTGTGCGCGGGGATATTGATAAAGACCGGGATAACTGATGATGTGTGGAAGCTGGTGTATAGCGGGATATATGGCAGTTCTTCGGGTGAAACAGGCGAGAGTATATACAGCCCCGGTGCGGCTGAGCCGGATGTGTACTGTTACATGGATTACTGGGAATCCCAGGTCAGGGAGGTGTGCGAGGAGGGCAGGACATACCAGACGGAGGATGCGGATTCCGAAGGTGAGGCATCATCGCAGGCGGAGACTTCAGAGACTTCTGCGCCTGCCAGCACTGAGACCACAGAAGCTGCGCAGAGATCCGCTGATGCCAGGACTGTGTCGGCCATGGCGGATATAATGAGCTCTTATATAGGTATGGACGCAGATACACTCCTTTCATATTGTTATAACGCCACATACCCTAAGTGCGTAAAAAAAGACGAGCTGGATGCGGAAAATCTGCTCGGCAAAGATCTGTCGCTGGATATGGATACGGGCGGATACAAAGTTCTGATATATCATACCCACAGCTCCGAGGCATTTGCGGACTCAAGACCGGGCGAGGTGGACGACACGGTGATAGGACTTGGCAACCGCCTGGCGGAGATACTCACGGATACATATGGCATACCGGTGTACCACGACACCACGGCATATGACATGATGACAGGGGTTCTTGACAGGAACGCTTCCTATGATTATTCGAGGGAAGGTGTGTCACAGATACTTAAGGACAATCCTGAGATAGAGGTCATCATAGATCTCCACAGGGATGGTGTGCCGGATGACACACATCTGGTTACAGATGTGGATGGAAAGCCCACAGCACAGATCATGCTGTTAAATGGCATGTGCCGTGACGAGGATGGCAACGATGTGGACTATTGGAGCAATGACAACAAGGTCGACAACATGGCATTTGCACTTCAGACCTATCTGGCGGGCAGGGCAAATTACGGCGACATGATGCGCAAGATATACATAAGTACGAGCCGGTACAACATGGATCTCATGCCGCACGCCATGCTGGCAGAGATAGGCGCACAGACTAACACGGTGGAGGAGGAATACAACGCCATCGAACCATTTGCCGCAATGCTTGCAAAGGTGCTCCTGAAGTGAGGATTAAGTGGCATATTGGCACTTGCAGTTATATGCTCATACATGTTATATTAACGTCAAATGCGAGTAAGACAAGTATAAGAATAAAAGAGCCTGCACATACAAGGCGCGGGACATAGATAAGGATGTGAAAACATGGAGCATTTAGACCAGTCAAAGATAAGAAATTTCTGTATAATAGCGCATATAGATCACGGTAAATCAACACTTGCCGACAGGATCATAGAGAAGACCGGAACTCTGACCAGCAGGGAGATGCAGAATCAGGTTCTTGACAATATGGATCTTGAGAGGGAGCGTGGAATCACCATCAAGGCACAGTGTGTCAGGATCGTGTACAATGCCAATGATGGACAGGAGTACATATTCAATCTCATAGACACTCCGGGACATGTGGATTTCAATTATGAGGTATCTCGAAGTCTGGCAGCCTGTGAGGGAGCCATACTTGTGGTTGATGCCGCACAGGGCATAGAGGCGCAGACCCTGGCGAATGTATACTTGGCGCTGGATCATGACCTTGATGTCATGCCGGTCATCAACAAGATAGACCTTCCGTCAGCAGATCCGGAGAGGGTCGTGAACGAGATCGAGGATGTCATTGGAATAGAGGCACAGGATGCCCCAAGGATATCGGCAAAGAATGGAATTAATATAGAAGAAGTGCTTGAACAGATCGTGAAGAAGGTGCCGGCACCGCACGGTGACCCTGAGGCTCCACTCAAGGCACTTATATTCGACAGTCTGTATGACTCCTACAAGGGAGTTATCATATTCTGCCGATTATTTGACGGCTGCGTGAAGAAGGGAACCACCATAAGGATGATGGCCACCGGAGCTGAGGCTGAGGTGGTTGAGGTCGGAATATTCGGAGCGGGAAGATTTGTACCATGTGATGAGCTGTCAGCCGGTATGGTTGGTTACATAACAGCCAGCCTTAAGAATGTACAGGATACCACAGTTGGAGATACAGTCACACAGGCGGACAGGCCATGTGACGAGGCACTTCCTGGATACAAGAAGGCACAGCCTATGGTATACTGCGGACTCTATCCTGCGGATGGAGCAAAGTATCCGGATCTCAGGGATGCCCTTGAGAAACTTCAGTTAAATGATGCGGCGCTCAGCTTTGAGCCGGAGACATCCATAGCACTGGGCTTTGGTTTCCGATGTGGTTTCCTTGGACTGCTTCACCTTGAGATAGTTCAGGAGCGACTGGAGAGGGAGTTCAATCTTGATCTGGTAACCACAGCGCCAGGCGTTGTATATAAGGTACATACCACAGATGGAAATGTGATAGAGCTCACCAATCCGTCGAATCTGCCGGATCCATCCACCATAGAGTACATGGAGGAGCCATTTGTCGATGCGGAGATCATGGTCACAACAGAGTATGTGGGTGCCATCATGCAGCTCTGCCAGGAGAGACGAGGCGTGTACAAGAGCATGGAGTACATGGAGGAGACAAGAGCGCTTCTCAAGTACGACCTCCCACTGAACGAGATCATATACGATTTCTTTGATGCACTTAAGTCGCGTTCAAGGGGCTATGCCTCATTTGACTATGAGATGAAGGGCTATGTCCGCTCAGAGCTTGTGAAGCTGGACATCCTTATCAATAAGGAAGAGGTCGATGCACTCTCATTTATCATACACAAGGATACAGCGTATGAAAGGGGCAGAAAGATGTGCGAGAAGCTCAAGGACGAGATCCCGAGACATCTGTTCGAGATCCCGATCCAGGCGGCCATAGGCGGCAAGGTAATAGCCCGCGAGACAGTCAAGGCCATGAGAAAGGATGTCCTTGCCAAGTGCTACGGCGGAGATATATCCAGAAAGAGAAAGCTCCTTGAAAAGCAGAAGGAAGGAAAGAAGCGAATGAGACAGGTGGGCAATGTGGAGATACCACAGAAGGCATTTATGTCTGTCTTGAAGCTTGATGAGGAATAGAAAAGACCGGGAACACAGTGACACGGTTATATTAAATAAGAAATAATAGAATCGTAGAAAAGCCGTTAATGAGAGCATTCTGACAGGAGCATTCTTAGTAGCGGCTTTTTTCATGCGGTGACGATATTTAAAATAAAAAGGAAGGATACTAATGATAGATATAATAAATACCGAAAATTCAGATCGGGATTTCGGCGATGCAAATAATGACGAAGTTTTAGAGTCATATGAGAAGAAGCCGCTCAGCATATACATACATATCCCATTCTGTGTGAAGAAATGTGCATACTGCGACTTCCTGTCATTTCCGGTGGGGGCAGCCTGCATGTCGGGATATGGAGTGTACCGTGAGAAATACATCGAAGCCCTGTGCGAGGAGCTGAAAAGCTACTCGTATCTGGCGGAGACACACAAGGTCAGGACAATATACATAGGAGGCGGAACCCCATCCATACTGGAGCCGGACGAGATCACACTTGTAATGACGACGGTGAGGAAGCTGTTCGATGTCGCAGAGGATGCGGAGATAAGCATAGAGGTAAATCCGGGCACCCTGACCAGCCGTAAGGCAGCAGAGTATATAGTAAATGGCATAAACAGGATGAGCATAGGCCTTCAGTCCGCACAGAAAAATGAGCTGGAAGCTCTGGGCAGGATACACAATTATGACCAGTTCCTCGCCGCATTTGACATGGCTAGGGAGGCCGGATTTCGCAATATAAATATAGACCTGATGTCAGACATACCGGGACAGACCATGAGGTCATATCTGGACACCCTTGACAAGGTATTAAGGTGTAAGCCGGAGCACATATCGTCCTATAGCCTCATAGTGGAGGACGGAACGCCTCTGGCAGCAGATGAGAACCTGCTGTCACAGATCCCGGATGAGGACGTGGACAGGCAGATGTACGACATAACAAATAAGCTCTTAGGCACCGGCGGCTACCACAGATACGAGATATCCAATTACGCCAAAGCTGGCTACGAGTGCAGACATAACATAGTCTACTGGACCCTCGGGGAATACATAGGAATCGGAATCGGAGCAGCGTCCTTCCTGTACGGCAGACGCTACACCAACACATCCAGTCTGGAAGACTACATAGACGGCATGGCAAGACACAGGGAGCTCATGACATTCGGAGATCACGTCGCAAATTCGGGTAAGGCAAGAGATATAATAGAACACATGCGCAATGTGGAAGAAGAACTTGACGCAGACAGGCTGATGGAGGAATATATGTTCCTCGGCCTGCGTATGATATCCGGTGTGAGTGCAGAAAAATTCAACGACTACTTTGGACACTCCATCTACGACATATACGGCTCCGTCATAGATAAATACAAGTCCACCGGCCACCTCGAAGACGACCACGGACTGATCCGCCTCACAAAAAAAGGCATCGACGTAAGCAACACGATTCTGGCGGACTTCTTAATAGAATAATACTGGCACGACCGTCCTTCAAAACATAAAAAAAACACAAAAACATTCGTTATTTTGTTGACAAAAGGGGGCGGCAGTGTTAGATTATGTTTAGTGGTTAGCACTCGAATATGTTGAGTGCTAATAAGACTAAAAGCAAAAAGGAATGAGAGTATGGAACTTGACGAGAGAAAAGTCAGAATTCTAAAAGCGATCGTTTCGAATTACCTGGAGACTGGAGAGCCCGTTGGATCGAGAACCATTTCCAAGCTGGCCGACATGAATGTCAGCCCGGCTACCATAAGAAATGAGATGTCAGATCTTGAGGATATGGGTTATATATGCCAGCCACATGCATCGGCAGGAAGAGTTCCAACAGATGCAGGTTACAGGTTTTATGTTGACAGCATCATGGCAGACAGGGATGAAGAGAAAGCAGAGGATCAGACAGAGCGAGAGAATCTGCTGAATAGAGTTGATAAGCTCGAGAAGCTTCTCAAGCAGGTGGCAAAGGTGCTTGCGACTAACACTCAGTACGCAACACTGGTTACGATGCCACAGTACAACAACACAGTAAAGTTCATCCAGTTGTCACAGGTTGATGAGACCACATTGCTGGCGGTCATCATGGTTGATGGCAATATAGTCAAGAATAAGCTGATCAAGACGACGTACAGCCTGAAGAATGAAGATATTTTAAAATTTAATATTCTGCTAAATACCTTCCTTCAGGGCGCGGCACTTCAGGATATCAATCTTGAACTTATACAGACCATGAAGGTTCAGGCAGGTGAATATGCAGAGATCCTTGAGACGATATTCCAGGGAATCATGGAGGCGATCCATGAGGCCGATGATCTCAAGGTTTATACCAGTGGAGCAACGAATGTACTCAAGTACCCTGAGCTGGCGAACACGTCATCCGCAGAGAAGCTGCTCGGAACACTGGAAGACATAGAGGACAAAGAAGAATTTGCAAAACATGTGGAGGATGTGATCCAGCAGGACAGCGACATACAGATCCTGATAGGACAGGAGAACAGCGATGAAAACCTGAAGGACTGCTCCCTTGTAACAGCAACATACAAGATGCCGGAGGGTGCAAAAGGAACGATAGGAATAATCGGACCGAAGAGGATGGATTACAAGAAAGTTGTGAGCATGCTCAAGGAACTCACCGGAGAGCTTGATGACATATTTAACAACAATGGATAGACAGATAAGATTATAACGATGAATAGGAGGATATGTAATGGCTGATAGCAATAACAGTACTGCATCCGACAAGAAGGTTAAGACAGAGCAGACAGCAGCCGAGACCATAGTTGGAGATGCTTCAGCAGAGATAAAGGATGGCGTTGAGTCAGAAGTCAAGGTCGATGAGACCGTTGACGTTCCGGAGGAGCAGGCAGAGGCTGCAAAGCCACAGCATGTTGCAAAGGAGAACAGACGTGGAGGCAAGGCTCTCCGTGAGGAGAACGAGAAGCTCAAGGAACGCTGCAAGGATGCAGAGACAAAGTACACAAGACTTCTTGCGGAGTGTGAGAACATCCGCCAGAGAAATGAAAAAGAGTCAGGCAAATTGTACGACATAGGTGCAAAGGGAGTTCTTGAGAAGCTCCTTCCTGTGGTAGACAATTTTGAGAGAGCAATGGCAGCCATTCCTGATGAGGATAAGGACAGACCATTCGAGTCGGGAGTTGCAAATATATATAAGCAGCTTATGACGTCATTGGAAAGCATAGGTGTAAAGCCTATGGATTGCGCCGGGGAACAGTTTGATCCTACATTCCACAATGCAGTGATGCATGTAGAGGATGACAACTACGAAGAGAATGTAATCGTTGAAGAGATGCAGAAGGGTTACATGTACAAGGATCAGGTGCTCAGATTTAGCATGGTAAAGGTAGCAAATTAAACTTCATAAGAAGGACCCACGGAGTGGGAGATTTCTTAATATTGTAAATTTTTTTTCTAGGAGGAAAAGACAATGGGTAAGATTATAGGTATTGACTTAGGTACAACAAATTCATGTGTAGCAGTTATGGAAGGTGGTAAGCCTGTAGTTATAGCTAACTCAGAGGGTATGAGAACAACACCTTCAGTAGTAGGTTTCCTGAAGACAGGAGAGAGAGTAGTAGGTGAGCCTGCAAAGCGTCAGGCAGTTACAAACGCAGATAAGACAATTTCATCTATCAAGCGTCACATGGGATCAGATTACAGAGTAGAGATAGATGGCAAGAAGTATTCACCACAGGAGATTTCAGCAATGATCCTTCAGAAGCTGAAGTCAGATGCAGAGGGATACTTAGGAGAGAAGGTTACAGAGGCAGTTATCACAGTTCCTGCTTACTTCTCAGATGGACAGAGACAGGCAACAAAGGATGCCGGTAAGATCGCAGGTCTTGATGTAAAGCGTATCATCAACGAGCCTACAGCAGCAGCTCTTTCATATGGTCTTGACAACGAGCAGGAGCAGAGAATCATGGTTTACGATTTAGGTGGTGGTACATTCGATGTATCTATCATTGAGATCGGTGAGGGTGTCATCGAGGTTCTTGCAACAGCCGGCGATAACAAGCTCGGTGGTGATGACTTCGATAACGCAATTACACAGTATATGCTTGATGAATTCAAGAAGGCAGAGGGCATCGACCTTTCAGGCGATAAGATGGCTATGCAGAGATTAAAGGAAGCAGCAGAGAAGGCAAAGAAGGAGCTGTCATCAGCTACAACAACCAACATCAACCTTCCTTTCATCACAGCAAACCAGGATGGACCAAAGCATTTCGATATGAACCTTACAAGAGCTAAGTTCGATGAGCTTACAGCAGATCTTGTAGACAGAACAAAGGGCCCTGTTAACACAGCACTTGCTGATGCAGGACTTACAGCAGCAGACCTTGACAAGGTACTTCTTGTCGGTGGTTCAACCCGTATCATAGCAGTACAGGAAGAGGTTAAGAGACTTACAGGTAAGGAGCCATTCAAGGGAATCAACCCTGATGAGTGTGTTGCTATCGGTGCTTGTATCCAGGGTGGTAAGCTTGCCGGAGATGCCGGTGCAGGCGAGATCCTTCTTCTGGATGTTACACCACTTACACTTTCAATCGAGACAATGGGTGGTATAGCTACTCACCTTATCGAGAGAAATACAACAATCCCTACAAAGAAGAGCCAGATCTTCTCAACAGCACAGGATAATCAGGATGCCGTTGATATCAACGTAGTACAGGGTGAGAGACAGTTCGCAAAGGACAACAAGAGTCTTGGCAGATTCAGACTTGATGGTATCGCTCCAGCAAGACGTGGAGTTCCACAGATCGAGGTTACATTCGATATCGATGCAAATGGTATCGTAAATGTATCAGCAAAGGATCTCGGAACAGGAAGAGAGCAGCACATTACTATCACATCAGGAACATCACTTTCAGATGATGATATCGATAGAGCAGTTAAGGAAGCAGCAGAGTACGAGGCTCAGGATAAGAAGCGTAAGGAAGGCATCGAGGCAAGAAATGAGGCAGATGCACTTGCATTCCAGACAGAGAAGGCACTCGGCGAGGTAGGAGATAAGCTTTCAGATTCTGACAAGGCTGGCGTAAAGGCAGATCTTGACTCCTTAAGAGCAGCAATAGACAGCACAGATGCAGAGAATATGAGCGATGCAGATGTAGATAAGATCAAGGCTGCAAAGGATAAGCTGATGGAGAGCGCACAGAACCTGTTCTCAAAGCTCTATGAGCAGAACGGTCCTGGAGCAAACGCAGGAACAGGTGCAGGCACACCTGATTACTCAGATGGCGATGTTGTGGATGGAGATTTCACAGAGGTTTAATATATAGAGGATGAAAGGTAAAGGCTATGGCAGAGACAAAGACCGATTATTATGAAGTCCTTGGTGTAACCAAGGGAGCCTCTGAAGCCGAGATCAAAAGGGCATACCGAGTGGTAGCAAAAAAATACCACCCGGATATGAACCCTGGTGATGAAGAGGCTGCAGAGAAATTCAAAGAAGCAGCTGAAGCTTATTCAGTCCTCAGTGACCCTGAGAAACGTGCAAAGTATGATCAGTTTGGCCATGCAGCATTCGACCAGAACGGCGGCGGTGCCGACGGATTTGGTGGATTTGACTTCGCAGACATGGGAGATATCTTTGGAGATATATTCGGAGATATGTTCGGTGGCGCAAGCCGTCAGAGAAATACAAATGGCCCTATGAAGGGCGCAAACATCAAGACCACCATCAGAGTAGCCTTTGAGGAGGCTATATTCGGAACCCAGAAGGAGCTTGAGCTCCCACTGAAGGATGAGTGTGATGTATGTAAGGGAACCGGTTCACAGCCGGGACACCAGCCGGAGGTCTGCGGCAAGTGCGGCGGTAAGGGCCAGATAGTGACAACACAGCAGTCACTTTTTGGAGTTGTACGTAATGTTCAGACATGTCCTGATTGTAGTGGATCTGGTAAGATCATCAGATACAAGTGCAGCAACTGTGCAGGAACAGGATATGTAAAGAGCAGAAAGAAGATACAGATAGCTATTCCACCAGGAGTAGACAATGGTACTAACATCCGAATCAAAGGAAAGGGTGAGCCTGGTATCAACGGTGGTGAGAGAGGAGATCTTACAGTTACCATACTTGTTGATCGTCATCCAAACTTCCAGAGACAGGAGTACAATCTGTATTCATCAGAGCCTATCACATTTACACAGGCAGCACTTGGTGGAGTTATCAAGATCAACACCATCGAAGGAGAGGTTGATTACACCATACCACCAGGAACACAGACAGATACACGTATAAAGCTGAAGGGCAAAGGAGTACCTAACCTCAAGAACCCAACTCAGCGAGGCGATCACTATGTAACACTTGTTGTACAGGTGCCGGAGAAGCTCACAGAGGAGCAGAAGAAGATCCTAAATCAGTATGAGCAGGCAACACTTGTAGAGACAAGACCTGCAACAGATTCAGCAGGACCATTTACATTTGGCGATCACAAGAGAAGAAAGAAAAAGTAGGTATAAAATATATGAAATGGACGAAGCTCACAATAGATACAACATGTGAAGCTGAAGACCTCATAAGCGCCTTCCTCGAAGAGGAAGGCGTTTTGGGTGTTCAGATAGAAGATAATATTCCCCTCACTGAGGAGGAGATGGAGACGATGTTTGTCGATCTCCTGCCGGATGATATGCCGGAAAATGATGGAACTGCAAAGGTGTCCTGTTTCCTTGACGATACATTTGACGTGCAGGAGATAAAGGATAAGGTGGCTGCAGAGATCAGGAGGCTGTCAGAGTTTCTTCCTGTCGGAACAGGTGAGATAACCGAGAGTGAGACGAAGGAAGAGGACTGGAGAGACAACTGGAAGGCCTACTTCAAGCCATTCAGACTGTATGACAATATCATCATCAAGCCAACCTGGGAGGAAGTGCCGGAGGATGCAACGGATGAGGATATAGTAATTGAGATAGATCCCGGAACAGCATTTGGAACAGGTTCCCATGAGACGACGAGACTGTGCATAGGCCAGCTCAAGAAGTACATGAAGGATGGAGATGAGATACTCGATGCCGGAAGCGGAAGCGGTATCCTGTCATTTGTTTGCAATAAGCTAGGTGCAAAGCATGTTCTCGGTATAGACATAGATCCGATCGCTGTTGATGTGGCGGGAGAGAACAGAGATGTGAACCATATTCCTGCCGAGGCTGTGGAATTCAAGTGCGGAAATGTCCTTGAGGACCAGAAACTGGTAGAGTCAATAGGCGCAAATTATGATATAGTAGTTGCAAATATCCTTGCAGACGTTATAATTCCAATGTCGGCTGTAGTTCAGAAGTTTATGAAGGATGATGGTATTTTTATATCATCGGGCATTATAAACATAAAAGAGGATGAGGTCAGACAGGCTCTTCTTGACAATAACTTTGATATCGTAGATACTGTCTACATGAATGACTGGGTAAGCTTTGTCGCAAAAAAGCATGTATGAACCAGCGTGTGAGAGGAAATAATCAAATATGAACAGATTCTTTGTAGACGTAGATGGCAGAGATATAGGAACAGATATAAGCATAACAGGCGGAGACGTTAACCATATAAAGAACGTTCTCCGCCTTAAAGTGGGTCAGGAGATAACTGTCAGTAACGGCAGAGGAAGAGATTATACGTGCAGTATATCGGAGCTTGGCAGAGACGAGGTTCTGTGCCACGTCGAGGATGTGAATGATAACTTTGCAGAGCTTCCGGTGGAGGTTACCCTGTTTCAGGGATATCCAAAGTCGGATAAGATGGATCTTATAGTACAGAAGATGGTGGAGCTCGGTGTCTGCCGGATAGTTCCGGTATTCACTGCGCGCACCATAGTGAAGCTTGATGCAAAGAAGGCTGCAAAGAAGACTGAGAGATGCCGGATCATAGCGGAGTCTGCTGCAAAACAGTCCGGAAGGGGAATCGTCCCTGAGATCACGGAGCCGGTAACATTTGCACAGGCGATAGAGATGGCGAAGACTCTTGATATGAATATAATTCCATATGAGGAGGCGGAGGGACTTGCAAAGTCCAGACAGATCATCGCTGATGTGACAGCACCGTCCTCTGCCCGCAGAAGTCTGGGGGTATTCATAGGCCCGGAGGGTGGCTTTGCCAGGGAAGAAGTGGAACAGGCAATGGCGGCCGGGGCGGAATGTATAACTCTTGGACACAGGATACTGCGCACTGAGACGGCCGGACTGGCGGTTATGTCGATCATCATGTTCAGTGCCGACAGGGACAATTAGAACAATATTGTAAAGATTAGTGAAAGAAAGAAGCTTGAAGCCGGACGTATATCGGTTTCGGAATGGTGGAAGACAACATGGAAGCATATTTTGACAATTCAGCGACCACCCCGGTTTATCCGGAGGTGAGAGATCTTGTGGTAAAGTTAATGGAACAGGACTATGGCAATCCGTCATCACTGCACCAGAAGGGTGTGGATGCGGCCAGATACGTGAGCGATGCCAGGGATAAGATAGCCAGGCTGCTCAAGGTTCAGGCGAAGGAGATCGTGTTCACATCGGGAGGAACAGAATCCAACAACATGGCTCTGATAGGAGGAGCGCTTGCCAACAGGAGAGCGGGCAACAAGATCATCACAACTGTAGTCGAGCATGCGTCAGTCGGCAGTCCGCTGACATTCCTTGAGGATATGGGCTTTGATGTTGTTAGGATCCCGACCGGAAGTGATGGCGTGGTAGATGTTGACCGGTTGGTAGATGAGGTCGACGACGACACGATCATAGTGTCAGTCATGTACGTCAACAATGAGATAGGAGCTGTCATGCCGGTGGAAGACATTGCCAGACGTATAAAGGAGAAGAATCCGAGTGTACTCTTCCATGTGGATGCCATACAGGCATTTGGCAAATATGTGATATACCCGAAGCGTATGGGAATAGACATGATGTCTATAAGCAGCCATAAATTCCACGGACCAAAGGGCGTTGGAGCACTGTTCATAAAGGACAGAGTCAAGGTCAAGCCTGTGATATACGGTGGAGGCCAGCAGGGCGGAATGCGGTCAGGAACAGAGAATGTACCGGGAATAGCCGGAATGGCACTGGCTGCCGAGATGACCTACAGAGATCTCGATGCAAATGTAGCGCACATGAGAGAACTCAAGGAACATCTTATAGATGAACTCACACAGATAGACGATGTGTACAGTAATTCCGGGGATGCGCCCCATATAGCCAGCATAACCTTCAAGGGAGTGCGAAGTGAGGTCATGCTTCATGCTCTGGAAGAGAAGGGCATATATGTCTCATCCGGTTCAGCATGTTCGTCGAATAAACATTCCACAAGCAGCACGCTGAAGGCCATAGGTCTGCCACCTGAGAAGCTTGAGTCCACACTGAGATTCAGTTTTTCACCGGAGAATACAATGGAACAGATAGATTATGCAGTCGAGTGCTGCAAGGAACTTTTACCGATACTCAGAAGATATGTGAGGAAGAAATAGGAGGAAATATGCAGTACAAGGCATTTATGATAAAGTATGCCGAGATAGGCACAAAGGGAAAGAACAGATATATATTTGAAGACATACTCTGCAAGAACATCAACAGAAAGCTGAAGCCTTACGGAGATTTCTATATCCGCAAGGAGCAGGGAAGAATATTCGTTGAGTGCAAGTCGGATTACGACTATGAGGATGTGGTAAATGCCCTTGGAAAGGTATTTGGTATCGTTGGAATATGCCCTGTTGTGGTTGAGGAGAACACAGAGTTTGAGAACCTCAAGCAGAAGGTAATAGATTATGTTGAAAAGGCATACGACAGAAAGAACTTCACATTCAAGGTGTTCACCAGAAGAAATGACAAGACATATACTATGACTTCCATGGAGGTAAGCGCCGAGCTTGGACATTTCCTCCTTGAGGCGTTCCCTGATCTTACAGTGGATGTGCACTCACCTCAGGAGATAATCAATGTGGAGATCAGAAAGGTAGCATATATCTATTCGATCACCATACCTGGCCCGGGAGGACTGCCGGTTGGAACGAACGGCAGAGGAATGGCACTTCTGTCAGGCGGTATAGACAGCCCTGTTGCGGCATATATGATAGCCAAGAGAGGAGTTGTTGTGGAGGCGGTATACTTCCATGCACCTCCGTTCACAAGCGAGAGAGCAAAGCAGAAGGTTATAGATCTGGCATGTCTTGTGGCCGACTACTCAGGAGCCATCAGACTCCATGTTGTCAACTTTGCCGATGTACAGATGGCAATATACGACAACTGTCCTCATGAGGAGCTCACGATCATCATGAAGAGATACATGATCAAGATAGCGGAGGAGCTGGCTGAGAAGAATGACTGTCAGTGTACGATAACAGGAGAGAGCATAGGCCAGGTTTCAAGCCAGACTGTGTTCAGCCTAAACGTTATCAACCAGGTCAGCACCATGCCGGTGTTCAGACCATGTATAGGTATGGATAAGCAGGAGATAGTAGACATATCAGAGAAGATCGGAACATACGAGACATCTATACTGCCATACGAGGATTGCTGTACGACATTTGTTGCAAAGCATCCGGTTACACATCCGGTTCTCTCTGCGATAGAGAAGTCGGAGGCAAAGCTCACAGGAATCATCGAGCCATTGTACCGCAAGGCTGTAGATACGGCAGAGGTCGTTATGTGTCGCGCAAAGCAGTAAAACAATATAAAACAGTGATAAAAGACAACAAAAAAGAGATGCTTCATAATAAGCATCTCTTTGATTATCAAATCCATATAACATACGGGGCAGAATAAATACTATTCTGCAAGGTATGGCTTCAGAGTAGCCATGATCTCATCGATACCGCTCTCTGCATGAATGTTAAGTTCGATAGGCTTTGAGATATCAAGACTGAAAATACCCATGATTGACTTTGCATCAATTACGTAACGTCCTGATACGAGGTCGAATTCTGCGTCAAATTTCGCAATGTCATTGCAAAAGCTCTTGACCTTATCGATTGAGTTTAAAGAAATCTTAACTGCTGTCATAAATAGTCCTCCTAACCCTTGTAAGTTTTTTATGTACTGTCATTATTATATTTTTATAGAATACAAAAGTCAATATAAGGAGTGTAAAATACATGCTAAAAGGAATGTCTGTGGCTGCCACAACACTTGGCTGCAAAGTCAATCAGGCGGAGACTGACAGCATGCTCGACATGCTGAAGGCTGCCGGTGCAAATATAGTAGAATTTGACGAAAAAGCAGATATATATATAGTAAATACCTGTTCTGTGACCAATATTGCGGACAAAAAATCAAGGCAGATGCTTCACAGAGCCAGAAAGATGAATCCTGATGGAATAGTGATAGCCGCAGGATGCTATGTGCAGTCAGCCAGAGAGATTCTCGAGCAGGATGAAGCTATAGATATAGTAATAAGCAACAATAAGAAGAAAAGTATCACAGAAATAGTTAATGATTATATTAATGTGAGAAACAATGGAAAAAATGCCCCGGGTAAAGATCATGAAGCCATGGAATACTTCGTGGATATATCCAGAGAGACTGAGTACGAGGAGATGGGCGGCCATGTCCCTGTGGGACACACAAGGGCATATGTCAAGATCCAGGACGGCTGCAATCAGTTCTGCTCATACTGCATAATCCCGTATGTAAGAGGAAGGATAAGAAGCAGAAGCCAGGAGGCGATCCTTGCAGAAGTATCAGAGCTTGCGGAGGCAGGAATAAAAGAAGTTGTGCTTACCGGTATACACATATCGTCATATGGCAAAGATAAGAATAATGAGGGAGCACTTATAGAGCTTATAGAGGCTATCTCAAAAATCAAAGGAATCAAGAGAATAAGGCTTGGTTCACTTGAGCCGGGGATAATAACAGAGGAGTTTGTGGAGAGAATTTCATCCAATTCGAAAGTATGTCCACACTTCCATCTGAGCCTGCAGAGTGGCTGTGATTCAGTGCTCAAGAGAATGAACAGAAAGTATACTTGCGAGCAATACTTTGAAAAATGTGACATGCTGAGAAAGGCGTATAAGTCCCCTGCGCTCACCACGGATGTGATAGTGGGCTTCCCGGGAGAGACTGAGGAAGAATTTGCAGAGACTGTCAGATATCTGACGGAGCTCAATCTGTATGAGATGCATATATTCAAGTATTCTCCGAGAAAGGGAACAGTCGCTGCCGCCATGAAAGAGCAGGTTGCCCCTGAGATAAAGAATGAGCGAAGCGATGTGCTGCTTAAGCTTGCCCATGACAACAAGACCGCATATGAAGCCCAGTTTGAGGGCTGTGAGCTTGAAGTCCTGGTGGAAGAGGTTGTAAAGAAGGACAATAAGACATATCTCAGAGGACATACGGAGAGATACATGGATATACTCATAGATGTGGGCGACATATCCATGCCGGAGAGTTTTGTGAACAGCTTTGTGTATGTGACATATACCCAAAATGGGGGAAACCTTCCTTTACTTTTGTAGTTTTTTATATTAGAATAGGAATGTTAATTGGCTCATGAGATAATAACAAGATGAGGACGTGATTTGATGAATAACGAAAGTACACAGAATATTGTTCCAATCAAGGACGCGACAGTGGACGTACGCGAGATAATTGGAGAAGTATACGATGCACTTACCGAGAAAGGATATAATCCGGTAAGCCAGGTTGTTGGGTACATAATGAGCGGTGACCCGACATATATCACAAGCTACAAGAACGCGCGAAGCCTGATCATGAAGGTGGAGAGAGACGAGATCATTGAGGTTTTACTTGAGGACTACATCAAGAATAACCTCGTGTAAAGGAAAAGAATAGTATGAGAATATTGGGACTTGACTATGGAACCAAGACGGTGGGAGTTGCCGTGAGCGATCCGCTCAAGATGACTGCCCAGCCGCTGGAGACGATAGAGAGAAAGTCGGCGAACAAGCTGAGACAGACACTTGCCCGCATAGAGGCCATACTTGAAGAGTATGGAGCGGCAGGAGAGCGCGACCGCATAGAGCTGATAGTGCTTGGCTACCCGAAGAACATGAACAATTCAGAGGGAGACAGATGCGAGGCCACCCAGGCATTCAAGGAGGATCTTGAGCGCAGAACAGGACTTGAGGTTGTTCTGTGGGATGAGCGCCTTACCACTGTGGAGGCAGAGCGGATCCTTATGGACAGCGGAGTGAGAAGAGAGAACAGGAAGACGTACATAGACAAGATGGCGGCTGCGGTCATACTGCAGAACTATCTTGATGCGAAGTGCAGCAGTCTGTGATAGACACAGACCTTCTGCCTTTGTTTTGTGTACGCCTGAAGAAGTATTAAGAGGTTTATATGGCAGAGAACAGGAAGACGGACAACAGTATCATATTTGAAGCAGAAGATGGAACAGAAGTGGAATTCTCGGTTGTGGAGCAGACCACACTTGGCGGCGTGAATTATCTGTTCGTTATAGACAAGGCGGATGATGAATCATTCCTTATCCTTCGCGAGAACAACGGAGCTGATACGGAAGAGATGGCAGCATACGATATTGTGGAAGATGAAAATGAATTAGAGGCGGTCATCAAGATATTTGACGAACTGCTTGAGGACGTAAATTTGGAGGTATAAGAAAATTGAATAAGAATAATAAAGAGACAGTGAAGATCATTCCTTTGGGCGGTCTGGAACAGATTGGAATGAATATCACTGCGATAGAGTATGAGGACTCTATCATAGTCATTGACTGCGGACTGGCATTCCCTGAGGACGACATGTTAGGAATCGATCTGGTAATTCCTGATGTCACCTATCTCAAGGAAAACGCGGACAAGGTCAGGGGACTCGTGGTTACCCATGGACATGAGGATCACATAGGAGCCATACCGTACATTGAGAAAGAATTAAACATGCCGATCTATGCGACCAAGCTGACCATGGGTCTTATAGAGAACAAACTGAAGGAACACAACCTTATGAACAACACCAGAAGAAAGGTTGTAAAGTATGGTCAGAATATAAATCTTGGGGCATTTAGAGTGGAATTCATCAGAACAAACCACTCCATAGCAGATTCGGCGGCCCTTGCCATATACACACCGGCCGGACTTATTGTCCACACCGGAGATTTCAAGATAGACTACACACCGGTATTTGGTGGAACCATAGATCTTCAGAGATTTGCTGAGCTCGGCAAGAAGGGTGTGCTTGCACTCATGGCTGACTCGACAAATGCTGAGAAGGAGGGCTTCACACAGTCAGAGAAGACAGTGGGAAGAACATTTGACAACCTGTTCAACGACAACAAGGATCACAGGATCATCATAGCGACATTTGCATCCAACGTTGACAGAGTACAGCAGATCATCAATTCAGCTTACAAGTATGGCAGAAAGGCTGTCATAGAGGGACGAAGCATGGTGAACATCATCACCACGGCGTCCGAGCTTGGATATATCAACATACCGGATAACACACTCATAGATATAAGCGAGATGAAGAACTACCCGGATGAGAAGGTTGTTCTCATCACCACGGGAAGTCAGGGAGAGAACATGGCTGCGCTGTCACGTATAGCTGCATCCATACACAATAAAGTAGCCATAAAGCCTGGTGATGTGGTCATTTTCAGCTCACATCCTATACCGGGAAATGAAAAGGCGGTATTCAAGGTTATAAATGAGCTCGAGGCGAAGGGTGCACACGTTATATTTGAGGATACACACGTATCCGGCCATGCCTGCCGTGAGGAGCTCAAGCTTATATATGCGCTCACAAGACCGAAATATGCAATACCTGTCCACGGTGAGTATAGACACCTCAAGAGACATGCAGAGCTTGCAGTTGAGATGGGAATCCCTAAGGAGAATGTCAAGATCATGACCACAGGCGATGTTCTTGAGATCGGTGAGGAGAAGTTCGACGTTGTCGGCAAGGTTCCTGCACAGGGAGTATTTGTGGATGGACTTGGAGTTGGAGATGTTGGAAATATCGTCCTCAGAGACAGACAGCTTCTGTCACAGAATGGCCTAATAATCATAGTTGTGACCCTGGACAGATACAGCAACCAGCTTGTTGCAGGGCCGGATATAGTGTCAAGAGGCTTCGTGTACGTCAGGGAGTCTGAGACACTTATGGAAGACTGCAGGATCACATGTCAGGAGGCTCTCGACAGATGCCTGAGCCGCGGCGTGACAGACTGGGGTAAGATCAAATCCGTGATAAAGGATGACATGGGAGAGTTCCTCTGGAAGAGGACAAAGAGAAGCCCTATGATCCTTCCTATAATCACAGAGGTGTAGAAGGGTGAGAAAATGACAGATACATTGGAACTTAGCAGACAATTGAATGCGTGCATCAAGGATTCTGATGTCTACAAGAATTATCAGTATTGCAAGGATAAACTTAGACAGAAACCAGAAAAACTTCAGCAGCTCATGGAATTTCGTAAGAAAAATTATGAAATACAGAATAACGAAATGCTTGACAATCCATATGATGAAGTTAATAATCTATTCATGGAATATGACTCCATAGTCCATGATACTATAGTCAATGACTTTATCAGGGCGGAGCAGAAGCTGGTGAGAATGATGAAACTTGTATATGAACAGATAGCGGACGATCTTGATTTCGATATCATAGATGAGGACGCCCGGTGATTCGCGCTGGCTGAGATGTATTTGTGAACAAGGAGAATAACGATTATGGCTTTAGATAGTGCTAGAAGTATGAAGAAGATTCTGAGATTCCTTTTTGGACTATTCATCAATGTATGTATTTTATTTATATTGGTAAAGGCTTTCTCATACTCGTATGATTTTGCGTATCAGGTGTTTGCCACAAGGGCTGCGGATCCGGGCAGCAACCGTAAGGCAACTATACAGATAACTCAGGACGAGCCGCTTCTTGATGTGGCGGATTCCCTTAAGACGGCGGAGGTCATCAAGGACAAATACGCTTTTATACTGAAGGTCAGAATAGGCGGATATGCAGATGATATCCAGCCTGGTACATATCAGATAGCACCGAGCGATACAAATCAGGAGATAATAGAGATCATAACGGGAAATGGCAAGAGTTCCTCGGGGGATAGCAGCGGAGACAGCAGTGATGACTCCTCCGGTGAGGACAGTGCCGAGGAATAGACAGAGAGGATAATTATGGTATGTGATGAAAGACTTGCGTCATTTATCAATTCCTTCAATACAGACTACGATGAGGTTGTGACCTCGATCAGAAGAGAGGCAGAAGAGAACAGGGTACCTATCATAAGACGAGAGGCCGGAGAGTTCATCAAGATGTTGATTCTTATGAACAGGCCGAAGAAGATTCTTGAGATAGGTTCAGCCGTTGGCTTTTCTGCCATTTTTATGAGTAGATTTCTGGATGATGACGCACATATAACAACTATAGAGAATTATCAGCCGAGAATAGAAGAGGCGAAGAAGAATATAGTCAGAGCCGGGGCTTCAGACAAGATTACTCTGCTTGAGGGCGATGCACTGGAGATATTACCGGGTATGACAGAAAACTATGATATGGTGTTCATGGATGCAGCTAAGGGTCAGTATGGCAATTTTTTCACGGAGGCTATACGGCTGCTAGCTCCGAAGGGGGTATTGCTCTGCGACAACGTGCTTCAGGACGGAGATGTCCTTGAGAGCAGATTTGCAGTTACCAGAAGAAACAGAACGATACATTCAAGGATGAGAGAATACCTGTACGAGCTCACCCACAATGAACATTTGGAGACGGCCATACTCAATATAGGGGATGGAATGAGCCTTAGTATCAGGAAATAAACGAAAAATGGTTGGAGGAAACGATATGAGAGATAAGAAACCAGAGCTTCTTGTCCCGGCGGGCGGACTGGACACGCTCAAGGTGGCCGTGGACTATGGAGCTGACGCAGTGTATATAGGCGGACAGGCATTTGGCCTCAGAGCGAAAGCAGACAACTTTTCCATAGAAGAGATGAAACAGGGCGTGGAATATGCCCATGCACATAATGCTAAGGTGTATGTGACAGCCAATATATTTGCACACAACTATGATCTGGATGGAATAAGAGCTTATTTTGGCGAGCTGAAAGATACAGGTGTGGACGCTGTTCTTGTATCCGATCCGGGTGTGTTTACCATAGCTCGGGAGACTATGCCGGATATGGAATTACACATAAGCACACAGGCTAACAACACGAACTACATGACATACAAGTTCTGGTATGACCACGGCATAAAGCGGGTTGTGTCTGCCAGAGAACTGTCCCTTGCGGAGATATCACAGATAAGAGCAAACATACCGGACGATATGGAGATAGAGTCATTTATCCATGGCGCTATGTGCATATCATATTCAGGAAGATGCCTTCTCAGCAACTACTTCACAGGCAGGGATGCGAATCATGGTGCGTGCACCCATCCGTGCAGATGGAAGTATTCCATCGTCGAGGAGACCAGACCGGGAGAGTATATGACTGTCAACGAGGACGACAGAGGAACATATATATTTAACTCCAAGGATCTGTGCATGATAGAGTACATCCCGGAGATGATGGAAGCCGGAATAGACAGCTTCAAGATAGAGGGACGTATGAAGACGGCTCTGTATGTGGCGACCGTTGCCAGAACCTACAGAAAAGCCATAGATGATTATATGGAGTCAGAAGAGAAGTACAGAGCAAACATGGAATACTACAAGAGAGAGATAGCCAAATGCACATACAGGCAGTTCACAACGGGATTTTATTTCGGGAAGACAGACTCAGAATCACAGATATATGATAGCAACACATATGTAAAAAACTATACGTATATTGGAACTGTGAGAGAGGTTACCCCGGATGGCTGTGTATGCTTTGAGCAGAAGAATAAGTTCCTGGTGGGAGAGAAGCTTGAAGCCATGGGCTTTGATGGAACAAATATAGAGTGCGAGGTTCAGGCGATATACGACGAGAAAGAAAACAGCATGGACTCTGCGCCACATCCAAAGCAGAAATTGAGGGTGAAGCTTGATAAGGAGCTTGAGACCGGTATTATACTGAGAAGAAAAGAGTGATCATAAGGATGTCTGGATGTCAATCCAGGCATCCTCTTAATTTGCCAAGAGCCTTTTTCTCTATGCGCGATACATATGACCTGGAGATTCCGAGCATCCTGGCTACCTCCTTTTGGGTGAGAGGTGACTGCCCGTCAAGACCGTAGCGCATACATATGATCTCCCTCTCCCTGGATGAGAGGAGCGATGATATGCAGGAGGGAAGCAGGCACAGGTGGTCGTCCTGTATCATTTTGTCCAGAACGTTGACGTTCTCCGAACCTATGATGTCAAGGATGACGATCTCGTTACCCTCTTTATCAGTGCCGATGGGATCGTAGATCGAGACCTCACGCGCCTTCTTCTTCTCGTGGCGGAGAGTCATGAGAAGCTCGTTTTCGATACATTTGGCGGCATAACCTGACAGCTTACAGCCTTTGTCGGGCTTGTAGCTGTCTATGGCTTTGATGAGACCTATCGTGCCTATGGACAGAAGATCCTCGGGATCCCTCACGGCGGAATTGTACTTTCTGGATATGTGGGCGACCAGACGGAGATTGTACTCTATCAGAATGCTGCGGGCAGCCTTGTCGCCGGACAGGCACAGCGCAATATATTTTTTCTCTTCTTCGGGAGTTAGTGGGTTTTTAAACGCTTCCATATATGAACTGCTCCCGTAAATTGATTGTACCGGCTGTACATTTGCTGGACGGGCTATTTTACAATTAGTACAGTCAGCTTGCTTATATAATATGTTTATTGTGCAGAAATAGTGCCTATCCACCCTGTAAAAAAGCAAAAATCCGATAAAAGTGCAAAAAAATGTATCTAAATATGTACAAAATGTTTAAAATGTGAAAATACTGTGATATAATACGCTTTAGGTATTTGGATAATTCTGCCTGTGCGTAGAATTGCGAGAGACGTGAGGAGGGTATTTAGAGAATGCGATTAAGCGTGGGACGTAAGAAGATCAGAATTGGAGATGTCCTTGTAGCAGCGGGGGCTATCACGGAGGAACAGCTTCAGGAAGGACTTGCAAAGCAGAAGGAGACCGGCAGAAAGCTTGGTAACGCCCTGGTTGATCTGGGATTTATAAGTAACGACATGCTGATTACGGTACTTACAACCCAGTTGGGAATTGACTACATAGAGCTCAAGGGAGCTAAGATCGAGGAGAAGGTTATACACATGGTGCCTGAGAACATGGTCACCAAGTATCAGGCCATACCTATAGAGATAGATCCTGATAACCCGAACATCCTCAAGGTAGCCATGGCAGATCCAATGGATATCATGGCCATGGACGATATTGGTCTTGTGACAAATCTTCAGGTAGAGCCGATGCTCGCATCTGAGGAGGGAATCAGGAATGCCATAGACAAGTATTACGGAAGCGCTCAGGCTATGGAGGCTGCTGAGGCCTACAGACAGGAGCAGCAGAATGTGCTCGGCGGAGGCGACGAGGAAGAGGGCAACGAAGAAATCGATAATTCCCCTATCGTACTTCTGGTTAAGCAGATCATCGAAGGCGGAGTAAGACAGAGAGCGTCAGATATACATATAGAGGCTCTGGAGAACAGCGTCAGAGTCAGATACAGAATAGATGGTGCACTTAAGCAGGTTATGTCATACGACCTCAGCATACTGGCAGGTATCACAGCCCGTATCAAGATCATAGGCGGTATGGATATAGCAGAGAAGAGAAAACCACAGGATGGTCGTATCACCATCATGGTTGACAGAAGAGAGTTTGATGTCCGTGTTTCTATCCTTCCAACAGTTTTCGGAGAGAAGACGGTTATGAGACTTACATCCAAGGACGGTCTGACAAAACCGAAGAGTGCCCTTGGTTTCGATGCAGAGCAGGAGAAGGTTTTCGATAATATCCTCAGCAACCCACATGGTATCATCCTTGTAACGGGACCTACAGGATCAGGAAAATCAACTACACTGTACACATCACTCAGTGAGCTTAACACAGAGGATGTTAATATCATCACCGTTGAGGACCCTGTCGAGGCGAACATCAACGGTATCAATCAGGTGCAGGTTAATAACAAAGCGGACATGACTTTCGCGGCAGCCCTCAGATCTATCCTTCGTCAGGATCCGGATATCATCATGATAGGAGAGATCCGAGACGGTGAGACAGCAGGAATCGCCGTACAGGCCGCTATCACAGGACATTTGGTTGTATCGACACTGCATACTAACTCAGCGGCTTCGACCATCACCCGTCTTATCGATATGGGTATTGAGTCATACATCGCCGGTGATGCTGTTGTTGGAGTTATTGCACAGAGACTTGTGCGAAGACTTTGTACCACATGTAAGCAGCCAAGACTTGTGGAGGATGATGAGAGAGTTCAGCTCGGTGTTCCGGCTGACGAGGAGGATGTCATCATCTACGAGCCACAGGGATGCCCACTGTGTAACGACACAGGCTATTCAGGACGAATCGGTGTATACGAGATGATGCCTGTATCAAGAGAGCTTCAGGCTGTTATCGCTTCCGGAGCTACAGCGGATGTCATTGAGAAGCAGGCCCTCAAGGAAGGAATGCTCACACTGAAGATGGGAGCTGCCAAGCACGTTCTTGATGGTATCACATCCATAGCAGAGATGAACAAGATTGTTCACAGTACAGTGACCGTGGCCGAGGGAGTGGACATGGGAGAGCTGTAAGATATAAGAGATATATAATGAGATTATATATAAATTGTAATTATTAATGCAAAAGGGAAAGGAAGGGACAAGTTATGTTAGACATGAAGGAATTACTTGCCTTCTCTGTAGAAGCAAAGGCGTCAGATGTTCATATAGCTGTAGGTATACCACCTAAGCTCAGAATCAACGGTAAGCTCACCGAGGTTGAGGTTCCGGCACTGTCACCTGCTGATGCGGCAGAGGCAATTGGATCTACTATGAAGGACAGGCATAAGGCCATACTTCAGGACAGAGGAGAGGTCGATTTCTCATTCGATTCACCTGAGACCGGACGTTTCCGTGTCAATGTATTCATGGACAAGGGAAACATGGCAGCAGCGTACAGACGAGTTGAGACACAGATCCCAAGACCTGACCAGCTTGGTATTCCAAGGGAGGTTGTTGAGCTCTACAAGAGAAAGAGAGGTCTGGTTCTCGTAACAGGACCTACAGGTTCTGGTAAGTCAACCACACTTGCATCTATTATAAACAAGGCGAATGAGAACCTTACGGATCACATCATCACACTTGAGGATCCTATAGAGTACATTCACCATCACAATAAGGCAATAGTTAACCAGCGAGAGGTTGGTATGGATACACTCAGCTATGCAAATGCACTTCGTGCAGCACTCCGTGAGGATCCTGATATCATCCTCGTAGGAGAGATGCGAGATCTTGAGACTATCTCCACAGCCATAACCGCTGCCGAGACAGGACACTTGGTATTCTCCACACTGCATACAATCGGTGCGGCAAGTACCATCGATCGTATCATAGATATCTTCCCTACAAACCAGCAGCAGCAGGTAAGAGTTCAGCTCGCGATGGTTCTTGAGGGAGTTATCTCACAGTCGCTTCTTCCTATAGCGAGCGGCAACGGACGAGTTGCAGCCTTCGAGGTAATGCTTGCATCACCTGCTATACGAAGTCTGATACGAGAAGCCAAGACTCATCAGATCCAGTCAACTATCCAGACAAGCAGAGCCTTAGGTATGATCACTATGGACGATGCATTGTATGAGCTGTATGCTTCAGGGACCGTCACAAGAGAGGTTGCCATGACATACGCACAGGATCAGCAGTACCTGAGAAAGAAGATCAACGGACAGTAAGATATATGGAATAATCGATTGCCATATGGAAAAATGTGGTATAATAACCAAGCCGCATTGTGCACATTGTCTAAAAAATAACGTGCAAATAATTAAATGTTGATTAAATCTGTGTGGTATAGTAAGATATTTTACATATAATTTATGTTGCATTATTGCGCTTTTAAAGTGCAGATACATGAAAACGTAAGAATATTAAGATTGGGTCGGAGGAGAGACAATGGCAGTATTTAATTACAAGGTTGTTGACAGAGATGGTAAGAACAAAAAAGGTACCATCGAGGCCCCTAACAGAGATGGTGCTGAGAAGAAGCTGAAGTCAGAAGGCTACTCGATCATGAGTCTGACGGAGCAGAGCAGCCCGCTTGGGGGTATAGGATTTAAGAAGAAGGTCAAGTCAAGAGACCTGGGTGTATTCTGTAAACAGTTCTCAGCGGTCATCAAGGCCGGTGTTACCATCATATCCGCACTGGAGCTGATGGGAGATCAGATCGAGAACAAGACGCTGCGAAAGGCCATAGCAGATGCGCGTACATATGTAGAGAAAGGTGGAACTCTGGCGGATGCGCTCAGAGTTAACCCGGATGTATTCCCGCCTATCATGATCAACATGGTGGCGGCTGGTGAGATGTCTGGTAATCTTGAGATTTGCTTGGACAGACTGGTAGAGCATTTCGAGAAGGACAATGCATTGTCATCCAAGATCAAGGGTGCCATGACATATCCTATCGTAGTTCTCTGTGTTATGGTTATAGTTATCATAGTAGTGTTGGTAGCGGTTATACCAAACTTCTCAAGTATGTTTGAGGAGATGGGAACTCAGCTTCCACTCGCAACTCGTATGATGATGGCGGCGGCAGATTTCGTTATGTATAAGTGGTGGCTGCTCATAATCATAGTGGCAGCTATAGTGTTCGGTGTTAAGTTCTTCAAGAAGACACCTTTTGGTGAACAGCTCTTTGCGAACATAGGACTTAAGGCTCCAATATTCGGAAATCTGAATGTTAAGACAGCCTGTGCAAGATTTGCAAGAACCATGAGTACATTGATGGCTTCAGGTATATCCATGATAGATGCGGTTGAGCAGGTTGCTAAGATGATGGACAACAAGATCATCAGAGATGGATTATTAGATGCTAAAGTTCAGGTGTCAAAGGGTGTTCCGCTCTCGAAACCGCTCAAGGATATGACGATGCTTCCGCCTATGCTCTCGGCCATGACTAAGATTGGCGAGGAGACAGGTGATATAGAAGAGATGCTTAACAAGGTCGCTGACTATTACGACGAAGAGGTTGAGGCTGCTACAAATGCACTTACAGCCGCTATGGAGCCTATGATCATGGTACTTCTTGCGGGCGTTGTAGGAATGATAGTTGCAGCGGTATATGGACCTATCATGAGTATGTACAACGCTATGGACAATGTATAAACAAAAGAGGGAAGTTAGATGAACAGAAACAAAGGCTTTTCACTGGTGGAGCTTATCATAGTCATAGCAATCATGGCTATTCTTGCCGGAGCACTTGCACCGGCGCTCATAAAGTACATAGCAAAGTCAAGAAGATCGACCGATGTGTCGAACGCCCAGACTATAGCGACGGCAGTCGCCAATGCCTTATCGGTAGAGAAGGCATATGATGATGCCACACCTGGTGATTACCCGGTGAATACCGATGGCACACAGCTTGGCACATCGAATGCGTTCACATCAGAAGTCACAAGTCAGCTTGGGACAAGTACATTCAAGCCAAAGTATGACAAGGACAAGCAGTTCACTATCACAGTCAATAGTGATAAGGCTACATTCACCGTAAAGGTGGACAGCTCAGAGCTGTATCCGGATGTGTGTGATGCTTACAAGTAACATACGTTTGGTAGCTATTTGATATATCATGTATGACCTGCATGATAACTAAAAGGTTAAACCCGGTAGAACGAGGATGCCGGTTTGATATAGTGCAAAGCACATAACAACACACAATAAACAACTAAAAAGGAGAGTAAAATTATGAAGAAAAACAACAAAGGTTTCTCATTAGTAGAGTTAATTATCGTTATTGCTATCATGGCAATCCTTGCTGGAGCTCTTGCACCGGCACTTATCAAGTACATCGCTAAGTCAAGAAGATCAACAGATGTATCAAATGCACAGACAATCGCAACAGCAGTTACAAACGCACTTTCAGTAGAGGCAGCTTACGATGCAGCAGAAGCTGGTGATTATACATTATCAACAACAAAGCCTGTTGCAGTAACAGGAACTGGCGCTGCATTTACAAGCGAGGTTGTATCACAGCTTGGTTCAGCTGCATACAAGCCAAAGTATGATAAGAATCAGTCATTTATGTTTACACTTAGCTCAGACAAGTCTACTTTCACTGTAACAGTTGATGGTTCAGAGCTTTACCCAGACGTATGTGCAGAATACAAGTAAGATTCTGACAGACTTGTGTAAACTTACGGATTGTTCATGAGAACATGATTGATGTTACATAAGTGTAGCACAGACGGTGATTATACCTGTTGCAACCTCGTACAGGCAGTGAGTGTGATCATCGTCAGGTGCTGACACATTATCTACTATTTATATTTATAGTAGCTGGGGATTTTCCCCGGTTGCTATATCTTTACACAGAGCTGAATATGAAGGAAAGAATGTTATATAGAGTGTTATATAGTCTGATCCTTTATACTCACTCTTTCTTTGCAGTCAGCGGTTTTTTGTATATGTGACATGTCACATAGCATGACTTATGGCGGCAACTGGCTTACCTAGGTAGAGCTGGTACTTATTTTTCAGTGAGTTTCTTCTATATAAAAGGGTCATTATGTGGATGAGATGAGCTATTAAAAGGGTGACAGAATGTTGACCTTTATCCGGAAAGCACTTATCCGGAACAATTATATGAATGGGGTGAACAGCGGTAAGCTGGTACTCAAAGCAATGTGGAATTTTCCATACAAAACTACTGATTAGCGAGGGAGGCTATAAAAATGGCGAGTAATAATAAAGTCTTAACAATCGACATTACAAATGAAAGTATTACTATCGTTGAAGTTACACCTTCAAACAAGAAGCAGTCAACGATACACAACGCTATCATCTTCGAGACACCGGAAGATGCCTATGAGGATGGCGTGATCAGAGACAAAGAGAGAATAGCAGAGGCGATCAAGTCTCAGCTCTCAGCAAATGGAATAACAAACAAGAACGCGATATTCGTTCTTACCTCTACAAAGATCGTTAACAGAGAGGTTCTTGTACCTTTCGTTAAGGAGAACAAAATCAAAGGAATTATTAATGCGAACTCATCAGAGTATTTCCCTGTTAATATAGAGGATTACGTAGTGTCTCATACAGTGCTTGAGACAGTTACTGATGAAGAGAATAACAAGCAGCTCAGAGTTCTTGCAGTCGCTGCACCAGAGAACATGGTAAGATCATACTATGATCTCGCAGCTATGGCTGGACTGAAAGTAGTAGCACTTGATTATATTGGTAATGCAATGCTTCAGTTGATCAAGACTCAGACAACAGAGGCAATGACAACTATGGTAATCCAGTTGGGCAGTGAATCAACAGTGCTCAACATCGTAAAAGGAGATACACTTCTCCTTCAGAGAACAGTTCCGTACGGTACCAATGTGGTAGTCAACGAAGTTATGGATGCGAAGGGCGTGGATGCAACTACAGCTATGACTCTTCTCCAGAACGAGAGACTTCTCACAGTTGATTTCGATGACAATGCTATAACAGGAGCATTCAGATATCTCATCAACAATATCGGCCGTGTGATGGACTTCTTCACATCAAAGAATCCTGATAAGCCTATTGACGATGTATTCCTCACAGGTGATGGAGCCCTTATCAAGGGAATCGACGGCTTGTTCAAGGTTCAGCTCAATGTATCAACCAGAGTAATGGATACATTGTATAACATCAAATTTGACCCAAAGATTGATCTTAAGATTTATAATCCTGTATATCTCATGGTTCCTATCGGAGCTGCCTTTGACCCTATGGGCTTCGAGCTTGGTGAGACTGGCAGCAAGGGCGGTGCAAGCAGTGTTGACACAACACCACTGGTTATAGCATTTATCATCATAGCAGTCATAGTTGCAGGTGGTGTTACAGCGTACTCGTTCATAGCGAAGAACAAGGCTCAGTCAAAGCTTGACCAGGTGAACAGAGATATTGATTCTATCAAGGATATAGAGCAGATCGTACAGGACTATGAGGATGCAGAGTCTGTATACATGGATGCTCAGAATATGTACAGCTACACAGAGAACCTCAATGAGAATGTTGGAACACTTATTGCGGAGCTTGAGGACAAGATGCCAAAGGGAATCAGTCTTACAGCGTTTGATTCATCTTCAACAGAGGTTAGTTTCACAGGTAACACGAAGTCGTACGAGGATATAGCTGCATTTGCAATAAACCTCAAGGATATAGAGTGCATAGACAATTCATTCGTTCAGTCTGTCACTGAGAATGTGGATCAGCAGAGCGGGGATACAACATACGACTTTACAGTTACATGTATCTACAAGGATGTAAATGCAGATGACACCGAGACTTCAACAGATGAAGTATCAGTTAATTAAGGAGGGACTATCATGGATTCAATCACAAAGGGACAGAGAAATCTATTATTATTCTTATTGGGAATTGCTATCTTAGTGCTTCCTATAAGATTTCTTGCCATGGGCAATTTCGATGACAAGAAGAGTATTGAGAGTCAGTACAACGAGAGACAGACATATTACAACAGCCTGCTTGAGAAGGATGCGAACAGACAGCAGTACATAGCTGACACTGAGAAGTACAAGGCAGACTATGAGGCTGTTCTTGCAGAATTTCCATCAGAGCTGTATCAGGATAACACGATCATGTATTTACAGGGTGTAAAGGATAAGTATAAGTTCAACTTTCCTAGTGTAACAATGGGTGAGGAGACACTTTTCTATACACTTGGCGCAGGCGCTGTGGGCGACGTTACCGTTGCTGATAATTCAAGTGCTTCAACAGATGCAGCAGCATCTGACGTGACTATAGATGAGTCAGCAGCTACAGCATCAGGTTACAACTGCTATTCAGCATCATTCCCTGTCACATACGAGGGAGACTACAAGGATATCAAGGATGTCATCGACTACATCAAGAATGGTGATTACAGAATGACTCTTGACGATGTCACTATAGCATTCAACGAACAGACAGGAAAGTATGAGGGAGATATGACTATAACCTCATATGCAGTAAACGGTGATGACAGAACTACAGATCACGCAGATGTGAATGTACAGACAGGTACAAACAACATCTTTGGAAACCCAACAGTAAAGTCTACTACGACTACGACCACAACAACAGCCCAGTAGATGCATACACTTAAATGGAGTGAACAAATAAATGGTTAAATCAAACAATAAAGGATTTAGTTTAGTAGAGATTATAATCGCTGCTGCCATATTTGCCATTCTGATCTATCCGATAACCAATGCATTGATCACAGCCACGAAGACGGGTACTACATCGACGAAGAAGCAGTATGCAGTCGAGAAGGCTGAGGAGATCATGGAGATCTTTAAGACCGCTGATCTGTCAGGAAATGTGAATATTCCTGATGGCAATGGAACAAAGACATATTCCTTTACAAAGGGAACACCATCGGGAAAGTCTATTACATTGCCGAATTCTAAAACGGCGGAATATTCGGACACAACCTATACCTGCAACGATGTATCCATAGGAAAATCTTATGAGACCTACACCTGTCAGGTGGATGTGAATGATGCGGCATATCAGGTTCTTAAGAATGGATATGTGCTTGCAGGTCTTGATGGTGGTGCGACATTCAAGAGCGATGAAAGTGGCGCCATACAGACTAATGCTACGGAATCGGGAACTATCAGAAATCTGGACAGCAAACAGTCGGCTATCATTATAGGTGCCACCTATAATGTAGCCGCAACAGGCAACAATCTTGATAATCTCGCATATCAGTATTTCCTGGATGCGAAGCTTGACGTGCTGAGAAAGTATGATGTGCAGTACAACCATTATCTTTCCGGTGGTGGAACATTCGATGAGGATCATTTCCAGAAGAATACCAAGATCAAGATATCAAAGCTGGGATCCACATATACAGTTGAGTGTTATGTGGAATACACAGATTATACAACGGTCTCAGTTATCAGATCACAGTATGAGAGCTCAGGCAAAAATGTATACAAGCCTACCACCTTATATGGTGATGGAATAGTATACAAGCAGGAGTTTACGAATGGTCTGCCACCTGTGTATCTTCTCTATGTTCCGGCGATATACAATGGTTCATACTGTACGACAGATACCATAACGGTGGATAATTCAGGAATATCTGAGAAGGCGGATGTGTATGTATTCGAGACGACAGCAGAGCTCAGCGATACATACAAGAAGATCATACGTGAGCAGTTCAATGTGGCGAACGTTGATGATCTTACATATACGAATGCAGGAAAGGACACCAAGATGTCAGATGTCAAGGTGAGACTTAAGCTGGCAGCGGGAGCAAAGTCGTCAGATCTTAATGTATATGCCAACTTTGATTTTGACAATGTTAATTCTGACTATCCTGTAGCTCGTTTGACAGAGGATCAGAGTGACAGTGTATATATGTACGATATAACAGTTACTTTGACAGATAGTAAAGGAAACAAGACGACGGTTACTGGAACAAGGGGGAAGTAACAGATGATTGAGAGATTAAAGCGAAAGCTTAGGCATAACGATGATCACGGTTCAAGTTTCGTCCTTGTAATAGTCGCAACCACATTTATGTGCATTCTTGCTTCAGCGATACTTATGGGAGCTATGATGACATACAAGCTCAAGTTTTATAAGCTGAATTCCCTGAATAACTTTTATGAGGTAGAAACTGCACTTGATGAGATGTATGCGGGGGTAGGCGCAGCGACCAATGAGCACCTTTATTCAGCGTATACAACTACGGCTGAATTGGTTGTTGTGTATGATACTAAGGCTCAGGCGTATACTACCCTTGACAATAAATCGGCAAATGAGCTTTTCAAAAAGCTTTTCATGACAGGCTTTGTTGCAGATACAAACTATAATAGCCTTAAGAACGTGACAGATACACTTCAGTCTTTCATATCTAATGAGTATGATGCGGTGGACAATCCGGATGGTGTCAGACTTGATACATCGAACATGAAGCTTATATATACTGATGTTAATAACAAGACAACAACTCAGTATTATAAGAATAATGGAGGAATTAAGACGGAGAAGCAGTCGGGTTACGAAAATGACAAGGTTCAGTCTGTCACATTCAAGAATGTGTGTGTTAAGAGAAGTGTGGATCTGCAGGGATCAACAGCAGGAACCTATGAGCAGTCTATCACTACGGACATTGTTCTCACGGAGCCTGAGTACAATGTTTCATTTGATACAAGCAGTGTATCAAACAATACATTGTATGAATATGCGATACTTGCGGATATGGGTGTCGAGGTAGGAGAGGACAACGACAACCGGACAACCGACGCACAGGTTAAGGGTAACATCTACGCAGCAAGCGATTATTACAATAAGGATTATAATGATGTAGCCGAGACAAAGGTTACGAACAAATATGAGAGTAAGCCTACCACAATGTGGGGTACAAAGGAAAGCAGTGCATACTCAGGAATATTTGTAAATGGTAAGAATTCCACACTTACACTCAACTCAGATGTGGTTGTGTGTTCAGGTTCTCTTGCCGCATATAACGGAGCTGAGATAAATCTGTCAGGTCGTACACAGACTTTATCAGAGCTTTGGGCAGATAATATCGTCATTGGAGGAAAAGACGGAGGCTCACTGAAAGCTTCTGCAGATGCGTATATCTTTGATGATACAGAGCTTAATGCAGAGAAAGCAAGCTTGAAATTTACTCAGGGAAGTTATTTTGGATATAGCTACAATGCACAGGATACAAGAAGTCTGAATTATCTCAGACAAAAAGGATATCTTGCAACAGGATATAAGCTCAGATCACACTTTAGTGATAGTGCAATTATTGTAAATGGTAAGAATTCAACACTTGACTTACAGGATCTTAATTCACTGTATATAGCAGGTAAGTCATATATCGAATTCTCAAAGATTGCTGCTTCAAGTGTTCCTGAGGACGATGAGAATATAACAGTTGATGAGAATGCAGATTACGCATTCACAACACTGAAGGATTATTCTACAGGACAGTCTCTTGATGTGAAGACAAATCAGCTTATGTTCCTTACCCAGTGGTCTGTAGTGAACAACACTGAGAAGGTTGACCCTGACACAGGAATCACTACAGTTACACTTCAGTTCCCAAAGACATTTGAGGCAGATGCGAACATACTTGATCTGTATGATGATTTCCTCAAGGATCTTGCTACAGAAGGAGAAAAGGGCGTAACAGCTATTAAGCAGACTGTTTCAGGACATGATTATTATTATCTGTATATTGAGGATGGAAAGGATTCATCCAATGTAAGCAATGCAGAGAAATTTGCTGAGAAATATTATAAGCTTCTCCAGGATTATGGCGATGAGATAAGCAGCAAGCTTTATAATGTACAGAAGTACGAGCAGTTCCAGGTTAAGCTGGTTCTTCCGGCAGAGGGCAAGATAAATGCAAGTGGTGCTGTCACAGATCAGAATAACGATGATTCGCTGTTCCTGAGAGCATCCACAACTACCACAATGGATGTGGCTACAGCTCTTGATAATGTTTCAACAGGCAAGGTGTTTACTAATATTCTTGGAAACAAGGGCACAGACAACAATAAAAAGGCATTTAATGATCTCAAGGCGGATGCACTTAAGCTTGCTGGTTCAGGAACTGCAAGTGACGAAGAACAGACAAGCACATTCCTTTCATATATGTATATTAATATGAAGGATCATCTGTCGGTTCTTAACAATGTGGATGATAAAACAAAGCGTACACAGAATGCGTGGGAAATAGCTAATTACACTTCCTCATCGGTAGGATATTTAAGCTCATATGATAAGGATAGAGATACATATTCATATGATTACAGTATCACTCCTTTAAACCACTACGTTGATTTGGCGTATGTGTTCAGCAAAAACCTTTCAATTGAGAAGACAATTGGAAATGCAACAGATAATGAGGCTAAAACCATAGTTATCAATTCTGGTGATGTTAAGCTCCAGCCAAACAATGGAGATGGATCATTCCAGGGAATTATAATTGCCGGTGGTAATGTAAGATTTGATGAGAATGTTAAGAGCTTCCGAGGTATGATAATCACTGGATCAAAGCTTATAATTGACCATAATATGTCAATATCAGCAGACGCTGCATTTGTTGCAAATCTTCTTGAACAGTGTTCAGAGAGCACAGACGAAAAGCTCAATACGCTTACAACAAAGGTGCTGAAGAACTATACATCATCCAAGAGCGAAGGTAACACAGAGGTAACAGGAGCATCAATATCAGACATCTCATACGAAGATATTCTTGTATTCCAGAACTGGAAGAAGAATGTTGAATAGGGGGTGTAGCTGATGAAGAATGGTATAAAATCAAATAATGGATACACGCTTATAGAGATGATAATTGTTATTGCTATAATTGCAGTAATGTCAGGCGTGGGCTTTCTCACTATATCATCAATAAGAGCGTCTCAGGCAACTGCTTCACTGCAGAAGTTTGACAGTGAATTGTCGGCGCTTGAGATGAGAACTAGGACGCAAAAAAGTGGAGAGGCGGTAAGGATAGTCCAGAATGGTGCTAATTACGATATTTTCTATGGTATATGCGCTGATGGAAGGGCGGAGTCATTTACTGCTAATTCATCTGCACCTGACAAGGTGCTGGAGAGAGTTACGATATATTATGCTGACGATTACGATGCAGATTCAGTGACTACTCCTCTTTCAGAGCAGGTTATTATTATCAGGAAATCTGACAGTCAGGTGCTGACTGGATATGGAGAGTATCGTTTCTGCAAGTATAACAGCAACAATACTGTTGGAAGGGTCAACCTGAACCAGTATACAGGCGGTCATACATATGGAAAGAATTAGGGGGTGTGAAGAATGATATGTAGAAATAAAGACAAGGGCTTCACATTCATAGAGCTTATACTGTATATGGCAATCTTGGGAATATTCATGGTTGCTGTCATGTCCCTTATATCTACAACTGTTGCGTCACATAAGAAGCAGTCGTCCAGACAGAAGCTTCAGTCTCAGGCGACTGAGACATATGATGCGATAGCAGACATACTGATGGGGGCAAGTGATATCAAGATTGATGGAACTGCTTACGTACAGACTGGAACATCATTCACTCAGGTTACAGGAAGCTTTATTGTTCCTGAGGATACGTATGTGAAATCCGCAGGATCGGGAAGCACACTCCGTAAGCAGGGAGGCGTTGCTGATGTAATCCAGGATATAGTGTCAGATAGCGGTGTGATAAAGAAAAAAAGCAATAGCTATGATATAGCGGATGTTAAGCCTTTTGGCGGCGCTGGTGCTTCAGAGGATGTGCACACATTTATAGATGCTGATTATCTGTGGGTTCAGTATTCATCTGAGCTAGATAAGACTGCATTCTGTACGATTACCTACAGCAAGACAGACAAGAAATTGTATGTTTTCAGACAGGAGATGAGTGATGAAACGCTTAATCAGGCAAAGCAGGATCTCAAGAGCAGCGATTCAGCAAAGGTAAATCAGGCACAGGCGGTGCTTTCATCGTGTACAAAGTATGTGGATGCAAGCTCCAAGAAAGGTACAGTGCTTGCTAACAACGTGAAAAGCTTTCAGCTTCAGGTCAATCCTGCAGACAATAGTGTTGCAGTGATTATTGGATTTGAAGACACAAAAACAAAAGAGACATATAAAGTAACAAGTGTAGTTGGACTCAGAAATTCATTCGTGCTCAAGAAGCATGAGTGGGATTAATAGAGGAGGAAAATACAGTGTTTAAGAATAAAAAAATAGTCTTATCATCTATAGCTATTATATTCGCACTTGTAGTCAGCTCTATATTTGTGAATTATACACTGGCTAACTCCGATTCTCAGGCTTCCCTGAGTGATGCGAACGGCAGCGGAAGCAAATCTACAAGTCTGACAGGATTGTCCAATATCGATCTGGCAGTCAAGAACTCCAACGATGCTGGCAAGAAACAGACAGGAGAGGACAAATTCAGAATCGTCCAGATAGTACCTGATTCATATAGTGGTAATGCAGATATGGATGAGAAGCTGAAGGAAACCGTCACTGATAGCAAGTTTTCAGGTGATGCGAAGAAGCTGACAGGATACGATTCAACAACATATCTCTGGAGATATGTGTATGCAGGTGAGTATTTTAGACTTGCAGTGTTCAATGGATATAAGACGATAAGCGATAACATGGCTGCCGGTGCGGTGACTCTTACAACTTGTACAGTCAGCGAGCTGAACAGCATGGATACAACAGCCCAGGGAATCCTCAATCAGGCGGATTTCATATATATTTGGGCGAATGGTGCCAGCGATTATGCCAGCAAAGCAAATGATATAAGCGAGGATCTGTATAACTGGTTGGATGCGTATGCTACAGCAAACTCACATCCTATAGCATTGTGTACAGGAACTCTGTGTACATCAGAGCCAGAGCTTATAACAGGAAATAATGATGATTACAGAATGGGTGCACTTGCATACAAGCTGATCACTAAGGGTGCTGTGGCAAGATATGATAATGTCCTTGTTACAGAGCCGGATTTCTTTAAGACACTTTATCAGGAGGCAGATGATAACAAGACGACTCCTGATATAAACAAGACAACAAAGACGATCTCTGACTTTATTCTTCAGGCAGAGAGAAAAGCCAGCGAGGGTGGTAGCGATTACCTTAACTATGGAACATACTATAAGTGGTATGAGGGTGTATCAATACTTGATTTCCTTGATGGTAACATACCGGATAATATCAAGGATTCCACATATGATAAGGCTGGTTCAAGATCAGGTCTTACAGGAGACAGAAAGTCGTGGAACTTTGATAATGCCAAGATACTTGTGATTTCAGAGGACGGAGCCGGCAGTGCAATGTTCAGTGAAATCACAGAGAAGAACAGCAGTGCTACACGTGGAGACATGGCTTCTGCTGATTACACATTCAATGCGAAGACAAATACATGGGAATCTGTACAGAAGGCTCCAAACAGCGATCTGACAGGACATATGTATGCGAATGGTACTTCAAGCAGTGGTACAGGTCTTTCAAAATATGTGCCAAGTGGTGCTGATGTTTACCTTATTGACAGTGCCGATCTTGTAGAGGCGATGACCAATGGCGGTAAGGCATTTAAGAATGTCAACTTTGCAACATCATACTATAAGGATGTCAAGACAAAGTCAGTTTCCGGTACAGTGAGATGTACTGATGATGCAGGTGATGCAGTGGATCCAGCAGCAGATATGTATGCATATCTTGTAGTAGAAAATGGAACACAGCTTAATCTGGCAGGAACATCAGTAGATATTCTTATGAAGGCTCCTCTTGAGATGAAAGAGGTTCCGAAACTTGACGAGAATGGTCAGGAGATAAAGGATGCTGATGGCAACACAGTTATGGAGACTGTATACACATACAGCTTTGACAGACTCAGCCCTGAATATAGCTACAAGGTTGTAGTTGGAGGAGATGTCAGTGATGACCAGTTCTCTTATGATGATCTTGTGGTTGGAGTAGCTGATAATTCCGGTCTTGTTGACGGAAGTGATACTGATTATCAGTATGATTTCAATATTAAGACAGTTGACGAGGACAATGTATCAGGATACACATACAGAATAGACGCAGCAGGAACAGAAGATGAGAATGTTGTAGTTACATATCAGGATTTCCAGGAGAATGTTGGTAATGCAGATCTCAATTATGAGTATAAGAGTGATCTTGTATATACTAATCTGGATTTCTCAGATGCGGCAAAGGTTGTTTCGTATGTTACTGGTCTGCATGACAAATATCTCGAAACCCAGGCAGTATTCATGAATGGTACTTATGATAAGCTTGATCTCTCAGAGTATGACTTTGTATTTATTGACAAGGGTACATATAACAAGGAGATAGGCACAGCGGTATTCAAGGATCTGTGCAGTGCAGTCGAGAGTGGACAGTATTTTATAGTTTCTTCTAAGGCCGGTGACGGAAAGGGCTCAGGAGATGGCAGTGGCGATGATTCAGATCCAACCATTCCGGTAGTTGATTCACCATCGGCAAAGGCAGTGGCTGATGTTATCAATGCCAGTGTGTATCGCGATGGTTCTGATAACAAGTTCAAGGTACTTGAGATTCAGCCGGATTATCCGATTGATCTTGAGGTGGCAGCACTTCAGGATACCGTAAGTACAGCTTATACAACAAGAAGTGATGGAACAACTAAAATAACAGGAAACTATTATACAGTTCCATCTGATGTAGTAAGTGGTAAGTCTAAACAGGAGCTTGCGGCCAGAACAGAGTATTATGATTTTGATCTTACCAAGGCGAAGATAGCGTATGCTATCGATGGAATATCCATTGGAGATATTCAGCTCACTCAGGTTTCGACCGAGCAGCTCATTGGTATGAAGGAAGATATAGCAGCGACATACGATCTGGTATATATCGGTGGCGATATAAGTGCTATGGATAGAAATCCAGCGGAGATGTACAAAGGACAGAATGATATCGGTAATGCTACGCCGGGTTACACATATCAGATATTCCCAACATTCATCATGTATTACCACACAGGTACACTCAGTCAGTTGATGAATGCATCTACATATAGCCCAGATACAGCACCTATATCAGGATCAACAAATATGCTTGCATCACCAAAGGTTGGTGACAAGTATTACACAACAACATATCTTGCAGAGAATGGTAACGACCTGACAAACACAAAGTATCAGGAGCTTCTCACATACATGGCATCAGGCAGACCGATGATCATAAGTGATGAGCTTACCAGCGTATATGAGAATATGCAGGGTACAAATGCAAATGGTGATAAGCTTTCACAGGCTGAGCTCCTTCAGGGATATTGGTATAAAGATGGAAAGCTTGAGAGAAAGAATTATTATCTCGATCCATCATCAAGAATGTATCAGTTGGTAGATACTCTCTATGCAAGACATACAGGAGCAAATGGATCAAATATTCTGTGGGGATTCGATAAGGATGCAACACAGTATATAAGTGATAAGGATGGAATATACGGTAACAGTTTATGGACAAAGCGTGTTCAGTCACTTGCTGGAGGTAAGTTCAAGGAAACTGATTATATGGACTCAGACGTACAGGATCAGTCATGGTATAAGCGTCCGGGAACAGATACTGTATATTATAATTACAAGGTAGTCTATGATGATGCAACTTCAGCATCTCTTAACAGACTGGTGACAGGAAGTGCACATAGAACAAGACTTACTATCACTACAAAACCAGTTACATATCAGCAGGGAATACAGCAGACTTATATCAAGTCCAACAGACTACAGTTTACATTCCAGGTTGATGGTGACAAGTCAGTATATAACTACAAGTTGTTTGTAGATGTTGATAAGAATACAAAGTTCGAGAAGGGCGGCGGTGATTATTGTCTTGAGGACAAGATCACAAATGGTCAGGAGAAATCACTGACAGTAGCGCTTGACTCAGAATTCTTTGGATCAGCAGCATGGTATCTTGAGATAACAGATGAGGATGGCAATATAGTTGCTTCTTCTACAGGTCTCAGCAAGATAGTAAACAATAATGTATCAAAGAGTGAGATAAATGTTCTTCAGGTTCAGACAATGGCAGAGGGACAGACGGCAACCTCATGGGGAGCAACTGATACACTTTACTTTGATATTGAGTCACAGACAGCTCACAAGATTGCAAAGTACAATGTATTTGCAAACATGGCAGAGCTTGATAACGCTTCAACTACTCAGTATGCAGTTCTTGGAAGACATGAAAACAGATTCGGCGTATATGAGTTTGATACAAACACAGATGCGGATGATTATTATTCGAATCTTGCAGATGAGCTTTCAGAGGATTATGACATAAATCTTGATCTTGTGGTTGCTTCAAGTGATAGAGCTTCATTCAAGACAGGAGATGGAGTAGATGCTCAGTATGATTGCCTTGATACTATGGTAGAAGAGGCTGAGAAGCTTGCCAAGGGTGAGAAGGTTGATGGACATAGTCAGGAAGAGTACGAGAGCCTTGCCGCTGTTGCACTTACAGAATATTCAGCAGCGTCAGCAAAGGTTGCAACGCCAAAGAAGATTCTTGATAACTATCTCAAGAATGCAATAGACTATATTGATGGTAAATATACAGGAACTACAAATTACAGTACATTTATCAATAATTTCAGGACAAGCAATGCAGAGACAAAGAAAGTCCTTCAGTATATGCAGGATACAGGCGATTATTATCTGATATTCTGGCCAAAGTACAACACAATGAATCACTGTGAGGGTGACTTCAAAGCAGGAAAGATGTCAGATGATTTCGGAGCTGATTTTGCTAAGTATTATTCAGATTATGTGACAGCAAAGAACGCAGAACTTGAGGCAAAGGATAAGTACAATACTTACCTCAGACGTTCATATGGTAAGAGCTTTATGAAGAACATGTACTCAATACTTGTTCTTGGACCATCGGATTCATTTGGTGGATTTAAGGTTGACTTCAAGAAGGAAACATGTCAGTACATACTTGACTATGTATCAGCAGGAGGAGATTTATTCTTCTTCCATGATTCAATGTCACCATATGCAAATGCAGGTGCAGTTAACCTTACAAAGTCACTTTTATCAGTAGTAGGAATGAACAGATTCCATGTTGATATAACAGACAATGTTGTTAAGTATGACAATCCACTTAAGCTTGGTAAGTATAACGTTAAGAGTGTTTCTTACAGCAAGGCTTCTGTTAATACAAGTACACTGGAAGTTACATACACAGCAGATGGAACAGTTGATGATGTGACATATACATCACCGGATAGCAGCTTGTATTACCTGACACCATATGCAAATAATCCTACTGCAGGCGAAGGATTACTGAACAGTATGAATTCTAACATTATGGATGTATTTGTTGAGAAGAACGCATACTGGCAGCCATATCTTGGAAAAGATAAGAAGGTATATGTAAGTGCACTTGCAATGACAGCACTTTACTACAATGGTAATATGGCTGGTGCAACAACTACACTTCCATATGTATATGCACAGGAGTCATATAAGGCAGCAACAGCCTGGTCACAGGCTTCAAACCAGGATCAGTCAGCTTGTGCTGAGACAGTTAAGGCTACACAGCTTAACTCAGGTCTTGTAACATTGTATCCATACAACATAAGTTCATCACTGAACATATCGGGTACACATCAGCAGGCATTTGCACTTGATCTTGAGAGTGACAACATAACAGTATGGTATACTCTTGCAGGTTCAAATAACTCATCGAACAGTAAGATGCGTTCATCAAAGTATGCAGCGGATCCTGGAGATGCAATGGAGGCTTACTTCATCTACACTACAGCTTATGGCAGTGGTGCGATCACATATTGTGGTGCCGGACATTCATCAGTTACAGGTAGACGTACAAGAAACAATGATGAGAGAAAGCTGTTCATCAACGTTATTGTAAACAGTGCATCAGCAGTACCAGAGATGCCAACTATCAAGTGTTACGATCCAAAGCAGACATGGGCTGCAGAGGATGAGCTTCCAAAGGATGCAGAGGCACTTGCTTCATCAGGAAAGACTGTATATGTAAGTGAGGTTGACTCAAAGACAGATGATCCTGAGTTTGATTATAAGATTGGAATTCCGGAGAAGACAAAGGTAACAAAGGTTAACATTTACTATGATCTGGATTACGATGATTCCGATTACTCAATCAGACCAAGCTATACAGAGAATACTGATAAGATGATTAAGTCATACGATAAGATTGGTACAGCCAAGTTAACATCAATTGCAGGCGATATAAAGGATATTGTGAGAAATGGCAATGGTACAGCCCTTACACCTGATGATTCGTGTTATGCACCATATGGTGGAAATTACACATACATCGTTGTGGAGGTATATTACCAGGGCAAGACAGTTCCTGTATATACAATGATCAAGGTTAAGGCCGCAGATCCATTGTTCGACCTGACAGACAATACTATAGACGTTCCGGCACTTGGAGATTTCATTGCCGAGAAGAAGAATGTATTTGCATAATGCGTATATAGTATAAATAATAGCAATAAATATAGAAACCGGGGTGGTTATATACTCCGGTTTCTTTTTGTGTTATACTGACTCTGTTCAAAATAAGAGACTGAAGGATGGAGATACATATGGAGATAAATGGAAAGACAAGATTATTAGGTTTGCTTGGTGATCCGGTTCAGCACACCATGTCACCGCTTATACACAACACACTCAGCGATATATTGGAAATCAATGAAGTGTATGTGCCGTTCCACACCCATAAGGAGGGGCTGGCGGATGCTGTAAAGGGAGCGTTTGAACTGAATATATTGGGAATGAACGCCACTGTACCTCACAAGAATGAGATAATGGCTTCACTTGTGGATATAGATGAGGGGGCAGCGGCAATAGGTGCGATCAACACTCTTGTCAGGACTGCAAACGGTTATAAGGGATATAACACAGATATGATGGGGCTGTCCAGAGAACTGGAGTCCTACGGAGTGGAACTTGACGGTAAAAAGGTTATCATACTTGGCGCAGGCGGTGCAGCGAGAGCTGTGGCATATATGTGCATGAATAAGGGTGCGGATAAGGTATATATCCTTAACAGAACGATCGAGAAGGCACAGACGATAGCAGAGGACATGAATGGTCATTTTTGCAGAGAGACAATGACTGCCATGAGACTTGGTGATTATGGACAGTTACTGCAGGAAAATGTAGATAATAAGTTCGTGGTATTCCAGTCCACATCGATAGGTCTGGCACCGAAAAATGAGGCGGTAGTCATCGATGATCCACATTTTTACGACAGAGTCAGTGTGGGAATCGATCTCATATATAATCCGTTTGAGACAAAGTTTATGAAGCTTTGCAGACAGGCTGGAGCATTGGCGTACAATGGTTTGCGTATGCTCCTTTATCAGGGAATAATTGCATATGAGCTCTGGAATGATATATCTATATCAGAGGATGTTGCTGATATTGTGTACGACAGGTTGCTGCAGTCAATCAGAGAAAATGTGATCCTCATAGGATTTATGGGATGTGGTAAGACAACTGTCGGGGAAGCTCTTGCGAGAAAGCTGAACTTTGATCTGCTGGATGTGGATTCTTATATAGAGGACAAGGCTGGTTGCAGCATAAAGCAGATATTTGCCGACAAGGGGGAAGAGTATTTCAGACAGCTTGAGACAGATACTCTTAAGGAATTGAACAGCCGGCTGTCACATACGGTTATATCCACTGGAGGTGGACTTCCTATGAGACAGGCGAATGTGGATGAACTCAGGCGAATGGGCAGGATCATATATCTGGATGTTAAGCCTGAGGAGGTAGTAAGGCGACTTGCGGGAGATACGACCAGACCTCTTCTGCAGGGAGAAAATGTTGACCAGAGAGTGAGAGAACTTATGGAACAGCGAGGACCGGTATATGAGGCTGCCGCTGATATTATAGTTCCGGTTACAGGAATTGAAATAGATGAGATAGTACAGGAAATAAGTTCTTATATAGAAGGTGGGAGATGATGGTTATGGACACAGCAATTGCTTATGAAAAGGTCAGAAGGATAATAGATGAGATGAATCTTGATGCGATATTGATCACTGACAGGTACAACATGAGATATATAGCATCGTACCGCGGCGAGGGCGTTATAGTTCTGGCAGGATCAGGTAAGACAGTCATAACGGATTCAAGATATACGGAGCAGGTCCAGCGCGAGTGCGAAGGATATGAATGTGCGGATATTGCTGGAAAAGGATATGTTGCGTGTATTTCATCTATTCTTGATGGACAGAGAAAAAATTCTGGGAATCTGAGAGTTGGATTTGAGAATCTTAGCATCAGCTATAGAGAGTATTCGGAATATTCGACAGGAATATTCGGTGTGGAATGGATAAGCCTTGATGGTAAGCTGGATTCCTTAAGAGAGATAAAAACTGATGAGGAGATCGAGAATATCCATATAGCGGAGTCAATAGGAGACAAGGCATTTTCACATATACTGGAATATCTCAGACCTGGCATTACAGAGAAGGATGTTGCGCTTGAACTGGAGTATCATATGAAGAAAAATGGTGCGGAGGGCTTGAGTTTTGACACCATAGCTGCATCTGGAATGAATTCATCTATGCCGCATGCTATTCCTACGGATAAGACTCTGAATAAGGGTGACTTTCTCACTATGGATTTTGGCTGTATATATGAGGGATATTGTTCAGATATGACCAGAACCGTAGCCATAGGGCAGGCATCTGATTCAATGAAATATGTGTATGATACGGTACTCAAGGCTCAGACGGAGTCTATGAACATGATAAAACCAGGAGTCAGATGTAACGATGTTGATGCTGTTGCTAGACGTATCATAGCCGATGCCGGATATGGAGATTGCTTTGGACATGGACTTGGACATTCGGTGGGATTGTTTATACACGAGAATCCGAGATTTTCACCTAAGTGTGATGACATATTGAAACCTGGCATGGTCATAACGGTCGAACCGGGAATCTATATTCCTGGACAGTTTGGTGTCAGGATTGAGGATCTGGTTGCTGTGACGGAGGATGGTTATAGGAATCTTACAGGATCAGAGAAGAAGTTGATAGAGATTTAGTAGTGGCGGCTATCACGATATAGAACTCAGGTATTATACCGCAGGTCTTATACCGGGAGCCATCGTGAGTGCCGTAGGAGTATGTACGTTTGTATTGCTGTGTATATACGACAGTAGAAAGCGCAGAAACGTAGACTTACCTGATAAAGGTTGATGGTATGGTAAAAAATAGTTGAAAATTTATTTCATATATTATAAAATGTGACAAGAAGTTTATATCTTTAAGGAGGATAAGATAGTTATGGCAGAGATGATCTCAGCAGGCGATTTTAGAAACGGCGTTACAATCGAATTCGAAGGAAATATTTATCAGATTATAGAGTTCCAGCACGTTAAGCCAGGAAAGGGTGCAGCTTTCGTTAGAACAAAGCTTAAGAACATCAAGAGTGGCGGTGTTGTAGAGAAGTCATTCCGTCCAACAGAGAAGTGTGAGAAGGCTCACATCGAGAGAAAGGACATGCAGTATCTGTACAATGACGGAGATCTTTATTACTTCATGGATCCAGAGACATATGATCAGATTCCTATCAGCTCAGCAGCTATAGGTGATTCACTTAAGTTCGTTAAGGAGAACGAGATGTGTAAGATCTGTTCACACAATGGCAACGTATTTGCTGTAGAGCCACCTCTCTTCGTTGAGCTTGTTATCACAGAGTGCGAGCCAGGTGTTAAGGGTGATACAGCTACAGGTGCAACAAAGCCATGTACAGTTGAGACAGGCGCACAGGTATCAGTACCTCTCTTCGTTAACGAGGGTGACACGATCAAGATCGATACACGTACTGGCGAGTATCTTTCAAGAGTATAATAATTGTTACCAGCATTAGGATATAACTACCTACGATAACATATAATAAGAATAAGAGTCCCGGTGATTCAGGATATTTGAATCGCCGGGACTTTTTTGCGCTGTAAGCAACCAAAGGTTCTAACCTATCCACCCTCTGAATATACTTTTTATGTAGCTGTACAGACAGTGTTATATAGAAGAAGGACGATACATATGTGTGGAGAAGATATATTGCATCTGCTTCCCATCAGGATCAGGTGCATGGTTGAGAAGCTGAGGCTTGATTATGGGAGACTGTGGGAGATACGTCTGAGGGTGAATAGTCCCTTTATACTTAGATACGAGGACTCGGAGATATATGTTGATTCCTGCGGATCAAGAACCTGTAATATGAAGGATGCGTACATAGTGACTGCCAGGGATGTGAACGACACTCTGGAATGTATCTGCAATCATTCCCTGTATGCCTATGAGGATGAGATACGTCAGGGCTTTATCACCGTGTGCGGTGGACACAGGGTAGGAGTTGCGGGCAAGATCATACTCGATGGAACAAGGATCAAATGCATCAGACACATATCATTTCTTAATATCAGGGTGGCACATGAGATCAAGGGATGCAGCGGTGATGTCCTGCCATACATATACAGTGACGGCAAGCTGATGAACACGCTCATAGTGTCCGCTCCGTGTCACGGCAAGACCACACTGCTCAGGGACATCATAAGAGTAGTGTCTGACGGAGGAATGACAGTTGGTGTGGTTGATGAGAGATCGGAGATAGCGGCGTGCTACAAGGGTGTTCCGCAGAATGATGTCGGAATGAGGACTGATGTTCTTGACTGCTGTCCAAAAGCTTCAGGAATGATGATGCTGGTTCGAACCATGGCGCCTGATCTCATAGCGGTCGATGAGATAGGAGGGCAGCAGGATGTCGATGCCATTTTCGGCGTGATAAACTGCGGCTGCCGTCTGCTTGCAACTGCACATGGCTATTCCATGGATGATGTGAGAGACAGGGCAGGGATAAGGCGTCTTGTGGAGAACAGGGTTTTTGAGAGGTATGTTGTGCTTGGAGGCGATAAGGCAGGACAGATCTCTGATATATTTGACGGCCAGGGCAACCGGCTGTGCTGGTACGATTAGATGGGAGGCAGGACATGGTTAAGGCGATAGGAGGCTGTCTGATCGTATATGCCTCATTTATGGTGGGACATGCCATAGGGCAGTTGCATGGGTGCATGGTGAAGGAGATGGAGGAAATGCTGCTCTTCATACAACTGTTCAAGGGGCAGATCATGTATGCCGGATCGGAGCTCCCGGAGATACTCGCCGACAGTGCAAAGCGTCTCAAGGGAAATGTTGGTAAATGGGTGAACGGTCTGGCGGAGATGTCTGAGAAGAACAGGGACAGGCCATTTGCAGAATTGTGGACAGACTCACTGGCGATGCTGAGGCGGGACAGTGCCCTGAGCTTGGAGGTGCTGGCGGATGTGGACAGGCTTGGAAAGATAATGGGAGATATGGACGTTGAGGCACAGCTCTCAAGGATAAATCTTGTGGAAGATATAATTACGGACAGATACCAGCGGGAACGCGCCAGAAGTTCCGGGATAAAGAGGCTTGCCAATTCACTTGGGCTGCTTGGAGGCGTATTCATAGTTATATTGCTCATGTAGGTTAAGAGGGAGAGACGATGACGATCCAGATACTTCTAAAAATAGGTGCAGTGGGAATTCTGGTGGCACTGCTCAACCAGATACTAAAACATTCAGGCAAGGAGGAGCACGCCTATCTGCTCAATCTGGCGGGACTCATCATTGTGCTTTCCTGGGTTATCCCGTACATAAGTGACCTGTTCAACGAGATCATGGATATTGTAAATATAGGACAATAAATGAGAGTAGATGTGGGGGTAAATGATGAATCTCATGGCGGTTTCTCTGGCTGCGGTGATCGTGGTTCTGATAGCGGTGAAGATAAAAGAACTGGATTCCGGGTACGGGATCGTGTTGTCCATAGCCGGGTGTGTGATGCTCATGTATTTTGTTGTGAGCAGGTTCAGACTTATAGCTTCGTACATAGACAGGCTGACTGCGTACGTGTCGGTGAATATTTCATATATAGACGTGATCCTGAAAATGATAGGTATAGCGTATATATGCCGATTTTCATCAGATATCTGCAAAGATGCCGGCTGCAATGCCATGGCATCCCAGGTGGAGATGGCGGGAAAGATAACTCTTATTCTGCTCAGTATGCCCATACTCATGGGAGTTATAGATCTGGTGGTGACCATAGTTGAGGGGTAATTTGATAGTGGTGGTGCTGATGCTCTTTATGGGGGTGTCAGTGCCTGATGCGGCAAATGTGTGTAATGAGAGTAAAGTTGAATCATATGATACAGATATCAAATATTGTCCAGAATTTTATGCTGAGAATGAAAAGGAAAATACCACGGAAAGTGACTCTGATATTAACCCAGACATATTCGAGGACGACTCCGTCATCGGAAGCCTCAATGAGATTACAAAAGACAAATCCGACGTGACATTCTACGACATATACGAGTCCCTAAAGAGTGGTGACGTGGATTCCACCATAGACATGGCACTAAAAGTGTTTTCCGACAGTGTCATATACGAGGTCAGGACAAGCAGGGGGCTGGCGCTGCAGATCATGGCTGTGATCGTGCTCGGAAGTACATTTGCCCAGCTTGCGGGAAATATGGGCGAGTATGTATCCGCCCATGGTTTCATGGTTACATACATGGTGTTGTTATCGCTGCTGCTGGGGGATTTCGTTCTAGTGCAGTCCATCGTGCAGGACACCATAGGAGATGTCACGGAGTTCATGAAAGCGTTCTATCCCATGTATGCCTCGTCTGTGTTATATGTGAGCGGTCCGGAGAGTGCCGGATATTCACAGTCGGTCATAATCCTGGTGATATACATTTGCCAGAATGTGATAATAAGGTTCATACTCCCCCTCATCAAATGCGGCGGGCTCATAGCACTCATAAATAATATTGGAAGCGAGGATTATTTCTCCCGGATGGCGGGGCTTATGAAGAGCCTGGCGGTGTGGGGAATGCGGACAATGTTTGCGGTGGTAACCGGGATAAATGTGGTCAAGAGCATGATAGCACCGTCCATGGACAGGCTTTCAAGAAATGGCATACTCAGGACATTGGGAAAAGGTGCAGGTATGTCCACGGTGAGCGCTGTCATCAGTGTGATGGTGAGCACAGGAGAGTTTATCAGAAACTGTATGGGGATGGCGTGTACGATCATGATAGTCATACTGGCCGCAGTCCCAATGATCAAGATAATCGTCATCATGTTCATATTAAGGTTCATCGCCGCGGTGGTGCAGCCGGTCGGAGACAAAAGATATGCCGAGGCAGCAGGCATCATGGCGGAGACAGTGGAGCTTATGCTGAGGGCGTGCGGAATAAGCGTGATGATGTTCATCATAAGCATAGCCCTGATGTCGGTGAACATATCATAGAACGGATGGAGGATGTGCATGCTTGCTGAGTGGCTGAAAAATATAGTTGTGTGCAGTATACTTTTTTCTGTCGTGCTGTATATTGCCCCGGATCCGAAGATGCGCAGATATGTCCAGGCGGCTGTGGGATTTGTCATGATGATGGTCGTGATAAATCCTGTCATAGGCTGGCTTGGGTATGCGGACAGGATAGAGTTCAATACATACAGTGAATCGCTTGGAATGGACGTGGCCGAGGGCGATGATGAGATGTATGTCAGGGCCATGGAGGAGGTAGTGGAGCGGTTTATATCTGACAATTGTAATGCCGATGCGGTGGTGCGTATAGTCACCAGGGAGGAGCTTGGGATAGACAGCATGGAGATATACATACAGTTTGATAAAGTAGACACAGACGAACTGAGATCCGCAGTGTCAGAGGAATACGGCGTTGATGAGAACAGGATTACCATCAGGAGGGGCAATACAGATCATATGCAGGAGGGACTGTAGTGGAGGATTCTAAGAAAAAGGGAATATCGGGAATCATGAATATATTGAAGAGCAGCAACAACAGATTATACAAGTTGCTGCTCATTTTGCTGTCAGGGATTTGTCTGATGATAGTTGTGTGGCCGGCAAATAACAGCAAGACTGATAAAAATGACCTAAAGAGCGGATGGACCGGACAGTCCGATGAGACAGACGCGGATGTGACCGGTGGAAATGACCGGAATATGTCAGGGGATACTACGGATTATGTGGAGTATATGGAGGAGAGACTCACATCAGTGCTTGAGCAGGTGGACGGAATATCGGATGTGAGAGTGATGATAACGGTCAAGGACAGCGGTGAGAACATAGCACTCAAGGACTCCGGAAGCAGTTCCAGTGAGAACGGCGACAGCAGCCAGAGAAGCGTGTCGGAGGAGACGGTCATGGTGAGTGAGGGCAGTGGGAGCTCGCCGTATGTGGTCAGGTACAGGGAGCCGGAGACCGAGGGTGTGGTTATCATTTGCAAGGGGGCGGAAAATGGCGATACAACGCTGAAGATAACGAATGCAGTGCAGGCATTATTTGACGTGCCGACGCATAAGATTGTGATATTAGAAGCAAATTAATGTGGAGGGACTATGAAGAAATTCAGTGGAAAGAACAGACTGGCGGTCATCGCACTTGCAGTTATGATAGGGGTGGCCGGTTACATGAGCTTTGCGGATGCAGGAAAGGACAAGAAGAAGGAAAAAACTGACAAAAAACAGGTGGAGGTGATCAACTATGAGGATCTCTCGTCCATGGCGGAAAATGAGAACTCACAGGCGGTGAAGGATGAGAATGGCCAGACCGAGGATGTGGAGCTCAATGGCCAGGAGGATGAGATCGGTGACGCTGTACTCACCAGTGCACAGGTGACAAGCAATATGGCCGCGGCAAAGTTGAACCGTGAGCAGAGCAGATCAAGGAGCAAGGAAGCTCTGATGGATGTGATAGGTGATGAGGCACTCAGCGATTCGGCAAAGAAGGAGGCGACAGATACATATGTAAAGCTGAACGATACCATAGAGAAGGAGACAGATGTCGAGACAGTTCTGGCGGCAAAGGGGTATAGCGATGCCATAGTGACGATAAGTGATGAGGCTGTTGACGTGTCGCTGAATGTGGAATCGCTGTCGGATACCGAGAGAGCACAGATAGAGGACATAGTTATCCGAAAAACAGGGTATGATATAAGCAGTGTTGCAATATCTGTCATGGGTGGCAAATAGACAGCGGAAGGATAAGCCGTGAATCGCATATACTTGCAAAATAGCTGCCTTCAGATTATAATAAGATTCAAATAACCCATACGAAACGGGAGGTATGACCATGAGTGATAAGTTGAATGATGATATCGTGATTGAAGGCAGCGCGGTTCAGGATAATTCTTACAATATAGAAGAGAGCAATTCTCTGGGCAAAGTTCAGATAGCGGATGACGTAGTGGCTATCATAGCAGGGCTTGCAGCCGGAGAGGTTGAAGGTGTATACAGACTTACAGGCAACCTTCCAAATGAGCTTGCCTCAAAGTTCGGAAAGAAGAACCCTGCAAAGGGCGTTAAGGTAGAGCTTCTTCCTGGCAAGGTAAAGGTTGATATTGCGATAGAGGTTCTGTACGAGTACAGCATACCATCAGTATCAGGTCAGGTTCAGGATAAGGTCAAGCAGGCTATAGAGACCATGACAGGACTGAGCGTTGAGGAAGTCAACATAAGGATAGCCGGTGTACGTGTTGGAGAAGGCAGATAGGATACAGATAAAGCTTTATATAGTGGAGAGGAAGATATGACTAGAAGAGATATAAGAGACAGGATATTCAAGATAGTATTTACACTGGAGTTCAATGACGCTGAGGGCATGCAGGATCAGCTTGATTTTGCATTTGACCCTGAGATGCCGGGAGATGAGGAGGACGATCCGCTTCTGTACGGAATAGTCAGCAATGAGGACAGAGATTATATAACCACCAAGGTTAAGAATATCATCTCTAAGAAAGCAGAGATAGATGAGATCATTTCACAGATATCAGAAGGCTGGAAGCTTCCTCGTATAGGCAAGGAGGAGCTGGCTATATTAAGGCTTGGTGTCTATGAAGTGAAGTACGATGAGAGCATACCGGAGAAGGTCGCCATCAATGAGGCGGTTGAGTTGGCAAAGAAGTATTGTGATGCATCGGCGAGCAAGTTCGTGAATGCACTTCTTGCAAAGCTTGTATCCGGTGATAAGGACAAGAAGGAGAGTGGCGCAGATGCCACAGCAGAATAACATATATACAGTCAAGGAACTCAATGAGAGGATACAGGAGTTGGTCAGCGGCGAGTCGTGGCTTGGCAGTCTGGGAGTTGAGGGAGAGATCACAGGACTCGGAACAGACAAGAGAGGTCATATGTATTTCAGTCTCAAGGATCCCAGCGGAGTTCTGGCGGCTGTTATGTTTGCGGGAAAACAGGTATATGGACTCAAGTTTGCTCCGAAGAACGGAGACAAGGTTCATGCATTTGGTCATATTGATGTCTTCGTGAGAGACGGAAAGTATCAGCTCTATGTAGACAGGCTGGTGCGTGTGGGTGACGGCGAGGTGAATGCCAAGCTGGAGAGACTCATAGCCAGACTGGACGGCATGGGGCTGTTTTCGCAGGAATACAAGAAGCCTATTCCCGCCTATCCGAGGCGTATTGGTATAGTGACAGCGGGGGCAAAGGCTGCGATAAGCGATATCCGTGCAGTGGCAAAACGGAGGGATCCGTATGCCCAGCTCTATTGTTATCCTGCGACCGTGCAGGGACAGTATGCGGCGGCGGATATATCCAGAGGAATCGAGATACTTGATTCCATGGGGCTCGACCTCATAATCGTCGGAAGAGGCGGAGGCTCCAAGGAGGATCTGTGGGCGTTCAATGAGGAGCAGGTGGCATGGGCCATATTCAATGCGGAGACGCCTATCATATCGGCTACGGGGCATGAGATAGACACCACAGTTGCGGACATGGTTGCGGACAGGAGAGAATCCAATCCGTCCACGGCTGTCATGCATGCGCTTCCGGTGGTGGCAGAGACAGTTGCCGGATTTGACAGGAGACTTGAACAGCTCACCATGCTGATATCCGGCAGGATAGACAGACTTGCGAGGAGTCTGGATGGATATGACAGGCAGCTTAGACTCTTAAGTCCATCCGGAAGAATGGACAGTCAGAGGCAGCAGCTTGACAGAATAGAGAAGCAGATAAATGAGTTGATGGCGGATAAGATAGATGACAGATCGGTGCGCTGTGACAGACTTCATGATAGGATGAAGAGCGCGATGGGCAGAAAGTACGACATGACAAGGAATGTCCTTGCGGTCATGACGGAGAGGATACATGGCCTTTCGCCTACAGCTAAGCTCATAAATGGATTTGGATATATTTCATCGGATGGTGAGCCTGTCAGATCTGTGGCAGGGATCACACCTGGGGATGATATAGAGATAACTCTTCATGATGGAAGAATACAGGCGGTCGTGACTGACGTGACCGGGCAGGAGGAATAGATATGGCAGAAGATACACAGAATATGGATACAGCGGACACTCTTCAGGATGTGTCCATAGAGGAGGCTCTTGCCAGACTTGATGAGATAGCGGCTGCGCTTGAGAATACTGATACGGGGCTCAAGGAGTCCATGGAGCTTTATTCTGAGGGCGTCCAGCTCATAAACAGATGCAGGAATTACCTGTGCGATGTTGAGAAAGAGATGATAACACTTTCGGGTCAGGAGGAAGCATGATAGATAAACTTATAGCGGAGAAGGCGGCAAGGATCAACGATATAGTTGAGAGCTATCTGCCACCTGCAGACGGATTTAACAGGACAGTGTGTGAGGCCATGGCGTACTCGGTAGAGGCGGGTGGAAAGAGGCTTCGTCCAATGCTCATGGAGGAGACATACAGGCTGTTCGGTGGCAAATCAGAGGTTATAAAGCCGTTCATGGCTGCGATAGAGATGATACATACATATTCACTCATACATGACGATCTTCCGGCTCTGGACAATGACGATTACAGGCGCGGAAGAAAGACATCCCATGTGGTATTTGGCGAGGCGATGGCCATTCTTGCGGGGGATGCGCTGCTCAATTATGCATATGAGACCGCATGTAAGGCATTTGGCATGGGTGAGGATATACATGCTGTGGCGTCTGCGATGTGTGTGCTTGCGCAGAAGCCGGGTATAAACGGCATGATAGGCGGTCAGGTCGTCGATGTGGAGATGACCGGCAAGGAGCTCTCAAAGGAGCAGCTTGAATATGTGTATGAGAACAAGACCGGAGCCCTCATAGAGGCATCCATGATGATAGGCGCGATACTTGCGGGGGCAGACGAGGCTAAAGTTGCGGCGGTACACAAGATAGCATCGGACGTCGGCATGGCATTCCAGATCCAGGACGATATTCTGGATGTCTGTGGAGACAGTGCGCTCCTTGGAAAGCCGACGCTGAGTGATGAGGAGAATGGCAAGGTTACATATGTCACGATACATGGAATTGATGAATCCAGACGTTATGTGACTGAGCTGTCGGAGAGAGCAGTAAGAGAATTGGAAGAGATAGGCGGGGACAATGAGTTTCTGAAGGAATTGGTCATCTGGCTGATAAACAGGGATAAATAGGACTCCTCTCGTGGTGTGCATATGAATATACTGGATAGAATAAATAAACCAAACGATATAAAGGATATAGACAGGGAAGATCTGCCGGAGCTGGCGGATGAGATCAGAGAATTTCTGGTGTCGCATGTGAGCGAGACCGGTGGACATTTGGCTCCGAATCTTGGATGCGTGGAACTTACCATGGCACTTCACATGGTTCTGGATTTCCCTGAGGATAAGCTTATATGGGATGTGGGACATCAGTCCTATGTCCACAAGATACTGACGGGCAGGAAGAATGAGATGGGCACTCTCAGACAGTTTGGAGGAATGAGCGGTTTCCCGAAGACCAGTGAGAGCCCGTGCGATGCGTTCAATACAGGACACAGCTCAACATCCATTTCTGCTGCGCTCGGAATGGCGTGCGCCAGAAGTATCAAGGGTACAAATGAGAAGATTGCCGCAGTGATCGGAGATGGCTCCTTCACAGGTGGTATGGTATATGAGGCCATGAATAATATGGCGGATATCAAGACCGGTTGCCTTGTTGTGCTGAACGATAACAATATGTCCATCGATCAGAATGTTGGCGGCATGTCCACATATCTCAGCAAGATACGTGTTGGGCAGCAGTACAATGATTTTAAGAGTAACGTGGAGAAGATCCTCATGAAGATCCCTGTGGCTGGAGAGCATCTTGCCAGAGGGCTGAAGAAGTCAAAGGATTCCATCAAGCAGATATTTGTGCCGGGTATGTTCTTCGAGGAGCTGGGTGTCACATATATAGGACCTATAGACGGACACGATATAGATGTGATGGAGGCCACTTTCCGCAAAGCGCTTAAGCTCAACAGACCGATCCTTGTGCATGTGAAGACTGTGAAGGGCAAGGGTTATACCCATGCCGAGAGACACCCGAGCTATTTCCACGGCATTGATCCGTTTGATATACAGACAGGAAAGGTCATGAAGGACAGGAAGGTCATGACAAACACAGGAGTGTTTGCCAGAAAGCTGGTGGAGCTTGGTAAGGCTGATCCAAGGATAACGGCCATAACGGCTGCCATGGGCAAGGGAACAGGAGTGGCGGCATTTGCCGCGGAGTTCCCGGACAGGGCTTTTGACGTGGGCATTGCGGAGGAACATGCGGTGACGTTTGCCGCGGGACTTGCTACGTCGGGACTGGTGCCTGTGGTTGCGATATACTCGTCATTTTTGCAGAGGGCATATGATCAGATCTTACACGATGTGTGCCTGCAGAAGCTGCATGTCATATTTGCTATTGACAGGTCAGGGCTTGTCGGTGCAGATGGCGATACACATCAGGGCATATTTGACACTGCGTTTCTGTCACATATTCCGAACATGACCATCATTGCGCCGAAGAACAGATATGAGCTCACCAGAGCGATGGAGTGGGCTGTTGCTTACGATGGTCCGGTTGCGCTCAAGTATTCCAGAGGAGAGGCTTATTACGGACTTAAGGAATACAATGTGGATATTGAGTATGGCAGGAGCGAGATGATCCACAGGGGACAGAAGCTTGCCATAGTGGCTGTTGGAAACATGGTCCAGGAGGCCGAGAAGGTGTATGACAGACTGCTGGCCGATGGAACAAATGTCACATTTGTCAATGCAAGATTCCTGAAGCCGATAGATACTGATATGATAGATGAGCTCAGCAAGGATCATAAACATATAGTGGTTATTGAAGAAGAGATAAAGCATGGCGGATACGGATCTCTGGTCGAGGAGTATGTCATGGACAGACATCTTGATGTGGATGTGACAGTGTGTGCCATTGAGGATACATTTGTACAGCATGGAAGCGTGGAGGAGCTCAGGAGGATGCTGAAGCTTGACGCGGATTCGCTGTATGACAGGATAAAACATATAATATCGACAGATTGTACAGAATAAGAGGAAGACAGATGAAGAAGAGACTTGATGTTCTCCTTGTAGAACAGGGACTGGCAGATTCACGAGAGAAGGCGAAAGCCATCATCATGTCAGGAATAGTGTATGTTGACAATAACAAAGAGGATAAGGCCGGCACGACATTTGACGAGACTGCTAAGATAGAGGTCAGGGGCAACACCCTCAAATACGTGAGCCGTGGAGGCCTGAAGCTTGAGAAGGCTATGGATCATTTCGGCGTGGAACTTGCGGGTAAGGTGTGCATGGATGTAGGTGCTTCCACTGGTGGTTTTACCGACTGTATGCTGCAGAATGGTGCGGTGAAGGTGTATTCCGTTGACGTGGGTCATGGACAGCTTGCATGGAAGCTCAGAAATGACGAGAGAGTTGTCTGTATGGAGAAAACAAATATACGATATGTCACACCTGAGGATATTGACGATAAGATTGAATTTGCTTCGATAGATGTGTCATTTATATCTCTTACAAAGGTGCTTCCAGCGGTAAAGGAGCTGCTTACGGATAGTGGAGAGATCGTGTGCCTTATCAAGCCGCAGTTCGAGGCGGGAAGAGAGAAGGTTGGCAAGAAGGGCGTTGTCAGAGAGCTTTCAACCCATATTGAGGTTGTGGAGATGATAGTCGGTTATGCCAGAAGCATAGGATTCCGCACACTGCACCTCAGCTATTCACCTATAAAAGGACCTGAGGGCAACATAGAATATCTGCTCCACATATCAAAGGACGAGTCGAAGACGGATGAGGAATTCGACATAAAGGCTCTGGTGGAGGAGTCCCACAACGAACTGAACAAGTCATAGAGGATACGATATGAAGAATTTTTATATAGTATATAACCCGGATAAGGATGAGGATAATCGTATAACGTCGGAGCTCACAGCGTATATTGAATCGCAAAATGGTGCGTGTAAAGCCATGGACTGCTACAGCTTCAGTGCATGTGACAAGCAGCATGTTACGGATGAGCTTGAGAGCTTTGACTGTATACTTGTTCTTGGAGGGGATGGAACACTCCTCAATGTGGCATCCAGTGCCAGCCATGTGGAGATTCCTCTGTTCGGGATAAATCTTGGAACGGTGGGATTCCTCACTGAGGGGGAGATCACCAACTGGCAGACCATCATAGACAGACTGCTTGCGGATGATTATTCCATGCAGGACAGAATGATGATCAGGGGAACAGTCAGAACAGGAGACGGCAAGGAGTGCAGGAAGAGGGCACTCAATGATATAGTTATCAGCAGGGCAGGATTTTCAAGACTTATAGGCCTTGATGTCTATGTAAATGGAAGCTTTCTGAATGCCTATGAGGGAGATGGAATCATCATATCGACCCCTACTGGCTCCACGGGTTACAATCTCTCAGCCGGAGGTCCGATCGTGGATCCTATGGCAAGACTGATGATCATCACTCCGGTATGTCCACATTCGCTGACTTCGAAGAGTATTGTGCTTCCTAGTGACGCAAAGGTTTCAATAGAGATCGCCAAGAAGAGGAAGACGCAGGACACCGAGGCGATAGTTTCATTTGACGGTGGAAATGATTTCGAACTGGCAGCAGGCGATGTCCTTGATATATGCGTGTCACAGAGAACCACGCAGCTCGTAAAGGCGAGTGACGTGAATTTCTACGAGATACTTAGAAACAAGCTTGGGGGAAAGTGATATGAAACAGAAGCGACAGGCGATGATTTTGTCGATAATCGAACAATATGATATAGAGACCCAAGATGAACTGCTGGAGAAGCTGGCCGAGGCGGGTTTCAATACGACCCAGGCCACCATATCGAGAGATATAAGAGAGATTAACCTCACCAAGGTTGCCGTGGCGGGTGGCAGGCAGAAGTACACTCTGGGAAAGTCGGCAACACATGAGTCCATAGAGTCGTACAGAAAGGTTCTCGGGGCTGGCATATTATCCATGGTGCCGGCGGAGAATCTGATAGTGATCAAGACAGTGTCGGGCATGGCTATGGCAGTTGCCGCAGCACTTGACAATGTGGAGATATGTGGACTCCTCGGAAGTATAGCCGGGGACGACACCATATTCCTGGCGGTCAGAAGCCGGGAGATGACCGATTCGGTCATGAAGACGATAGATAAGATGCAGAGATGACAGCTCTCTGTAATATGTTATGTGTAATAAAGTCTGTGCGTCAACAGGAGGATACAAATGTTACTTAATGTACATATCAAGAATATTGCACTCATAGACGATGCAAATGTTAATTTTACCGATAATCTCAACATACTTACCGGTGAGACCGGTGCGGGTAAGTCCATAATCATGGGAGCCCTGAAGATTGGTATGGGAGATAAGCTTCCGAAGGATATAGTCAGGGAGCCTGACAAGGAGGGCTTCTGTCAACTGCTTTTCCTGGTGGATGATCCCCAGGTGATTGAGCAGATCAGAGATCTGGGAGTGGAGCCATCGGAGGATGGCGAGATACTCATCACGCGGAGAATAAATAATTCCAGAACCATCAACACTATAAATGATATGGCGGTGACCGCCGCAAAGCTCAGGGAGGTATCTGCGCTTCTCATAGATATGCACACGCAGCACCAGCAGCAGACGCTCCTTAAGAAAGCGGAGCATATGAAGCTTCTGGATAAATATGGCAGAGCATCCATAGATCCCCTGAAGCAGAAGGTTGCAGAGTGTCACAGAGAGTACGTCACACTCAGGCGTGAGATGGACGAGCTCTCGATGGATGAGGCGGAGCGGAGCAGAAAGGTAGAATTCCTCAAGTATCAGATCGCGGAGATCGAGTCAGCAAATATAAAGACTGGTGAGGACGAAGATGTTGAGCATCAGTACAACAGGATGGTCAATTCACGCGATATAGTTGCGGCAGCTTCGGATGTATACAGCGTTACAGGTTATGAATCTTCTTCATCTGCGGGAAATGAGATCGGCAGAGCTCTGGCATCGATGAAGGGTATAAAGGATCTCGACGGAGAGATAGACGGTCTGTATAGCCAGTTGGAAAATATTGACGCGCTGCTGAATGATTTTAACGTTGAATTAAATGATTACATGCAGAGCATGGACTTTGACGATTCTGAGTTTAGAAGTGTTGAGTCCAGGCTTGACGTCATCAATGATATAAAGGGAAAATATGGAAGCACCGTGGAAGAGGTGTTCAAATATCTGGAGGACAGCAGGAAGGAATATGAAAGGCTGTCTGAATATGACGAATATATAGCAGGACTTTCAGACAAAATAAAAAAGGTGGAGAAAGCCATGCTCAAGGCAGCAGATGCGCTTACTGCTGAGAGACAGAGGCAGGCTGAGAATCTGTGCAGAGACATCAGAGATGCACTTGCTGATCTGAGTTTCATGGAGGTTCGGTTCGACATGGTATTTGACAGGCTTCCGGAGTGTACGGCAAATGGAATCGATGACTGCTATTTTGTCATTTCGACAAATGTCGGCGAGAAGATGAGACCGTTATATGACGTGGCTTCAGGCGGTGAGCTCTCAAGGATCATGCTGGCGATCAAATCCTGCATGGCGTCCGAGGACAATATCGGCACTCTTGTATTCGATGAGATCGATGTGGGAATAAGCGGCCGTGCAGCTCAGAAGGTTGCTGAAAAAATGGCAGTTATTTCCAGAAGCCATCAGGTTATAAGCATAACCCATCTTCCGCAGATCGCAGCGATGGCAGACAGTCATTATCTCATAGAAAAGTCTGCCGACGAGGGCAAGACAGTGACAAGGATCGTCCGTCTGAACGACGAGGAATCAACAGAGGAGATCGCAAGACTTCTCGGCGGCGTGACCATAACTGAGGCAGTCATGAGCAATGCCCGCGAGATGAAACAAATGGCAGAAAAGACAAAAAAATACTGATATAAAGTTATTCCTAACACAACATACTAAGAGTAACAGCCAAGGCTGTTACTCTTTTTTTATAAGCTATTAGTTGTTTTTAAGTATATGTAGGAGGAATAGATTATGAGGCGATATAAGAAGGTGATCATATGGGTGGCTGTGGCGGATCTGTTGCTCCTTGCAGCACTATTGGTTTTATGTGTGTTGGTGGACAGACGAGTGGATGTTGGAAGGTCAGAGAAGACAAGCTCAACACTTGATGGGGTAGTGTCAAGGGCGACCACGAAGGATGCGGAGTTTGGAAGAGATATATTTGACCGGCCTGTAGTTCCGTCCGGCGAGGCGATGGGAATCTATATGAAGACGGAGGGAGTCTTGGTGGTGGATGTGTGTAGCTTTAAAAATGAAAATGGCGAGTCCTGTTGCCCTGCTGATGGAAAGGTCTGTACAGGGGATTATATTGTGAGTGTAGACGGTATGGAGATATCTAAGAGGTTGGAGCTGCTTGATATTGTTGCTGAAAGCCAGGGTGATAGCTTGTCCGTGAGATATATAAGGGATGGGGAGGAGAAGGTCTGTAGCATCACGCCGGAAAAAAACGAGAATGGCGCTTATCTGCTGGGCGCGTGGGTGAAGGATGATGTGTCGGGAATAGGCACGGTTACATTTGTCGACGGAACAAATTTCATGGCTCTTGGACACAGTGTGTCGGATATAGATACGGGAGTTATGATGCGGTGCAGCACCGGTGGAGTGTACACAACGGATATTACAAATATAAGCAAGTCATACTCCTCGGAACCGGGAAGACTTCAGGGAAGCATCGCATATAGAAGATCTTTGGTCGGTATTATTGATGGCAACAGTGCCAGTGGAATATATGGACATCTGGACACCAGCTATTGCCAGGCGAAATACGGCGATGCGGAGCGTATGTATATAGCCAGAGGTCATGAAGTCCGCAAGGGGCAGGCTTATATATATTCCAGAATGAGCGGCGAGCTTGAGAAGTATGAGATAGACATAGAGTATGTGGACAGGAATTCATCCGACAAGAATATAGAATTCCACGTGACCGATGATGCCCTCATAGACCTGACGGGCGGAGTGGTACAGGGAATGTCCGGTTCCCCGATCATCCAGGATGGCAAGATAATCGGCGCCGTCACCCACGTATTCGTAGACGATCCAACCAGGGGGTATGGGATTTTTATTGAAAATATGCTGGAGGAGTGAAATTAATCCTGTTTAGTGATAAAATTAAGAACAGAAGTGCCGGACTTTAGCATAAGGCAGACCGGCACACACAAACATCCCAGGAGGGCAAGAAAATCAAGGTTTCAAAAATTTCATTATGTCATACACTAAAGAATTATAAAAAAGAGAATTTGCTTTCTGATCTTTTGACAGGAATTATCATAGCGGCGGTGTCCATACCGATATCGATGGGGTATGCACAGATAGCCGGGCTGCCGGCGGTATATGGATTGTATGGGTCGGTGTTCCCGATCATAATATTTGGATTGCTGTCCACGTCGAGGCAGTTCGTGTTCGGTGTGGATGCCGCGCCTGCGGCGCTGGTCGGAGCGGCACTGGTGACGCTGGGGGTTACGCCGGGAACAGAGCAGGCGATGCAGGTCGTTCCTGTGATAACATTCTTTACGGCGCTGTGGCTGCTGGTATTCTTCCTGTTCAAGGCGGGCAAGCTTGTAAATTACATATCGACTCCGGTCATGGGCGGATTCATATCAGGAATATGCACCACCATCATACTCATGCAGGTGCCGAAGCTCTATGGAGCCGGAGCGGGAACAGGAGAACTGTTCGAGCTTGTGGAACACATAGCAGAGACGATAGGAGATGTAAATGTGCCGTCGATAATCATGGGACTTACGGCTCTTGCGGTACTGCTTGTTTCAAGAAGATTCATACCAAAGTTTCCGATGGCGATATGCGTCATGGCAGCGGGAGCGTTGCTGTCCTGCGTGATAGATATGGATGAATACGGAATAGTATGTCTGTCGGAGGTGAGCAGAGGACTTCCACAGATCGTTGTACCACAGATAGATGAGAGGATGCTTCCAAATATCATGACGGTCAGTCTGTCGATAGCAGTAGTAATCATGGCGGAGACGCTTCTGGCTGAGAACAATTTCGCCCAGAAGAACAGATATAAGATAGACGATAATCAGGAGCTTCTGGCATTTGGAATGGCAAATCTTGCAGCGGCATTCACAGGCTGCTGTCCGATAAACGGTTCCGTGTCCAGAACCACAATGAGTGAGCAGTATGGAGGCAGGACACAGCTCACTGGAATATTTGCAGGAGTAGTGATGATCGTGATCCTCGTGTGTGGAACGGGATTTATAGGTTATCTGCCGGTTCCGGTGCTCACGGCAATCGTCATCTCCGCACTCTACAGTGCTCTGGAATTTGATCTGGCGGCAAAGCTGTGGAAGGTGAGTAAGGTGGAATTCTACATATTCTGCGGAGCTTTCCTAGGTGTGCTGATACTTGGAACGATAAATGGAGTTCTTATAGGAATCATACTCTCATTTGCCGCAGTCATAAGGAAGGCTGCGGACCCTCCGAGAAGCTTCCTTGGACTGGTACCTGGACATGAGGAATTCCTTGCGCTCGAGAGGTTCAAGCATGCATACCCGATACAGAATATAGTTATTTACAGATTCAGCAGTAACCTGTTTTTTGCAAATATAGCCATATTCCAGAAGGATATCATGGATGCGGTGCAGGATGACACAAAGGCTGTAATAGTGGATGCGTCCGCCATGGGAAGCGTGGATGTGACGGCTGCCAAGACCCTCAGGATCATGTATGATACGCTGAAAGAGAAGGGGGTGAAGCTCTATATCACGGAGCATATAGGCCAGCTCAACGTCCAGCTCAGAAAGCTTGGACTTGGCGACATGATAGAGGCAGGATGCGTGAGACAGACCATAGAGAGAGCACTGTCAGACTGCGGCCTTGAGAGTCCATATCCATTGGTTGGTGTACATAACAGTTATCATGACATCAGGAGAAAGAGAGCGGAGCACATGGCTCAGGAGCTTGTGTGGGCATTTGGCGATGATGCGGAAGATGTCATAGAGAAGCACATCCGTGAATCCATAGGCAGTATGAAGAACGGAACCGGGGTTGAACAGCTCATGACCGGTTTCTGGAAGCAGATGGATATACAGGATGAGGAAGAATGGCTTGAGCATATGGAGGCCCACATAGAGGAGATCGTGAGGGCCACAGGCGAGGATGAGGACTCTGTTGCAGAGCGTATCGAGCGCAGGCGGAGCCAGCTTCTTCACAGGCTTGAGAGCGAGCATCCTGAATTTGTCGACAGATATAAGGCGAGAAGAAAACGAATGGATGAGCACCTGAAGGAGCACAATCCGGCGGCCTATGATGCGATCATAAGACTCAGAGAAAAAGAACATACAAAAGAGAAGTGATCATGCGCGGCATATCGACCCGAAAAGGGAAGATATGCCGCATTTTTTCATTAAATGTGCGTATGTGGTCTGCTGGTGTCAGTCGCAGTAGAAAAAATGTTTTCCGGAAGCTGATGCTGTCGTAACTTGCGAAGTTCTATATATTCCCAAGAAAACTACATTTATATATAATGTTCGTAGTGGAATAACAGGAATAAAAAAGTAAATATTGTTATTCCGTCACTATACTTGGGAAGGAGTATAACATGAGTCATGTTAAAGTTATGATGGTAAAACATGACAAAAGAGAAATTGAACAGCTAAAGCACGTATTTGAGGATATGCCTGATTATGAGTACATTGGATGTTGTGAGAAGGGTGACGAAGCTGTTAAGAAAATTGCAGAAGATAAGCCAGACATAGTGATCGCGGACGAGGTTATACCCGGTACGGATATCACGGATATGGTCGAGGGCGTATCTGGAAATAAGAACCTGAGAAATGTCAAATTTGTGCTCTGTTCATCGAAGCAGCACAGAAATTATCTGGACTTTGTATTTTCGACGATAGGTGACAAGGCAGTGGTGAGACTGCTTGAACAGCCATACGATGAGAAAAAGGTCAGAGGTGTGCTTGATGATGCATGTAAAGGACGCGGAAGCAATACAACCCAGCTTCTGAAGATGGATGAAAATGAGCAGAAGACGGACGAGCTGGAGGCGGTGGTGACCAGGATAATCCACGAGATAGGAGTCCCGGCGCACATCAAAGGCTACCAGTATCTCAGAAGCGCGATAGTCATAGCTGTGGGGGATATGGATATTTTGAATTCTATAACAAAGCAGCTTTATCCGACGATCGCCCAGATGTACGGCACAACTGCATCAAGGGTGGAGAGAGCCATAAGACATGCCATAGAGGTGGCCTGGAGCAGAGGAAAGATAGAGACTATCAACGAACTGTTTGGTTACACCATAAGTGCGGGCAAAGGAAAGCCTACGAACTCAGAATTTGTCGCTCTCATTGCCGACAAGATAAGACTGGAAGCGAAGATGAGAAATGCAGGGTAATTTGTAGTAAAATGTTGTCATAATATGTGATATTAAAAACGATATTAAAAGCACTTGACAAATTATATCATATTTAATATTATTATAAAGCAGTTGGGATAAGCGCTTAATCCTGTAAATTTATACATAACAAGGGAGATACTATGGGAAACAAAGGGATCGAAATTGTAATTGCTGATGGCGACAGCACACAGATAGCAAAACAGATCGCCACATATGCATCAAAGGACGAGATGAGAGTAGTTGATATGGTCAGCACCGGGGATGAAGCGGTGGAATCAATAAAGCTCTACAAGCCGGATATAGTGATACTGGACATTTGCCTTTCGGGAATGGATGGCCTGGGAGTGATGGAGCATATGAGTGAACTGCCTGAATATCAGAATACGATATTTGTGGTACTCACATCGGTGTCATCACAGAGACTTATAAGATGTGCATTTGAGATGGGTGCGACATATTATATCCTGAAGCCGTACAATCCGGTGCAGCTTGTGACAAGACTCAGACAGATGTATATGAAGAAGAAGGAGCTTGAGTTAGGGCTGAACGACAAGCTTACATGTCTCACAGAGAAGAGTATGGCACACAAGATAGAGAATACTATAGAGAGCGATGTGACGGATATCATCAGGGATATAGGTATTCCTGCAAATATAAAGGGCTACCAGTACATCCGTGAGGGCATCATCATGGCGGTCAACGATGTGAACATGCTGAACTACATAACAAAGCTTCTCTATCCGACGATAGCGAAGAAATATAAGACCACATCCTCCAGCGTGGAGAGAGCCATAAGGCATGCCATAGAGGTGGCGTGGAACAGAGGTCAGATAGACACCATCAACGATTTGTTTGGATATACAGTGAATGCGGGAAAAGGCAAACCGACAAATTCCGAGTTTATCGCACTCATAGCGGACAAGCTCAGAATAGAGTATAAGAAAAGGGCATAACAGGCTCACAGAGTAGGCAACATACCTTGAAGAACTGACAGTTATCATGTATAATAACTTAGGTACAAGAAGCAGGATACGGCAAGTACCCTGCTTTTCTTTATGTACCGGGATAATTTGCAAAATTACTAACGAATAAATAATACAAGGTGGACAAAATATGATAGAAACTGTAGTATCAGCTAACATGCTGATCGGGGAAGTCATGAGGGTGAAGAAGAACCATCTGGCCCCGGATTTCCCAACTGGAAATGAAAAGAGGCTGTGTATTGTGTCCGGTATACATGGGGATGAGGTTGCCGGACAGTACATATGTTATGAACTGATCAGAAGGATCAAGAAGGATTTTGACAAGCTTACTGGAATCGTGGATGTATATCCATTTATCAATCCGATGGGACTTGAGGCGCAGTACAGGGATGTGCCGGTATTTGACATTGATATGAACACTCTGTTCCCGGGTTCCAAGGACGGAACTGTGGGAGAGTACACAGCGGCAAAGGTCATGAAGGACATAGAGGGGGCGGACATTTGTGTTGATGTCCATTCCAGCAGTGTGTACATCAAGGAGATCCCACAGGTCAGGGTTAATTCTGACGTGGCATCGGATCTTGCTCCGTATGTTGCGTGCATGAATGTGGATGTTGTATGGATACATCCGTCATCTACGGTCATGGAGGGAAGTCTTGCGCACGCCCTCAACGAGATCGGAGTCAAGAGTATGGTAGTGGAGTCCGGCGTTGCTCTCAAGATAGATTACGATTACTCGAATCAGATAGTGGACGGATTGTTCTCTCTCATGAAGAAAATGGGAATATGGCAGGGCGAAGTCGAGACGGCACATAAGCCTAAATTTGCAAAAGACAAGGATGTCGTATTTGTAAATGCAGAGAGCAGCGGAATCTTTCTGCCTGTGGCAAAGCACTCGGAATATATACAGCAGGGAGAGATCATAGGAAGAATCGTAAATGTGCTCACGGGCTCGGTGGAGGAGACCATCAGGTCGCCGAGAAGCGGCATTGTGTTCTCACTCAGAGAATATCCGGTTATAGAAGAGGGGTCACTTGTGGCCAGAATTTTCGGAGGTGGCCATGAATAAAGAGATCATATATTCCATGAATACAGCCTACAGAGGAGAGTACGAGATACAGGGATTTTCCTATGGCAGCGGAGACAAGGCTGCATGCATAGTTGGTGCCATGAGAGGAAATGAATTTCAGCAGCTCTACATAAGCTCACTTCTGGCAAAGAAGCTCGGGGAGCTGGAGGCGAGGGGCGCCCTGGTGTCGGGCAAGAAGATACTTCTGATACCATCAATCAATTACAGCTCGTTCAATGTGGGCAAGAAATACTGGATAACAGACAATTCAGATATAAACAGATCATTCCCGGGCAATCCTGAAGGTCAGGCGACAAGCCGTATTGCAGCGGCGGTGATGGAGAAGGTCACCGGCTACGCATACGGAATACAGTTTGCAAGCTTCTATATGGATGGTGAGTTTATCCCACACGTCAGGATGATAGAGACAGGCAAGCAGAGCAACAGCCTTGCCAGCCAGTTCGGTATGCCGTATGTATTGACAGCGGAGCCTAGATCATATGACAAGGCAACGCTCAACTACAACTGGCAGATGCGTGGCACGGAGGCTTTCTCGGTATATTCGGGAGTTACCGACACCATCAATGGTGAGAGTGCCAATCAGGCGGTGTCCTCAGTGCTCAGATTCCTGACACGTATGGGCGTTATAAGATACAACTGCCATGCGGGATACATTTCCACCATCATGGACGAGGAGGATCTGCTCAGCATAAGGTCCGAGCATGCCGCCGGCTTCTTCAAGAAGCTTGTCCAGCCGGGAGACGAGGTTGTACGAGGCGACATAATTGCAAATATCATCAATCCGATGACGGGCGAGAATACGACGGACATATACGCACCGACGGACGGAATCATATTCTACTGTCAGAATTCACCTATGATATACCAGAATTCGGTGATATTTAAGATGATACGAAGACTGCATAACTAGCATGGAAAAGTTATGACATATTTGGTGAAAATGCAGGGTTAAGATACAATTTTATGCTTAAATAAGCTGAAAATCGGCAAAAAGATAAAAACTACTACAAAAAAAACAAGATAAATGCTATTATTAAAGAATTGAAATAACAAAAACGCTTTTACTATGGAGGTATGACATGAGTAAGGTCAAGAGAGTGTATGTTGAGAAAAAGCCTGACTATGCGGTCAAGGCGAAGGAACTTCACGAAGAGATTAAGAACTATCTGGGTATCAAGGCTGAGTATGTGAGAGTGCTTGTCAGGTATGATATTGAGAACATATCAGATGAGACATATGCAAAGGCTCTTGAGACAGTATTTGCTGAGCCGCCTGTAGATGTGATCTATGAGGGTGAGCCTGAGCTTGCTGCCACAGATAAGGTGTTCTCAGTAGAGGCGCTTCCAGGTCAGTTCGATCAGAGAGCCGATTCAGCAGAGCAGTGTGTAAAGCTTCTTGCAGAGGATGAGGAGCCTGTTATCAAGACTGCCACAACATATGTACTTTCGGGCGACGTGACAGACGAGCAGATGAAGGCTGTCATGGACTACTGTGTAAACCCTGTTGATTCAAGAATATGCGGTATGGAGATTCCTGAGACTCTGGTTACAGAGTTCCCTGAGCCAGCCGATGTTCATATATTTGACGGATTCAAGGACATGGCAGAGGCAGATCTTAAGGAGCTTTATGACTCACTTGGACTTGCCATGACATTCAAGGATTTCCTTCACATCCAGAACTATTTCAAGGGTGAGGAGAAGAGAGATCCATCCATGACCGAGATCAGAGTTCTCGATACATACTGGTCAGATCACTGCCGTCATACAACATTCTCAACAGAGCTCACAGATGTAGAGTTCGACGATGGAGATTACAAGGATCTTCTTGAGAAGACATTTGACGCATACAGAGCAGAGATGAAGGAGATGTACAAGGACAGAGATGACAAGTTTGTATGTCTCATGGATATAGCCCTTATGGGTATGAAACAGCTCAAGGCAGCAGGCAAGCTCGATGATATGGAAGTGTCAGACGAGATCAATGCTTGCTCTATAGTTGTTCCTGTAGTTGTGGACGGAGTAGAGGAAGAGTGGCTCGTATTCTTCAAGAACGAGACACACAACCATCCTACAGAGATCGAGCCATTCGGTGGTGCTGCTACATGTCTTGGCGGTGCTATCAGAGATCCGCTCTCAGGAAGAGGTTACGTATACCAGGCTATGAGAGTTACCGGTGCGGCTGATCCTACAAAGTCTCTCAAGGACACAATGGAGGGCAAGCTTCCACAGCGTAAGATCGTGACAACAGCAGCCCATGGTTACAGCTCATATGGTAACCAGATCGGTCTTGCAACAGGCCTTGTAAATGAGATATATCATCCAGATTATGTTGCAAAGAGAATGGAGATCGGAGCAGTTATGGGTGCAGCTCCAAGACGTGCTGTAAAGCGTCTCACATCTGATCCGGGAGATGTAATCATCCTGCTCGGTGGACGTACAGGCCGTGATGGCTGTGGTGGAGCAACAGGTTCATCCAAGGCTCACACATCACACTCACTCGAGACATGTGGTGCTGAGGTTCAGAAGGGTAACCCACCTACAGAGAGAAAGATCCAGAGACTCTTCAGAAGAGAAGAGGTTTCATCTATTATAAAGAAGTGTAACGATTTTGGTGCCGGCGGTGTGTCAGTTGCCATCGGAGAGCTGGCAGACGGACTTGTGGTAGATCTTGACAAGGTGCCAAAGAAGTACGCAGGTCTTGACGGTACAGAGCTTGCAATATCAGAGTCCCAGGAGCGTATGGCTATAGTTGTCGATCCTAAGGATGTTGACACTATGCTCGGATACGCTGAGGAGGAGAACCTCGAGGCTGTAGTAGTTGCAAAGGTTACAGAGGAGCCTAGACTTATCCTTAAGTGGAGAGGCAAGGACATCGTGAATATCTCACGTGCATTCCTCAACACAAATGGTGCTCATCAGGAGACACAGGTCAAGGTTGAAGTTCCAAGCAAGGCTGACAATTACTTTGATTCAGTTAAGGAGCCTGAGGATGTCAAGAAGGCATGGCTCGATACACTGTCAGATCTGAATGTGTGCTCACAGAAAGGACTTGTGGAGATGTTCGACAGCTCTATCGGAGCAGGAACAGTCACAATGCCTTACGGTGGTAAGTATCAGCTCACACCTACACAGACAATGATCGCAAAGCTGCCTGTACTCAAGGGTAAGACAGACACTATTACCATGATGAGCTACGGATTTGACCCATATCTGTCAAGCTGGAGCCCATATCATGGTTCAGTATATGCGGTTGTTACATCAGCAGCCAAGATAGCTGCAGCAGGTGGAGATGTAAGCAAGATCAGACTTACATTCCAGGAATATTTCAAGAGACTTGGAACAGACCCATACAGATGGGGACAGCCACTGGCAGCGCTCCTCGGAGCATATGATGTTCAGATAGGACTTGGACTTCCATCTATCGGTGGAAAGGACAGTATGTCAGGAACTTTCAATGATATAGATGTACCTCCAACACTTGTATCATTTGCAGTCGATGTGGCAAGCTACATGGACGTTGTTACACCTGAGCTCAAGAAGGCAGGCAATGTTCTTGTGGAGATGGATATAGAGAAGGACGAGAACGACATACCTGTATATGAGAATGTTCTGTACATGTATGACCTCCTGAACAAGAAGATCAAGGAGGGCAAGATCCAGTCTGCATATGCAGTTGGATTTGGCGGTATAATAGAGGCTGTCAGCAAGATGGCATTTGGAAATAAGCTCGGTGTTGAGCTTGAGGATACAGTCAGCAAGAAGGATCTTGTTGCCAAGAACTATGGCGCTATCATTCTTGAGGTTAAGGCAGCAGATCTTGATCAGCTCGGAATTCCTGTCAAGAAGATAGGTAAGGTTACAAAGGAGCCTGTATTTACATACAAGGATGTCACGATCACTATGGACGAGGCTCTTGCAGCATGGACAAAGACCCTTGAGAAGGTATTCCCAACAGAGTCAAATGTTCCACAGACAGAGATCAAGACTGGACTCTTCGACGCCAAGACAGTTTACACATCAAGGAACAAGGTTGCCAAGCCAAAGGTATTCATACCTGTATTCCCTGGTACAAACTGTGAGTATGACTCAGCAAAGGCATTTGAGAGAGCAGGCGCAGACGTACAGACGATAGTATTCAGAAATATGACAGCACAGGGAATCAGAGATTCAGTTGACGCATTTGCAAAGGCAATCAGCGATTCACAGATCATCATGTTCCCAGGCGGATTCTCAGCCGGTGATGAGCCAGACGGATCAGGTAAGTTCATCGCAACTGCGTTCCGTAATGCGAAGATCTCCGAGGAAGTCATGAAGCTCCTGAACGAGAGGGACGGACTTGCACTTGGTATCTGTAACGGATTCCAGGCACTCATCAAGCTCGGTCTTGTGCCTTACGGCGAGATCAGACCACAGACAGATGATTCACCTACACTGACAATGAACAGTATCGGACGTCATCAGTCCAAGATGGTATACACCAAGGTTGTAACAAACAAGAGCCCATGGCTGAAGAAGGCAGAGCTCGGCGGAGTATACACAATTCCTATCTCACACGGTGAGGGACGTTTCGTTGCAAGCAAGGAATGGTGCGAGAAGCTCTTTGCAAATGGACAGGTTGCAACACAGTATGTCGACATGAACGGCAACCCAACCATGGACGAGTACTACAACGTCAACGGTTCATACTATGCGATCGAGGGTATCACAAGCCCAGACGGACGTGTCCTTGGTAAGATGGGTCACTCAGAGCGTATCGGACAGGCTGTAGCTGTAAACGTATACGGCGACCAGAACCAGAAGATATTCGAGAGTGGTGTGGAGTATTTTAAGTAAGATGAAATCATGTCACACGGATTATATCCGGTGATATACCAATAAAAATAGCACAGATGTGCAGGAGTCATAAACAGTTTTAGATGACTGAGAATACGGGGACAGGTGAGAGTAGATTCCATACCTGTCCCCGTTTGTCTTTATATTTATGCGTACTGACTGCCGGGGATGATGTGGCAGAGCTTTGACGACCGGGAGGAGATTCTGCGTGAGAGAAAAAAAGAAAAACAGAATAGAGATTCTGGAAATTGCAATGCTGGTGCTTCTGATAAGTGGTGTATGTATGATCCCTTGTTTTAAGACAGGCCTGCCATACGGTGATGACCAGCAGGTTCATATGCTCAGGGTGGAGAGTATCCTCAAAGCGCTAAAGTCAGGGCAGGGATACCCTGTATATATATATCAGACTATGTTGGAAGGGTATGGCTACGGTATGGGAATATTTTACCCTGATTTGTTCTTGCTGCCAGCCGTTCTCTTCAGACTTCTGGGGGCATCACCGGAGATTGCAATGAAGATATATATATATGTACTGATGATATGTACGGGACTTACTGCGTATTATACAGGGCGGAGCATTGGCAGAAGCCGTTGCGCGGGTGTTGTCACTATGGTGCTTTACACAATGGGACATTATCATCTTGAGGATGTATATACCAGATTTGCACTTGGCGAAATTGCTGCCATGGTATTTATTCCACTGGCGTTTCTTGCTCTTTACGACCTGACTGAGATGGGACACAGTAGAAAAGGCCTTTTATGTGTATCATATTCGTGTCTTATGCTTTCACACACGATAAGCTTTGTATTATGTGTAGTAATGGGAATAATCTGGGTGTGTGCGAGATGGAAAAGAATTGCGGCTTGCAGAAGACTTATTGGGGCTGTGTGTATGGAAGCTCTTGCGTGTGCAGTACTTACATGTTATTATTGGCTTCCTGTACTTGAACAATTTGCAGATGGAAGGTTCTATGTAAGCAATGAACCGGCATTTTACACACATGAGGAGACTCAGACACTGCTCGCGATAGTGAGTGGAAAGTATTCGGTTGCATTCATTGAGATTGGAATACTGGCACTTATGGTATTTGTCAGTATATATAAAAAAGTATATAATAAAAAGGCTTTGATGTGCCTTGTGACAGCGGCGGTGCTTCTTGTATGCGAGACAAAGATTTTTCCATGGAAACTTATCGACAGAACTCCATTTGTCAGTATACAGTTTCCGTGGAGACTGAATATGTTCACAGAATTCTTTGTGGCACTTGGTCTTGCACTTCAGTCAGTGGATATAATAAAGCTGTTGCCATCATACAGAAGAAATGCGTGTTTATGTGCGGCTGGAAGCATACTTATCGGTATTTTTAGCCTGAATATGGTATGGAATATAGAACTTGGTGGCTATGTGAACTATCCGGAAGGTTATGCGGATAATGCAGGAAGTACAGACAGCATAGGGTTCTGGGAGTGGCTTCCAGCAGAAGGGGATCTTGCAACATCTGTCGGAGCAGAAAGCAGCGGGATGGTAAAGTGCGAAGATACTTACATACGGGGGCGCTATGGATCAGACGGAAGCTATGAGTTTGATGCGGGTAAAACTGCGGGGGAGTGCATAGTTCCAAAGTATTATTATAAGGGATATGAAGCAATAATGGCTGATGGACGGAAACTGACGGTAAGCAAATGTCTAAATGATGGATTGGTAGAAATATCAGTTTCGCCAGAGGCGGGTAAAGTTGTTGTAAAATATAAGGGGACAAAGATTCAGCATTGGTCATGGAGAATAAGTATATCAGCGGTCTTGCTTATGTTATTGATACTTATAATGCAACATGCTGTCGAAAAAGGAAAAATACAAAGTTATATGGAGTGATGGAGTAATTATGGAAAAAAAGAAAATCAGGTCAAGAAAAATTGTTAAGTATGGAATGGCATTTTTGATTCCTATCATATGTATAGTGATACATATGATGATGACGGACTGTTATCCATTTGGAAAGAATACTATACTGCTTGGAGATTCTAATACCCAGTATTATGCGTTTTTTGTGGAATTATCAGGCAGGATAAGACAGGGAAAATCAATTTTTTTCAGTTGGGACATGGGACTAGGATATGATTTCTATACTAATTTCTTTTATTATCTGGCAAGTCCTGTCAATCTAATAGCAGTTTTGTTCGGCGGTTCACATATGGAGCTGGGAATGATCGTCAGTATGTGTATTCAGGTTGGACTTTGCGGAGTTACTATGACCTATTTCTTATCGCATACCAGCAGAAATAAAATGCAGCACGGATGGCTGAATGACATACTCTGTGTTGTGATGGGAATGGCTTATTCCATGTGCGATTATATGCTTGCATATCAGTATAATCTCATTTGGCTTATATGCCTTCTTCTCGTGCCTGTTATGATGCTTGGCGTTGAGAGACTTATTGAGGGCGGTGATGTGAGACTTTATTTTGTGATGCTTTTCATGTCATTTGTATTCAACTTCTATTTTTCGTGGTTTGTGGCTATGATAGCTGTGATATGGTTTATCGATGTGAAAAAGGATAGCTGGAAAATGTTTTGGAAGCGTGGAGTGAAGTTTGCACTCACATCTATGACGGCTGCACTCAGTGCATGTGTTGTACTTGTGCCGTGTTTCCTTGCGATAGTTGGAAGAGAAGGTGCAAGTTCACTCACAGAAGATATACCATTTAGCAAGTTTGGTAATTTTGCAAATTTGTTCCAGAGCTTTTTCTGGGGACATGATATAGATATAGCTGGAAGAACTCTGTATGCAAGGAATATGTATATGGGACTGTCTCTGCTTTTCCTTGCGGTTGTATATGTGTTTAACAGGAATATACAGCTTCGGGCAAGAGTTAAGAGACTGGTGGAGATAGCGCTGCTTGTTGCCTGTCTGAATCTGACAGGGGCACTGTATGTTCTTCATGGGTTCACATATCCACATCTATATTCTTACAGATATGCTTTTATTCTTGTCATACTTCTTATTGTTTCAGCTTTTGAGTGTGCTGTGAACTGGACGAAGCCGGGGATTCGGGAAGGGATACTGACCGGAGTTGTATTTCTGGTTTTCTTTGGGGGTGTTTTTCTGGCAAACAATGAGGTGCAAAATGTAGTCTGCTATATGGTCACGATTCTGCTTATTATATATTTGTTTATGGTATTTGTATTACAGGCCAGAAACAGCATAAAGATAAATTCTCTGATTGTGAATTTTATAGTAATACTTTTTGTGGAACTGATATCCAATGCCGTATATGTGAATACGGATGCATATACTACGGGCAAGGAGCATCTAGGCGGGACTGACGGATGGAGAGCCATATATAATGAAAAGGACAACAGTGATCTTAATAGAAAGACATCCTGGATTTTGTCACAAAATAATACAGTCTATTCAGACACTAATATATTCTCTTCAATCATAAATACAAAAGTGACATGGCTTTTTGATGCGCTTGGAATGGTATATCAGGATCACGGCGCTACATATGCATACAGAAATACTACACCGGTAACTGCGCTTATGTTCAATGTAAGAAATGTATTATCGGATGCAGATGCATATTATGGTGGGTATACAAAGGAGCAAAGATATAATCTGAAGAACGATGTGTATGATATAGACGATGAGATTGCATGGTATACAACAGACTATGCTGTGGGAGCGGGCTTTTCTACAGATGGCAGCATAAAAGATTGGAATGTGTCAGATGTAGTTCCGTTTGAGGTGCAGAATGAATTCGTGAAAGATGTGTCGGGAGTTGAAGGAGTGTTCACCCGTGTTTCACCGGATGAACTGACTGATTTTGATGTGAAATACAGAGGAAGCGCTCCGGATAGACAGATCTTGCCGGATGGAGTAACTTTGGAGAGAAAGACTGATAAAAATGCTTATACATACATGAATGTGTCACTTGATGAAGATTACCATGCCTCACAGATTTATACGTTTACAGCTCCGAGGGATATGCATCTGTATGTGAGCCTTGAGGATGCAAATAAGCTGTGTAATATTGTAACTGTAGATGGAAACGTGATAGCAGATATAAACGAGTATGACGCTTATCCTTCGCCAAAAGATGTACTTGATCTCGGTGAGCTGAAGAGTGGGCAGAAGGTCGAGATACAGGCAGTCAATCTGTCCACAGTCCTAAAAAAGGGAGTAACGTGTATAGATTTCTATGAATATCATGATGACAGGATGCAGGAATGCAAGGAATCAATTAAGGATAGGACGCTTTCACTTGACACAGTGACATCTACATATGTAAAGGGTACGGTGACAGCAAATGAGGATGGTATATTGTATACATCAATTCCTTATTACAGAGGCTTTACAGCGTATGTTGATGGAAAGAAGACTGATATAACAACACTGGCAAATGGTGCACTTGTGGGTCTGGAGCTGACTGCTGGAACACATACAATAGAATTCAGGTATGTAACATATGGATTCAAGCTTGGTCTTATATTATCTGCAGCAGGATGGCTCATAGCTGTCTTATACATGGTGAATCTTAGACGCAGCAGGAAAAAGAAGGTACAGGCTGCATAGAACAGATAGCGCAATAAATTAAGTGGGGATTGATATGGGTATAAAGCAAGGAGAAGTAAACAAACATAAAAAGAGCGGGATTATGTATGCTGCTGTATTCTTAGTTACAGTTCTGGTATATACAGTAATTTTGCTCCTGCAGAAAGCATACCCGTTTGGAGATAAAAGTTTTCTGACGTATGATGCATATGTGCAGTATAAGAATATGTTTCATATGTTATTTGAATGGATTTCGGGAGGTAGCAAAGGAAGCTTTATCTGGTCGATGGGAATGGGAATCGATGCTGTACAGGAGTTACTGTATTACTGCCTGAGCCCGTTCAATATCATCGTTCTGATGTTGGGAGAGAGCAGGCTGGAACTTTCCATGGTATTGCTTATCATCATAAAATCCGCCTGCCTGCCGGTCACGGCGCTTTACTTTTTCAGACATACCAATAAGAAAAATACAGAGAATGGGTACAGCCAGACAGTTGCAACGTTCATAGAGCTGGCATGCAGTATGGCATATGGACTGTCCGGGTATGTCCTTGCATATGGACATAATATTATGTGGCTTGATGGGCTTATTCTGCTTCCGATAGTGGCACTTGGCATAGAGCATCTATCAGATGGAAAAGGATGGATGTTATACACGCTGTCTTTGGCAGTGTCGATCATATGCAATTTCTATTTCTCATTCTATATATGTGTGTTTGCCGTGATATATTTCTTGCTGGAAAAACGGGAAAGTGTCAAAGATTTCCTACGCAGAGGACTTTCGTTTGCCGGCTGCTCGGTGCTGTCTGCTCTGCTCGCAGGAGTGGTTCTGGTTCCTGCCGGACTGGTGGTCATGAGAGCGGCGTCTTCGGTGACTGATATGGGGCTTGAAGGAACACAGATGTGGGGACAGTTTGGAGCGTATATATCTTCATTCTATCCGCTGAAGGATCTGGAATGTGTATCTATGTTCAGCAATAACAGTTATTGTGGAAGTATTGTTATATTTGCTGCCTGCATTTTTATTCTGTCTGATGTGTGCGACTGGAAGACGAGGGTGAAATACTGTATAGCCATGGCCCTGTTAGTGCTTGCCCTGAACTATCTTCCGCTCAATTACGTGTTCCATGGCATGACGATCACACATGGACTTGGAAACAGGTTTGCATTTATATTAACGTTTATATTAATTGCTGCAGCATATCGAATTCTCATGAATCTTGGTAAGCTGAGACTGAGGTATATTGCTGTAAGTACTGTGGTGGCAGGCGTAATATTTGTGGCAAGTCTTATTGACAGCAGAGAGATGAGTACCCCGCTTGGCTATGTTATATTTATGCTTATGCTGGCATTTGCAGCCATTCTGTGCGTGCTTTGCAGAAGAGGAAGCATAAAGCCGGGAGTGGCTGTGTGCATTATCTGTGGCTGCTGGATAGCTGAGATTATGGGAAATGCATTATATGTAATGCCGGGCAAGACGGAGGACTGTCTTCTGACAGATGCTGTAAGACTAGATCAGTGGGAATCAGTATACAATTCCCTGGATACAGAAAATGGCACCAGAAAGAGCGCTATGGTTTATGAGAATTATGCGCCATATTCTCAGACAAACTGGTATTCATCCATGGCAAATGGAAATACGATCAGAGCGTTTTCCAGTATGGGACTTGCCCACTTTGACAATGTTGAATATATATATTCGGGAACTACACCGCTTACAGCGCTCATGTACAATGTCAGATATGTGCTGAGTCCGGAGAATGGTACTTACGCAGGATATAACCTTGTTGCTGAGAATGACGTATACAATCTGTATGAAGCAGAAACTCCTGAGATGATGGGATTTATGTTGGATGATGGTATCGTAGACTGGAAAGCAGACAGGACACCTCTTGAAAATCAGAATGATTTTATGAAGAGTGGCTGTGGTCTGTCGTCAGATGTATTTACAGAGATTGATATATCGGATTGGAGTACTTCTTATCTCAATCAGGACACACTTAAGGAATCAGTGGGTTATTGCATATACAGAACGTCAAATGCATTTGTGCCGATGACCCGGTATGAGTTTGATGCTGAATCTGATATGGATATGTATGTCTACAGTAAGGACAGCCGCGATCACTATGTGGAGATGATCGTGGACGGAGATCTCAGGGTATCGAATGGGTCATATGTTACAGAACAGCTGTCACATGTCGGCCTCGTAAAGAAAGGACAACATGTCAGGATAACTATAGGAGGTGCGACCAGCTCTAAAACAGGAAGTGTCGGAGAGCGATTTGTAAAGGTATACAATTACAATGCAGATGAATTTGAGAAAGCAGAAGAGAAGATACTTGATAGTCCGCTTGAGTGTACAGGATTTGTAAAAAATACTTTCTATGGAAGTGTGGATGTGAAAAATCCAGGTATCCTGTATATCGCATATCCATATAATGATGGGTTTAAGATATATGTGGATGGAGAGCCGGCAGAAAAAATTCGCCTTGGTAGAGGCAATATGGGTGTCCGGATATATGCGGGCAGTCACGATATAGAAATTGCATACAGAACACCTGGGCTTATGGCTGGCGCACTGGTTTCGCTGTTTGGAATATGCATCATGCTATTTATGCTGAGGTGGGACAGTAAACAGAAGCATGTAATCACACCCCTACCCACTCCATAAATTTCTTCATAGCCGTGCTCTGATTCTTCATTCCTGAGTAAGCGAAGCCGACACTCCTGCTCGGAATAGGAGTGTCAAGCGGAAGTTCGGTTATAACACCGGATGAGAGCTGTTCATGTGCGAATTCACGTACCACGCTGGCAACGCCCATGCCGATGGCGGCGAAGTCGATGAGAAGATCCATGTTGTTGATCTCAAGTACCTGGCTGCAGCTTATGCCCTGTGAGCGGAGATACTCGTCCACGTGGGTACGGGTTACATTTGCCTCCTCCAGAACCATGAGGTTGGAGCCTTCAAGGATGTCGACTGTTGATATATTGGACATACCTGAGTTGCTTGAGTTATGAATAGTGGTAGAAGCAGAGACGCCGGATGAATGTCCGTTATCTCTGCTTTTTTTATCCGCACCTTGATCTGTTGCATCGCCGTGTGTGGCAGAGGCTAAGCCTGAGTTTAGCAGCGGTATAATGTTACCCTTGATATTGCCTGAAAGCTCATCGGTAAAGCTGTATTGATCTCTGCCATTTGCGCGCTCGTAGAAATTATCCAGATATTCAGGGCTTGCCACAAATACGTCATGTATCTCCTTGACAGGAGAGTAGACTATCCCCTTTGGAAGCTCTGTGTTGCAAATCAGGCCTATATCTATATTTTCGTTTCTGAGAAGCTTGATGGTGTTCACGGTTGAGTGGCAGTCTATGCTGAACTTGATGTTTGGATTCTCCCTGATGAAGTCCTTCAGATAGTCCAGGAGTATGTGCTTGCACAGGGATGTGCTCACGCCGATTCTTATGTGACCGATTCCAAGCTCCTTGTAATTCTTCAGATTTTCCTCACCCATATTCAGAGAGTCAAATGCCCTCTCAACATATTCATAGAGAACCTGTCCCTCTTCAGTCAGAGTTACCCCTCTGGAACTTCTGTTAAAAAGCGCAGTGACGAGTTCTTCTTCAAGTTTGGAAATAGCCTTGCTTATCGCGGGCTGACTGATGTAGAGCTGATTTGCGGCCTTGCTGATGTTGCCGGCTTTGGCAACTGTATGAAAAATAACGTAATTGTTCAGATTACTTATCATGATATTCCTCCAGGTTATAATAACTATTCTTTTTATATATTGTAATTATACCTAGATGAGTGATATTATCAAGAGTAAGAATTTGTATTTAGAAACAAATGATAGGAGGACTATAAATATGGGTATGACCATGACTCAGAAGATTTTAGCTGCTCATGCAGGACTGCCATCAGTTGAAGCAGGACAGCTTATCGAGGCAGATTTGGATTTAGTATTAGGAAATGACGTAACAACTCCGGTCGCAATTCACGAGATGGAGAAGTTCAACAAGAAGGAAGTATTTGACAAGAAGAAGATAGCACTTGTCATGGATCACTTCACACCTAACAAGGATATCAAGAGTGCAGAGCACTGTAAGTGTGTAAGACAGTTCTCAGCGGCAAATGAGATCGAGAACTATTTCGATGTCGGAGCAATGGGTATCGAGCATGCGCTCCTTCCGGAGAAAGGACTTATCGTGGCTGGTGAGACATGTATCGGAGCAGACTCACATACATGTACATACGGAGCACTCGGTGCATTCTCAACAGGTGTCGGAAGTACAGATATGGCAGCAGGAATGGTGACAGGCAAGGCCTGGTTCAAGGTTCCATCAGCCATCAAGTTCAACATCGTTGGAGAGAAGGCAAAGTGGATCAGTGGTAAGGACGTCATCCTTCACATCATCGGTATGATCGGTGTTGACGGTGCGCTTTATAAGTCTATGGAGTTTGTTGGAGAGGGAATCAAGAACCTCACAATGGACGATAGATTTACAATTGCGAACATGGCCATCGAGGCAGGTGCCAAGAATGGTATCTTCCCTGTCGATGAGCTTACAGAGGAGTACATGAAGGAGCACAGCACAAAGTCATATACAAAGTATGAGGCAGACGAGGACGCTGTATACGATGCAGAGTACACCATCGACCTGTCACAGCTTAAGCCGACAGTTGCTTTCCCTCATCTCCCAGAGAATACAAAGACTATCGATGAGGTCGGAGATATCAAGATCGATCAGGTAGTCATCGGTTCATGTACAAATGGACGTATATCAGATATGAGAATTGCGGCAGATATCATCAAGGGAAGAAAGGTTGCTGACGGTGTCAGAGTTATCGTCATCCCTGGAACACAGGATATCTACCTTCAGTGTATTGAGGAAGGCCTCATGACTATATTTGTCAAGGCCGGAGCAGTGGTTTCAACTCCTACATGCGGACCATGTCTTGGAGGACATATGGGCGTTATGGCAGCAGGAGAGAGAGCTGTATCAACAACCAATCGTAACTTCGTAGGACGTATGGGTCATGTAGACTCAGAGGTGTATCTTGCCAGTCCTGCTGTTGCAGCAGCTTCAGCTATCACAGGTAAGATCAGCAGTCCTGACGAACTTGGATTATAAAAGAGATAAAGGAGATAGACTATGAAAGCACATGGAACAGTACACAAATACGGTGACAACGTAGATACAGATGTAATCATCCCTGCAAGATACCTGAATTCATCAGACCCTGCAGAGCTCGCAAAGAGCTGTATGGAAGATATAGATAAGGATTTCGTAAAGCGCGTAAAGCCGGGCGATATCATGGTGGCAAGAAAGAACTTCGGCTGTGGATCTTCAAGAGAGCATGCACCTATAGCCATCAAGGCTTCAGGAATAAGCTGCGTAATCGCAGAGACATTTGCCAGAATCTTCTATAGGAATGCCATCAATATTGGACTTCCGATCATCGAGTGCCCTGAGGCAGCAGAGGCTATCCAGGCAGGCGATGACGTGGAGATCGATTTCGACAGCGGTATGATCTATGACAGAACCCAGGGAACAGAATTTAAGGGACAGGCATTCCCTCCATTCATGCAGGAGATCATCAAGAGCGAGGGACTCATCAACTATATCAATAATAAAAATAAATAGAGTATGAGCATGTTTGGCCAGAGTGAAGATATATCATGAAAGGCAAAACAGGAAGGAGACAAAAATGCAGTGTAATTTAGCCGTAATAAAAGGTGACGGTATCGGCCCTGAGGTAGTTACAGAGGCTATGAAGGTACTTGACACAGTAGGAGAGAAGTTCGGACATACATTTGACTATGAGCAGATTCTCATGGGCGGATGTTCAATAGACGCAACTGGTGTGCCTCTCACAGACGAGGCTGTGGCAGTTGCAAAGTCAAAGGATGCTGTTCTCCTCGGTTCGATCGGAGGAAATACATCCACATCACCATGGTACAAGCTCCCTCCAAATCTCCGCCCGGAGGCAGGACTTCTGAAGATCAGAAAAGAGCTTGGCCTCTTCGCAAACCTTCGTCCAGCCAATCTCTATGATGAGCTGAAGGAGGCATGTCCACTAAAGGCTGAGATCGCAGAGCGCGGATTTGATATGATGATGATGAGAGAGCTCACCGGTGGTCTCTACTTCGGCGAGAGACACACAGAGGAGGTTGACGGAGTTATGACAGCCGTTGATACCCTCACATACAATGAGAACGAGATCAGAAGAATAGCCATCAAGGCATTTGACATAGCTATGAAGAGAAGAAAGAAAGTCACATCCGTAGACAAGGCCAATGTCCTTGACTCATCAAGACTCTGGAGAAAGGTCGTTGAGGAAGTGGCAAAGGATTATCCAGAAGTTGAGCTTGAGCACATGCTCGTAGACAACTGCGCAATGCAGCTTGTGAAGGATCCTGCACAGTTCGATGTGGTTCTTACAGAGAACATGTTCGGAGACATCCTCTCAGACGAGGCGTCCATGATCTCAGGTTCTATAGGAATGCTTTCATCTGCATCACTTAACGAGACAAAGTTCGGTATGTATGAGCCATCAGGCGGATCGGCACCTGACATAGCAGGCCAGAACAAGGCGAATCCGATAGCAACCATCCTGTCTGCGGCAATGATGCTCAGATACACATTTGACCTTGACAAAGAGGCAGATGCAGTTGAGAACGCTGTAAAGACGGTTCTCAAGGACGGATACAGAACAATAGATATCCACTCAGAGGGAACACAGCTCGTAAGCTGTTCCGAGATGGGTGATCTTATCTGCGAGAGAATATAGAAAGGACCATTATTGGAGGAGAATAAGATGAAGAGTGATAATGTTAGGGTTGGAATGCAGCAGGCACCACACAGATCTCTGTTCAACGCACTGGGCATGACAAAGGAAGAGATGGAGAGACCTTTAGTAGGTATTGTATGTTCATACAATGAGATAGTTCCAGGTCACATGAACCTGGACAAGATAGCACAGGCAGTAAAGATGGGAGTTGCCATGGCGGGTGGTACACCTGTTATGTTCCCGGCGATCGCTGTGTGTGATGGTATAGCAATGGGACACATCGGAATGAAGTATTCACTGGTTACAAGAGATCTGATCGCAGACTCAACAGAGGCTATGGCTATAGCACATCAGTTTGACGCGCTCGTCATGATCCCTAACTGTGACAAGAACGTTCCAGGACTTCTCATGGCAGCAGCCAGAGTAAATGTCCCAACAGTATTTGTATCTGGCGGCCCTATGCTTGCCGGACACGTAAAGGGAAATAAGACAAGTCTTTCAAGCATGTTCGAGGCTGTAGGTTCATACGCAGCCGGAACCATGACTGAGGAGGATGTATACGAGTATGAGTGCAAGACATGTCCTACATGCGGATCATGTTCAGGTATGTACACAGCAAACTCTATGAACTGTCTGACAGAGGCTCTTGGGATGGGACTTCCTGGAAATGGAACAATCCCTGCAGTATATTCAGAGAGACTTAAGCTTGCAAAGCATGCAGGAATGGCAGTTATGGATATGTACAGAAAGGGTATCAAGCCTAGAGACATCATCACAAAGGAGTCAATCATCAACGCTCTTACAGTTGATATGGCACTTGGATGTTCAACCAACTCTATGCTCCACCTTCCAGCCATCGCACATGAGATCGGTTTCGACTTTGATATCTCATTTGCAAATGAGATCAGCGCAAAGACACCTAACCTGTGTCACCTTGCTCCTGCAGGCCACACATACATGGAGGATCTCAATGAGGCCGGTGGTGTGTATGCGGTTATCAAGCAGCTTGCAGATGCAGGACTCATCAACAAGGACTGCATGACAGTTACAGGCAAGACAATAGGAGAGGCTGTTGCCAATAGTGTAAACAAGAATCCTGAGGTCATCAGACCTATGGACAATCCATATACAGTTACAGGTGGTCTGGCTGTACTCAAGGGTAACCTTGCACCAGACGGCTCTGTAGTAAAGCGTTCAGCAGTTGTGCCTGAGATGCTGGCTCACAAGGGCCCTGCAAGGGTATTTGACTGTGAGGAGGACGCAATCGCAGCTATCAAGGGCGGCAAGATCGTAGAGGGTGACGTGGTAGTCATCAGATACGAGGGACCAAAGGGAGGCCCTGGTATGAGAGAGATGCTCAACCCTACATCAGCCATCGCTGGTATGGGACTTGGTTCATCAGTTGCCCTTATCACAGACGGAAGATTCTCAGGAGCAAGCCGTGGAGCGTCCATCGGACATGTATCACCTGAAGCTGCTGTGGGCGGACCTATCGCTCTTGTTGAGGAAGGCGATATGATCGAGATCGATATCAACAACCTCAGCATCAAGCTCGATGTCTCAGACGAGGAGCTTGCAAAGAGAAAGGCTGCATGGAAGCCAAGACAGCCAAAGGTTACAACAGGCTATCTTGCAAGATACGCAGCTATGGTTACATCAGGCAACAGAGGTGCTGTTCTTGAGGTGCCAAAGAATTAATTGATCACAATTAAGGGAAAAGGAGAAAGTAAGATGTCAAAGATATCAGGTTCTGAAATTGTTATAGAGTGCCTTAAAGAACAGGGCGTTGACACCGTGTTCGGTTATCCGGGAGGAACTATCCTCAACGTATATGATGCCCTCTACAAGCACCAGGATGAGATCAACCATGTGCTCACATCACATGAGCAGGGGGCTGCCCATGCGGCAGATGGATATGCCAGAGCTACAGGCAAGGTCGGCGTATGTATGGCCACATCAGGTCCGGGTGCCACCAACCTTGTAACAGGTATAGCTACAGCATACATGGATTCCATTCCTGTTGTGGCAATAACAGCAAATGTAGGTGTAAATATGCTCGGTAAGGACAGCTTCCAGGAGGTAGACATTGCAGGTGTTGTTATGCCTATCACCAAGCACAGCTTTATCGTGAAGCACATAGATGATCTTGCACCGACCATCAGACGTGCGTTCAAGATCGCAAAGAGCGGCAGACCTGGCCCGGTACTTGTGGATATAACAAAGGATGTAACCGCAGCGGAGACAGAGTATATACCAGAGACACCGGAGGTCATCGAGAGAAAGACAGACACCATCCGCGAGGAGGATGTGAACAAAGTCCTTGAGATGATCAAGGTTTCAAGAAGACCATTTATCATGGCAGGTGGCGGATGTATCATCTCTGACGCATCAGCAGAGCTTGCAGAATTTGCAGATAAGGTGGATGCACCAGTGTGCGATACACTTATGGGCAAGGGCGCATTTGACGGAAGAAGCGAGAGATATACAGGCATGATCGGTATGCACGGAACAAAGGTGTCCAACCTCGGTGTGTCAAGGGCAGATCTTGTGATCGTTGTTGGTGCCAGATTCTCAGACCGAGTTATCGGAAATGCATCCAAGTTCGCGCCAAATGCAAAGATCATACATATAGATATAGATGCAGCTGAGATAGACAAGAACATCCCTACAAATGCCAGCATAGTCGGCGACGCAAAGGAGGTCCTGAAGCTCCTCAACAGCAAGCTTGCCGCCCAGTCCAACAAGACATGGATGTCTGAGATCGAAGACCTCAAGAAGCAGAATCCTGACGTGTACAGCTTTGACACACTGAACGGACCTGCAGCTATCAAGAAAATCTACGAGCTTACAGAGGGTGATGCGATCATCACAACAGATGTCGGACAGCATCAGATGTGGGCAGCCCAGAACTATACATTCAAGGAGCCTAGGACATTCCTGTCATCAGGCGGACTTGGAACCATGGGTTACGGTGTTGGTGCAGCTATCGGAGCAAAGTACGGCAGACCTGATAAGACAGTCATCAACATAGCCGGTGACGGATGCTTCAGAATGAATCTGAACGAGATAGCAACAGCTGCGAGATACAACGTGCCTATCATCCAGGTAGTCCTGAACAACCACGTACTTGGAATGGTAAGACAGTGGCAGACACTGTTCTATGACCACAGATATTCCAACACTGTGCTTGACGATTCGGTAGATTTCGTCAAGGTAGCAGAGGGACTTGGTGCCATGGGAATCAGAGCCAACACACTTGATGAGTTCGAGGCAGCAATGAAGACAGCCCTGACAGCAGGCAGACCTGTGGTAATAGATGTAACAATAGCGGGAGACGACAAGGTATGGCCAATGGTAGCTCCGGGAGCAGCCATCGACACCTGTTTCTCAGAAGACGATATGTAATATATGTCAATATAAGCTCGGAAAGGCACCATATTTGTGCGCGTACAAAACATAGATATGGTGCTTATATATATAATCCCTACTTGCCGACAGGCGAAAAGAGTGCTATAGTACAGGGATATAAGCGATAATAAAGTTGTTTTACTTGATAATATAAGAATTTAGTAAAAATAACTTGTTAATCGCAAGCGAGATACACCAAAAGAACAAAGATAAGTCAGAATTTTCATATAAATGGGAACGAAGGACATTTTTATTAAGTAAAATATCTCGCACACATTTTATTAGGTCATAAACAGATGATTTCGTAAATAAAGTAAATTAGCCTGTGTTTCGCTGCCTATATCGTTCGAAGGACATTCTCCTCCGCCGGTCCTTAGGTGGCGCTGTAGGCGGCACCTTAGTACCGCTGCAGGAGGAGACGAGCGGGAGCGCTCCGCAGAACGATATAGGCAGCGAAACACAGGCTTACATACATTAAAACGAAATCATTGTCACAACTAAAAAGAAGGAGAGATAACAAAAATGGCAAGAGTGTACAACTTTTCAGCAGGCCCTTCAGTTCTTCCTGAGGTGGTATTAAAAGAGGCAGCAGAAGAAATGCTTGATTACAAGGGAACAGGCATGAGCGTAATGGAGATGAGCCATCGATCTAAAGCCTTCGACAATATCATCAAAGAGGCAGAGAAGGATCTCAGAGATCTCATGAACATACCTGACAACTACAAGGTGCTTTTCCTTCAGGGAGGAGCTTCTCAGCAGTTCGCAGCAATTCCAATGAATCTCATGAAGAATGGCGTAGCTGACTACATCATCACAGGTCAGTGGGCAAAGAAAGCATACGAAGAAGCAAAGAAATATGGAAAGGCAGTTGCAGTTGCATCATCAGCAGACAAGACTTTCTCATATATCCCAGATTGTTCAGATCTTCCAATAGATGACGATGCTGATTATGTATACATTTGTCATAACAACACTATATATGGAACAACATACCACACACTTCCTAACACAAAGGGCAAGATACTTGTTGCAGATATGTCATCAGACATTCTCTCACAGCCTGTAAATGTTGAGGATTACGGTATGATCTACTTCGGAGTTCAGAAGAACGTTGGTCCTGCAGGCGTAGTAGTGGCTATCATCCGTGAGGATCTTATCAGAGATGACGTAATGCCATTTACACCAACCATGCTCAAGTACAAGACTCAGGCAGATGCAGACTCACTCTACAACACACCTCCATGCTACGGCATCTATATCTGTGGCAAGGTATTCAAGTGGGTTAAGGAGATGGGCGGCCTTGAGGCTATGAAGGCTCACAACGAGAAAAAGGCCAAGATCCTCTATGATTTCCTCGACAGCTCAGAGCTCTTCAAGGGAACTGTAGTAAAGGAAGACCGTTCACTCATGAACGTACCATTTGTAACTGGTGACGCAGACCTTGATGCAAAGTTCGTCAAGGAGGCTACAGAGGTTGGATTTGTCAACCTCAAGGGTCACAGAACAGTAGGTGGTATGAGAGCATCTATCTACAACGCAATGCCTATCGAGGGTGTTGAGAAGCTTGTAGAGTTCATGAAGAAGTTCGAGGCAGAGAACAAGTAATATATTGTAACAGAAAAGGGAGAAAAAGACATGTCAGTAAAGATTAATTGCTTAAACCCTATCGCCAAGTGCGGTATGGAGCTTTTACCTGATACATATGAAGTAACAGACAATTTCGCAGATGCAGATGCAGTTCTGGTCAGAAGTGCATCCATGCATGATCTTGAGCTGTCAGACAACCTTCTGGCAGTAGCCCGTGCAGGTGCAGGTGTCAACAACATTCCACTTGATAAGTGCGCTGAGAAGGGTATCGTAGTATTTAACACACCAGGAGCAAATGCAAATGGTGTTAAGGAGCTTGTAGTAGCAGCGCTCCTCATGGCTTCAAGAGATCTCGTTGGCGGTTACAACTGGGTCAAGGACAATGCCGCTGAGGCAGATATCGCCAAGATGGTGGAGAAGCAGAAGAAGAACTACGCAGGCAATGAGATCCTTGGCAAGAAGCTCGGTGTAATCGGACTTGGTGCCATTGGAGCAAAGGTTGCAAATGTTGCGCTTAAGCTCGGCATGCAGGTATACGGATATGATCCATATGTGTCAGTAGATGCAGCATGGGGACTTTCAAAGGATGTAAAGCACATCACAAATGTAGAGGATATCTACAGAGACTGTGATTATATAACAGTTCATGTTCCAGCTCTTGACAGCACAAAGGGAATGATCAATGCAGATGCATTTGCACTGATGAAGGACGGCGTGAAGATCCTCAACTTCGCAAGAGACGTACTGGTCAACGATGAGGATATGAAGGCGGCACTCGACTCAGGCAAGGTTGCAAAGTATATGACAGACTTCCCTAACCCAGCTATAGCAGGTTACAAGAACGTGGTAGCATTCCCACATCTTGGAGCTTCAACAGCAGAGTCAGAGGACAATTGTGCAGTTATGGCTTGTAAGGAGATCAAGGCATACATCAACGATGGAAACATCAAGAACTCTGTAAACTATCCAAACGTAAACATGGGACAGTGCAGTGATGTAGCCAGAGTTACTATCTGCCACAAGAACATCCCTAACATGCTCACCCAGTTCACAGGAGTATTCTCCAAGAAGGGCGGCAATGTATCAGGAATGATCAGCAAGGCAAAGGGCGATTACGCATATTCTATCCTTGATATCGGTGTAGAGCCAACAGCAGACGACATCGCAGAACTCTCAGCAATCGAGGGAGTTGTTAAGGTAAGAGTCATAAAGTAATAAAAGATAAATAGGAGAGAAGAAAAATGAGTGACAAGTTAAAGGTAGGTATCCTTGGCGCAACAGGTATGGTAGGTCAGAGATTTATCTCACTTCTTGAGAACCATCCTTGGTTCGAGGTCGTTACAGTTGCAGCCAGCCCAAGAAGCGCAGGCAAGACATACGAAGAGGCAGTTGGTGACAGATGGAAGATGGATACACCGATGCCAGAGGCAGTTAAGAAGCTTGTAGTATACAATGTCAATGAGGTAGAGAAGGTTGCTGCCACAGTTGATTTTGTATTCTCAGCAGTAGATATGACAAAGGATGAGATCAAGGCTATAGAGGAGGCTTATGCCAAGACAGAGACTCCTGTAGTTTCAAACAACTCAGCTCACAGATGGACTCCTGATGTTCCTATGATGGTTCCAGAGATCAATGCAGACCATGCAGAGGTTATCGAGTTTCAGAAGAAGAGACTTGGAACAGAGAGAGGATTTGTTGCAGTTAAGCCTAACTGCTCAATCCAGAGTTACGCACCTGTACTTACAGCATGGATGCCATTTGAGCCATACGAGGTTATCGTAAGCACATATCAGGCAATCTCAGGAGCAGGTAAGACATTCAAGGATTGGCCTGAGATGCTTGGCAACATCATCCCATATATCGGTGGTGAGGAAGAGAAGTCAGAGAAGGAGCCACTCAGAATCTGGGGTAAGGTAGACAAGGAGAATGGTGTGATCGTTCCTGCAGAGGGAATCACTATCACAAGCCAGTGTATCAGAGTCCCAGTTCTCAACGGACATACAGCAACTGTATTCGTAAAGTTCAGAAAGAACCCTACAAAGGAGCAGCTTATCGAGGCTATGACAAGCTTCAAGGGCGCGCCTCAGGAGCTTGGTCTTCCAAGTGCACCAAAGCAGTTTATCCAGTACCTTGAGGAGGACAACAGACCACAGGTTGCTCTGGACGTTGACTTCGAGAATGGTATGGGTATCAGCGTTGGACGTCTCCGTGAGGATTCAGTATATGACTGGAAGTTCGTTGGCCTTTCACACAACACTGTAAGAGGTGCTGCAGGTGGTGCAGTTCTCTGCGCAGAGCTTCTGAAGGCTAAGGGATATATCACAAAGAAGTAATAAATTATATGGATATTTGAAGTGTCTGTGCTAACAATATCATAAAGATTTGCCGGGATAATGTTGCTGCTATGAATTGAACATGTTCCGGCAATTTTTTTGTTTTGCATGGCGTTATATTATGCAGTATTATTGATAACATTATGTTGACATTGCACAAACAGGTATACTAAAATTAGATTAATTGTAAATAAACCATGAATTACTAAGGGAGGTATTTTATGAGAAAAGGGAAGAGATGGCTGGCAGCGGCTGTGAGTGCAGCGATGATTGGCCAGTGTTGGCCCGGTTTATGCAGCGGATGATGGCGTATCCATAGCTGACACGTTTACGGATTCGTCGTTTAGAAGCTATGTGTCGAGTAATTTCGATACAGACAGTAATGGTTATCTGTCAGATGCGGAGATCTCGAATGTAACATCTATAGATGTTTCGAAGTGTTCTCCTGCTATATCAAGTTTGAATGGCGTAGAATTGTTCACCAATCTGTCAAAGCTGGATTGTAATGAGCAGTCTATAAGGAATCTTGATATAGAGAATCTTGAGAATCTTGAATATATAGATGTCTCAAGTAACAGAATAGACAGTCTGACATTGCCGGTAAGTGCAGAGAAACTTACATATCTTGATATAAGTGGAAACAAGATCACAAGCCTTACATCTCTGGCTGATTACAATAATCTTGTACTGCTCAATGCCAATTCAACAAACCTTTCATCGATAGATGTCAGCAATATGAAGGGGCTTAAGGTGCTTGGCGTAAGTGGAACCACCATATCAACACTTGATCTTGGCTCAAACATGGAGCTTACAACACTTTATTGTGACAGCATGCGTTCACTGCCTGTCCTTGATGTGTCAGGTCATGAGAAGCTTAAGAATCTTTATTGTGCTGGAGCAAAGAGCGACAGTGGAGTTGTTGTTCGTTCGTCAATTACCAAGCTTGACGTATCCGGTGATATAGTCCTTGGTTCGCTTGATTGTTCAAATAGCTATGTGGCTGAGCTGAACATAGACAATACCCCGGCGCTTACAACACTTGATTGTTCTAACACGAGACTTACATCAATAGATGTGTCAAAGAACACAAGTCTTAGCTACCTTGATGTCAGCAGCAATGTTCTGGGTGCGGTGGATTTTACTGCGAATACAGCACTTAGAGAGCTTTATGTCAAGGATACTGGCATAAATAAGCTTGATGTATCTACTCTCACCAATCTGGTTAATCTTGACGCATCATCAAATTCTCTTGCAGAGCTTGATATAGCATCAAACAGTTTATTGGAGAAGCTTTATATTTCAGACAATAATATCCAGGGTATAAAGCTTGATGGTCATCCTGACCTTAAAGAACTTGAGATTGACAACAACAATCTTGTGGCCATAGATATATCAGTGTGTCCTAAACTTTATGGCGATGATGGTGTGTTCAGTTGCAGTGGGAATAGCAGGGATATAACACTTGATACTACGAACTATGATTATGATTTTAGCGATTTTTCAAAAGTCTATGGTTTGCATAAGGCGTGGTATGACTATGAACTTCCTGTTGCTGTAGATAACAACGGCAAGCCTTTAACGGATGATAATGGGGTTGAAATTCATAAACGAAACAGGAATACTACAGGATACGCAGGAATACAGGGCATAGATGCCAGCAATGAGGCGTCATCCGTGACTGGAGGACAGCTTGATGGATATATATTTACAGCGGAGCCGGATGCGGAGAAGATTACATACAATTACTATACAGGAGCAGGAATGGGGAAGGTCAAGTTCACACTCAACATTCTTAACCCGCTCAAGGTCACAGTATGGTATACAACTGATGGAAATGTTGTAAAGTCAGACAGTTCTACACTCAGCTTCAGAGTTGGTGATACGACTACACTTACAGCTACGGATGACGAAAAGAATCCACACAAGAACATAACATGGAGTTCGTCAAATGAAAGAGTTGCACAGATAGACAGGGAGACAGGAGAACTGACCTGTGTTTCGGCGGGAACAGCTCAGATTAACATTCTGCTGAATGATCGTGCTATAGGATATGTGAATATGGAGTGTCACAAGCCTGTTACCGGACTTTATCTTGTAGATCAGAACGAGAAGGATGATGCAGGCAACCAGATAACATACGAGAATGGCGCAGTCATCAACATGGACTGTGGAACATATCCAAGAAATGGCTCTAAGAAGCTGGATGTAAAGTGTGTTACCGAGGATGGTCTTGCGTCCAAAGAGATATCAGGATTCACTTGTAAGGTGACTGATGCGTATGGCAAAGAAAACAATAAGGTTTTGTCGTTTAATACATCAAGTAAGACTATAACAACAAGAGGTGCAGGAATCGCATTCCTTCATTTTACATCAACTGATAATCCTGATGTAGAGACAGTAATTCAGGTAAATGTTGAACAGAGAGTAAACAGCGTGACACTTTCACAGTCTAGAATGACGATCATTGCAGGTGGAAGCAGTAATCTCGTTGCTACGGTTTCTCCAAATACTGCAGTGGAGCAGAGCGTTGTATGGTCATCATCAAATGAGAGCATTGCTACGGTCGATGCCGAGGGAAATGTGAAGGCAGTCAATCCGGGAGAAGCTGATATCATATGTACATCTGTTGATACTGAGCAGGTGTACGGCAAGTGTCATGTGACTGTACAGCCGCCTGTAAAAGGTTTGACTCTCAATATGAACAGTGCAGAATTGCTGCTCGGAGCAGATACGGAAAGCAGAACAGTATCACTTGAGGCTGCTATCGATGCGGATGATGCAAGTATTTACAAGAATTTGAAGTGGACATCGTCAGATACAAACGTTGCTTCGGTGTCATATAGTTCAACAGATAAGACAAAGGCTACAGTTACTGCCAGATCAGCAGGAACTGCTGTTATCAGATTTTCAATTTCAGATGATGAGTATGTGGATTGCAACATTACAGTAAAGCAGAGAGTTACAAGCCTTAGAATAAACAGAGACAAGACAACAATATATGCTGGTGATACACTGCAGGTAACAAGCACTGCATCCCCTGCAACTGCATCGAATCAGGAAGTCATCTGGGCATCATCAGACGAGAGTGTTGCAAGCATTGACAAGGATGGTTTGATAACAGCCCTCGACAGAGGAACCACAGTTATCACAGCTACAGCAGTTGATGGAAGTGAGAAAACAACATCATTCACTCTTACAGTAAAGAAGTATGTAAGTGCTATAACACTTGACAAGGATAAGCTCACTCTGTATGTGGGTGAACGAGGAACTGTTAAGCAGACCGTACTTCCAGAAGATGCAAATGACAGAAATGTTATATGGCAGTCAAGTGATCCGGGTGTTGCAACAGTATCAAACGGAACAATAACAGGTGTTAAAGCCGGAACAACAAACATAACATGTACAGCTAGAGATGGCAGTGGAGTATCAAAAACATGTGAAGTTACAGTAGTCCAGCAGATATCATCAATAGTATTGGGTGAGAGCACTAAGACTGTGAATGTAGGTGATAAGTTTACCCCGAATGTGACTCTCAATCCGGAGAATGCTTCAAAAACAGAGCTGAAGTGGACAAGCTCGAGTGAAGCAGTAGCATCTGTAGATCAGAATGGAGAGGTAACAGCAAAATCCCGAGGTACAGCGACAATCACATGCGAGGCTGTCGAAGGCATTGAAGGAAGAAAGGCCAAGGCAGCTCTCAGACTTACAGTTAACCAGCCGGTTACAGGAATAAAACTTAATCAGACAAAACTGAATCTGTTTGTGGGTAAACAGGGCAGAATAACATCGACTGTAGCTCCTGCTAACGCAAATAACAGAAATGTTGAGTGGACAACTTCTAACAGCAAGGTAGCAACTGTAAACAATGGTACTATCACAGCAGTATCAAAGGGAACAGCAGTTATCACATGTAAGGCTAAGGATGGAAGCGGCAAGCTTGCAAAGTGTACTGTTACGGTTTCACAGCCTGTAACATCCATCAAGCTCAATGCAACAAACAAGACTATCAAGAAGGGTGCGACATTCACACTCAAGGCAACTGTAGGTCCTGCAGCGGCAAACAATAAGGCGGTTACATGGTCATCATCGAACACCAAGGTTGCAACAGTTTCGTCAACAGGAGTTGTCAAGGCTGTTGGAAAGGGTTCGGCAGTTATCACATGTAAATCAAAGGACGGAAGCAATATTACTGCCAAGTGTACAATCAATTCAGTTATTATGGTTTCTTCGATCAAGTTAAACAAGAAGACAGCAACCATAAAGAGAAAGGGAAAGATAACACTCAGGGCAACAGTAGGTCCTGCAACTGCAAACAACAAGGCAGTTACCTGGGTTTCCTCAAATAAGAAGATAGCTACTGTAACAACAAGAGGAACAGTAGTAGGTAAGAAGAAGGGGCGTGCGGTAATTACATGTAAGGCTAAGGATGGCAGTGGTAAGTATGCAAAGTGTACAATCAGAGTAAAATAAAAATATAACAACATACAGTTGGGAGATATGATCTTAACCGTCAGGCCTGCAAAACAGGTCTGACGGTTTTTTACGTATATTGTTCTTTGCTGTTCTTTATTTTTATTTAACGTTAAAAAATGTTGTAAGCAAATAGCAATTGTGATAAACTATTAGAAAAATTGATTTCATTTACATGGAGGCATTTATAGATATGAAGAAGCTTATTTTAGTTACATCACCACCAGCATGTGGAAAGACATTTATTTCAAAGCAGGTTGCAAAGGCACTTCACAATTGTGTATACCTTGACAAGGATACACTTATCGTACTTTCAAAGCAGATATTTGTAGTTGCCGGACAGGAGTACAACCGTTCATCAGACTTCTTCCAGAAGGAGATCAGAGATTACGAGTATTACTGTGTGCTGGATCTTGCATTTGAGGCATTGGATTACAATGATACAGTTCTCATCAATGCTCCGTTTACAGAGGAGATCAGAGATGATGAGTATCTTGACAATCTTCGCGCTAAGCTTGCAGAGAAAGATGCAGAGCTCTTCGTTATCTGGGTAAATACAAGAAAAGATGTATGTCATGAGAGAATGATCAAGAGAGCTTCAGACAGGGATACATGGAAGCTTGAGCACTGGGATGAGTACATCAACAGCCAGAACTTCAATCCGCCTACAAACATCAAGGATCTCTTCATATTCGAGAACTCATCAGAGGAGGAATATGAGGATTCGATCAAGAAGGTTGTCAAGGCTGTAAGAGGTTAATTGGCACATACAATAAAATATTTATGACAGGAGTAGAGAATATGGCAACAATCAGAAGTTTTAGAGCCTATAGACCGAGACCAGATGTTGCAGGCAGAGTAGCTGCCTTGCCATACGATGTGTATAACCGTCAGGAAGCAGAGATAGAGGTCAAGCGCGAACCATTATCATTTTTGAAAGTGGACAGAGCAGAGACATCCTTTGGACCAGATGTGGATACATATGCTCCATGTGTATATGATAAGGCTGGTCAGCTGCTTCAGGGCATGATAGATGATGGAACATATATCATGGAGCGCAGACCAGTCTATTATATTTATGAGCTTATCATGGATGGCCGGCATCAGACAGGACTCGTGGCATGTTCTTCTATAGATGACTATATGAATGGAGTCATCAAGAAGCATGAGAATACCAGAGAGGACAAGGAGATAGACAGAATAAAGCATGTCGAGGCATGCGGAGCGCAGACGGGACCTATATTCCTTGCGTACAGAGCGATAGATAAGGTTGACGAGATCATCTACAGAGTGAAGAAGGGTGATAAGTTGTACGGCTTCACATCACCTGACGGAATCACTCACAACGTATGGATAATAGATGGCCAGGAAGATATAGACACCATCAGAGCTGCATTTGAAGGAGTGGACGATATCTATATAGCGGATGGACACCACAGGGCGGCATCGGCCGTCAAGGCGGGAATCCATATGAGAGAGAAGAATCCGGGATATACCGGGGATGAGGAATTCAATTATTTCCTCTCTGTACTTTTTCCTCATGACCAGCTTATGATCATGCCGTACAACAGAGTGGTAAAGGATCTCAACGGACATGACAAGCAGGAATTCATGGATGAGGTTTCAAAGGTATTTGATGTGACAGCCAGTGATGTTCCGGTGGAACCACAGGTCAAAGGACAGGTGGGAATGTACATGGATGGAAGCTGGTACAGACTGGATGTTAGAGAAGGTATTGTTCCGGATGATGTCGTGGGCAGACTTGACGTATCGGTACTTCAGGACAATGTGCTTGCACCGATACTTGGAATACAGGATCCGAGAACTGATCAGAGGATCATGTTCGTAGGTGGAATCAGAGGACTTGCAGAGCTTGAGCGTCTGGTGGATGGAGGAATGGCGGTTGCATTCTCGATGTATCCGACATCCATCACTGAACTGTTCGACATTGCAGATGCGGGACTTCTCATGCCTCCAAAGTCAACGTGGTTTGAGCCAAAGCTCAGAAGCGGAATATTTATACACAAGATAGACTAACATTAGGAGAAGGGGTTTTATGGAGATATTTGTATTGAAATCAGATGAGGTTGCAGCGATAACAAGGGGTACGCATGGCAACCCTCATCATATTCTTGGTATGCACCAGTGTCTTAATGACTGCTATGTAAATGCATACCTTCCGAGGGCTACGGCTGCGTTTGTTCTCAGGATAAATGAAGAAACGGGCGAGCCGATATTTAAATATCCTATGACCGAGATAGGTTCACAGGGATTTTTTACAGTGAAGATCGAGGATAGCGGGGCATTTGCATATAAGCTCATAACAGAAGGCGAGCAGGCGGCTGAATTCTATGATCCGTATTCATTCGGATACAGCGTGGATCCGGTCAATGTCATGAAGGTGGTAAATGGAGACGATGGAATATTGTCGGATTTCCATGTAAAGGATCTGTTTGGAGCAAGACAGATCACGCTCGATGGTGTACAGGGTGTATCGTTCTGCATGAATATGCCGGGGGCAACCAGGGTCAGTGTGGTCGGAGATTTCAACGGATGGGATGGACGCGTGAATCCTATGAGAAGGATTGACTACACTGATATGTTTGAGCTGTTCATTCCGGGCGATCTCATGAATACCAGATACAAATTCGAGGCATTATACAGAGATGGAAATACAGATATATTTGCAGACCCTTACGCTGAGGTTTATGAGGTGGCACCGGGAAATGCGTCGGTACTTGCAAAGCTTGAGTATAGCTGGTCAGACTCTTCATATATGAAGAAGAGAGGCAGTGTATCTGCCCCGGTAAATATATATGAGGTCCACATGCCGACATGGAAGAGAAACTCAGATGGATATCCTCTTAACTATCTCGAATTTGGCAAAGAGGCTGCCATGTACGTGAAGAATATGGGATACAACTACATACAGTTTATGCCACTTATGGAATATAGAGATGACAATGGCTGGGGTTATGATACCGTGGGAATGTTCGCTCCGACATCGAGATTTGGAACACCTACGGAGTTCATGGCTATGGTCGACCATTTCCACAGCAAGGGAATAGGCGTTATCATGGATATGGTATCTGTGAGGGATGTGGATTGCATCGCATATTGGATAGACACATATCATCTGGACGGAGTAAGGCTGGAGGACGAGGAACTTATCAGAGCATTGAGAACAACCCTCGGCACTGCAGGCGATGCTGTCATGACAGATCTCAGGTGGAATAATGAAGCTGTGTCCAGAGTGACAGATTTCATGATGATACCTCCAGTGAACAGAGGAAGCTTTATGGATTATACATGTGGTATACCATTTGACGAGAAGGATGATACCGTATGGGCGCTCAGCCATGATGAGGTTGCATATGAGCGTGGAAGTTACGCATCCAAGATGTCGGGTGGCTATGAGGACAAGTATGCTGATCTCAGACTTCTGTTTGGTCTCACCATGTCACTACCGGGAAGAAAGCTGACGTTTATGGGACAGGAATTAGGCGGATTTGCCGGGTTTGACGGAAGAACCCAGATCGACTGGTCGGTTCTTGAGTTCGATGCAAACAGCTATTTTCAGAAATATATAAAGGAACTCAACAAATTATACGATACAAAGAATGCTCTGTGCGGTGATGGCAGGGACCTTGCCGGCAGTGCACTTGATATACAGGAGAAGGGACAGGTAATATCATTTGTAAGACATGGTTTGGATGTCGCAGATGATGTGTATATTGTCTGCAACTTCGGACTTAAAAATGTGACAGGATATAAGCTTCCGGTTGAGACGGATGGAAAGTACAGAGAGATCTTCTCAAGTGATAACCTGAAATACGGAGGCGAGGGCAACAATAACAAAGGATATAAGACTGCTGCGGATGGCGTGATAGAAGTGTGTGCTCCTGCACTGTCATTTGCAGTGTTTGCCCATGTAAAATAGGAGGAATAGACATTTATGCTATTGATTGGTGATCTGTATAACATGGCGGCTGATACTGCGACCACAGAGAGTGTGGTCGGGGATGCGGTGAAGGAGGCCACGGATCAGGTAAGTATCGTAGGGCAGTATATCCAGAAGCTTACAGACTGGTGTATGTCCAAGCTTGGCAGTATAGTTGTGGCTGTCATATTCATGGTCGTCTGCTTCAAGCTGGTGAAGTTGCTGCTCAGGATACTCAGGAAGAGTTTTGAGAGGTCAAAGCTGGATCCAAGCGTTGCTGGTTTTTTCATATCTGCGGTCAAGATTGTTCTGAATGTGTTGATCGTGCTCACTGCGGCGAGCATTGTGGGATTTCAGATCACTTCATTTATAACTATACTAGGCACAGCGGGGGTTACCCTCGGACTTGCACTTCAGGGAAGTCTGTCGAATCTTGCGGGCGGCTTGTTGATTCTCATATTAAAACCATTCAGGGTCGGTGACTATATTGTGGAGAACAATACCCACTGCGAAGGAACAGTCGTGTCCATAGACATATTCTATACAAGGCTGATAACTTTCGACAACAAATCAGTCGTCATACCGAATGGCAACATATCCAACACATCCCTTGTGAATGTGACAGAGCATGATATGAGGAGGGTGGATATACCATTTTCTGTTGCGTATGATTCTGATATGGAGAAGGTCAAGAGGGTTACCATTGAGACCATTAAGGATGTGGATGGTTATCTTCCGGATGAGCAGATTCTGTTCTATATAGATGAATTTGCAGACAGTGGGATCAATATGTATGTGAAGTTCTATGCGACGATAGAGAAGTTCTTTGATGCCAAGTGGGATGCCATGTGGAAGCTGAAAAAGGCATTTGACGAGAATGACATAGAGATTCCATTTAATCAGATGGATGTACACATGAAATAAATACTCAATAATCCACATATGATGTCTGATTTCTTGCAAAAATAAAAGCAATCGAGTATAATCATGTGGATGTAGATATCAAAGACCGTGTATTTAGTATACATGGTCTTAATATAAATTTGTTTAAGGAGTGATTGATATGACAAAGATTGATATTATCTCAGGCTTCCTTGGAGCTGGCAAGACAACGTTGATCAAGAAACTTATTGAGCAGGCATTTAAGGGAGAGAAGCTGGTTCTTATAGAGAACGAGTTTGGTGAGATAGGAATCGATGGCGGTTTCCTGAAGGATGCCGGCGTTCAGATCACAGAGATGAACTCAGGTTGTATCTGTTGTTCACTGGTCGGAGATTTCGGTACTGCACTTAAGCAGGTTATCACAGATTACACACCTGACAGGATCATCATTGAGCCATCAGGAGTTGGCAAGCTGTCTGACGTTATCAAGGCAGTAAAGGATGTATCAGGAGATCTTGATGTAGAGCTCGACAGCTACACAACAGTTGCCGATGTGTCAAAGGTTAAGATTTATATGAAGAACTTTGGCGAGTTCTTCAACAACCAGATCGAGAGTGCTAACACTATCATCCTGAGCAGAACACAGACTACTACACAGGACAAGATAGAGAAGGCTGTAGCCATGATCAGAGAGAAGAACGATCATGCAACCATCATTACAACTCCATGGGATGAGATCGATGGAGCAGCCATCAGAGAGGCTATGCAGAACTACAAGTCTCTTGAGGAGACAATGATGGATGAGGCTAAGAAGGGACATGATCATGACCACGACCACGGCGATGAGTGCACATGTGGCTGTCACGACCATGACCATCATCACGACCATGATGACGACCATGAGCATCATCACGACCACGATGAGCACGAGCATCACCACGATCACGACGAGCACGAGCATCACCACGACCACGATGACCACGATCATCATCATGATCACGACCATGGCGATGAGTGTACATGTGGCTGCCATGACCATGATCACCACCATCATCATGCAGATGAGGTATTTACAAGCTGGGGCAAGGAGACACCACACAAGTACAATGAGGACAAACTCAGAGAGATCCTTAACACTCTGGCTGACACAGAGAAGTACGGTGTTATCCTCAGAGCAAAGGGTATCGTACCTAGCGATGCAGGTGAGTGGCTGTACTTTGATCTTGTACCAGGCGAGTTTGAGGTCAGAAAGGGCAAGGCTGACATCACTGGTAAGCTTTGCGTAATAGGAAGCAAGCTTAAGGAGGACGACCTTGCAGAACTGTTCGAGGTTTAAGCAGGTTGTTCTATGATAAGGAGTTAATATGATGGGACGTCAGAATAAAGAGATACCTGTATATGTGTTCATGGGATTCCTTGAGAGCGGTAAGACAACATTTGCCAAGGAGACCCTGATGGACAGAGGCTTTACAGGTGGAGCCAAGACACTTCTTCTCGTCTGTGAGGACGGAGAGGAGGAGTATGATCTTGAGGCTCTGAAGAAGGCTAATATATATACAGAGTTCATAGAGGAAGATCAGCTCACCACAGACCATCTCCTTGACCTTCAGGACAAATACAATCCGGAACAGGTCATGATCGAGTACAATGGTATGTGGAAGCTCGATAAGATATTTGAGATAAGGGTTCCAAAGGGATGGACGGTTGTCCAGGTTATCTCATTTGTGAATGCGGAGACATACGATGTGTACTCACAGAACATGAAGGCAACCATGGTTGAGCAGTTCAACAGTGCAGACATGGTCATCTTCAACAGATGTGATGAGAATTCCAAGATCCCTGAGTGGAGAAGATCCATCAAGGCGGTGAACAGAAGAGCACAGATCATCTTTGAGATGAAAGATGGCTCCATTGCACCTGAGACAAATGAACCTGAGGATCTGCCATACGATGTGAGCGCAGATGTGATAGAACTGCCGGATGACGATTTCGGTATCTGGTATGTGGATGCATCTGACATGAAAGAGAGATACGACGGCAAGAAGATCCACTTCAAGGCCATGGTATTTAGACCAAAGCAGTACGGCAGCAATGCATTTGTTCCTGGAAGATTCGCCATGACATGTTGTGTTGAGGATATCCAGTTTGTCGGATTCAAGTGCTATTATCAGGGTGCTAAGAATCTTGTGGACAGACAGTGGGTTGATGTCACAGCCAAGATAGGCTACGAGTATTACCCAGATTTTGAAGGTGAAGGACCTGTTCTCACAGCAGAGAAGGTCACACTCACAAGTGCACCTGATGAAGAGGTAGTATATTTCAGTTAAGAGTTGAGCAGCTCCCTGAATACATGATATTTGATGTATCCGGGGAGCTTTTTTTGCGCGGACGGGGAATGCCGGAAGAGCTTTGACGTGTCCTTACGAAAGTGTAAGTTGCGTTATTTACCGGCAGAATTTATTATAAGTTTAGTGTAAAAAATAAAGTCAAATTGGAAGGAAAGACTTATGATCAGATCGGCGAAACTTGCGTGTGGCGGTGCGGTTGCACTTATGCTGCTTGGAGGTATGATCTGTCCAGCTATGGCGGAAACGAACACAGATAGTGCATATGGACGGGTTGAACAGAGGATAATTGAAAATAACCCTGATTTTGATATACAGCTAAAGTATGGACTCAATGGATATGCGGTAAATGACAGAGGCAGTGTTATCAGGCTGGATATTGTGTGCGACACAGATTTTGCGGGAAATGTGTCTGTACAGACGAGCTATTCCGAAGGCTTTGGCACGAAGAATATGACATATGCCAGAGATGTGGAATTAAAGGCAGGAGAAAATACAGAGCTGGAATTCTGTGTCGATAATATGGGCTCCGGTATAGCAAAGGTTGAGATCAAGGACAGTGACGGAGAGCTGGTGTACTCAGAGCGGGATTCACTGAGTATAGAGGGCAATGATATGGTAGTTGCGGTGGGCGTGATGAGTGACAGACAGGATGCCATGTCTTATATAGAGGATGTCTCCATGGACAATGTGTATGATAATGCAAAGGTAGAGACTGTTGCAATATCACCCTCAGACATTCCTGAGTCCGAGGAGGGACTGGAGGCTATAGAGTACATGTTGGTGGATGATTATGATCTGTCGGGATTGTCAGAGAAGCAGAGTGCTGCCATAAAACAATGGGTGTACAGTGGTGGAGCTATGATACTGGCCAAGTCGTCAGATGAAAATGAACTCAGCAGCTTTGACGGCGATTTTGTCTCCGCTGTGAATGACACACAGAAGGTATATGAGCTGGACGGCTCAGATGGGTACTATCTGAATATGGGATATGGCAGGATCGTGGTGCTCCCGTATTCGCTTGCACAGACGAATGAGAAGGATAAGACTGCCCAGGCGCAGGCTGCTCTGGAGGCGGGCTTTACGGATATGACACATAACTGGATTGATGGAGGCTGGTATTATGGAGGCACATATTATGGATATGATGTGGCAAATGCAGCCAACAAGAGAAGCACCCCGTCACCTGTTGTCATTATGCTCGTGCTGATCATATATATCATTGTGTGTGGTCCTGTGGCGTACATCGTCCTCAGCAGGCTCAAAAAGAAGGAGCTCATATGGGGAGTTATCCCGGTATGTGCAATTATCGGTACAGGTGCCATATATATGGTAAGCCTCAAGTACAGAGTTACAAAGCCTATCGGACTTACATTTGTGGCTGCGGATATAAGCGGTGATACCAAGCGGGAGGATGCATATTCATATATAATAGGCGGCAGATCAGGCCAATACAAGATAGACATCAACAGCAAATATTCCAACATCGAGATGGATGATTCCATGGAATCCAGCTTTTATGACAATCTCAATGCGGTAAAAAATGATGGAAAAGATGGCGTTACACTGAATTATTACAGCAATCGTTCATTTGGCACTATATCAGCTAATGCAAGCTTTGCTGGAAGCAACGATATTGGAAGGATTCGGAAGAATTTGACATTATATACAGATGGCTTTGAGGGAACATTGACAAATGACACCTCGTACGATGTGGAGAATCTTGTGGTCATGTCCGAGGGATATTATTACGTTGCTGATGTCCTGAGAGCGGGAGATACCATACGGATAAGCAGGAAGAATACCCACAAATTTGACGGCGGCTCCATACTTGACGGAATGAGATCATATTACACGAAGAAGTATGGTGAGGATTATTTCGGAGATGATGAATCGTCGGCGGAATGGTCCAGAAATTATTACATGCAGCTCCGACTTGCCCAGTACAGTAGACTCGCTGCAGATGACGGCGTTGTGGCTGTGTGGGGAACCATACAGCGGGATCCGGATATGATGAGTGATGCCGATACGGAAAATTATGGCAGCTATATGGTATACGACATAGATACCCTTAAATATGAGGATGTGGATGGAGTTTATTATTACAGCATTTATGACAGGGATGAGAATGGAATCGGCGGATCAGATTATGGTGATGACGATCTGTTGATGTATTCTGAAACCGTGGACGTTAACATCAGATTTGGCAAGAATGATGATATAACGGAACTGATATACGATAAGACCCAGGCGGGAAGCGGCAAGAACAAGGTCGTAGTGCAGATGCTCAACAGAGAGACCGGTGAATATGACACGGTATTTGCCGATGGACAAACGATCATAAAGGGGCAGGAACTTGACAAATATATGTCGGACGGATGCTTGGCTATGAGATTTATATCTCCTCAGCAGGGAGATTATTATGTGGACAGTTACCTTCCACATATCAGTGCGAGGGGAGGTGTCCGGTAATGGTTGATATAGAAGAACTCACCAAGAGATATGGAAAGTTTGTTGCGCTCGATCATATGAATCTTCATATTGATAAGGGCGAGATATTCGGATTTGTCGGACCAAATGGTGCCGGTAAGACGACAACCATGAGGATCATGTGCGGACTCCTTAAAGCCACATCGGGAAAGGTCACCATAGACGGTGTAGACGCACTTGGCAGACCTGCGGATGTGAAACGGAAGATAGGATATGTTCCTGACTTTTTCGGTGTGTACGACAATCTGAAGGTCATGGAGTACATGGATTTTTATGGCTCCATGTACGGTATGAGCAAGCGGGAAGTGGAGAAGGTCGCAGATAAATATCTGGAGCTTGTCGCCCTTCAGGATAAAAAGGACGAGTTCGTCGACAGCCTTTCAAGAGGTATGAAGCAGAGACTCTGTGTAGCAAGAGCGCTCATACATGATCCCGAGCTTCTGGTGCTTGATGAGCCGAGTTCGGGTCTGGATCCAAGGTCAAGACATGATATGAAGAATATACTGCGTGATCTGAAGGAGATGGGCAAGACCATCGTGATAAGCTCGCATATTCTGCCGGAGCTTTCAGAGATGTGTACGAGTATAGGTGTCATAGACAACGGAAAGATAGTGGCCAGCGGAAGCGTGGATGAGATTGTAAATGGTGATAAGAACATGCCTCCTGTAAGGATAAAGGGATATATGTTGGGACTTGATGCGGAGGCCTCAGCCAACAGGATATCTGTCATTGTGAAGGAAAGATTCAATGTGGATCGCATAAGTATACAAGATGGAGAAATTCTTGTCTATTATTCAGGCACGAGGGAGTCTGACGCCGAGCTTCTCAGAAGTCTTGTGGACAACGGTGTGCACGTTCATCAGTTTTTCAGGGAGAAGGAAGATCTGGAATCCCTGTTCCTTAAGATTACGGGAGGTGAGAATCGTGGCGCGAAGAACAATTATTAATCCCATATTGAAGAAGGATATTCTGGTAAATGCGAGAAGTGCCAGAATGGTCGTGACGATAACAGTCATCAACTGCCTGTTTGCGCTGGTTGTCGGAATGCTCTTCATGACGAGCAGAGGCTCGGCATATCAGGTATATTATTCAAATATTGCACAGATGTTTCCTGTGCTTGCGGTGTGTGAGCTGTGCATAATAGGACTCATAGTTCCGATAATCACATCCACCTCGATATCCGGTGAGAGGGAGAGACAGACGCTTGAGATCATGCTGACGACTCCGGTAAGACCTATATCGATAGTTGCAGGAAAGCTCCTGTCGGCAGTTGCCACCACGGCAATGTATGTCATAGCAACTCTTCCGTTTATGGCGGTTGCATTCATAGTTGGAGGAATGGGCTGGGACGAACTGTTCAAATATCTTGGAATGGTTCTCTTTATAGATATATACGTTGGTAGTATCGGAATATTTTACTCCTGCGTGAAGAGAACTTCTGTGTCGGCGGCCATATCAACCATAGTGACTATAGCGGTTGTTGTGTTTTTATCATATGCGATAGGAAAAGTTTTTGAATCCATGATGTATATGTCGGACGGTTCAAGAAGCAGTTATGCTACTTATATGATGGGAAAGGCAGTGTGCTATGCAGTCAATCCTGCCATGTGGATAGCAGAAAATTTCATCAGATTGCTCGGGGATGAATCTGTGGTGGAAACCATGACGGGATACGGTAAATACACGAATTTCGTGGTGGATCATATGGCCGTGATCTCAGTGTGTGTGAATCTCGCAGCATCATTTGTGCTACTTAAGGTGGCTTCGGTGAAGCTGGTTAAGGGCAGCAGAAAAAGGAAAAAGTCAAGGATATGATATTCCAAACAGGTATACAAAATGGAGTTTGACTTGTGTTTGATTATGGGATATCCTTTTTAGTGTAATATGTGCTCCGGTGGAGAGGCTGCTCGGCAGAGCAGGAAGGAGCACTTGCTTATGTATAGTAAAGTATTAAGTGGACTTGTACAGGGAATCGACGGGACGCTCATATCAGTGGAGACGGATATACACGATGGGCTTCCCGTTATGAATATGGTCGGATACCTGTCATCCTGCGTGAAGGAAGCAGGAGAACGGGTCCGGACTGCACTGCGCAATTCCGGTTTCAACATTCCTCCGAAGAGAATAACGATCAATCTCTTTCCGGCGGATATCAGAAAGGAAGGCACTGCCTTCGATCTGCCCATCGCAGCGGGTATGCTGGCGTCCATGGGCGTTATTCCAACAGACAATATAAAGAACATACTTATCCTTGGAGAGCTGGGGCTTGACGGACATGTGAATACGGTGAGCGGTGTGCTGTCCATAGTTCACTCTGCGTACAGCGAAGGAGTGAGGAGCTGTATAGTGCCGGCGGGAAATTCCAGGGAGGCCGCCATTATACGTGGGATGACTGTTATACCGGTCACAAGTATAGGAGAGCTGGTCGATCACTTGAGTGGTATACAGACCATAGAGCCTGAATATGTTGATGTAGAAGCCATGCTGGATATGTCAGGGGATGAAGCAGAAGTGGATTTCTCTGAGGTAATGGGGCATGAATCCCTTAAACGTGGAGTGGAGATAGCCGCGGCGGGAATGCACAACATACTCATGACAGGCCCCGCCGGGGCAGGAAAATCCATGATAGCCAGACGTATCCCGACGATACTTCCGAGACTCAGCCTTGAGGAGAGTATAGAGATAACGAAGGTGTACAGTGTGGCGGGGCTTCTGGATGAATCCTGTCATATAATAAACCGCCGTCCATTCCGGGCACCTCATCATACGATATCCCTGCATGCCCTGTCCGGCGGCGGGCATAATCCGAGACCAGGAGAGATAAGTCTTGCACACGGTGGTGTGCTGTTTCTCGATGAGCTGCCGGAGTTTAACCGGAACGTGCTCGAGGTCATGAGACAGCCCCTTGAGGACGGTGAGGTCAGTATATCAAGGCTTGGTGGAATATACAGATTTCCTGCGGACTTCATGCTGGTTGCGGCGAGAAATCCATGCCCCTGCGGACAGTACCCGGATATGAACAGGTGTACATGCACGGTCAGGCAGATCAGGAATTATAATGCCAGGATAAGCAAGCCTCTGCTTGACAGGATAGATATAAATGTGGATGTTAGGAAGGTGGACTGCAGACAGTTATTTGGTGGCCGGACAGGGAAGAATTCAGCAGAAATGAGGGAGAGTGTGCTGAGGACCCAGAGGATACAGAGTGAAAGGTTCAGCGGTGAAAATATACGGTTCAATTCCCAGATGGATTCGGCATTATGCAGTAAATATGTAGTGCTTGACGGCGAGGCAAAGAATTTCATGGAGGACTGTTTTGCCGATATGGATATGACTGCGAGAGGAGCATACAGGGTACTCAAGATAGCCAGGACTATTGCGGATCTCGATGGAGATCCTGAGGTCGGGATAAAACACCTGAGAGAAGCGGTGTTCTTCAGAAATGCGGACATTCAGGGAGGTGTGTGACATGACGGAGGAATTACTTTATCTCTGGTTTGGGATGATAAGCAGAATGACTCACACTGTGAAGATGAACGTTGCCATGAAATACGGAGGTATAAGAGGACTGTGGAACACTTCTGAGGAACAGCTTCGGGATGAACTCACACAGGCTCAGGCTGACGGATTCCTTGAACACAGGGATGCCGGGAAAGTTGCGGCATATGCAGAGGAGCTTCGAAGAAATGACATTACATATATTTATCCGGGACATAAGCTGTATCCCGGGAAGCTGTATGATATACCGGATCCCCCAATGCTTCTGTTTGCAGCAGGGGATGTGGATGTGCTGGCGGATCTGGACCCTGCGGTTGCGGTGGTAGGGGCAAGAAAGGCCTCTGTGTACGGAAGGGAAGCTGCCGACAGGCTGTCGGGGGAGCTTGCAGCATCAGGGGTTACTATAGTCAGTGGAATGGCACTGGGAATAGATGGCGCTGCGCACAGAGCTGCCATGAAGGCCGGAGGAAAGACTGTGGCTGTGCTCGGAAGTGGTATAAATGTTCCGTATCCGAGGGAGAACTATGATATATATCACGACATAAGAAATGGCGGCGGAGTAGTGCTGTCGGAATGTGGGCTTGACATAAGACCGGATGCTTTCAGATTTCCGTACAGGAACAGGATAATCAGTGGACTTTCGTCCGGTGTGCTCATCGTTGAGGCGAGGGAAAAAAGCGGTTCTCTGATCACTGCGGACCAGGCGCTGGAGCAGGGGCGGGAAGTGTATGCTGTTCCCGGGAGGATCACGGATTCGGGCAGCAGAGGCTGTAACGGACTTATCAGAATGGGGGCGGTGTGTGTCACACAGGTGGAGGGTATACTTGATGAAATGGGCATAAACCGAGCTGAATCAAAGGCATTTAACAAAAATTTACTTGCGCCTGCAGAGAAAAAAGTGTATAGTTGTGTACGTTTGGAATCAAGGCATATAGATGATATATGCTTCGAGACTGGGATTTCAGTGTCTGAGGTGACTCAGATATTGTATGAATTAGAACAGAAAAGATTGATAAAACAGTTGGTAAGAAATTATTATGTCAGAGCCTGACCATGAAAATGAACACTGCCGGAAGATGCTCTGGGATGATAAGAATTACAGGAAACCTACAGAAAGGACAGATAGCTATGGCAAAAAATCTTGTTATTGTTGAGTCTCCAGCTAAAGCTAAGACAATAAAAAAGTTTCTTGGATCGAACTATGAGGTGATTGCTTCGAATGGCCATGTGAGAGATCTGCCAAAGAGTCAGATGGGAATAGACGTTGATAATGATTTCGAGCCCAAATATATCACTATAAGGGGTAAAGGTGATATTCTTGCCGCTCTGAGAAAAGCGGTTAAGAAGGCCGACAAGATCTATCTCGCAACTGACCCGGACCGTGAGGGAGAGGCTATATCCTATCATTTGATGAAAGCACTTAAGCTGGAGAATAAGGATTACAAGAGAATTACGTTCAATGAGATTACAAAGAATGCGGTAAAGAATTCTATAAAGCAGGCAAGGGACATAGACATGAACCTTGTGGATGCCCAGCAGGCGAGACGAGTGCTCGACAGACTTGTTGGTTACAAGATCAGCCCGGTTCTCTGGGCAAAGATCAAGAGAGGTCTTTCTGCCGGACGTGTACAGTCTGTTGCACTCAAGCTCGTGTGTGACAGGGAGAAGGAGATAAATGATTTTATCCCGCAGGAATACTGGACACTGGACGCGAATCTTACCGGCGGCAAGCTCAAGAAGCCTATCACGTTCAAGTTTACGGGAGATGGTAAGAATAAGGAAGAGATATCAGGCAGAGCGGCACTCGATGAGATACTCAGCGGTCTTCAAGATGGAGAGTACGTTGTAAAGTCCATAAAAGAGAGTGAGAGAAACAAGAAGGCACCGCTGCCATTTACAACAAGTACGCTGCAGCAGGAGGCTTCATCGAAGCTCAATTTTGCGACATCCAAGACGATGAGGATCGCACAGCAGCTCTATGAGGGAGTTGATATCAAGGGCCGTGGAACGATAGGTCTCATAACATACCTGAGAACAGATTCCACTAGAATATCAGAGGAAGCAGTTGCTGCTGCTGACAAATATATAACGGACAATTTCGGTGATATATATATTGGCGATTCAAATGGACGCGCCAAGACAGACAAGAAGATACAGGATGCTCATGAGGCTATCAGACCTACAGATGTGACTCTGTCACCGGTCATGGTAAAGGAACAGCTCTCAAGGGATCAGTTCAGACTGTATCAGCTCATATATAATCGTTTCCTTGCAAGCCAGATGGCGGGGGCGGTATATTCTGTCAAGAGTGTAAAGGTAAGCTGCGGCGATGCGACATTCCAGACATCCGCATCAAAGATAGCATTTGACGGATTCCTTGCTGTATACAATCTGGACAATGACAGAGGAGAGACAGTTGCGGGAATCAACAATCTTACTGAGGGCGATGTGCTGGAGCTTGACGGCCTTGAGGAGAAACAGCATTTTACACAGCCGCCTGCAAGATATACAGAGGCATTGCTTGTCAAGACATTGGAGGAGCTTGGAATTGGAAGACCAAGTACCTATGCTCCAACCATATCGACCATACTTGCGAGAAGATATATAACGAAGGAACAGAAGAAGTTATATGTGACAGCCATAGGTGATGCGGTTAACCAGAGCATGGAGCAGGCGTTCCCGGTTATCATAGATGTGAATTTCACGGCTAACATGGAGTCTCTTCTCGATAAGATAGGAGAGGGAACCGTGGACTGGAAAGTGGTTGTCCGCAATTTCTATCCGGATCTCGACGAGGCGGTGAAGAAGGCGGAGGCAGAACTTGAGTCCATCAAGATAGAGGATGAGGTGTCCGAGGAAGTGTGTGACGTGTGCGGACGAAACATGGTCATCAAGTATGGTCCTCACGGCAAATTCCTGGCGTGTCCTGGATTCCCTGAGTGCAGATTTACAAAGCCGTTCTACGAGAAGATAGGTGTTACCTGTCCTAAGTGTGGCGGAGACGTGGTCATCAAGACGACGAGAAAGGGCAGAAGATACTATGGATGTATCAATGCACCTGAGTGTGATTTCATGTCATGGGCAATGCCAAGCAATGAGAAATGTCCTGAGTGTGGAAAGTACATGATAGTAAAGGGCAATAAGCTGGTATGCTCAGATCAGGAGTGTGGTTATACCTGCAACAACAAGGCGGCGGAGACTGCTGATAAATAATTAAGATATAAGATATGTGACAGACAGATTCCTAATTGGAGACAATTAGTGAATTTGTCTGTTTTTTTGTTGAATTGTAGAAAAATTAAAAGAAGTGTATGGTTGTCATAATTATTAAAATTGTGTCGAAAAAAAGACTGACCACTATATGTTGTGGCTGAAAAATCCAGTAAAATCAACACTTTCTTAAATCTTTGTTTTTAGGACAACTTTACATAAAATATGGTTGTTATGTCAATCTTGTTGTGGTAGAATCACAAATAGTCATAATATTTCGAGCAAAAGATACTTTTTGTTACATAAAAAAATGGAGGATAACTTATGAGTGTACAATTGTTAGATAAAACACGAAAAATCAACAAGTTATTGCACAATAACAATTCACATAAGGTTGTTTTTAATGACATTTGTGATGTGCTCAGCGACATTCTTGCTTCAAACGTGATGGTAATAAGCAAGAAGGGCAAGATACTCGGACTCAAGAACAGAGAGGATATTCCGGAGATCCATGAGCTCATTGAGGGTAAGGTAGGAAGTCTCATAGACAACATGCTCAACGAGCGTCTTCTTCTCGTCCTGTCCACTAAGGAGAATGTTAATCTGACGACACTTGGATTTGATGGAAAGGATATAGACAAGTATCATGGTCTGCTCCTTCCTATTGATATAGCAGGAGAGAGACTTGGAACTCTGTTTCTGTACAGACTTCAGACTGAGTACGATATAGATGACATCATTCTTGGCGAATATGGAACCACCGTTGTGGGACTTGAGATGATGCGGGCGCTCAATGAGGAGAATGCTGAGGAGAACCGCAAGCTGGCCATAGTGAGATCAGCAATCAACACTCTGTCGTTTTCAGAGCTGCAGGCGATCAAACACATTTTTTCCGAGCTTGACGGCGAAGAGGGAATACTGGTGGCAAGCAAGGTCGCAGACAGGGTAGGCATAACAAGATCGGTTATAGTGAACGCACTCAGAAAGTTTGAGAGCGCAGGTGTTATCGAGGCGAGATCATCGGGAATGAAGGGCACGTACATAAAAGTGCTGAATGATGTGGTGTTTGATGAACTGAAGAATGCCTGAGAACAGAATTATAAATACATCGAAAAGGAGAGAAATATATGATACCGGCAATAGTGACATTGATAGTAGGTGTAGCGATAGTGATAGTAAGCTTTTTCCTCACTGACGGTCCAAAAGAGAATACAGAGAATTCTGTGATGGATGAGAGCAGGGAGAATCTGGAGAAGAAGCTTGATGAGTATTGTGACAGCCTTGTAGAGAAGAAGAAGAATGAGCTGAAGAAACAGGGCGAAGCTGTGAAATCAGACATGAAAAAGGGCCTTGATGAAGTCAGGGAGTCATCGAAAAAAGAGCTTGCTGAGATGAGAGAGAGTTCAAAGAAGGAAATGAGTGAGCTCATGGACAGCACAAGGAAGGAGCTGGATGAGTTCAGAGCCGGCACAGTCAAGGCAAATGAGACAGCCCAGGCTGATACCCAGAAGAAGATAGATGATGCAGTCAAGGCATACGAGGAGGGTATAGAGGCTGCAAAGAAGAAGATGCAGACAGAGCTTGAGGCTTGTGAGAAACAGTTGTCAGAGAAGGCCAAGAAGCAGATGATAGATTACATCAACCAGAGCCTTAAGGATGCATACGAGGCATATGATCCGGATGATACCAGCGAGAAAGAGCCTGTGACATACGATGAGCCTGAGACTGTAGATACTTCCGAGTCAGAGCCTGCGGAGGCAGATAACGGATCAGAGAAGACTGAGCCGGATGCAGAGAAAGCTCAGTCAGAAAATGATTCTCAGGCAGCAGATAAGACAGAGACAGCAGATGGAGCTGAGACTAAAGCTGATGCTGAAGCAGAAGCAGAAGATGACGTAAAGACAGACGGTATCGCTGACAATGATAAGTCGGAGACATCCGAGGGTGAAGCGCAGAAAGAGAATACCGAGTCAGAGAGCAGCACTGAGGCTGCTGCAGATGCAGAGGCTGCCGAGAAAGCAGTCAGTGTGGAGGATGCACCGGTAACAGACAGTGCATTTACAGTGGTAGAGGCTGAAAATCCTGAGAAGGCAGCCGCAGCGATCGCTGAGAATAACAATGCTGCCAGATCTAGAAACAATCGTTCAAAGAAGAGAAAAAAGAAGAAAGCCGCTCAGAACAAGGTTGTTGATATATGGGATGAAGGCACAGATGTAGAGTCACAGGTTGCAGATCTGCACAAGAAGGGACTCAGCATCATGGAGATCGCAAACAAACTTGGAATAGGAGTTGGAGAGGCTAAGGTTATGATAGACAAGATCAATGAGGCTGACAAACAGTAATCAGTCCGGGAGGTAAGCTATGTATAAAAAAAGTTATTTCAGAGGCCTTGGTACAGGGCTGGTGATAGGAGCACTTACCATGACTGTTGCGTTTAATTTTGGAAATGCCGGAAAAACTGATTCAGGTCAGGGCAAGACGGCGGTCGTAAGTCAGCAGCAGGATAAGAGCACAGAGGATTCTTCCACAGAGACGACAACAGAGAAGAAGACCGAGGATAAGACGACAGAAAAGACAACGACAGAGAAAGTAACCACGGAAAAGAATGCCAATGCCGATAAGACTACAACAGAGACAGGCAAGTCAGAAAATGGCAAGAGCGATGCAGAGAGCGGCAGTGGAAGCAACAGTGGTACGACCGGAAGCTCCGACAAGTCAAATGGAACCGGCACAACAGATAACAACGGAGGCCTTTCTGATAAGACAGAGAGAGTTCCATCTGCCAAGGACAACGGCTATACAGAGGATAAGAATTCACAGACCGGTTCAGGAAGCAGCACAAATAAGACTACCGAGGCGGCGACAGAGGCTGTGAAAGCGAGTGCCATCAAGTATGACAATGGCGGCGGAGAGATCACATTTGGAGCCGGCACATCAGCATACGAGATATGCCAGTTGCTTGGACAGATAGGCATCAGGGATGCAGATGAGTATTACGACTGGCTTCTCAGATCGGGATATTCTGAGAGTCTTGTACCTGGAACATACACATTTACCGGAAATGAGACAAACGGCGGAATAGTGTGGATCCTATTAGGTAATCAGTAAAGATACGAGAAAAGGGAGGAGTAATCAATTATGGGAGACAATATGAATAATGAGGAGATGGGATATCCGGGACAGCGTTTCAGTGCGGGTAGTGGTAGTAGTAGTATGGATCCGTTTGCGCCAAATCCGGCAGCCTTGCAGTATGTACCGAATGAATTTGGAATAACTCACAGTGAGACCAGTCCTATGTACCGGTATAACAATCCGGCTGAACCGGATAGTGGAGCTGCCTCACAGACGGACAACTATTATCCGGGACAGCAGTACGGTCAGAATCATCAGTATGGCCAGAACCAGATGTATGGTCAGAATCCACAGTATGGCCAGAACCAGATGTATGGACAGAACCAGATGTATGGACAGAGTCAGCCATATGGCCAGGGCTACGATCAGGAGACTATGAATCCACAGGGGAAAAAAGCAAAGAGTTCCGGATCAAATGTTCTGGCAGGACTGGTAGGAGCGTTTCTTGGATCACTGGTCGGAGTTGTGCTCTGGCTTGTTGTGTATAAGCTTGGTTATATCGCAGGCATATCAGGAGCGGTTATGGTCATATGTGCCATGATGGGGTACAACAAGTTTGGAAAGAAACTTGACCTGAAGGGCATAATAATCTGCGTAGTGTTGTGTATAGGAATGATATACATTTCAGAGAGACTGAGTGTCAGCATGGAATTATATCAGGAATTTAGTGATTATGGATATGATGTGAGCTTCTTTGACTGTTATAAGAGTATGTATGATGTGCTGGATGCTGCAGATACTATGAGTTCATTCTGGGGTGAGCTTGCGGTCGGTTATCTTCTGTTTGTTGTAGCCAGTGTTTCATATATAATAAACAGCATCAGGACAAGAGCAAAATAGAACACGGACCGGCAGACAGAATACTTCTTATAAAACATATATTTTCAGAAAAAAGTGCTTGAATGCACTTTTTTTTTGTGTTACAATGTCGATTGCGTGAGTGCGCATAACAAATATACATGCTGGTTGATAGTTGGCGTGGTGCCTGTGCTCGGGTGGTCCAAAGAGTTGATGCCGGCAGAAGATTTTAACCATGGAGGTAGAAAAAATGAGCGTTATTTCAATGAAGCAGTTATTAGAGGCAGGTGTACATTTCGGACACCAGACAAGAAGATGGAACCCTAAGATGAAGCCATACATCTACACAGAGCGTAATGGTATCTACATCATCGATCTTCAGAAGTCAGTAGGAATGGTTGACGATGCTTACAATGCAATCGGTGATTGTGTTGCAAACGGTGGAACAATCCTTTTCGTTGGTACAAAGAAGCAGGCTCAGGACTCAATCAAGAGCGAGGCAGAGCGTTGCGGTATGTACTATGTAAATGAGAGATGGCTTGGAGGTATGCTTACAAACTTCAAGACAATCCAGACAAGAATCGCTACTCTTAAGAAGTACGAGGAGATGGAGCAGGACGGTACATTTGACGTTCTTCCTAAGAAGGAAGTTATCCAGATCAAGAAGGAGATGGAGAAGCTCGAGAAGAATCTTGGCGGTATCAAGAACATGAAGAGAATCCCAGACATGATCTTCGTTGTTGATCCTAAGAAGGAGAGAATATGTATCCAGGAGGCTCAGTCACTTGGAATTAAGCTTGTTGGTATCGCTGATACAAACTGTGATCCAGAGGAGCTTGATTATGTAATCCCTGGTAACGACGACGCTATCAGAGCTGTAAAGCTTATCGTTTCAAAGATGGCAGACGCTGTTATCGAGGCTCAGCAGGGTGTTGATGCTGATTCAGTAGATGAGGCAGAGGCTGAGGAGGCTGCAGAGGAGTAATCTGTAGTTGATATTGATCATCATTGATTATAATTAATAAATGATTATAAAAGGTAACGGGGTAATATAAAAAGTATTATCCCGTGACTTTTAAAGGGACATATACAGGCTGAAAAAGCTTTAATAAAACGACATAACCATTATTATGATATGTCAATATTCAAATTTGGAGGTAAAATAAGATGGCAATCACAGCAGCTCAGGTTAAAGAGTTAAGAGAGCTCACAGGTGCCGGTATGATGGATTGCAAGAAGGCACTTGCAGAGACTGATGGTAATATGGAAGCAGCAGTAGATGTACTTCGTAAGAGCGGTGCAGTTAAGGCTGAGAAGAAGGCAAGCAGAATCGCAGCAGAGGGTATCTGCCGTGCAGCAGTTAATGGTACAACAGGTGTTGTTGTAGAGGTTAACTCAGAGACAGACTTCGTTGCTAAGAACGAGATATTCCAGACATTTGTTCAGCAGATCGCTGATCAGGCACTTGCTTCATCACTTGTTGGTGGCAAGGATGGCGAGGATGTTGAGGCACTTCTCGGAGAGAATGGTCTTAAGGAAGCCCTTGTTGACAAGACAGCAACAATCGGAGAGAAGTTATCATTCCGTAGATTCCAGAAGCTTTCAGGCGATGTAGTAGTTGACTACTTACACGGCAATGGAAGAATCGGTGTTATCGTAGCTGGTAACGGCGCAAGCGATGACGCTGCTAAGGAAGCACTCAAGAACGTAGCTATGCAGATCGCAGCTATGAACCCACAGTACATCAGCAGAGCTGATATCTCAGCAGACGCTATGGCTAAGCTTAAGGAGATCACAGTTGACAGTGCACTTAATGCACCTGATACACTTCCAAAGCCAATCCTTAACAAGCTTATCGCAAAGGCTGTTGACGGCGTATGGAGCGCAGAGGATGTAGCTATCTACGAAGAGAAGAAGAGCAACATGAACTTCTTATTCAACTTCCTTTCAAAGGAGGCAAAGGCACAGCTTGCAGAGCTTGCTATCGCTGATAAGGATGTTATCGTTGCAGATAAGATCTTCAATGGCCTTGTTGAGGGACGTATCTCAAAGCAGGTTAAGGAGATCAGCCTTCTTGATCAGGTATACGTTAAGGCTGAGGATGGCAAGCAGACAGTTGCCAAGTACCTTGAGTCAGTTAACAAGGATCTCAAGATCGCCAGCTTCGTTCGTTTCGAGGTTGGAGAGGGAATGGAGAAGAAGAACGAGGACTTCGCAGCCGAGGTTGCTAAGCAGATGAACGTTTAATCATATCCCGTATCTGAATATATGAATAATTGCCTTGCGGTTGGCTTTTGAGCTGGCCGTGGGGCTTTTTTATTGTCTGTTTCTGTTGATATCCAGCACTGTATAAAATATAATCTATGTAATTGCGGTTCAGATGATCGCAAACGAGCTGAGTAACGAGCAGGGACACATAGAATCGGCATCCGGGCTTTTGGTCGACCTTATGCTTGACGGTGTGGAGGCAGGGAAGCGGGTATGAATGCCCATCTTGCCAAGCCTATAGATACAGACAGACTTGTCCAGACAATTGTTGATGTCATGAAGGTTTAAGCTTTATTTAAGCTTGAGGGGTAAAATACGAATTATAGATGGTTTGCGTCATATCTGGTGGAGACCATAATAATATGAGACGGAGATAAGATTATGAGATTGCTTCTTGCGGAGGATGAGAAAGCGCTTTCAAGCGCGCTTCAGGTTATATTGAAGCACAACAATTACTCAGTGGACGCTGTGTATAACGGACAGGATGCCTATGATTACATTATGGCAGGGGTGTATGACGGAGTCATACTTGATGTCATGATGCCAAAGATGGATGGCTTTACCGTGCTGTCAAAGATCAGGGCTGAGGGCTGCGATGTTCCGGTCATTATGCTCACGGCCAAGGCTGAGACTGATGACAAGATCAATGGCCTTGATCTGGGGGCGGACGATTATCTTGCAAAGCCATTTGAGACAAAGGAACTCCTGGCAAGGATACGCGCGATAACCAGAAGAAAGAGTGAGGCGGTCAGCACGGAGATGAAGTATGGCGACTGCACGTTAAACAGCCTGAATTATGAGCTCAGTTCATCTGGTGGAAGCGTAAAGCTGCAGAACAAGGAATATCAGATCATGGAACTGCTGATGGCAAATCAGAATGCGATAATATCAGCAGAGCTTATGATGGAGAAGATATGGGGCTATGACACGGATACGGAGATCAGTGTTGTGTGGGTCAATATCTCGTATCTCAGGAAGAAACTCAGTCAGATAGGCTCAGGGGTGTCCATTAAGGCAGTAAGGAATCAGGGATACACACTTGAGTATAAGGAAGAGGATAGAACATGATAAAGAATCTGAGAAAAAGATTTATATTTGCGGCAATGGCATCCACATTTGGAGTGCTGTTTGTCATAATGAGCATTCTCAACATAGCAAATTATGCCCGCATGGTTTCAAGGGCGGATGATACCTTAAGTGAACTGGTGGATAATAATGGACAGTTTGACCGCAGGGATTTTCTGAAAGAGAAGGTTAAGACCAATGCGGATTCCCAGCCACCTGATAAGCCTGATGGCAAGAGCAATGATAAGTTCTCACCGGAGACACCATTTCAGACAAGATATTTCTCCGTGGTCGTAAGTGATGGGGCTGTTGAGTCCTACAGCCTTGACAATATAGCTGCTGTTGATGAATCGGAAGCCGAGTCGTATGCTTTGAAGATACTTGGGGACGGTTCAGACAGTGGATTTACGGATATATACAGATACAGGGTAGCGGACTGTGAGGATGGAACCAGGATAATATTTGTCGACTGCCGTCAGGAGCTGGAGTCGTTCAGAAATACATTGGTATACAGTGTAGGAGTGTCACTTCTTGGATTCCTTGCGGTGTTCATGCTGGTGCTGTTCTGGTCAAAGAAGATATTCAAGCCGGTGGCTGAGAGTTATGCCAAGCAGAAGCGGTTTATCACCGATGCAAGCCATGAGATCAAGACACCCCTAACCATCATAGATGCAAATACCGAGGTCATAGAGATGGTGAACGGTGAGAGTGAATGGACGAAGAACACCAGGGATCAGGTCAAGAGACTGACAGCGCTCACAAATCAGATGGTGGCTCTCTCCAGACTGGATGAGAATCCTGAACCGAAGGAGAAGGCAAAGTTTGATCTGTCTGATGTGGCGTATGAGGTGATAGATCATTTCTCGTCTCTGTCGGAGGTTCGAGGCAAGAAGATCAGCGCGGATATCGAAGATGGAATAAAGTATGTCGGAGATGAGAATTCCATCAGGCAGCTCATAAGCATACTGGTGGATAACGCCATGAAGTATGCTGTTGAATCAGCGGATATAAGTATATCCTTGAAGCGTGATGGCAGAAAGGTGAAGTTTGTTCTCAAAAACCTCACAGATGGCATGGAAGAGGGCTCTCAGGATATATTGTTTGAGAGATTCTATAGACCTGACAGCTCAAGAAATTCGGAGACCGGAGGTTCGGGAATAGGACTTTCTCTCGCCAAATCGATAGTTGAGTCTCACAAGGGCAGGATAATAGCAAGATGTGACGGGGATGGATACATCACATTCCAAGTTACATTATAGAATAATACAGTGTGTATACGTTAAAACGCTCTGTTCATGATATGAAGTTTACATAACATATCATGGACAGGGCGTTTTCTTTGTGTAAGCGTTGGGATTTATTGTGCATATTTGAAAATGCATAACATAATATTATCCTGTTGCGCACAAAAATTGCACACAAATTGCGCTTAAGTTGCGCCTTGACATATACAAAATATACAAATAATTGTTAAAAACATTGTCTACAAGCGACATGGTAACCAGAACTCAAATATGTTAATATATCAGTATGAGGACAAACGGTTGCGCAACTGTTGATCAACATTATTATTGCAAGGAGGAATCCTTGTGATAATGCAGACGCCGCGCGGAGCGCATTGGGATGCGTCTGCGTAATAATACTTATTAGGAGGGCATATATGAGAAGAAAGAGAATTGTAAAGCAGATTGGCTGTGCAGTTCTTGCAGGAGCGCTTATGGTAGGGCAGATCTTTGGATCTGGAGCTTCACTGATAACAGCGAAGGCTGCGGAGAGCTGGGTGGACACACTCAAGGTTGCAAATGGCGATTTTGAAACAGGTGACAGCAGTAACTGGACTATAGAGAGTGAATCGGGAGCTGAGCTTGTTGTAAAAAATGGTGGAAGTAATGTAAACGCCACATATTATCTGAATATCTGGGCTTCAGATGCGGCTGATGTCAGCATCACACAGACTGTAGAGGCTGTTCCTGCAGGAACATACAAGCTAGAGTATGATGTCGAGGGCGATGCACAGGATACAGGACTCACAGTATCTGTCGCTGATAAGTCACAGGCTGTTGGAGCCACGACCGGCTGGGATGCATGGGCGACAAATGAGACAGAAGAGTTCGTTCTTGAGGATACAACTGATGTCAGCATTTCATTCAAGGGCAGTCTTGCCAAGGGATATTGGGGCAAGATAGACAATGTAAAGCTCTGCAAGCTTACAGACGAGGAAGATGTAGTTGAGCCTGTGGAGGCTGGAATATATGTGGACCGCGTGCGTGATCTCACATACACAGATCTGAACGGAGAGAAGCAGTCATTTATCGAGGGCGTAGACGTATCATCCTATGTGTCACTGAAGAACAGTGGAGTTAAGTATTATGATTTCGATGGCAACGAGCTGGATGATATCGGATACTTCAAGTTCCTTGCTTCATGTGGAATAAATTATGTGCGTGTCCGTGTATGGAATGATCCATATGATGCAGACAAAAACGGTTACGGCGGCGGTAACAATGATTTGGAGACAGCCAAGAAGATCGGACAGTATGCAACAGCAGCCGGAATAAAGCTTCTTGTGGATTTCCATTATTCGGATTTCTGGGCTGATCCTGGCAAACAGCAGGTGCCTAAGGCTTGGGCTGACTTCACTCTTGACGAGAAGGTAGCTGCAGTTAAGTCATACACATCAGAGAGCCTTAAGACTCTGCTCGATGCTGGCGTTGATGTCGGCATGGTTCAGATCGGTAACGAGACGACCAACGGAATATGTGGTGAGACTTCAAAGAACTGGGAAAACATGGCAAAGATCTTCAGCGCCGGAAGTGAGGCAGTGAGAGCCATCGACAAGAATATCCTTGTTGCCATCCATTTCACCAATCCTGAGAGAAGTGGCAATTACGCAAATTTTGCAAAGAGACTTAATACATACAATGTAGACTACGATGTATTTGCATCATCATACTATCCTGTATGGCATGGCTCAACAGACAATCTCACATCGGTTCTCAAGAATGTGGCAGACACATATGGCAAGCTTGTCATGGTGGCAGAGACATCATGGGCATATACACTGGATGATGGTGATGGACATGAAAATACTGTCAGAAAAGGTAAAGATGATTCTACAACTTATGATTTATCAGTTCAGGGACAGGCCAATGAGATAAGCTCCGTTATAAAAGCAGTAAAGAATACAGGTTCTTCAGGAATCGGTGTATTCTACTGGGAGCCTGCATGGCTTCCTGTAAATGTGTATGATTCATCTGCAGAGAATGCAGCAGACGTCCTTGCAGCCAACAAGGAGGCATGGGAGAAGTACGGTTCAGGCTGGGCTTCATCATACGCAGGAGAGTATGACGCAGCTGATGCAGGAAAGTGGTACGGTGGTTCAGCAGTTGACAACCAGGCACTGTTTGACTTCACAGGACACCCACTTGAGTCACTCAAGACATTTGCCTATGTTCACACAGGAACAAAGACAAAGAGAGAGGTAGTCTCAATAACAGTTGATGATGTTGAGATCGAGATAACAGATATTGCAAATGTAGCTCTGCCGACTGCAGCAACAGTAGCTTACAATGATGGCAATTCAGAGAGCGCAGACATCACCTGGGAGGATGGAGCGCTTGAGAAGGTAAAGAACTACGGTGCAGGAACATGTACTGTAAAGGGAACTGTGACAGTAAATGATGAGACTGTCGAGGTTCAGTGCAATGTAACAATATTAAAGGAGAACATCCTTGTAAATCCTGGATTTGAGTCAGGAAACGAGGGATGGACCATCGCTGATACAAGCAAGGGATTTGCAATCAAGACAAAGGAAGATTTTAGAAACGGTGCATATTGTGGTCACTACTACAATTCATCAGATTTTGCATATGATGTATATCAGACCATCACACTTGAGCCGGGAGAGTATGTGTTCAGCGCATATCTTCAGGGCGGTGCAAATGGAGATAACGATGTGTATGAGGTGTATGCAAAAGCTGGAGATACAGAACTCGCATCCGCACCTGCAGTCCCACAGGGCTGGAAAATCTGGCAGCATCCTGAGATTAGATTTACAGTGGAAGAGACAACAGAGGTTGTTGTCGGAATGAGAGCAACCGCATCAGGTAAGGCATGGGGAACATGGGATGACGCATATCTCTACAAGGATGCGGATATCACACCGACACCAGATCCAAATCCAGATCCAACACCGGATCCAGATCCAACACCGGACCCAGATCCAACACCAGACCCAGATCCGACACCGGACCCGGATCCAACACCAGATCCAATACCAACACCGGATCCAGATCCAACACCAGACCCAACTCCTTCTATTGATACAAGCAAGAATGGTCTTGTGAAGGAGAATGGAAAGACCTACTTCTATAAGAAGGGCGTGGTTCAGGAGAATTACACAGGATTTGTCAGGAGTGCCGGAGTCAACTACTATGTTGTAAATGGCGTGGTAAAGACAGGATACAAGGGACTTGTAAGGAGCCCTAAGACGGGAAAAACATATCTTGTAAAGAATGGCAAGATTTATACAGCATACACAGGTTTCTACAGAAATTCAAAGGGACAGCAGTGTCTCATAATAAAGGGCAAATTTGCAGAGAGCAAGACAGCCCTTGTCAGAAGCACTAAGAATAAGAAGTATTACTATGTAAAGAAAGGTATAATCCAGTCAGGTTATACAGGCTTCTTCAAGAGTACCACAACAGGTGCTAAATGCTATATCTACAAGGGTGTATTCCAGTCAGGCAAGACGGGAATAGTAAAGAGTCCTAAGAATCACAAGAACTACTATGTGAAGAAGGGCAAGATCGCCACAGAAGTTACCGGTATAGTTAAGATATCAGGTTCAAGATATAAAGTAGTGAGAGGTCTTGTTGTCAAAAAAGTAAAATAGTACAGAGTAATACATATATACGATAGTCCGATTGGGGAATACCCGGCCGGACTATTTTATTATTTGTTTATATGTTATTTAATTTTTGTAAGGAACATTAAGAAATTATTTGAAAGTAGTTGAAAAAGTATCATTAAGTGATATAGAATGGATAAGTATTTGTTTATATTATACTAAAACGAGAAAAGGAGAGTAATCATGGACAAATTCTTCAAAATCTCAGAGCGTGGGTCTACAATCAAGACCGAGATCATGGCAGGACTTACAACATTCTTCGCCATGGCATACATCGTTCTGGTCAATCCAAATCAGGTTGCAGGAGAAGGCAGCAATGGCTGGCTGGCAGGGGCAGTTCCAGACATGGCTGGTGAGCTTGGTACAGTATGGAATGCTGTATTCATCGCATCTATTCTTGTTGCAATAGTGGGAACACTTCTCATGGCGTTCCTCGCGGACATGCCATTTGCACAGGCCTGCGGAATGGGACTTAACTCATTCTTCTGTACTATCTTCGTAGCTGGTGCAGCATTTGCAGGTGTGAGTGTTATCAGAGGTTATCAGGCAGGTCTGGTAATAGTATTGATATCAGGTCTCGTATTCCTGATTCTTTCAGTGACAGGACTCAGAAAGTACATTGCAGTTGCAATGCCTGAGTGCCTTAAGAAGTCAATTCCGGCAGGTATCGGTCTGTTCATAGCTCTTATCGGACTGAAGAATGCAACACTTATCCAGGACAACCCATATACATTTGTTCAGTTCTTTGATTTTCACGGTGTGATCACAAGCGCTGGCAGCACAAAGGAGGCTATTGCACAGATCGCACCTCCTATAGTAGCATTTGTAGGATTTATAATAATTGCGATCCTTGCAAAGCTTAATGTAAAGGGTAACATTATCATAGGTATCCTTGCATCTACAGTATTATATTATGTTATGATGCTTCAGGCACCTAACTTTGATTTCTCATCGATCGGACAGTCATTCAAGGATTTCGGTTCAGTCGGATTCCTCGGAGTGTTCCAGGGACAGGCATGGAAGGATGCATTCTCTGCTGAGTATATCGGCGGTGTGTTCTCAGCAATCATGCTTGTTGTCAGCTTCTGTCTGGTAGATATGTTTGATACCATCGGAACTCTCTATGGTGCAGCTTCCCAGGCTAATATGCTTGACGAGAAGGGTGACCCAATGAAGCTTGACGAGTGTATGATGTGTGACTCTATAGGTACTGTATCAGGAGCTATTCTCGGTACATCAACATGTACAACATTTGTAGAGTCAGCTTCAGGTATCGCTGCAGGTGGTAGAACAGGTCTTACAAGTTTGGTTACAGCAATCTGCTTTGCAGTATGTCTGTTCCTCAGCCCTGTTGCCAACATCATTCCATCATGTGCAACAGCACCAGCACTTATCTTCGTAGGTGTACTTATGGCTAAGAACTTTGCAAAGGTTGATATGGAGGATATGCGCTCAGCAGTTCCTGCATTCGTGACATTCCTTATGATGCCACTGACATACTCTATTTCAAATGGTATCGGTCTTGGCGCTATCACATATGTTCTTATCACACTGTTCACAGGCAAGTATAAGAAGCAGGATATCGTAGTGACGATTATTGCACTCTTATTTATAGTAAAATTCGTTTCGGTAACTATGTAATTATTTAGTGACACAAGAGAATTCAAAGCGTTCCCGCATATAAGTGCGGGGACGTTTTTTTATTTGCCAAAGTGAGTTTTTTGTAGTATCATACCAACTGTGTACCAGTAGCCAATCGGATACGGCAATGGCCTCCGGAGCCATGACGGGCGGTTCGACTCCGCCCTGGTACGCTTTTTTATACTCTGATATTTATTTCGTAAAAGGATGATATGCAGTGATGAAGAAGAAAAAGAATTTGGAAGCGGAAGAACAGAATATAGAAAATGAAGAGCCGGAGTTGGATGGGAAATCAGAGATCGGTGGAGATTCAGAGACAGATGATGACTTAGATGACGGTGAAGATCCGGAGTCAGACGATGAATCGGATGACAGTGGAGACTCGGGATTAGATGATGACTTAGATGACAGTGAAGATTCGGAGCTGGCTGATAACTCAGAGCCCGGCGGAGCTTCAGAGGTTGAGGAGACCCCGGCGAGACAGAAAAGGCCGTATGAGGATTATGTCATAGAAGATCCTGAGGATATGGATGATGCACCGGATACCGGAGATATGTTCGATGATGAAGAGCTGTATGGCGATGACGATTATTTTGCCGAAGAGAAGGCAAAGACGCGGAAAGGCCGAAGAAGATCCAGACATGGCGGGATCTCTGGTGGCGTTCTTGCCTTGCTGTGGGCGGTATTTCTGATACTTGTCGGAGTCTATGTGTATGTATTTTTTATAAACGATAAGCTGTTCACAGAGAACATAACCGGAAGAGATAACACGGTGAGACTGGAGATACCAGACGGAGCAAATTACAGGCTGTGTACGATCGATGAGATAAATCAGCTAGTGAACAATTATCTTTTGGCGAGAACAAAGGCAGATCAGACGACACTTCAGAGACTGGTCACAGATCCGTCGGAATTTGACGACATGAAGAGCATTGAGATAGCAGCGGAGTATATAACAGCGTACAACAAGACCACCTGTTATATAGCCAACGGATATACCGCAGATTCGTATATCGTGTACGAATTATCCAATCTGATGATAAAGGATGTCAACTCGGAACCGCTCGATATAAGGTCGTTATATGTGACGAAACAGTCAGATGGAAGCTACAAGATCAACAATTCGGCTTTGTCTGACAAGGAGAGCTCGTATATCAACACCATCAACTCATCTGGTGATATACAGGCGATATATGAACATGTAAAAGAAAACAATGATTATCTGCTTAGAACGGATGAGACATTTAGAAAGTTCCAGAATATGTATAATTAAAGAAAACGCAGGCTTTATGCCTGCGTTTTATATTATCACTGTATGAGACTTATATTGCCTCGGAAGAGTTCACATCATCTGTGTCGATCAAAACCCCTCTGATAGGAACCGGTGTGGAAAATACTATCTGTGTCTCTGTGCTGCCAAATCTCTGGAGCTGTCCGATAAATGAGTCGAGATCCATGGTATTAGGAAAGCAAACCTTCATGAGCATGGAGTGCGCACCGGTCACACAGTTGCATTCAAGTACATTTGGACATGCTTCAACAAATGGATAGAAGGTTGGCTTCTGTTTTGGATCAAGAGCCATGTGTATAAATGCTGTGATGTGATATCCGAGAGCCTCATGGTTGATGCTTGCGTGATATCCGGTCAGTATTCCTGCTTTCTCAAGTCTCTCTATTCTTGCTGAAACTGCCGGCGAAGAAAGGAAGACTTTGCTGGCCAGATACTTGAGTGGCGTTCTGGCGTTGCCCTGTAAAAGATGAATGATTTTTCTGTCGATGTTATCCATAATATGCACTTCCTTTTCCTAAAATAAAAAAAGGTGCGTTTCCGAAGAAACACACCTTTGCGTTTGTTTAAATATACATTAATTGATAAAAAAAATCAAGGACTTTTACAAAATTAATTTAACTGAATCTTTGCTGTGGGTTATAAATGGTGTGATGAATGGTTCACAAAATGAAAAATAAATGGTATGATGGTTCTGCATATTGGTTAGAATTTACTGGCCTTGGTCTGGCTGATACATGGTGTATGCTGACCAGAAATTAGAATGTGAGATATGTATTAACAATATAGGAAAATAATAACAGAGGAAAGATTATGGCGGATGGAATAAGACTTAACAAATATCTCAGTGAGGCGGGCGTGTGCTCAAGGCGCGCTGCGGATACACATATAGAGAATGGAAAGGTTACGATCAACGGAGAGACTGCAGTCATGGGTCAGAAGGTCATGCCCGGGGATGTGGTGACATTCATGGGCAGGAAGGTTCAGCAGAAGGATAGGACAGTGATCCTGGCATATAATAAGCCGATAGGACTTACCTGTACAGCGAGTAAGGTTGATCCAGACAATATATTTGATCACATAGATTATCCGATCAGACTTCAGTACGTGGGAAGGCTGGACAAGGACTCCCAGGGTCTGCTTCTTCTGACAAATGATGGTGACCTGTCAAATGCCATCCAGAAGTCGGTGAACAACCACGAGAAGGAATACAGAGTGCGGGTGAACCGTGAGATAACAGAGGACTTCATCAGGAAGATGTCGGATGGAGTGCCTATACTTGATACAGTGACAAAGAAATGTAAGGTGCGAAAGATAGATGACAGGTCATTCATGATAGTGCTGACACAGGGCCTCAACAGGCAGATCAGACGAATGTGTGATGCATTGGGCTACAGGGTAGTGAACCTGAAGAGAGTCAGGGTCTGCAACGTGAAGCTTGGAAATATGAGACCTGGAGAGTTAAGGGAGCTCAGCCGCGAGGAAGAGGCAGAGCTGAGACGGATAGTGGGGATGTAGTAGAGAGTGTATATAGGATTTTTTGTGGGGTGTGTATGGAAGATATTAGTAGAAATACCAGTGAAAATATTAAAGAAAATAATGACATCAGCGGCAATAACGATAATGGCAAGATAACCAGAATTAAAGAACTTGTAAAGCAGCTCAACGATGCTGCAAAGAAATATTATATGGAAGATACAGAGATCATGAGCAATCTGGAATATGATGCTCTGTACGATGAGCTGAGTGCCCTGGAGAAAGAGACCGGGATGGTCATGAGCAACAGCCCGACGGTCAAGGTAGGATATGAGGTCGTCAGTGAGCTGCCGAAGGAGGCTCACGAGCATCCAATGCTTTCTCTTGACAAGACAAAGGATGTAGGTGCTCTTGCGTCATGGCTTGGCGGTCAGAAGGGCGTAATATCCTGGAAGATGGACGGACTCACAGTTGTTCTCACATATGAGAACGGAGAGATGATAAAAGCGGTTACCCGTGGAAATGGTGAGATAGGTGAGGTCATCACGAACAATGCGAAGGTATTTGCAAATGTACCTCATCACATCCCGTACAAGGGCAAGCTGACGATCAGAGGCGAGGCGGTCATCAAATACTCGGATTTCAATGCGATAAATGAGAAGATAACGGATGCGGAATCTAAGTACAAGAACCCGCGAAATCTGTGCAGCGGCTCAGTGAGACAGCTCGATAACAAGATAACAAAAGAGAGAAATGTACATTTCTTCGCTTTTAATTTAGTGGACGGTGAGGATGTGGACTTCCACAATTCATTCAAATATCAGCTTGACTGGTTGGAGCAGCAGGGATTTACCGTGGTAGAACACTACCTGACAGACTCGGCGGCACTTCCTGATAAGGTGAGGGAATTTTCAGAGAAGATAACGGAGAATGACTTCCCATCGGATGGTCTGGTACTCATGCTGGATGATCTGGCATACGGAAGAAGCCTGGGAACCACAGCCAAGTTCCCGAGAAATGCCATGGCGTTCAAATGGGCGGACGAGGAAGCGATAACCCACCTCCGCTATGTGGAGTGGAGTCCATCAAGAACTGGACTCATCAACCCGGTTGCTGTATTTGACCCGGTGGAGCTTGAGGGAACAACAGTCAGCCGTGCCAGCATACACAACGTCAGCATACTTAAGTCATTGGCGCTTGGCGAAGGTGATGAGATTGCAGTGTACAAGGCGAATATGATCATTCCGCAGATTGCAAGGAATCTAACCATGAGTGGTAACGTGGTCATACCGGCTGCGTGTCCTGCATGCGGAGGAGAGACTGAGATAGTGAGGGAGGAAGGCGGTGCAGTGTCAGGAGTTGAGACTCTGTACTGCACAAACCAGTTCTGCCCTGCGAAGAAACTTAAGTCATTTTCACACTATGTGTCCAGAAATGCGTTGAATATAGATGGACTCTCAGAGGCGACCATAGAGAAGTTCATAGATGAGAAGATCCTCGAGGAGCTTCCTGATCTGTATAAGCTTGCGGCTCACAGAGAACATATAGTTGAACTTGAGGGATTTGGCGAGAAGTCGTACAACAAGCTTGTGGCTGCGGTGGACGCATCCAGACAGACGAACATGTGGCGTCTTGTCAATGGTCTCGGCATTGCAAATGTCGGAGAGGCGACAGCCAAGCTCATGGCAAAGCATTTTGCAAATGATATGGATGCCATGAAGAAGGCAGATGTGTCAGCATACGTTGAGATAGACGGAATCGGTCAGGTTATAGCAGAGGATATAGTCAGATACTTTGAAAATGAGAAGAATTGTGCTATCATAGATAGGTTGATGGCTGAGCTTACGTTTGTGGATGAGGTTTCTGATACGGAGCAGGATCTGGCGGGCAAGGTGTTCGTCATAACCGGTTCGCTCACCCATTTTGACAACAGAAATCAGCTCAAGGGACTGATAGAGAGCAGAGGAGGTCAGGTTACAGGTTCTGTATCTGCCAAGACCTCATATCTTATAAATAACGATGTGAATTCTACATCATCCAAGAACAAGAAGGCAAAAAGCCTTGATGTGCCTATCATATCTGAGGAGGATTTCTTAGAATTGATTGGACAGTAGGAGTAACTGTAGTAAATGGAAAGGAATGAATAGAGATGCCGATAAGAATAGATGATGATCTGCCGGTTAAGAAAACATTGGAGGACGAGAACATATTTGTCATGGGAACAGGAAGGGCGCACAGCCAGGACATAAGACCCCTTGACATCCTGATACTCAACCTCATGCCGCTGAAGGAGGATACAGAGCTGCAGCTCATGCGAAGCCTGTCAAACACCCCACTTCAGGTGAACATCACGCTTCTTAGAACCATGTCCTACGAGTCCAAGAACGTGACAAAGGGACACCTTGACAGATTCTACGAGGATTTTGACAGCGTAAAGAACCGCAAATGGGACGGTTTCATCATAACCGGAGCACCTGTTGAAAAGATGGAATTTGAGAATGTTGACTACTGGGATGAACTCCGCGAGATCATGGATTGGTCCGAGACAAATGTCACATCGACCATGCACATTTGCTGGGGCGCCCAGGCGGGACTCTACTACAGATACGGTGTGCAGAAGTTCGACCTTCCGCAGAAACTGTCAGGCATATACGAACATCACACCTTCCACAAGAGAACACCGCTAGTCCGCGGTTTCGACGATGTATTCTATGTGCCACACTCAAGATATACCGGTGTGTCCAAGGAGGACATTGTAAACAATGATCACCTTGAGATCGTAGCCGAGTCAGATGTGGCTGGCCCGTACCTCATAATCGGTGACGGCGGCAAAAACATATTTGTCACAGGACACCCTGAGTACGACGTGCTGACCCTTGACCAGGAGTACCACAGAGACCTCGGCAAGGGCCTGAATCCACAGATTCCGGTGAACTATTATCCAGACAACGACCCGGAAAAGAAACCAGTGAAGAAGTGGAGATGCCACGCGAATACTTTGTATGCGAATTGGCTCAATTATTACGTTTATCAGCTCACACCTTATAAGTGGGAGTAGGAGCTGGTGAGACCGCATAAAACCTGAGAATTTAAGCCAAATGCGTTACATATCAATAAAGACATAAATGTATGTAATATGATGTGATTTTTTGTAATTTTATGACTTTGTGGCGATTAATTGGTGTTTTTTCAAAATGCAGATGGTGTTTTTTTAAACGGCGCTAGGCAGAAGATATTAAATATAAAATTAAAACACAGCACTATGTAGATGAGTGGGAGTTATCTATATGGTGCTGTGTTTTTCGTTGTAATTTCTTAATCTATAGTATTTAGAAAGGCGAGTAATGCCTCTCTTTGTACAGAGTTGAGTCTACATATTCTGGTTGACAGTGGATCATTGATTAGAACCTTATTATCATCATCAAAAAAATCCCTTAATGAAATGTCAAGTGCTTTGCACAATTGGAAAAGAACTTCTATTATCACCGCAAGCAATCCGTGCAGAAAGCCGGAGAAGCAATATTTTCTCGGCTGGTAAAGCAGCTTTCCGAAAAAGAGGGCGTAACGGAAGCCCTCAAAGCGGAAAATCAAATGCTGTGGGTGCAGAGGATGAACAACAGATGGCGGCTTTTCCTTTTCAGGCAGTATTCAATAAGTCATAAAGTTCCGTGAGTAATGGAAGAAGCCAGCGTTTGCGGAAATGTCACAATTTACGGAGGTAAAGTTTCAAATTCCACTTGCCTTTTTGCACTTGTTATGATATTATTAGTATGCGTACTAGGATGCTCAAATAGAGGTGATATATTTGCGGAGAGACAGCAGTGAAACAAAGAGGAAAATACTGACCGTGTGCGTCCGTCTCTTTTTGGAGCAGGGGTATAAAAACACCTCTGTCAGTCAGATTGTGGATGAAGCAGGTGTTGCAAGAGGAAGCTATTTGAATTTGTTTCCTACCAAGGACAGAATTTTGCTGGAATTGACCGAAACGATGTTCGGCGGACAGTTCGGCGTGGCAAGAAGCATTGCAGACAGCAAGCTGCCGCCGGTTTACGCTTATGCGGTGGAAACGGCGATTCAACTGACACTGACCGAGTTGAACGAGAACCTGCGGGAAATCTACATCGAAGCCTACTCCCTGCCCGAAACATCGGAATATATTTACCTGCATACCACAGCAGAGCTGAAACAGATTTTTGGTGAAAAATTTCCCGATGATACCGAGAGCGACTTTTACGAGATGGAAATCGGCACGGCGGGACTGATGCGCAGCTATATGGCGAGAAAATGTGATATTCATTTTCCGTTGGAACGCAAGCTCAGCCGCTTTTTGACGGCGGCTATGCGGGTGTATCGGGTACCGGAGGCAGAGCAGGCAAAGGTGCTTGCCTTTATTCAATCACTGGATATCAAGGCAATCGCCACCGAGGTAATGTATAAGCTGTTCGCCATGTTGGAAATGAAATATGACTTTAAGCTGTCAAAGGACAGCAAAGGAGAGGAGACTATATGAATAAGAAAATTTTGAGCGTTGTGCTCATACTGTGCGTGATGCTGGCTGTTATGCCTATGACGGCATATGCGGCGAATATTGCGCTTTGTCGTAAATGCGGCCAGATACAAACGGTAAGGGTGACTTATCAATACGCAAATGATAAATTGCACCGAACCGCTCTTACATGCACGGTGTGTGATAATACATGGGATTACTGGGAGTCACACATGTGGAGCGGAACGGCGACTTGCACAAGCGGAAGGACATGCACGGATTGCGGCGGATCTTCCGAACCGCTTGGGCACGACTGGGGCGCTTGGACGCAGAACAGCGATGAAAAGACCCACACCCGAATCTGTAAGCGTGACACCAGCCATACGGAAACCGAGAATTGCCACGGCGGCACGGCGACCTGCACCGCCAAGGCTGTCTGCACGGTCTGCGGCGGCGAATACGGCGAGATGGCGGCACACAGCTTCACTGCCGAAAAAGCAGAGGCGCAGTATTTGAAGTCTGCTGCAACCTGTACCGAAAAGGCGGTCTACTACAAGTCCTGCGCAGTCTGCGGTCTGAGTTCCGAGGGCACGGCGGATGAGGCGACCTTCCTCTCCGGCAATGCACTGGACCACAACTGGGGCGATTGGACGCAGAACAGCGATGAAGAGACCCACACCCGAATCTGTAAGCGTGACACCAGCCATACGGAAACCGAGAATTGCCATGGCGGCACGGCGACCTGCACTGCCAAGGCTGTCTGCACGGTCTGCGGCGGCGAATACGGCGAGATGGCGGCACACAGCTTCACTGCCGAAAAAGCAGAGGCGCAGTATTTGAAGTCTGCTGCAACCTGTACCGAAAAGGCAATCTATTACAAGTCCTGCGCAGTCTGCGGTCTGAGCTCCGAGGGTACGGCGGATGAGGCGACCTTCTTCTCCGGCAATGCGCTGGACCACAACTGGGGCGCTTGGACGTCCAACGAAGACGGCGCCCATACCCGCACCTGCACCGTTGACGGATGCTCTGCAGGCACGCAAACGGAGAATTGCATCGATGCAAACAAAGACCACAAATGTGATATCTGCGATTATATAATCAGCGAGTGTGCAGACGATAACAAAGACCACAAGTGTGATTATTGCGGCAAGAAGCTGACTGAGCACACCGGCGGGAAAGCGACCTGCAAGGACAAGGCAAAGTGCGAAGTCTGCGGTGCGGAATACGGTGAGCTTGATGCGAAGAACCACACCAACTTAAAGCACTTCCCGGCAACTGCGGCGACCAAGACCACCGAGGGCAATATCGAGTACTGGTACTGCGAAGGCTGTGGTAAATATTACAGCGACAAGGACGGTACAAAGGAAATCAAAAAAGCCGACACCGTAACGGCGAAGCTGAAGGACGATTCCAAATCTCCGCAGACCGGCGATACAAGCAACCTTGCTTTGTGGATTGCCTTGCTGTTTGTCAGCGGCGGTGCAGCCATTGGCACAACGGTTGTCAGAAGAAAGAAAAAGTACAACAGATAATTGAATAGCGTTCCCTTGCTCCATCTTCCGAGCAAGACAAAAGCGTCGTAGCGATACGGCGCTTTTTTGTTACCCGGAAGCGACAAACAGCGGCTTTTGAATGGTTGGCGGTAAAGGATACCGCCGCTAAAACAAAGCCGCTCATATCGAAAGAAAACGCCCAAAATCGCCCAGAAAAATGACAGTTCGGAGAGGTTTTGGGCATTTCTGCGTTTCGGGAGCAAATCGGCAGTGAAAAGGAGGTGCTCGCTATGCCCCGTATGCCGAAATACCTCAAGGAAGAATTGGCGTTCTTTCTTGATGAGCGTGGCAGGAAGAAATACAACGAGCTTTGCAGGAAATGCGAAAGGAGCTGCAAGCAGCGTTTCATACTATCAAAGACAGTATTTCAATGCGTCCTCTGCCGTGGAACGATTGCAGGAACGGTATGACCGGCTCAAAGAAAAAGGCCAGCCGTTTTTGCAGGCACTGGAACACTTTCCAAAGCTGGTGGAGGTCTTTGTGAAGAAGGTCAAGGAGCTTTTCGGTATCAAGGAAGCGTAGGAGCGCAAGGAACGGGAGGACAGAGCAGCCGCCCGAAAAGAACAATCCAAACATCGTCGGGGCAGAAATGATTGGGAACGGCAATGCCGCCAAGCTGGACATCCGAGAGTAGCATCCGAACCACGAGCGCTGCGGGAAGGGTATCACGCTCACGGAGGACGAGGGCAGAAATCTTTACGCAGCACTCAAGGCAATCTATGAAAAGGAATAATCCTTTTTCGGCTGGTAACGGGGCGTTCGGAAACGGACGCCCCTATTTTTACGGAGGGAGGTGATGACCGTGGAGGATATGAAAACCGGCTTTGTAGAGAGAATCGGCGGCACCATTTTCGTTGTCAACGCAATGCCCGCAGAGAACGCAAAGCATACGCAGGAGGAGCTTGTAAAGGCTCTGATTGCAAGAGAAGCAATGGCTTTGCAGGAAGCAGATGTTGCCTGATTGCCAACACGACACCTAAAGGTGCCACCCCATCTGATCCGTTCTGGGAGAAAGCAGGGTAAGTCGTCAAAACTGGATACAAGAATGAAGTTTTTACAGGAGAACAATCCTCTTGGAGCTAATCATCCGGCGGTAAAGCAGTATAACAAATGTATGAGAGGTGCCGGAGATACCGTTAGTTCTATTATTATCAGTGCAAATTCCAGACTGGCATTTCTTGAAAATAAACAGGTACTCAGGCTGCTTTCAAAGGATGATCTTAATCTGCCTGAAATAGGGATAGGAGTAAATGGGGATGGTGAAACAAAGACAGCTCTGTTCTGTGTAATTCCAGATAGTGATAAATAATATAACTTCATTATCGGAATGTTATATACACAGATATTCCAGGAGTTATATTATCAGGCAGATTTCAATTGCGGTGGCAGATTACCGATTCATGTGACATTCATGCTTGATGAATTTGCAAATGTTGCATTGCCGGATGATTATATCCTTGACGAGATTGCCAAGTTTGTTGCTGTGCCACATAATTCCTGTCGGAGCTTTTCGGGGACAGCCGCTGTACGCCCAAGTCTTAATATCTGCAGGAGAGCCGACGATATATGTTTCCGTATCTTCCGTAAAGTCAACAATTATGCCAACCGAAGCAATATCCGCGCAATGTTCAAAAAAATTCATCATAAAAGTTTATTCCTTACCATATAAAGTTGCTTTTCAAATTATCATTCTTGGAAATTTTCCTGTACTCACTTGGTGTGATCCCTGTTCTTTTTTTGAATATCTTCATAAAGCATATCTCATTTCCGTATCCGCAGAGGTCGGATATTTCCTTAACGGTCATATCGGTGGTCGAAAGATAATATTGTCCTGTCTTGATCTTTGCGGATAAAATATCTTCATAGCAGCTTATCCCGAATTTCCGTTTGTATATTGCCTGAAGATATGACGGACTCAGATTCATTTTTTCAGCAAGCTGATATATATTGCTGTAGCTCCCTGCATTGCTGTAAATATCGGTGCGGAGCATTTCAAGAGCGGAAATGCGGCTTTTATCGCTGTCAGGATTTATGCTGCTTTCGGATATTTTCATAAGTATCATCTGCATAAGCATATTTTCGTACTGTTTCCTGTTGGTCGAATCGGCTACATTTTCACGGCATAATATCGTAAGCAGCTCTTCAATTGCAGGAATATCCGCCGAGGTGATAAGCGTGTCAGTTTTTATCCCATTCATAAGCTCGGTATCGTCCGTATCAAAATGGACAAAGTGATTAACATAACTTCCGCACAGAGTTTTGTAATGCTGCATTGTTCCCTTGCTGTATAAAATGAGGCTGTCGGGAGAAACGGTTATTTCTTCACCGTTTTGTATCAGAACAGCGGAGGTCTTGAAGATAACAAGAAGATCATCTCCCGAACCATCCGGTCTGCATATTTCAAAATTCCCTTTGTGTCTTACGTTCTGACAGACTGTGTTTATATTTATCATATCATCACCTCAAAGTACGAATGGTTAGTATAATAACATTATAAGTCATTGCAATACCAAAGTCAAAGACTTACACTGATAATATAATAATTCAGTATGCAGCGGAGGTATAATATGAAAAAAATATCAATAGTAATAAATGCAGACGACAGGCTCGGACATATCTCTCCCGAGATATACGGACATTTTTCCGAGCATCTCGGAAGATGTATCTACAACGGTATATATGTGGGTGAAAATTCACCTATTCCGAATACAGACGGAATAAGGAATGATATCATCGAGGCGTTCAGAAATATAAAAGCTCCCGTTTTCCGCTGGCCTGGCGGCTGCTTTGCGGAAGAATATCACTGGCAGGACGGTATCGGTGAAAAAGCCTTGCGCCGAAAGATCGTGAACACGAACTGGGGCGGAGTTACGGAGGATAATTCTTTCGGTACACACGAATTTATGCGCTTCTGTGAGCTTGTTGGCTGCAAGCCTTATATAAACGTCAATGTTGGCAGCGGCAGTGTTCGTGAAATGTCCGAATGGATAGAATATATGACCTCAGATGCGGAATCGCCTCTCACAGAGCAGAGAAAGAAGAACGGCAGAGCCGAGCCGTGGAAACTCGAATACCTCGGTGTCGGCAATGAAAACTGGGGCTGCGGAGGAAATATGCGTCCCGAATATTACGCCGACGTTTATAAAAGGTATCAGACGTTTTGCCACAATTATTCGGGAAACAGACTTTACAGAATAGCCTGCGGTCCAAGCTCTGCCGACTATAACTGGACAGAAGTCATGATGAAAAATCTTGACAGCAATAATGTTGATGCTATCGACCTGCATTATTATACGATGCCCGTATGGCCCGAAATGGAATCAGCCACCGATTTTGACGATGAGCTTTATTATAAAACTATCGCTGCAGCGAACTTTTCCGATGAGCTTATCACAAGACATTCGGAGATAATGAATCGCTATGATCCCGAAAAGAAAATAGGACTTGTAATAGGCGAGTGGGGCTGTTGGCATAAGGTAGAAGAGGGTACGAACCCGGGATTTTTATATCAGCAGAATACTATGCGTGATGCTATCGTTGCTGCAATAGAGCTGAATGTTTTTAACAGACACAGCGACCGTGTTGTAATGGCAAACCTTGCACAGGCGGTGAATGTTCTCCAATCGGTCATTCTTACAGAGGACGATAAGATGATAAAAACGCCTACATATCACGTTTTCGACCTTTTTAAAACACACCAAAACAACGAGGCAGTTTACTGCTATACGCAGAACGAAAATATGTCGGAAGGCAAAAATGCTCCGATGATCTCGGTTTCCGCATCGGTGAACGAAAAGAGTATGACCGTTACCGCCGCAAACTGTTCGCTTACTGAAGAGGCTGCTGTTGAATGCAGCATTTTCGGATTTAAAGCATCATCGGTTTCGTGCAGGATACTTACAAACGAGGCGCACAGCTATAACGACTTCGACTGTCCCGACAGGGTGAGCATTACCGAGCATACGGCAGTCATCAAGGATAATGTTTTAAAGCTGAATATTCCGCCTTGTGCTGTTGTGGAATGTGTTGTTGACTAAATATTGGGGCATATTCACAGTGCATTTCGTCTTTATAATAAAAATATAAGCATAAGAGCTGCGTTTCATTAAAGAAGCGCAGCTCTTTGTTTTAGGAGTAGGAGTGGGGACGTTCCTTTTGTAACGAGGAGTGTCCCCGTGTCACGATTAAGACAGGTGACACTCCTTGTGACAGATGGACACTCTTCAAGACAGAAGGAACGTCCCAAAAGTGCGCGGTGGGAGAATTTCCGTACATGGCTTATGATAATCTGTGTTCAGAAGCAGGGAAATGAAATCAGTTAAGTGATAAATTACCAAATCTGAAAGGAGACATAAGTTATGAGTAAGAAATATTTTACGATTGCAGGATGTAATCACTACTATGGAAATGAGTATATGAAAAAGGGCATGAAGGTGAAACTTGTTAAGGAACCTGATAATGAATATGATCAGGAAGCAATACAGGTGAAAATCAAAGGCCTCGGCAAGGTTGGTTATGTGGCAAACAGTTCATATACAGTCAAGGGAAAATCAATGAGTGCCGGAAGACTGTATGATAAGATAGGCAAAAAGGCTAAGGCGAAGATAGTATTTATACTTGATGACAGTGCGATATGCGAAGTGACGGATGATGGACTAGCCGGTAAATAAAAAGATACCTGGATGGCTATTATAAAAGAGAGAGGTGGATTGTATGAAGAACAATTCAGTTGGCGGAAAGATCTTAATTGTTGTGATTATAATAGGTATCTTGTATATCATCGGCAGTTCAGTGGATGCAAGCAAATCAAAGTGCGTTAAATCAGGATGCAATAATGAGCGGTCATCAGGAAGTGCTTACTGTATTTTACATAAACCATATGAAAACTCATCGTATAAGAATTCATATAGCAGCACCACAAGAGCTACGACAGAAAGTACGACTGAAGTTACGACAAAGACAACTGAGAGAGCAACTACCAGTGCTACTACAAGGGAAGAACCGACTACCAGAGCTTGGAAGGATAACAATTCATATAAAAATAATACATCTGGCAATCTATACAAGTCATACGATGATGGATATGATGACGTGTACATGGAGGGGGATTATGATGATGACAGATATAACAGAGATTCGGATTACGCTGATGGTGTGGACGATGCTATAGAGGATGATTATGAAGAGGGAGATGGAGATTGGTAGTATATTTTATGTTGTATTTCAGAGTAAAATAAATAATTGCAGTTTAAAAATATAAGAAAACACTTTATAGATTTGGCTGAATTAAAAAATAAGTTTATATTATATAATAGAATATGGTCAGTTGTTAGTATAGGGGACGTTCCTTTTGTAACGAGGAGTGTCCCCGTGTCACGATTAAGATATTGGATGATCTCCTATACAGAAAAATGTGTTTTAAGCAAAAGGTGCTACATATCAATGATAAATGTATGCAAAATGATGTGATTTTCTATAATTTAATGACTTTGTGGCGATTAATTGGTGTTTTTTCAAAATGAAGATGGTGGTTTTAAAACGGAATTAGTTGGAAAATACATAAGATATAAAATTGGGGAACAGCACTATATAGTTGATAATTTAGGCTGATTTCGGAGCGAATTGGGGGCAAATGGGGTCAAAAAATCGTTCTTAAAATTTAAAAATTTAAAAAAATATTACTATGTGAAACAGATTGGGATTGAATTCATTAAAATAAGCTGATGTATGTTGCAATACACCGGCTTATTTTTTTGCTTTCGGGGTGCGAGATGCCACTTGTCATCGGCTACGTAGATGAAGGAGTGAGAAAACCTCTTTGATACGTACCATTGACAAGTAAATAGGACAGGCATGAAGAATAAAGCTACGGAGATAGTGAATGAAATAAAAAGCAGAGGCAAAGAGGTCTTAAGTAAGGTTACAGAGTTTTGGGGAGTGAAGCAAAAACTTGAAAATATCCGGGACAAGATTAGAGGTGGTATTTCAGAGACAAATGAGACTTTGGCAAGAATCGAGGGATTTGCGGAGGGCATGACAGCTTCTAACGATATGTTTGTAAATAGCTTCCGGATGCTTATGGGAAAAGAACGGAAGAACTATAAAGACAATATGTTTGTCAAAATTGATTCATGTGCAGAAACATTTGCCGGAGAAACATCGTGCCGGAAAAGTATTGTTTGTAATTACCACAGATGGATTAGAAAATTCCAGTACAGAGTTCAATTACAATGATATTAAGCGAATGATTGAAGCAAAGAAAGAGTGTGGATGGGAGTTCTTATTCCTCGGAGCTAATATTGATGCCGGCAAAGAAGCTGAAAAAATCGGTATTGAAAGAAACAGGTCTGTAACATATGAGAATGACCATGATGGAGTAGCACTCAATTACGAGGCTGTTGGCAGAGCAGTGAGAGGCGTTACAAAAAGCAGAACATGTAGTGTAGAACTTGATGATGCCTGGGCAGATGATATCGCAGAATATCATGAGAATGCAGGGAAAAGGTAGGTTATATTCATGGTAGATGCAAGAGAAATGAAAAAGATACTTCGTAATAATGGATATGAATATCAAAGATGCAAAGGCTCACATTTTATGTATTCGAACGGTATTTATACGGTTGCAGTTAATAAAGATCTAAATGCAATGGTAGCAAAAAGAATAATTATGCAGTACCACCTGCAGGTATCAGGTGTGTAAGAAGGGAGAACAATTTTATGGCAATGATTGTATGTCCGAATTGTGGAGAACAGGTATCAGAAAAAGCAAGAAAGTGTGTGCATTGCGGTGCAATATTGATACCAGAAGAGAAGAAGCATTGCATGGAATGCGGTGCTGAACTCGAAGAGGGGGTGACAGAGTGTCCGAATTGTGGCTGCCCGGTAGATGATACACTAGGGCAGGAAGCAGATGAAAAGCCGCAAAAGGTAGAGGTAACAGGGGTAAAAGTGACTAAGAAGCTCAAGACTGTCATTGGAATTATAGTAGCCTTACTGATAATAGGCAGTGTAACAGCAGTTGCGATAACAGAGTATCAGAAGAAAAAAGAAACCAAGGAATATGCACAAAGAGTTGAAAAATACTCAGATAATCTAGAACTTGCAACTTTTACCATGTTGTCTGGTGCAGGCGATGCAGAATCAAGTGCAAACTTGATTAAACAGGTCTGGTATAACTCCATTTATGAGAAACAAGATGATGAAACAGATAAGTATACCAAACCGGATGGATATTTTGTATCTGATTTTAATGATGCATTAGGAAATTTGTATTCGGATGAAAGTTTCAGCAGGAAGATAAGTAGTATAAAGGACAATCAAGATACCGTAGGCGGATTGATGAAGGAACTAAAAAATCCACCTGACGAATATAAGGAGGCATATGATGCACTTTCTGTGTTTTATGAAGCATACATATCGCTCACGAATTGTGCTATAGATCCATCTGGCAGCTTACAGACGTATTCAAGCTCTTTCAATGATGCTGATACGAATACACTTAATGCTTATAAATCAATGGAGTTGTATCTTGATGACTGATTTAATTATCCCCTAGGATGACAGCAGGGGATGTGTGGATAAAAGAGTTCTATGGAGACTAGCGGATCAAAACAGTTTAGTGACTAAACATTGTGTGGGGGTTAGTTACTAAACTGCTCTAGTTCTCAATGACAAATATGATATTAATCCAGCGTGGGTTTTCGTATTTTTAAAGTTTCTATACTGTGCTTTCTGATTTCTTCTGGAACTTTGTGAACAATTGCTTTCTCGGGCATTTCTATCACCTCGTTTTTCAGATTTCGTATCTCGATAATTATATAATAATACGACATTCCATAAAAATAAACATGAATAAAGTTCGCAAGAAATTGCGATGTATTTGTTGTGGAATTCTACAAATTATAATATAATTTTACCATGGGTTTTAAACCATGTTTAGCATGAAGATATTATATATATATATCCGCGAGGTGTGAGATGAAAGTTAGTTATAACAAGTTATGGAAGTTATTGGTAGACAGAAAAATGAGCAAAGCTGACCTTCGCAAGGCTATAGAGATAGCTCCAAATACTTTGACGAAAATGCGTAAGGATGAGGAAGTATCCATGAGTGTACTCCTTAAGATAGCTACATACTTAGATTGTGATATTAGTGATATATGTGAGTTTGTAAAAGAGAATAAAGAATAATTGGCTGGGAGAACAAAATGGCAGATGTAGTATATAGTGCAGGACTTACATCAAAATTATTCTGGTTACAGGAGTCAAGGAAGACCGCAGGATATATTTTGAATGGATATAGCAAATCAGATATAAAAAAAATTGCGTGGCAGGAAAATATATACCAAGTAAAGGCTGAATATAGGGCGTATGAAGTATTAAATGGTACATATAGACGAGTTGCAGCCTTACCTGAAGCGGTATTACAGGTGTTTATAACTTGTGATGTAGAGACAGCAAAGATTATAAATTTAATTGCGATATTATTGGATAGCAGATTATTTTTTGACTTCCTTCATGAAGTATATGATGAAAAGATTCGATTGGGAGAGAAAGAAATTACAGACCGGGATCTGAATGTATTCTTTTCAGATAAAGCGTTGCAGAGTGATGTGGTAGCTGGATGGACGGATACAGCAGTACGGAAACTGAAACAGTGCTTTACTAGAATGATGTTTGAGGCGGGATTGCTTGAAAGTAGTGCAAAACCAAGAACAATCAAGCCAATTCACATTGACTATCGTACAGAGGAATTGCTGACTGCAAATGGACTGGGAGAATACATGAAAGCTGTGAAAGGAGTCTGAGCATGGCAAAGTTAAGTTTGGATGATAGGCTAAATCAGATAGAAGAAAAAATATCTGAGAAGTCTTTCAGAGAAAACAAAGGATTGGGCAACGAAGTCGGGTATTATATTTTCGATTATGATCCAAGAGAAGAGCTGTATGTGAGAAATCATATAGCGTATCTTAAGGATAGAATAAATAACGGGAACAAGGATTTCAGAATAGTTGAGTTTGACCTGTTTCATCTGATGATTCAGATATTGCAGGAAGAAGGGTATCTGGAAGCATTCTTTGATTTGGAAAAGGAGAATGGATTCTTTGATATGGCAGACAGCCTGGTAGAAACTTTGGGACTGGACGAAACAAATGAATTGAATCTTATCGTTTCGAAAATATTGCAGGAAGATTTGACGGATAGTGTGGTATTTCTTACCGGAGTAGGCAAGTGCCATCCGATAATCGCAAGCCACAACATCTTGAATAACCTGCATCAGGTGCTTGATACTGTTCCAGTTGTGCTCTTCTATCCAGGAGAGTACAGTGGGCAGGATTTAAAACTATTTGGAACTATGGACTCACGCAATTATTACAGAGCATTTCGTTTAGTGTAGGGGAGGAAAACAATGCAGATAAAGAATATGTTTGAAAAGCAGATTGACCGTGACATCAAAGGCGTTATTAAAGTAGGTCAGTCGGATGAAGAGAATGTATATCAGGAGTTAGATGAATATGTAGTGACTAAGGAGCTTCTGAAGCATTTCAGGGATTTCTTCAACAATTATGAAAAGGGTGTAGATGGATATACAGATAAGATGGGTGTCTGGATTTCCGGATTCTTTGGAAGTGGTAAATCTCACTTCTTAAAAATATTGTCTTATTTATTAAAAAACAGCACAGTAGAAGGTAAAAGAGCCATTGAGTATTTTACAGATGGTAAAAAAATAGAAGATCCGATGCTTATTGCAGAGATGACAAAGGCTGGAATAATTGAGTCAGATGTCATGCTTTTCAATATTGATTCAAAAGGTTCTGCAAAGGTAGGCTCCGGCAAGGAGGCTATCGTTGAAGTGTTTATGAAGGTGTTCAATGAGATGCAGGGATATTGTGGTTCAATACCTTATCTTGCAGAATTTGAACGTCAGTTGGATAACGAAGGCAGATTTGAAGAGTTCAAAGAGAATTTCGAGGCAAATGTAGGTGCACCTTGGGAGAAAAAGAGACAGGCATTTGCAGTTATTCAGGATAAAGTAGTAAAGACATTAGTCGAGATGAATTTCATGAGTGAGGAGGCAGCCCGTAACTGGTGCAAGAATGCAAAGGGTAACTATGACCTCAGTATCGAGAAGTTTGTATCACTTGTGCAGGAGTATTGTGCGAAGAAAGGACCGAATCATCATGTTATCTTCTTAGTTGATGAAATCGGTCAGTATATTGCAGATGATACACAGCTTATGCTCAATCTCCAGACAATTGTGGAAGACCTTGGAACAGCCTGCAAAGGTAAGGCATGGGTTATCGTAACGAGCCAGGAGGATATTGATTCTATTACAAAGACAAAGGGAAATGACTTCTCTAAGATTCAGGGACGTTTTGATACGAGACTTTCTCTTTCAGCATCCAATGTTGACGAAGTAATCCGTAAGCGTGTGCTTGCCAAAAATGATACAGCAACACAGACGCTCAGACTTCTCTATGAGCAAAAAGAATCAATTATCAAGAATCTTATAACATTTACAGCGGATACAGCAGATAAGAAGCTGTATGCAGATAAGGCGGATTTTGCAGACTGCTATCCATTCATACCATATCAGTTCAATCTTTTGGGACAGGTACTTACTGCCGTCAGAACACATGGCGCTAGTGGAAAGCATCTGTCTGATCAGTCACGTTCTATGCTTGCACTGTTTCAGGAGTCGGCAATCAGAGTGATGGATAAAGAAGATGGCGTGTTGGTTCCGTTTAGTTTCTTCTATGATCCATTACATAAGTTTATTGACCACCAGCACAGTCAGGTAATCTCAGATGCAGAGAATAATAGTAAGCTTGATGAGTTCGATGTAGAGCTTTTGAAAGTTCTCTTTATGATTAAATATGTCAAGGAAATCAAGGCCAATGTAGATAATCTTACCACACTTATGATTTCCAATATTGATGATGACAGGATTGAAGTCCGTTCTAAGATTGAAGAATCATTAAAGAAACTGATTAAAGAGACACTTGTACAGAAGAATGGTGAAATATACATCTTCCTGACAAATGAGGAGCAGGAAATCAATAATGCCATCAACAATGAGTCAGTAGAGATGGGGGAAATCATCGGAGAGGCTTCTACAGTTATCTTCGAGGAAATCTATACAGAGAAAAAATATCGTTACAGCAGTCGTTACTTATTTCCATTCAACCAGAAGGTGGATGACCGATTCTTCAAAGGCAATCAGTCTAACGATATCGGAGTGACAGTTATTACACCTTATGGTGGAGATTATGCAGACTCTGCACTTCGTCTGCTCTCAGCGCAGGAAAGCAGCGTAATTGTGAAGCTGCCTAATGACAGTACATTCCTTGATGAGATTACAGAATCCATAAAGATATATAAATTCCTTAATAAAAATGCGTCCGGAGCCAGAGGCAGCTTTGACAGTATCCGCAGGGCAAAAGAGGATGAGCGTATTGAGAAGAAGGACAGAATCCGAATCTTTATTGAAGATGCATTAAAGAATGCTGACATCTATGTAAATGGCGATAAGGCAACCATTTCAGCTAAGGAGCCGGCAACAAGAATCAATGAAGCACTCGGTAAGCTCGTAGCAATGAAATATAATAAGCTTACCTATATGGAGACAGCACCGGAGCTTTCAGATATCAGCGCTATCTTTAAACATAGCGATGGTCAGATGAGTTTCCTTGGCACAAGTGATACCACACCGAATAAGCTTGCTTTAGAGGAGGTGGTACAGGTAATCGGATTAAATAATGCCAGACATATGAAGACATCCCTTAAGTCATTACAGGATAAGTTTGGTGCAGCACCATATGGATTTGATCCAAAGGATGTGCAGTGGCTTGTTGCAATGCTGTTCAAGCTGGGAAGAGTGTCTCTTACTCTTAACAGTCAGAGCCTGTCATTACTTTCAACGAATTCGGATGAACTGGTAAGATATATTACAAAACGTGAATATGTAGAGAAACTCCTGATAGACATCAGAGAAAGAGCAACTGACGGACAGATTCGCTCCGCAAAAGAAGTTATGAAGGATTACTTCGGATTTACTGTATCCAGTGATGATGATGACAAAATCATGAGCAGCTTCAAGAACAGAGCAAAGGATAAAGTCGAAGTATACGATGACATCCTTGTAGAGTACAGAATTAATCCGAAATATCCTTGTAAGCGACTGATGGAAGAGGCAAGAAAGCGACTTGCAGAAATCCTTGATATTAATGAGCCTACAGAGTTCTTCAAGACAGTAGATAAGAAGAGAGATGACCTGCTTGATGATGCAGAAGATACTGCACCTGTATTTGACTTCTTTAAGGGAGACCAGAGAAAGATTTTTGAAGAGGCAGTGAAGAACCTTGCATATTTTGGCAACAGTAAGACTTATGTAAGTGATCAGGAGCTGTTAAAAGTAGTTGAAGAGATAGAGACTATCGTAAAGGACAGCAAGCCTTTCGGTAAGATCCAGAGATTACCAGAATTAAATAAGAGATTTGAAGAGCTTCATATGGGATTGCTTGAAAAGGAAGCAGCTATCATGGATCCATTAGTACATGACGACTTCCTTAAAGTGAAAGAAGTATTGGATACTAAGCCATTTGCGGAAGTACTCCGTCCTCGTATCAATCAGAGATTTGATGAGATCTGGGAGAAACTCAGAACGTCCAGTGATATTGCTACAATTAAGAACATTAAGCTGGAAAGTGATACTTTAAAAATCAAGTGCCTAGATGAGATAGATGAATATGAGAGGGCACATCAGCCTGCACCGGAACCACCTGTTGCACCAGCAGTATCCGGTAAAGAGCCGATTAATCCTACACCTGCACCGACTAAAGAAAAGACAAAGAGACGTAAAAATGTTTCCATCAGCAATGTAGCAGGGGCTAGAACATATTCGATAGAGTCAGAGCAGGATATTGATAAGTTCCTTGCTGAGATGAAGCAGAAACTGATGAATGAGCTGGAAGAAGACACAATAATTACATTGAGCTGATGAGCTTGATTGGAGGATATAGCACATGAACAAAAATGCAATTAAGAAATTTGCAATAGATGCAAGAAATAAGCTGATAGCATCCGTTACGGATAAAGCCGGTATGCTTGGAATCACACCGGATAATTGCAGTGAAGCAATCACAAAAGGTACTGATTTTGAGGTATACAAGACAGCAGCAGGAACCGAGGTAACACTTAACAAAAAACAGTGTAAGCAGAGAAGAAAATTGGTAGCCAAGATTCATGAAAAAGGCTTTGAAGCGGTAGTGGAAGAAGTGGCATATACCTGGTTTAACAGAATCTGTGCTATCCGTTTTATGGAAGTCAATGACTATATGTATCCTGTAAGAGTTCGTGTGCTTTCTTCTGAAAAAGATGGAAAGAATGAGCCAGATGTGGTAACAATGGCGCCTGATATTGACTGGGATTTCACTGATAAAGAAAGAGTAGAAATCATTGATGCCAAAATGAATAATAGGCTGGATGATTTATTCAGAATGCTCTTTATCAAGCAGTGTAATCTGCTTCATGAAGTGTTACCGGGACTATTTGAAGAGACAGAAGACTATACAGAAATGCTTCTTAACATCTCATTTACGAATGAAGATGATGTAATACGAATGCTTATAGATGAAAAGAGAGGAATTCCAGAAGAAGATTTTAATGTAAATACAATTGGAGAAGATGGACAGCCTACCGGACAAGTGGAGATTATAGGATGGCTATATCAGTATTACAATACAGAATTAAAAGATGATACTTTTGCAAAATTGAAAAAGAATGTAAAGATAACAAAAGAGAGAATACCTGCAGCAACACAGCTTTTCACTCCGGACTGGATTGTTCGTTACATGGTTGAAAACTCCGTAGGTAGAATCTGGATTGAACATTTGCGAGCAGTTGATCCAAGTACAGATGAAAAGGCAATAGCAGAGAAATTTGGATGGAAATATTATCTTCCGGAAGCAGAGCAGGAAGAAACTGTTAATGTAAAACTGGCAGAAATCCGTACTACATATAAGGATCTGAAACCAACAGACATTACCTGTATTGATCCATGCATGGGTAGTGGACATATCTTGATTGCGATGTTTGATGTGCTAATGGATATCTATGAAAGTGCCGGATATGATAAGAGAGAAGCGGCATTTGATATCGTAGAGAATAATATCCATGGACTGGATATCGACCAGCGAGCATATCAGTTGGCATATTTTGCAGTCATGATGAAAGGTCGTGGATATAACAGGCGATTCCTGCTAGGAAGGAATGCAAAACCAGAACCGAAAGTCTATGCGATTATAGAAAGCGATGATATTGAAAAGAGGCATTTACGATTCTTTGGTACATCAATGCCAGAAATAGAGAGAATAAGGGCAGAGGAGCAGATGATATATTTGCTTTATACATTTGTTGATGCGAGAGAATATGGTTCAATTCTAAATGTAGATGTTTGCGATTGGAAATTGTTGGATAGATTTGTCAATGATTTGAATGATAATGGTCAGATAACATTTGAAAGTATGGGAAGTGAGGAAACACAGAAAATCTTACGAAAACTGGTGAAAATAGCGAAAAATCTGGCTAGTAAGTATGATGCTGTAGTGACAAATCCACCATATATGAAAGCAGATAATATGCCTTTAAAAGTGGCAAATTACATAGTTAATAAGAATGAAAATGCAAAATACGATTTGTATTCAATTTTTATTTATAGATGTTATGAATACTTACAACCAAATGGAATCCTTGGGATGATAACTATGCATAACTTTATGTTTGCACCTAGTTTTGAGCAAATGAGAAATGATATAGAATGGTGGAATTGGATTAGTATTTTACATCTTGGAAGTAGAGCGTTTAGTGAAATAAGTGGTGAAGTAGTTCAAACGGCAGCATACATTATAAGAAAGTGTTCTTTAAATGGGTATCAGACTGATATAGTAGATGTAACGAAAGCTAATTCTTCTGATAAAAAGGAAGAATGTTATTTAAAGAAGGAAGAAATGTATAAATTCAAGATGAATAGTATTGATAGTATACCTGGAAAAGCATTTGGATATGCATTGCCTCAAGAAATACTCAATTTATATAAAGATGGGAAAACATTATCCAATTATGGATTTACAAAAGCGGGAATTGTAACTGGTGAAGATGATTTCTTTGTAAGATATTGGTATGAAGTTAAAATTGAGGATATAACATTTATACCTTTAAAAGGGAATTTATATAAATATGTGTTATTTAGTAAAGGAGGATCATTTTCTAAATGGTATGGAAATGCTCAAAATGTATTGAAATTGCAAGATTTGTATGATGATTCAAAGGTGAATAAATCTGTTAGAAGAGGTGACACTAAATATTATTATTGCAAGGGAATAGGATGGTCTCAAATGGGAGGAGGCGTGAATAAAGCCTTTAGTGTGATTGAAAATGCTATTTGTAAAACTACAACACCAATGTTGTATGTTTATGATTCAAATAAATATAATTATATCATAGGTTTTTTAAATTCAAATATTCCCTCAAAAGTATTAAAGGCTTTGAATCCAACATTGAGTATTTTGACAAGTGATATAATGAATTTACCATTTAGGTATGACGAACAACAATTAGAAAAAATCAATTATCTTGTAAATCAAAATATACGATTAAGTACAGAAATATATTCAGAAGATGAAACACACTGGCAATTTAAAAAAAGTCCGCTAATATGTAAGGGGAAATTAGAAAAAATAATCAACGATTATGCTGAAAGTAAAAAAATAAAAATAAGGGAAATAAATGAAAATGAAAATGAATTAAATTTAATATATTCCCAAATAATGGGATTTAAAAAGTTATCAATGAATGTAGAGAGTTATGTTGAAGATGATTATCAAAAAGAGGTAAAAAAGATTATTTCATTTTTTGTTGGATGTTTATTTGGTAGATATTCGTTGAGTATATTTAACAGCTATTACATCTCTATATATCCGACAGCTTTTTTCAACAATTTCCAGAATATTTTCTTCCATATATCATATCTCCATTTCTTTTATGTGAGGCAAAATTGGACATACTCCGTCGTCCCAGATTTTTAATGTTAAACCGATGCAGAAGAGCTTGTCAGGTTGTCAAGGTACTTGATGGCGTCTTCTATAGTGTGAATATTGATGATCTCATCTTCATCGATTTCCACGTCAAATGTATCTTCAAGGTCTCCGAGAAAAGTCATGAAATCAAGGGAGCTAAATCCCAAATCCTCTATGAATCGCATATCATTAGTGATCTCATCAGCTGGTGTATTGCAGTATTCGGCAACAATGTTTAAAAATGTTATATTGTTATTCATATTAAAAATCTCCTTCTTGAATTAATCAAATGGGGTCAGGCACCTCCGTCCCCACGAAGGGGGTCAGGAACCTCCGCCCCCAAAAAATAGTTAGATGCATTCGATGATTTCGCCCACAGTCATTTCTGGCTCGGCAATGCCTTTGAAGATTATCTTCATAAGGTAGTAGTAGAACAGTTCAATGTCCTGTTCGGAGAGACTTGCGGTCTGGTATCTGAAATAGAAATTCAACAGCGATTATCATACAGACTGTTTTAAGTGCCGTTCTTGGAGCAGGATTTGCAGGAGCATCTGTTATCTGGGAAATAGATAAGTGGAGTTTATTAAAACAAACAAGCATTTATTTTGGAATTGTATCTGTACTTATGATGACAGTTGCATATATTTGCGAATGGATGGAGCATTCTGTTAAAGGTGTATTAAGCTATTTTGCTATTTTTGTTGCAATATTTGTTGTAGTTTGGATAGTACAATATTTGATTTGGAAGATACGTATTTATAAGATAAAAGAAGGCATTCAAAAGAATAATTAGTCGAAATACACAGAGTACAAAACGAAGATTTGTGCGGTGGGTGTATTTCGCTCTACGAGGCTGAAAAATGATTTGTGCTAAATATAAAAAGATTATGAATTTTTAGAAATTCATTGACAAAAGAAGGGCATTTGGTTCAATAATATTGAAGGAGGGTCCTGCCGATAAGTGGACGTTCAAAAAGCGTTAGGGTCGCTACGGTGACACTACATTCAAGGACTATGGAAACATAGTCCTTGAAATATTTTAAAGAAGAAATGAATGATTCAAGCACCATTAGAAGTATATCGTATTGATATGAAATACATCAGAAACTTACATAATATAGATGACAGAGTTTTATCGGTATCTCCTCAGATTGGTAAGGACGAGCGACCTTTTCTTGGAGTGCTTGTTATTTGTAATGAACATAAGTATTGTGTTCCCTTATCTAAGCCAAAGGAAAAGCATGAAAAAATGAGGGATAAAATTGATTTCAAAAAGATTGTATGAATTGTAATTTTCCGCATTGAATATTAAGAGACTTGTTGGTGTATGTCTTTTGCTGTTTTATTATATTCTTTCAAAAAATGAAAGCTAATCTTTGAATAAATATCTATTGAATTTAAGTGACGCTTGACACATTTTCCCCGTAAATGATACTTATTTAAGAGCTTGGAACAGCATACCGCCTAACCGTCCATCTGTCCTAAAAACTTTTTTAGGGAAGATTACTCGCAACTTATCTTTGGACAGGTACGAACTGCTCAATGCAAAGAAACGTAATGGCGGGCAAATGCCATTGATTTTTGATGAAATACAAGAGTGCATACCATCGTTGGATAGTACAGAAAACATTGTTGAAGAAATTGCTCTAACGGATATTCTCAACCGCTTTCTTTCTTCCCTGTCATTAGAACAGCGAAAAATCTTTATGAGAAGATATTGGTACTTATCGCCAATTAAAGAAATTGCAACGGAATATGATATGAGCGAGAGCAAAATCAAGATGTCATTATTTCGTTCAAGGAACGAACTTAAAAAATTGTTAGAGAAAGAAGGTATCTCTGTATGAAAGAAAAGAAACTTTTAAGGGCATTGGGAAATGTCGATAATCAGTATATTAAGGAGGCTGAACCTATGAAAAAAACAAGTAAAATAACTAATCGGCAAAAATGGGTGTCTGTTGCTGCTTGCTTCGTACTCGTTGCTGTGATTGGAGTGGGAGTTTATCAAAGCAATCTGTTTGGTACAAAAAACGATATTGCCACGCTGGATGGTGGAGAAACAATTACTTTTGTTAAAAATGACTTATCACAATCTTCAATTAACTTAAATGTAACAACAAGACCCTTGAGCGATGTTGAGATTGAAATGCTTTTTGCAGACTTGCCTGTTACCGCAGATGCTTACTTTGATGCTGACAATCATAATATTCTGGGTCTTGAGGGAAAAATTGGTGATACAAGAATGGTAGTATCTAAACAGGGTGTAAATCTATTAGATACTATCATTGATGGAAATACAATCACTTCAAGTGTAGACGGCGTTGATATCAATGCAGGATATTTCGTAACAAAGTCAAATAGTCAAGGTATCAAAACCGTAATATATTATGCAACCTTTGATATGGGAGAGAACACTATTTATGTAGAGTATTCTGGCGTTGAAAATGAAAGTGAAACTGTAAAAAACAACTTGGTAGACACAATTTTGAAGTTGATTGAGAACGGTGCATTTGATTTGAGTCAAATCCAAGAATAATCGGGGACGTTCCTTCTGTCACCAAGAGTGTCCCCCTGTAACGAATAAGACAGGGGGACACTCTTGGTGACAGAAGGAACGTCCCTACAGCCGCGCCATATCTGCTGGTGTGTCAATGTCCATCAATTCAGTTTTGTTGGTGACGGGTAGCTGCCTCACCTGAGATTCGTGACCGTGGACAACGACATTCCCGCCTTTTCCCTGTGGGAGAGACATAAGCTCATCAAAATATTCTTTTGGAAATATCACAGGTGATCCTGGAGTTTTGTCATAACACGTTCTCCATATATATGATGGCTCATTTTTTGCACATAATAATAGTGATGCTATAGATTCCGTCTTTATGAGTGGCTGATCGGAAGGAATAAAAGCACAGCGGTCAAGATAGGAACCAATTGTATCCAGACCAAGACGGATCATATCATTCCGATATGGTGAGGAGTGAAGGATTACCGGTATACTATATTCTGTGCAAAGCTTTTCAATATCCTGGTGTATGGTGACAACAAGTCGTCTGGAAAACAAATCTTTTGTTATATCAAGTATCCACTTTATGAGCGGCTGTCCGTGATATTCAGCCATGAGTTTATTGCTGCCAAAGCGCTTTCCCTGCCCTGAAGCCATGATGATACATCCGGAATTGCCAAATGGTCTGTCAAGGTCAACAAGGAACACATCTTTATGGCTGCACAGCCAGTTCAGAAATGAGAGATCCTGTTTTCGAACAACCATAATGATCCGCTTTTTATTCATGAGCCTTTCGAAAGCTTTTTGATAATCGTATGATGTGTTTTCGAGATATCCAATTTCGTCTACAGTAATCCATGGTGCTGTTGTGTCTGCTAGGCTTTCTAAAAAAGCAATACATGTGCTGTTAAAGGAATCTTTAATGGGTTGCATGAGGTTCTCGCAACCTGTGGCATCAGAGCAGAATCTGCCGATACGTACAACTTCACCGCTAGAGTTATTTTTCATGTACACGCCTTCTTTTGGGACGGCCCATGATGTAATTCCGGGCATTTGTCTGTCGAAAAGTGAAGAGAGAAGTGTTGATTTGCCACTTTTCCTGTCACCGGTAATAACGACATGTTTCTTTTGGCTAGTCAGAAAAGATCTCCATATACAATTTGCTTCCGGCCTGAATACAGGCTTCTCTGTATTGTTCATATTTTTTCAGCCATTCCTTTCCCTCTGGTGTTATCGTGCTCCCCCCACCTGACCTGCCACCTGTTGTGCGGCTTGTAAGTGGAAATCCCAGCGCTTCTTCAGCGTTTTTTATCATGCGGAATGCTTTGCTGTAGGCAAGACCCATGGACTGGGATGCTGAGCGGAGAGAACCGGTTTTTTCTATAGCCAAAAGAAGGCGGTATGGACCTTCACCAAAGAATTTCTCATCATTATCATCAAAAAATGTTATTTTAATAGCAGCTCTCAATGCATATCATCCTCCTTCATCATGACAAGCTGGCGCTTTCCCTGACGGTTGCAAAGTTCTCTGATACTGATTGTACCATAAACTTTGGACAGAAGCATTTCCATTTCCTCAATGGGTGTTTTATCGGGATATATTTCACCGATCAGCTTGGATTCAGATAAAACCAGAAGAGTGTTGCAGTAATTTAATGCAAGTGATGAATCGTGAAGCGTTACCAGAGACACCGCGCGGTTTTGTTCAACATAGCTGCACAGAAGTTTCATGATCTGGTAGCGCAGTCTGAAGTCCAGTGCACTTTCCGGTTCGTCCAGGAGTAAAAGCTTCCGTTTGGCCACAAATGTACGTGCCAGCAGGGCAAGCTGTTTTTGCCCCTCGCTCAATGTCTGGAAATTATCGTTTATCCGTGAATCAAGGCCGACCATTGCAAGAACTTCATGAGCTTTTCCTTTCATGGTATCAGTAGGGGGCTGAAGCAGCTTAAGCTCTGGGTTAAATCCCATCATGACAACATCCAAGAGAGATATGTCTATGGATATGCCGCTTTTTTGAGGGATATATCCACATAGCTGTGCTAGTTTTTTGTGAGGAATATGTTCCAGCTGGAGATTATCTAACTCGCAGCAGCCACTATGTGGAATCAAATTGGCAATAGCTTTGATAAGGGTTGTCTTGCCACAGCCATTCTCGCCAAGTATACCAACAATTGTACCTTCTTCTGCAGAAAAGCTGATATTATTTATCACATTTTGCACATCTGGGGTGTTGGTGCGGCTGCTGTGGTGGTAGCCGGCTGACAGATCGCATATGTTTAATATACTCATTTTACAGGTTTCCTCCTTATGCATAGATAGATAAGAAACGGTGCTCCTACGATACTTGTGAATATACTGACCGGCAGTTCTGTGGAACATACACTGCGGGCAAGGATATCGCCGAAAGTGAGAAGACATCCACCTATAAGACCACTCAGAAGCATAGTTGATAAGCGGTTATTTTTGAGCAGCATTCTGGCTCCGTGCGGAGCAAGCAAAGAAATAAAGCTGATAAGTCCTGTCATGCTGATCACACTTGAAGTTGCCAGGGTTGCGATCAAAAGAACCAGCATTCGCATCTGGTTAACATGCACTCCAAGCATTTGGCCCTCTGCGTCATCAAGGGAGAGCATTATGATCTGCCTGTACAACAGGAACATTATCAGCAGACAGACAGCGCACAGTATTACATTTGAACCAATGGAATATATGCTTATGCCATTAAGACTTCCCATGATCCAGTATTCAATTGATGCTAATTGTTTTTCAGGGTCGGCAGTCAGCTTCAGACACACAAGAGCGGTCTGGGCAAGACTGTGTACTGCTATGCCTGCCAGTACTATGCTTTTTCCATCACGTTCATATGTCAGAGATGACAGAAGCAGAACCAGTATCACACAGCATATGGCTCCGGCAAAAGCGGATATGGTTACAGACATTGTTCCCGACAAAAACAGAATGCCAAATGCGGCACCAGCGCTTGCACCTGAGGATACACCTATGATGTCTGGAGAAGCCAATGGATTCTTAAATACAGTCTGATATACAAATCCTGCTATGCCGAGAACAAATCCTCCTATACAGCCGATGATTCCGCGGCTTGCGCGAAGCGTGAGAAATACACGCCACTGCATGTCATCACCTTGCAGCAATCCATTCAGTGTAAGAGGATATTTTCCGACAAAAAAAGAAAATATACTGAGAGCCGCCAGAATGACAGCTCCCAGTATAATAGTTATTGTTGCTTTGTTTTTATTTTTACGCTTGTTATTAGTTGTTGATTCCATAGAATGTTTCATAATAATTTGTCATTTCAGTTGTATATGTGTCAGCTGATACCTGATCAGGATGAAGGATTCCTGCAAGCCATACAGATGCCAGGATTCCTGCAGGTACCGGACTGTCCAATGCCTCAACATCTCCAGGAATAGCATATACGTGGCTGTTTTTTACAGCAGTGCATTCTGCAAGGTTTGGATCGTTCATTACGTCATCTACTGTATATTCGGCATCAGATGCGATTATTATATAAGAAGGATCCCATGCAAGAAGCTGCTCATAGCTTATCTCGGCCCAGTATGAGTCTGTGATAGAATCAGCTGCATTTTTTCCACCAGCAAGCTCTATGATGCTTGACTGATACATAGAAGGACCGGCAGTAGACAAGAATGATGAGTTGCCGGCAAGGTATACACTTTCAGGTTCTACGCCAGACAGAGCTGAAGTAAGCATATTCTTCTGAGAATCTATATATGCGAGCAGCTTTGCAGCTTCTGAATTGGTGTTAGTTGCCGTAGCTATGGTGTTGATCATTTCTGTCATAAGATCCTGACTTTCAGGATTGACGAGCAGTACTGTGATACCGAGGTCTGTCAGGCTCTGGGCTGCATCCTTCAGTTTCATTGGCAGAATAACCAGATCAGGTGAAAGAGCAGCACATGTCTCAAGGTTGAACTCTTTGGCAGTTCCAACATTAGGCAGCTCTGTCAGTTCTGGTGCAGCAAGCTTATAAATAGGGCGCTTGTCTGCTTTTGCCTCAATACCGACAACCTTATCCTTGAGACCAAGAGCGATCAGAAGGCTTGAAGAAATATAGTAGCCACTCACGATAGAAGATGGCTCTTTTTCAATTGTAACTTCACGGCCGGCCTGGTCAGTAACTGTTACAGGGTAGACAGTCTGTTCAGCATCTGCTTCAGTGGAAGACTCTTCAGAAGATAATTCTTCAGATACTTCTTCACTGGAAGCTGATTCGGATACTGAAGCAGCTGTGGTGCTTTCCGTAGTACTCTGTGTTGTCGTAGCACTGTCTGTACCACAGGCTGTAAGTACTGCCAGCATGGTACAGATAAGGATGATAGATAGTTGCTTTTTAAAACTTGTTTTCATGAATTCAATGTTCCTTTCGTTATTCTTGAAATAATACAACGGTATTGTAACAAAGCATCTTTTCAAAGACAAGCTGTTTTAATATAATATATTTTGAAAAATTGTGTTTATATGTTAAAAGGAGCTTTTATGGTAACAATACAGAATTATGTACGCGCACAAAGTATTGATGAGGCATATGAACTGAATCAGAAAAAGGGAAGCTGTATTATCGGAGGAATGCTCTGGACAAAAATGCAGGATCGCCTGATACAGACAGCCATAGATATGTGTGATCTGGGACTTGATAAGATTGAAGAAAGAGAAGACGAATTCATTATTGGTGCAATGACATCACTCCGTCAGATAGAACTGCATGACGGATTAAACAAATATACACATGGTGCAGTATGCGAAGCGGTGAAGGATATTGTGGGGGTTCAGTTTCGAAATCTCGCCACGATTGGCGGAAGCATATGGGGACGTTTCGGATTTTCGGACATTCTGACAGTTTTTTTAGCTATGGATGCATTTGTGGAGCTTTATCATGGTGGTATGATTCCTCTCAGGGAATTTGTCAACATGAAGCAGGACAGGGATGTGATTGTACATCTGATCATCAGGAAAACTCCCGGGGTTTTTGCTTATGCATCAGTCCGCAATCAGAGAACAGATTTCCCTGTCATTGCCTGTTCAGCATCATGCGTGGATGGAGAATACCGTCTGGCTGTGGGCGCAAGGCCTGGAAGGGCGATACTTGTTCTGGATGAAGAAGGCTTGCTCACAGGGGGACTTTCAGATGATACAGAGAAAGCATTTGCCAATTGGGTTTCTGACAAGGTTCCGGTTGGAAGCAATCATCGTGCTGGCGCAGAATACAGAAGCCGCCTGATACGTGTGCTTGGACAGAGATTATTGAAAAAAATTGAGGAGGAGCAGCAGTGGAAATAAAAGTTAAATTAAATGGAAAATTAGTCTCGGGAAATATAGCTCCTGATATGCTCCTTATAGATTTTCTGCGCGATCATGGCTGTTATAGTGTGAAACGCGGCTGTGAGACGTCAAATTGTGGTCTGTGTACAGTGCTCATGGATCAGACTCCTGTCCTTTCCTGTTCGATGCTTGCTGCCAGGGCAGATGGACACGAGGTGCAGACCCTTGAGGGCCTTCAGGATGAGGCGGCAGAATTTGCCGGATTCATTGCTGATCAGGGTGCTGATCAATGTGGTTTCTGCAACCCGGGTTTTGTGATGAATACAATAGCTCTTCTCAGAGAAAATCCTGACCCATCGGATGATGAGATCAGGGCATATCTTGCCGGGAATCTGTGCAGATGTTCCGGATATGAGGGACAACTGAGAGGAATCCGAAATTACTTAGACAGTAGAATTCCTGCAGATGACAGACAGTAAAGGGGTGAACTCATGGAACATAAAAAATATAATGTAGTTAATAAATCCGTTAGAAAAAAAGATTCTATGCAGTTACTTCTTGGCAAACCGGTATATGTGGATGATATCACTCCCGGTGATGCACTTGTTGTGAAACTGCTTCGCAGTCCACATGCGAATGCTATTGTGGAGGATATAAATGTCTCCATAGCAAAAAAAATACCCGGAATAGTAGATATTTACACATGGCAGGATGTGCCAAATAGCCGGTTTGCAATAGCAGGACAGACATATCCTGAGCCGTCACCGTATGACAGACTCATTATGGACCGCCATGTGAGGTGTGTGGGCGATGTGGTTGCAATCATAGCAGCTGAGGATGAAAAGTCAGCAATCAAGGCTATGAAACTCATAAAGGTAAAATATAAAATCTTAGAGCCTGTTCTGGATTTCCGCAAGGCAAAGGATAATGATATACTGGTTCATCCTGAGGACGACTGGTTCCCGCCGGTTCAGGTAGGAGGCGATCCGAAACGCAACCTGATAGCAAGCGATGTAGGCGGTGATGGCGATGTTGATGCTGTTATAGCTGACTGCGATGAGGTGCTGGAGAACAGATATCATATGAGAGCCTTTAACCAGGCTATGATGGAGACTTTTCGAACGTATACACACCTTGACCGTTATGGAAGGCTTCATGTAATTTCTTCTACACAGATCGTGTTTCATGTACGTCGTATTCTGTCAAGGGCGCTTGGCATTCCAAAGAGCAGGATCAGAGTGGAAAAACCACGTATAGGAGGCGGATTTGGAGCAAAGCAGACAGCGGTAAGTGAGGTGTATCCTGCATTTGTGACCATGAAGACCGGGCGTGCGGCCAAGATCATATTTACGAGACAGGAAAGTCAGATCGCAGGTTCACCGCGCCATGAGATGGAGGTGAGAGTCCGTCTGGGAGCAGACCGCGATGGACATATAAGGGGACTTGATCTGTATACGCTGTCCAACACTGGAGCGTATGGGGAGCATGGACCTACAACAGTCGGACTTAGCGGGCATAAGTCCATCCCGTTATATACAGGGGGGCTTGAGGCATATAGGTTTGGATATGATGTTGTATATACGAACACCATGGCGGCCGGCGCATACAGAGGATATGGAGCTACGCAGGGAATCTTCGCACTTGAGTCTGCGGTGAATGAACTTGCGGAGAAACTGGGGATAGATCCGACCGTGATCCGTGAACAGAATATGCTGCGCGAGGGAATGAAGATGCCTGCGTATTATGGGGAAACGGCAAATGCGTGTGCTCTTGACAGATGTATGGCCAGATGCAAGGAGATATTTAACTGGGATGATAAATACCCTGTCAGGGACATGGGAAACGGAAAAGTCAGGGCTGCAGGAGTGGCAATGGCCATGCAGGGTTCTTGTATATCGAATGTGGATGTAGGATCTGCAACGGTCAAGCTTGCGGATGATGGTACATTTAACCTGATAATCGGTGCTGCAGATATGGGAACTGGATGTGATACTATCCTTGCACAGATGGTTGCGGAGTGTATGGACTGCTCGGTTGATGACGTGGCGGTATTTGGAGCAGACACAGATGCTTCACCGTATGATTCCGGCTCATATGCTTCATCCACTACGTATGTAACAGGAAAGGCTGTGGAGCTTGCCTGTGATAAATTGAAGAAGAAGCTGTGCGCAATTGCAGCAGGAATGCTTGGATGTGAACAGGATGAAATGTATTTCGAAAATGGCAGGGCATATCGGACAGGAACAGATCAAAGCGTTTCTTTGGCTGATATAAGTGTTAAGGATCAGGTTGCAAATGATATTGCTGCTGTAGCCACAGTCTCTCATTCATCTCCGGTTTCACCACCTCCATATATGGTCGGAATGGTTGAGATAGAACTTGACAGATATACAGGAGAAGTGAAGATACTGGATTATGCTGCAGTCGTGGATTGTGGCATAGCCATAAACCCGGCACTGGCACGTGTTCAGGCAGAGGGAGGCATAGTACAGGGAATAGGACACACTCTGTTTGAGAACATCACCTACAATGCGAAGGGATGCCCGATAGAGTCGAGTTTTATGCAATACAAGATACCAACCCGTCTTGATATGGGGCATTTGAGAGTGGAATTTGAAAACAGCTATGAGCCTACAGGACCTTTTGGAGCCAAATCGATAGGAGAAATAGTTATCAATACTCCGGCACCGGCTATTGCACATGCCATATACAGGGCGACAGGTGTATGGCACAGAGAACTGCCGATCACACCGGAGAAGATTCTTATGTCCATGCCGGAAGAGTGATTGGAGATAACATAAGCAGAATAACAGAATCTGCAATATGAAAAAAATATACAGGAGAAAACAACAGATGAAAAATAAGTTTAAACTTTCAGAAACAGCATTCCAGCTTGATGGAAGGATGCCTCTTTCCCAGGCGATACCTCTTGGACTTCAGCATGTCCTTGCAATGTTTGTCGGAAATTTGACACCATTATTGATTATCACAGGAGCATGCGGACTGGTCGGTGGTGAATTTGCTGATCTTCAGCTTTCACTGCTTCAGAACGCAATGCTTATCGCGGGAGTTGTCACCCTGATACAGCTTTTTTCAATAGGGCCTGTTGGAGGAAAGGTACCGATCATTATGGGTACATCTTCAGGTTTTATAGGTGTATTCAACAGTGTGGCGGCAACCATGGGCGGTGGAGTGCTTGCGTATGGTGCGATTATGGGCGCATCCATTATCGGTGGCTTGTTTGAAACTGTGCTTGGTTTTTTCCTGAAACCTCTGCGCAGGTTTTTCCCGGCTGTTGTAACAGGTACAGTGGTTTTATCCATTGGACTCAGCCTTATATCGGTGGGAATAAATTCGTTTGGAGGTGGAAATAATGCCGCAGACTTTGGCTCCATGGAGAACCTTCTGCTTGCATTATTTGTCCTTGTGGTTATTCTTTTCTTTAAGCACTGGACAAAAGGATTTTTAAGTTCGTCATCTATTCTTTTTGGAATAATCGCAGGTTATATCGCAGCGATCATAATGGGACTTGTTCTTCCGAGAACAGGTATAACTGCTGATGGTGTGGAATATACAAAAGCCTGGGTGCTGAACTGGGACAAGGTGAAAGATGCTTCCTGGTTTGCGATTCCACAGCTCATGCCTGTAAAACCGGTGTTTGATGTGCGTGCAATACTTCCCGTTCTCATAATGTTTATTGTAACAGCGGTGGAAACTGTCGGTGATATATCAGGTGTTATGGAAGGTGGCCTTGGAAGGGAAGCCACAGACAAGGAACTTTCAGGTGGTGTGATGTGTGACGGTCTGGGTTCATCTCTTGCAGCGGTGTTTGGAGTCCTTCCAAATACATCATTCAGCCAGAATGTGGGACTTGTAGCCATGACTAAGGTCGTCAACAGATTTGCGCTTGCAACAGGAGCGATATTCCTGATATTATGTGGTCTTTGCCCTAAACTTGCAGCACTGGTATCGATCATGCCTCAGTCAGTACTTGGTGGAGCTGCAGTTATGATGTTTTCTTCGATAGTTATCAGTGGTATTCAGCTCATAACAAAGGAACCGTTAAGCGCGCGCAATCTGTCCATAGTTTCAGTAGCACTGGGTGTGGGCTATGGAATGGGAGCCAATCCGGGTATTCTAGCAAATGCTCCTCAGCTGCTCCAGCTTGTTTTTGGAGGCTCAGGAATTGTTCCTGCGGCAATGGTTGCAATTCTGCTTAATATTATACTGCCTAAAGAAAAGTAGTAATCGGGGACGTTCTTTGTGACAGAAGGAACGTCCCTGTTATATATAACAAAAAGTTGTGCTACAAAAGTAGTTGTTGATAACAAAAAAATATGCTAACATAAAAATAGTAGTTTTCGAATGTATGTTCGATATAGTATAATATATACTGTATATACATTTGAGACTGCTATTTTTTAGCTTGAAGAAAAATATATAGTAATAAAACATATTCGGTATGGAGGAGAAGTTATGTACCTTGTGATAGACGTAGGCGGAACATTTATAAAGCATTGTGTGATGGACAGAGATGCAGAGATTATGGAGAAGAACAAGGTTCCGACTCCCGGAAGATTTGGGAATGGTTTAGATAATATACAGCAGGGACTCGATGCATTTCTTGACGTAATTCAGGGCATATATGATGACTATAAGATAAAATATGATATACAGGGAATAGCTATTTCACTTCCTGGACAGGTGGATGTGGATAACGGAATCTGTTATGCCGGCGGAGCGTTGCCATACCTTGACAAAGCACATGTAGGCGAGCTTGTAAGCGAGAGATGCGATGGACTTAAGGTAGCGCTTGAGAACGACGGCAAATGTGCAGCATTGTCGGAGATATGGCAGGGAAATGCAAAGGACTACAACAGTGCTGTTGTATTGGTATTTGGCACAGGTGTCGGTGGAGGAATAGTCATAGACAGAAAGATACTCCACGGCAGAGGTATGGTTGCCGGTGAGATGTCGTACCTGTTTGAGGATGTGAACAGGGACAATATAGACAAACTTGTACCGCTTGAGGCGAATCTCAAGAATACAAAGAAACATGTAAAACTTCCGGACAATGTCACCTGGACGATGCAGGCATCGGTAAGCTCACTCAGAAGAGAGGTGGCAGCAGTCAAGGGCATGAGGGAAGATGAAGTGTCAGGTGAGATGATATATGAGTGGGAGACTGCCGGTGATAAGGCGGTCATAGATGTGCTTGAGGACTGGTATCTGAACATCGCGAAGCACTGCATGAATATACATGTCATTCTTGCACCGGACATCATACTCCTTGGAGGTGGAATCAGTGCGGAACCGAGGTTCATACAGGGCGTGAAGAAGTACGTGGATAAGCTTGCAAAATTTTCAGTGATCTATAATGAGATGCAGGTTGGACTGTGCAAATTTGGCAACGATTCCAATCTCATAGGAGCACTTTTCAACTATCTTCAGAAGTATGAGGGTGCCCACTAGATAAGAAAACGGAGATCATATCAGGATGAAACACAATGACGGAAAAGAGACGGACATCAGAATGAAGCACAATGACGAAAAAGAGACGGACATCAGAATGAGCGCAGAAAAGAGTAAAGAAAGAAGCATAGAAAAAAGCAAAGAAAAAGGCAAAGAAACGAATACAGAAAAGAACACCGATTATAGAAAAAAATCGCACGAGATGGATATGTTAAATGGTTCACTGGCGCTTAAGATGCTTATATTTGCCATGCCACTTGCCGCCAGCAGTATACTGCAGCAGCTTTTCAATTCGGCAGATGTAGCTGTGGCAGGAAGATTTGCAGGAAGTGATGCCCTGGCGGCCGTTGGAAGCAATGCGGCGGTTGTTGCCCTGTTTGTGAATGTGTTCGTGGGGCTTTCAGTGGGTGTGAATGTTCTTGTGGCCCATTATATAGGCCAGAACAAAAAAGATTCCATAAGCAGGTGTGTGCATACCAGCGTGAAGTTTGCCCTTATATGCGGAATAGTTATGCTTGTTGCGGGAATGTTTGTGGCAAGACCGATTCTTGAGGCCATAGATACCCCTGAGAGGGTGCTGGATCAGGCTGTACTTTATTTGAGGATATACTTTGTGGGAATGCCGTTTATCATACTTTATAATTTTGGATCGGCTGTGCTCAGAGCTATAGGTGATACAAGGCGTCCGCTTTACTGCCTGATAGTTTCAGGTGTACTCAATGTTGTACTCAACCTGTTCTTCGTGTGTGTGTGTAAACTTGGAGTGGCAGGCGTCGGCATGGCAACGGTCATATCAAATGTTGTCAGTACGGGAATAGTCATGTATATATTGATGCATGAGGAAGGTCCACTCAGACTCGATATAAAGAATATACGAATAGATAAAGTGTGCCTGGGAAAGATACTCAGGATAGGAGCTCCATCAGCGATACAGACGGCAGTTTTCTCATTGTCAAATGTGCTGATACAGGGCGGAATCAACAGCTTTGGTCCTGATGCTGTGGCAGGCTCATCCACGGGTCTTAATTTTGAATATTTTGCATATTTTGTCATATCCGCATACGCACAGGCAGCAGTGACATTTGTGAGCCAGAATTATGGTGCAGGTGAGAAGGAGAGATGCAGAAAAGCTCTCAGGATTGCCATGTTAGAGGGCATGCTTATGACGGCTGTGTTCAGCAGTGTCATGATGCTTTCAGGGGATTTTCTTGTGAGATTTTATACAACAGATACAGAGGTTATAAAGTATGCACTTATAAGAATGAAGCATGTCATGCTCCTTGAGGCGATGACAGGAACATATGAGATGACAGCTGCGGCACTCAGAGGCCTTGGCAGGTCCATGCTGCCGGCTATTATAACAGTTGTGGGTTCAGTAGTGTTCAGGATCATATGGATATATACGGTGTTTGCGCGATATCATTCTTTTGGCATGCTTTTGAACGTGTATATAGTTTCATGGATAATAACAGGTACGGCGATGATAATCGCATACATACTCGTATCGAGGAAAGTGCTGGGGCATACACGGGCCGGCGGGAAGGCTGCTGAGACGGCTGCTGTATAGTATGTGACCCAAGGCACATAAGCATCAGAAAGAGAAGATTAAGACTGAGCAAGAAGTGACAGGGGGATTGGCTGTGGATAGGGATAAGAAAGATAGAACGTATATTGCGATAGATCTGAAATCCTTCTTTGCATCGGTTGAATGTGTTGAGCGCGGACTTGATCCACTGACCACCAATCTGGTAGTGGCAGATGCGTCGAGAACAGAGAAGACCATATGTCTTGCTGTTTCCCCGTCGCTGAAGAGCTATGGTATACCTGGAAGAGCCAGACTGTTCGAGGTGGTGCAGAGGCTTAAGGAGGTCAATGCCAGCAGGAGAACACTTTCACCCGGTGGAAACTTTTCCGGGGAGAGCTGCGATTCCAATGAGCTTGCGGAGCATAATGAATTTGCGGTTTCGTATATAGCCGCTCCGCCACGTATGGCATATTACATGAAGTACAGTACGGATATATATAACATCTATCTGAAGTATGTAGCACCAGAGGATATGCATGTGTATTCTATAGATGAGGTGTTCATGGATGTGACGGATTATCTTGGGATATATAAGATGAGTCCGCACGATCTTGCCATGACGATCATACAGGATGTGCTTGCACAGACCGGTATAACAGCAACAGCAGGGATAGGAACGAACCTCTACCTGTGTAAGATAGCGATGGATGTTGAGGCAAAGCATATAGCCCCGGATAAGGATGGAGTCAGGATAGCAAGTCTTGATGAAATGTCGTACAGACAGAAGCTGTGGAATCACAGACCGCTCACAGATTTCTGGAGAGTGGGAAAAGGACATGCGAGAAAACTTGAGAGTCATGGACTTTATACCATGGGTGATATCGCCAGATGCTCACTGGGACATGACGATGAGTATTACAACGAAGATCTGCTGTACAGATTATTTGGTATAAATGCAGAGCTGCTCATAGATCATGCATGGGGCTGGGAGCCTTGTACCATTGCAGATATCAAGGCTTACAAGCCGGAGAGAAACAGCATAGGTTCAGGACAGGTGTTGTCATGCCCATACGAATATGAAAAAGCCAGACTTATTATCCGTGAGATGACGGATCTGCTCGTGCTGGATCTTGTGGATAAGAATGTCAAGACAGATCAGATGGTCATAACAGTGGGGTATGATATAGATAATCTCAAAAAGAACGCTGCGGGAGCGAAATTTTCCGGAGAGATACAGACAGATATGTATGGGAGAAAGATACCGAAAAGTGCCCATGGAACGGTGAATCTTGGAGAGTATACATCATCTACACAGGTCATCATGGATGCGGTGACCGGATTGTTTGAAGAGATCGTAGATCCTTTATTGTATGTCAGAAGGATATATGTCACGGCGAACAATATCATATCGAATACTGCGGCACATGAGAAACAGTCAGCAAGGCAGCTCAGTCTGTTTGATGATTTTGGAGACGGGGCAGCAGAGACGGAGAAAAAGCAGCAGGATATGAAGCGGGAGCAGAGCATGCAGAAAGCGATGATAGAGCTCAAGAAGAAATTTGGCAAAAATGCAGTCCTTAAGGGAATGAATCTTGAGGAGGGCGGTACGACGATAGAGAGGAACGGACAGATAGGCGGTCACAAGGCTTAGGAGGGGCTTATGGAAGATAATTACGATGATATAATACAGCTTCCACATCATGTGTCCTCTGTTCATCCGCACATGTCTATCCATGACAGAGCAGCACAGTTTGCCCCATTTGCCGCACTCACAGGACATGGAGCAGCCATAGCGGAGACTGCAAGGCTCACCGATGAGAAGTTGGAGCTGGATGAGAGTCAGAAAATGGTTCTTGATCAGAAACTGTTGAATATAATGCATAATGCAGACAAAAAATGTGTGAGTATAGAGTATTTTGTAAAGGATGACAGAAAAGCCGGTGGAAGATACGAACATGTGTCGGGATATATACGCAATGTTGACGTATATGGGAAAAAGATAGTTATGGAAGACAGAACCGAGATACCGATAGATGATATATATGATTTAAATATTGATCAGAATGGAGATGTATATTTGCATGAATAGAGAGACTATGGTGATAGCACACAGAGGAGCGAGTGCCCTTGCGCCTCATGAGAATACACTTGAAGCGTTTCAGATAGCTATAGATCTGAAGGCGGATATGGCGGAGTTCGATGTGAGGAAAACCAGTGATAATATACTCATAGTATTTCATGATGGAACTATAGACGGCAGAAAGATAGGAGATATGACATACAACAGGATCAACGATATTGCATCAAAAGAAGGCTACAGAGTGCCTACACTTGACGAAGTCCTGGAACTCTGCAGCGGAAAGATATGTCTTGATATAGAATTAAAGGAGAGCGGATACGAGAGGCGTGTCATAGATCTTGTCAAGGGGAGATTTGGATACGGTGAGTTCTCGATAAAATCCTTCAAGGACAAAGTGTCGTACAATGTGAAGGCCATAGACCCGAGGATAAAGACCGGACTGCTCGTCGGTAAGAAAAAGGCTAAGCTCGGTGTCAGATTGAATGAGTATTTTCCTGAGAGAAGAATGAGACGGTGTAAAGCGGATTTTATATCGCCGAATTATCTTCTCTGCACGAAGAAATTTGTGAAGAGAATGAAGCGCAAGCACATACCGGTATATGTGTGGACTGTGAATGATCCACACTGGATGAGACGTATGTGCAGACTGGGCGTAGATGCAGTGATAACAGACCGCCCGGATATAATGCGTTGAAAGACCTAGAAATATTTGTTATATTATTCTATAGGTGGAGGAGTTGTACATAGGAGGATAATATGAGCAAAGTACTATACTTTGATTACGCGGCATTCTGCGTGTTTACTCTTATCATGGTCTCAGTCATCATGAAGAAGATGACCAGAGGCAAATTAAACAGGCAGTTTCAATTTGTTCTGACCATTGCAATGGTTGCCACAGCGTTTGATATAGGCGCCATCGCATTTGACAATATGGGTGAAAGGCATGTAGTCACCCAATACATATTCCATACGGGATATCTCTTTTTCCATGTCGTTTCATCGGCTATGTATGCCGCTTATGTGGTGAACATAGTGGATGCCATACATATATTCAGAGGTAAAGTTAAGAGTTTCATACTGGCACTTCCAACGTTGCTGTGCATGATCATGCTCGGAGTTAATTTTTTCACTCCGTGTGTATTCAGCATAGGCGGACAGGGAGAGTACAGAAGAGAGTTTTTCATGACATTTCTGTATGCTGCCGGAATATTTTATATGATTCTGGGCTTCATGGTTGTTACGAGATATCACAGGAGACTTACAAGAGGAAGATTTGTATCAACCATAGCGATATTCCCATTGGTTGTTGTTGCGGCCGTATTTCAGATGTTTAACCCGGATATTCCGATTGAGATGTTTGCAAATGCGATTGGATTACTGTTCGTTGCGTTGCTGATACAGAGTCCGGAGCAGATTATAAGCAGTGCCACGGGCCTGAACAAGATCACAAGATACATGGACGACGTGAGAAATTCTCTGGATAATGGCCTTGATATAACGGTAGTTATGATAACTATGGAGAATGACAAGACTCTTCGCGGGATTCTGGGAGTTGAGGAATATCATAAGCTGCTCAGGGAGATCTCTGAAGACTTTTTAGAGTGGAGCAGACCATACGGATATGATGTTGAGTGGTATTATCTGGGAACCGGAATGTTCAGATGTGTCATGAACCAGCGTATCAAGGATCAGGCTGAGGATTTTGCGGAGCGGATAAACGAGAAGCTGAAGAAGGGATATAAGTATAATGATATGTTTATAAATCTATTGCCGATAATATGTATCACCAGATGTCCTCAGGATATAGAGGATGTTGACAGTGTGATGCGGTTTGGCGGTGAGCTTGCTGAGCACGAGTATACAGGCCGTGTTCTCTATGCCAGAGATATCTATAACAAGGAAAGATATGATCTGATGCGGGACATGGGCATGATACTTGATAAGGCATTTGCCGAGAACAGGTTTGAGGTTTACTATCAGCCGATATACAGCATAGATTCTGGAAAGTATAACAGTGCTGAGGCACTTCTGAGATTAAATGATGATATGTATGGATACATTTCGCCGGAGATATTTATCCCTGCTGCGGAGGAGAATGGAATGATCCATAAGATAGGTAAGTTCGTTCTTGAAGAGGTGTGCCGTTTCATAGCTGGAGAGAAATTCAAGAATCTCGGACTGGAATATGTTGAGGTGAATCTGTCGGTCATCCAGTGCATGAGCAGTGAGTTATCAGAAGACGTGCGGGCGGTGATGGAGCGTTACGGAGTCAGCAATGAGCAGATAAATCTTGAGATTACTGAGACTGCGGCTGCCTATGCTCAGACGACAATAATGGACAATATCAACAGTCTCACAGATTATGGTATTGCATTCTCACTTGACGATTTTGGAACAGGTTATTCCAATATGAAGAGGATAGCATCCATGCCGTTTGCGATAGTTAAGCTGGACAAGACATTTGCGGATATAGACACAGATGACAAGATGATGAAGGTTGTCAAGAACACCATAAGCATGGTTAAGGATATGAATATGAAGATCGTAGTGGAAGGCGTGGAGACGGAGGAATCCCTCAGGGAGTTCAGCAATCTTGGAGTGAATTACATTCAGGGCTATTATTTCTCAAGACCATTGCCACAGGATAAGTTCATATCAGAGGTGAAGAGAGTTAACCAGAGCTAAGAGAAAGGACGGCGTATGACAGATATAGAGAACCGGGTCGTTGATGAGGTAGAGAAGGTCGTAAAGGGAAAAAGAGATATAATAATCAAGGTCTATGCTGCCATACTTGCGGGTGGACATATACTGCTTGAGGATATCCCGGGTGTGGGCAAGACCACTCTTGCAACGGCATTTGCCAGAACTCTGGATATGAAATATAACAGAGTCCAGTTTACACCGGATGTTCTGCCGAGTGACATAATGGGATTTTCCATGTACAATGCAAAAAGCGGTGAGTTTGAGTACAGAGAGGGTTCAGCGTTCTGTAATCTGTTCCTTGCGGATGAGATAAACCGAACATCGCCTAAGACTCAGTCGGCACTCCTTGAGATCATGGAGGAAAAACATGTGACAGTCGATGCTGTTACAAGGGAACTTCCACAGCCTTTCACGGTCATGGCAACCCAGAATCCGGTTGGTTCGTCGGGAACGCAGATGCTTCCGGAGTCCCAGCTTGACAGATTCATGGTGAGACTTTCCATGGGATACCCATCCCACGAGGCTGCGGTGCAGATACTTAAAGGTCAGGAATTTGTACCTATGGACAGTGTAGAGAGAATAGTGACGAGAGATGAACTGATAGGTCTTCAGGATAAGGCGAGAACTTTGAGTGTGCATGATTCAATATTTGATTACATAGTGACTCTGGTTGAGGCTACCAGGGAGAGTGAGCTCTTCTCGATGGGAGCAAGTCCGCGAGGCGCAAATGCACTTCTGCGGATGAGCAGAGCAATGGCGGTGCTCTCTGGAAGAGAATATGTTGTGCCGGGAGACATAGCAGAGGTGTTCAACGACGTGCTTGGGCACAGGGTAAAGCTTGCAGCCCGTGCCAGAGCTAATGGAATGACTGTCGCAGAGGCTCTGGATGAAGTGAGAAGTCAGGTTAAGGTTCCAAGGACTTAGAACTGAGAACATAAGAGATATAAGTAAAGGAGGATCAGCGGATGAAGTACGCATGGCATGTATTCAAATACATTCTCGTGTTTGTTATAAATCTGTTGATCCTTCTTTTTGTGCATTCATATTTTAATTTCATAGTTATGATACTGATGATAGTTCTGCCGGTCGTGTCAATAGTATGCACCTTTGTGCTTTCAAGGCATTTGACTGTAAAGTTTGGCGGCGGGGAGCAGAACCTTACGGTGGACTCGCCATTTCTCGTATCGGTTGTGCTCGACAACAGCAGCATTATTCCGAATATGAACACAGAGATAGAGATAAGCATGGAGAATGATCTTTTCCATACAAATGGCAGGCATACGCTGTGCATACCTGCATATTCGCGCAGTGCGAATGTGGTGGACTACCAGATAGCCCAGTCGTATGTAGGTGCACTGGAGGTGAAAGCGGACAGAATATGTGTTACTGACTGGCTTGGATTTGTGAGGATAAAGAGCAAATGCAACTCGGTAAAAGAGTACAAGGTTTTCCCTTCCGGAAAGGTTGATGTGGAGGCGGATATGACCGCGGTTTCACAGGGGATGAACGAGGCTGAGGAGAGCCGGAAAAAAGGTCATGATTTCTCCGAGGTTGTGGATGTGAGAGAATACCAGCCGGGGGATAAGCTTCAGAATATACATTGGAAGCTGTCAGCAAAAAAAGACGTGCTGATGGTAAAGGACAGAGAGAGCATGTCGTCAAGCCAGCTCATGATATTGGTAGAGCTTGCCGATGATGAGACACATATATTGAATGATGTACTGAAATCCGCCTACGGCATGGCTGTAAGTCTGTTGGATGAACAACTGCCGTTTACATTCTATTACTGGAGCGGCGCGCAGGGCGATATAGTCATGACTTCGATAGACAGCAGGGATGATCTCGCTGAATGGATGGAGAAGATCTTTTATGAGCAGGCGTATGCAGATTTTGGCTATGGGTTATCGATGCTTGAGAAGAATCTGGATTCTGACAGAAGGATCATAGTTGTTTCCGGCGATATGAGAGCGGATGGCAATGTAGTGTTTACATATGGAGATCGTGTGAAAGGATACATAATTGGGTAGAATCTTTGGTAGAAAAAAGAAAACTGAAGACAGGAAAGCGGTAGAATTCTGTGAAGGTGTAAGGCTGCTCAACGATCCGGAGATCACAGATGGAGGCAGAGAAGGCGCGGATTACAGAAAAAGAAAGCTGCGCAGAAGAAAATCGGACAGCAGAGGTATTGCTGCAAAATGCCTGCTGGAGATATTTATCATAGGCGGTTCAATGTGCGGCTTTTTGTCGTGTATAGATATGGCGTACGGTGTTCCCGTTATATTTCTGGCGTATGCGCTGCTGGCCATGTACTTCTGTGGTCTGTTCAAATCAGGCAAGGTGTGGGTGAGAGATGTTGGATATGTCATATTTCTTGTCACTTTTGTCCTGTTCATCATGCTCCTCAGACGTTATATAAACAGTGGATTTTATGCTATCGTAAATGAGTTTCTGGATCATGTGACTGATTATTATGGAGCCCAGGAGGTTAAGGTATTCTCCGAGACTTTGTCCAACAGGGCGCTCACTGTTCCTGTGGCAGCCATCGCTATAGGCTGTGTAGAGATAATAATCCTCAACATTTTCCTTAACACGAATATGAGTGTGTTCTGGGCAGTGTGGTTTTCACTTCCTGTGTTTATATTACCATTGTTTTTCAGGCTTGAGCCGGATGTTATTTACATGTTCATGGTATCCACAGGACTTTTGGGAGTTATCTGCCTTAAGGGAAATGGTCACTTCCGTATAACTGACAAGGACAGTACGTTTGAATATGATGAGAAGAAGCGAAGATTCAGTTACAGGCATAGTGACAGGGCGTCTCTGCAGCTTGCGGCCGGTGTGGCGGCTGTATGTATATTGGTGGGAAGTGCGGTTATCCTTGTCAAGCCGCAGCAGACTTATCTGTACAGGTATCGTGATAGCTCGGCGAAGAACAAGATCGAAGGCCCGCTTGGAAACCTCATCATGTATGGATTTGAATCCCTAAGGAATTCGGCGAATACCGGAGGACTGGCGAATGGAAAGCTTGGAGGCGTGTCGGATGTCACACTTGATGGACAGACGGATCTGATAATCACATTTGCACCATATAGCACAAACAGGATCTATCTGAAAGCGTTCGTTGGTGATGAGTATAGCTGGGATCATTGGGACAGAGATAAGGATGGCGACTATCCGTCACCGGTCAATTCTGAAGGACATGCCAGAGGACGAATGGATATACAGAACATAGATGGCGCCGGAGATCTAAAATATTACCCTTACTACACTGATATAGAAGCCATGAATACTTACAAAGAGGGCGATTCATTGTACAGTGTGGAGTACAGTCCATCCGCTCTGGCTGAGCCGGTTATGTCGTCGGTGGATGACAAGTATCTTGAGATTCCAGAGGAGAATATGGATTCAATACGAAGATTCTGTGAGAGCGCAGGAATCACGGAAAAAGACAGTGTGGATAATGTGCTGCAGAAGGTGTATATATACTTCCTGGAGAATTATCCGTACACACTGCATCCGGGAGCCACGCCGAGGGATGAGGATTATGTCAATTATTTCCTTGATACCACGAAGAAGGGCCTGTGTGCCAATTATGCCACTGCGGGGGCGCTGATCCTGAGATACATGGGGATACCCACAAGATATGTGGAGGGGTATGCCGTGGATTACACCGAGGTCCTTGACGGAACAATGCTCGATGAAGAACAGTTCAGTTACGATGATTATTATTCAGGCTCATCAGAGCTTGGAAGAACGGCTGTTGTTCAGGTGGATGTGGACGATGGCGGAGCTCATGCGTGGATAGAGGCGTTCATACGTGGCAGATGGCAGGTCGTGGAGCTGACACCTCCGTCGAGTGAAGATGAGGATGAGACCCAGGATGATTTCTGGTCCAGATTTGGAAGATGGCTCGTAGGTGATGACAGCGGAGATACCGGAACAGATACGACCGGCACAGCATTTTCACTTGGAAATGCCGTGTGGATAATATATGTTCTGGCGGGATGTATAGCATTTGCAGTGCTCTTGTTTGTGGGACGTATAGCAGTCAGGAAGATAGTTCGTTTTGTGGGTTATCACAGGAGAGATAAGACTGGAAATGTGATAGCTTATTATAGGTATATGTGTGATTATGCAAGACTTGCGTCGGATGATTTTTCGAAGGCGGGAAATCACAGGCAGCAGCTTGAATATTTCTGTAAGGGCGCAGATCCGGCGGAGACTGAGGACCTTGCGGCATATATGGAAGGCATAAGCTATGGCGGCGAGGTGTCCGGGGACGAATATGTACAGCGTATGGGAGAACTTCGGGTGCTGTTCAGGAGCTTTAGGAGACAGGTTCCTTTTATGAAGAGGATATACATATTCCGAATGTTGTAGTATAGTTGACAGGTAGCAATGGATAATGGAGGTATAAGAGATGCTTGGAATCATAGGTGCGATGGACGAGGAAGTCGCAAGATTGAAAGAGATGATAGATGGGCTCCAGGTCACAGACAAGTGTGGCATGAGCTTCTACAAAGGACAGATAGAAGGAACGGATGTCGTGGTCGTAAAGTGCGGTGTCGGCAAGGTCAATGCGGCCATGTGTACCCAGTCGCTGATCGACATGTATGGAGTGTCAGCTATCATCAACACCGGAATAGCCGGATCACTGGATGCTGACATAGATATAGGAGACATCGTTCTGGCTACGGATACCGTGGAGCACGATATGGATGTATCCGCCCTTGGATATGAGCCGGGTGTGATCCCTGATACAGAGCTGAGCGTGTTCAAGACCAGCGATGAGCTGCTTAAGATAGCACAGGACTCAGTGGATGCAGCAAATATAGGAGTCAAGGTGTTCACTGGAAGAGTGGTGAGCGGCGATCAGTTTATCTGGAGCAAGGACAAGAAGAAATGGCTTGTGGAGACATTTGGTGGAAGATGTGCAGAGATGGAGGGCGCGGCCATAGGACATGTTGCAGTGCTGAATAAGGTTCCGTACCTTGTTGTCCGGGCCATATCGGACAAGGCTGATGACAGTGCAGAGATGGATTATCCGACATTTGCGGCAAAGGCTATAGAGAACAGTGTAAACATGATGACAGAGATAATAAAGAGATATGAGGTGAAGTAGACATGGATAAGATAGCAAGTTTTCAGATAAATCATCTTCTCCTGAATCCGGGCATTTATGTGTCGAGAAAGGATAAGGCTGGGGATCAGATCCTCACAACATTTGACATAAGGATGACAAAGCCGAATTATGAGCCGGTTATGAACACTGCGGAGGTTCATACCATAGAGCATCTCGGTGCGACATTCTTGAGAAATAATGAAGAGTATAAGGACAGGGTCATATACTTTGGACCTATGGGCTGCAGGACGGGATTTTATCTCATACTCGCAGGCGATTATGAGTCGAAGGATATAGTGGAGCTTATGATATCAATGTTCGAATTCATAAGACATTATCACGATCCGATCCCTGGAGCAAATCCAAGAGAGTGCGGCAATTACCTGGATATGAATCTCGGTATGGCGAACTATCTTGCAGAGAAATTCCTGTCACAGGTTCTGTATGATATAGATGACAGCAGACTTAATTATCCAGAGGGTTAAATTCCAATTTACAAATGAGATCAAAATATACAGACCATGTAAAAAACGGGTGATTTTCAGTGGAAATTCGCTTTGTTGAGGAATGTTTGCCATTCTATTGACAATGAAGCTTGCGTGCTTTTTAATGCACGTAAGCTTTTTTTGTGCACATAAAACAGCTAAACAGATTCATGAAGACGGCTCTTACCGGATACGGTTATGAATGGGCTGAAACTCAAACAGAAAGGAAGAGATTATGAAAAGATTGTATGTATATAAGATTCTGCTGGCTGTTCTTCTGGCCGTATGTGTGGCCGGTGTGGTTTTTTATCATAGGTTCAGTACAAGGTCAAGTGCTGACGAACTGTATGCCGGGGAGAAAAGCAGGCATACTGATGTTATGGCCACCTCAACGGATGGAATTGCGGCTATGGCCGGATATGAGATAAGTTATGAAGATGTGGACTGCATCCTAAGCGGCGATGTGGTGTTTTACAATGGGATGCCATACACGAGGCATTACACGGTGCATAAGGATGGTGTAGAGTACAGGGCATACTGCGGCGATCATAAGAAATATGAAGTTAAGAGCACGGACAAGGTGGCATTTTCCGTGACAAATGACAGACTGCTTCAGAAAGCGTTTCTGTATGGACCGGGAAGTGAATATGCGTGGTCTGGTTTTAAGGGGGTGTCCGCAGATCACAGACAGCTCATCATGACACTGACTTTGAATTATATAAGACATGGACAGTATTTTGACGTTATAGACGAATTCTATAAATACATATCGGAGACAAAGCGAGATGAGATCGTCCTTCAAGGAGATCAGGCAGATATAGAGATAATAGATGATGGAAGCAAAGAGAATTACGGTAATTATGTAAGTCTTAAGGATTATACCGGTTATGTGGACAAGAAGACTGGTGAGAAGAGAAGAAGAACCAGGATAATGAGGTGTAAGGCAGATGCTGAGAATGGAGTGAGGATCTCGGTACCGGCGGATACATGGCTCCATATCAGGAAAAGCGGAGAAAAGGAGTTCACCATCCACAAGACAGGTAAGGTAACTATAATGGGAGGCGACAGATTCTTTTTCAGTGCTGAGAAGGCTCATAAGGGAACGGGCACAGTAAAGTCTGGTAAAGGGATCCCCGGAGTTACAGTGTATACTGTAGATTCCACTCAGGTAGATGATGACCAGCAGTTGTTATTTGGAACGGTAGCTTCAAGCAGTATTTCTATAGATATTGAATGGACGGGAGAGAAGCCTGTTCTTGGAAAGTTCAGTCTGCACAAGACCGACAGAGATTCCGGCGCCGGTGTGGGAGAAGCTCTGTACAATATTGAGATGGAAGTGAAAAACGGCACACAGAGTCTGCGCACTCTGGTGGCTCAGATAGAGACTGATGAGAATGGACATGGTATAGTTGTGATGTCAGAATATGGCGGACTTGGAACCTATGAGATCACAGATATGCCGTTCGGAACATACAGGATATATGAGGAAAGGGCTCCGTACAACTATGAGAGAAACAGTGCTGTGGCACAGCTCGTTATAAACGAAGAAGGAGAATTCCTGTCCGTGGATGGCAAGGAGGTCAGTACATCCACGGAGCTTGAAATAAGCTGGGAGACTTGGGACAAGGTGATCTCAGGCAAGATTGATCTGAGCATATACAAACAGGATGTGGAGACGGGAGATAAATCTCAGGGAGATGCTGTCTTGTCAGGGGCTGAGTTTACAGTCAATTATTACAGGAATTTTTATAATTCCGTGGACGAGCTTCCAGAGAAGCCGGATCAGAGCTGGACGCTTAAGACGGATGACAGCGGTAAGTGCGGCCTTGAGGATGTGGTTTTGCAGACGGGAACAATCACGGTTCAGGAGACAAAAGCCCCAGAAGGGTACACGCTTGTGAATTCAATATTTAAAAGCACAAAGAATGGCAATATTATAAAGGATAGTTCAGATGGAATATATCTGGACAGAATAGAACAGGATGGCGACACTGTTCGTCTGGTAAATGGCTACGAGCTTGTGGTCGGGAACCATGTCGTAAGAGGTGACTTCAAATTCAAAAAAGTGGTTGCCGAGGATGGGACAGCGATCGCAAATGTGAGATTCCTCGTCGAGAACTCCGATGGCACCCAGTCTGCGGAGATAACAACTGATGCCAATGGCGAATACTCCAGTTCTGCGGATGATATCTGGTTTGGGGATGGAAAGCCGGACAAGACCAAAGGGTCACTGCCGTACGGAGAGTACACATTGACAGAGCTTCGTTGTGATGCAAATAAGGGAAAGTATAAGAGCATTGCTCCGATAAAATTCAAAATAGATTCAGATGAGTGCGTGCTTGATCTTGGGGACATAGTTGATGAGAGGATGCCGGAGATAGAATCTGTAGCGAAGAACAGTGAAGACGGATCGAAGTTCATTGATCCGGATGCGGAAACTGTAGATATCACGGACACGGTGAGTATGAAAGGGCTGGATATCGGGCACAGATACAAACTGAGCGGAAGCGTTGTCTCACAGGAGTCGGGCAGACCGCTTGGGGCAGATGGATCAACGTCAGAGAAATGTTTTACCGCAGATGCAGAGGAGATGACGGTGGATGTGAATTTCAGGTTTTCGACTGACAGCATAAGTGGTTCGGCTCTTGTCTGCTATGAGGTGCTTACGGATGAGGATTATGAGGGAGAGGTCGTAGCTTCACATGAGGATGTGAACCTTGCTTCACAGACAGTTTATACAAAAGAAAAAGAGAAGATCAGAGGGAGCATAAGTGTCCACAAGACGGATGATATTCTGGAGACACCTCTTGCGGATGCGGAGTTCACATTGTATAGGGCATCTGATCATGAAAAGCTCATGACAAAAAAGACTGACAAAGCCGGCAGTGTAGAATTCACCGGACTCGAGCCGGGAGAGTATTATATAAAGGAGACCAGAACTCCCAAGGGTTATATTGCCGACCCGGGGGTAAATTCCATACCGGTAAGCGTGCCGGAGAGTGCAGATGAGCCACCGGTGATAAATGTCAAAAATCACTATGGCATGGTGCATATACTCAAGACGGATCAGGAGGATGGCAGTCCGCTTGCCGGGGCTGTGTTTGGCATATATGATGACCGGGGGGCTCTGATCGCAAAAGCTGAATCGGAAGAAAATGGACAGGCTGTATTTTACGGACTTGCCAGAGGCACGTATAGCATAGAGGAGTTAGCTGCCCCGGAGGGTTACGAAAAAACAGACAAAAAAATTCAGATAGACACATCAAAAAGTGAATATACCATGGATGATCCGGTGATCATAACAAATCAGAAAATAAAAGAACATCCATCACCCGACACACCAAACACTCCTGATACGCCGGACACCGGAGATCGGGATCCTGTTTCGAAGGTCATACTGCTTATGTGCTTTGCCGTAGTTTCGGTTGCGGGAATCGTATTTTACAGGAAAAAATTTACCGGAGAATCAAAATGACAGTAATAATAACATGGGACAATGTGGTTGACCTTTAGATTTATAAGTGATAACATACAAAATGGACTTGTATAAATAATAAATATCACGTGAGGTGCGAAAGATGAGTAAAAGTTTTGATGATTTATTGGCAAAGGTTTCACAGTGCAGCAGAAAGACAGTTTCAGTTGCAGTAGCACAGGATGCGCCTATTCTTGAGGCTGTAAAGGCAGCAAAGGAGAAGGGAATCGCAGATGCTATACTTGTGGGTGACGAGGCAAAGATCAGAGAGGTCGCAGATCAGATCGGTATGGATCTTACAGGTTATGAGATCGTAAATGAGCCAGATGATATAGAGGCTTCACTTAAGGCAGTGAAACTTGTTCATGATCATAAGGCTGACATGTATATGAAGGGACTTCTCTCAACAAAGGATTTCCTGAAGAGTGTCCTCAACAAAGAGGTTGGTCTCAGAAATGGTAAGCCACTTTCACATGTATGTGTATTTGAGATCCCTGGTATTGACAGACTCCTGTACCTTACAGATGTTGCGTTCATGACTTATCCTTCACTTGAGGAGAAGAAGTCGATCATAGAGAACTCTGTAGAGGTTGCTCATGCGTGCGGAATACCTTGTCCAAAGGTTGCTCCACTTGCAGCAGTAGAGGTTGTAAATCCTAAGATGCCTGTAACAGTAGAGGCTGCTGAGCTCACAAAGATGAACGAGAACGGTGAGATCACAGGCTGTATCGTTGACGGACCTCTTTCAATGGATCTTGCGATCGAGCCAGAGGCAGCTATCCATAAGGGAGCTACAGACAGAAAGATCGTTGGAGATGCCGATATCCTTCTGTTCCCAGACATACATGCAGGTAACCTTGTATACAAGACACTTGTTCATACAACAAAGTGTAAGAACGGATGTATCATAACAGGTACAGATGCTCCTGTAATCCTTACATCAAGATCAGATACATTTGAGGTTAAGCTCAACTCAATAGCACTTGCAGCAGTTGTTGCAGAGTCACTTAAGGCAAACAAATAAGCCATACATAAAAAACATTTGGAGGTTTAAAAAATGTCATATAAGATTCTTATAATAAACCCAGGTTCAACATCGACAAAGATCGGTGTGTTCGAGGACGAGACACTTCTGTTTGAGGAGACACTCAGACATACAACAGAGGAGCTTGCAGGCTTCAATATGATAGTAGATCAGAAGAACTTCAGAAAGAAGGTTATTCTTGATGTCCTTGCTGAGAAGAACTTTGACATCAAGACACTTGATGTATGTGTAGGACGTGGTGGAATGCTCAAGCCAATCCCAGGCGGTACATACGCAGTAAGCGATGACCTTCTTGAGGATCTTAAGATCGGTAAGCAGGGTCAGCATGCATCAAACCTTGGCGGTATCCTCGCAAGAGAGATCGGTGATGAGCTCGGAGTTCCTTCATACATCGTAGATCCAGTCGTTGTTGATGAGCTTATGCCATCATCAAGACTTTCAGGAGTACCTGAGCTTCCAAGAATAAGCGTGTTCCATGCACTCAACCAGAAGGCAGTAGCCAAGAGATATGCAAAGGAAGTTGGCAAGAAGTACACAGACCTGAACCTCATCGTAGTACATATGGGTGGCGGTGTATCAGTTGGTGCCCATGATCACGGTAAGGTAGTAGATGTATACAACGCACTTGACGGTGACGGTGCATTCTCACCAGAGAGAGCAGGTGGCGTTCCTTCAGGAGCACTTGTAAAGATGTGCTTCTCAGGCGAGTATACACAGGCTGAGGTTATGAAGAAGCTCGTTGGAAAGGGCGGCTTCAACGCTTACATCGGAAGCAACGATGCAAGAGATCTTGAGAAGCTTGTCAATGAGGGCGATGAGCATGCAAAGCTTGTTCAGGATGCATTCTATCAGCAGGTTGCCAAGGATATAGGTGGTATGGCAACAGTTCTCAGAGGAAAGGTTGATCAGATCATCCTCACAGGTGGAATCGCATATTCAAAGCACACATGCGAAGAGCTTGAGAAGAGAGCAGGATTTATTGCTCCATTTACAGTATATGCAGGAGAGGATGAGCTCCTTGCACTTGCTCAGGGCGCACTCAGAGTCATGAATGGCGAAGAGGAGCCAATGAAGTATTAAGAGAAAAGTGATTTTCAGATAAAAAGTTCATAGCACATAACAGAAATTGCCATTATAACATAAGCCATATTGTTAATAATACTAACAAGACGAAAGTCTTAAATAATTATTTCAATATGGAGGTACAGGGTTATGGCAAGTTCAAACTCTAACAAGACAAGTGTTCCAGAGGCAAAGAGTGCTATGAACAAGTTCAAGATGGAGGTAGCCAAGGAGATTGGTGTTGATCTTAAGGATGGCTACAATGGAGATTTAACATCAGCTCAGTCAGGTTCAATCGGTGGCGAGATGGTTCGTCAGATGATCAAGAGACAGGAAGAGCAGATGTCAGGAAGATAAGCTTGGCTTATAATCTCCGTTAGATCTACGAACAAAAAGAAGACCTGGTGTATGATCCATACATCAGGTCTTTTGTGTCGTGAAAACTTTCTATTATAATAATAGTATAATGGACTGGACAATCATTTGCACATTATGATATAATCGATGATTGATGTGGACTTTGTCCACACATATAAACAAGAAAAAGATAAATGGATGCTATCTGAGTGCCTTAATTGTAGGGCTTAAGGCACCATTTGCACATTTCAAGGAGGAAATAAAAAGATGAGTTTCACAGTAGAAAAGCTTGAGCACAGCATGGCAAAGCTTACAATCACAGTACCTGCAGCAGATTTTGACAAGGCAATGACAGCAGCTTACAACAAGACAAAGAACAGATTCAATGTTCCAGGCTTCCGTAAGGGCAAGGTGCCAATGGCATTCATCGAGAAGATGTATGGCCCGGAAGTATTCTATGAGGATGCTGCAAATGCAATGATCAACGAGTATTATCCAAAAGAGGCTGTAGCTTCAGAGCTTGAGATCGCATCACAGCCAGTTATTGACGTAATAGAGATGGGCAAGGGCAAGGATTTCGTATTCACAGCAGAGGTTGCTGTAAAGCCTGAGGTTACACTTGGCGATTACAAGGGAATCGAAGTTGAGAAGATCGACGTTGAAGTAACAGATGACGAGGTTCTTGAGGACATCAAGAAGGAGCAGCTTCAGAACGCAAGAAAGGTACTCGTAGAGGGAAGAGCAGCACAGCTTGACGACGAGGTTACTCTTGATTTCGAGGGATTTGTTGATGGTGTTCCATTTGATGGTGGAAAGGGTGAGAACTACAAGCTCGTTCTTGGCTCACATTCATTCATCGATACATTTGAGGATCAGCTTGTTGGTAAGAACATCGGAGAGGATGTTGAGGTTAACGTAACATTCCCAGAGGATTACCAGGCTGAGGAGCTTGCAGGAAAGCCGGCAGTATTCAAGTGCAAGATCAACTCTATCACAGAGTCACAGCTTCCAGAGCTCAATGATGAGTTCGCAAGCGAGGTAGGCGGATGCGATACACTTGACCAGTACAAGGAAGAGGTAAAGCAGAAGATACTTGCAAAGAAGAACAGAGACGCTGCAAACGAGAAGGAAGCAAAGGTTCTTGACAAGGTTATCGAGAACGCAACTATGGATATTGCAGATGCACAGGTTGAGGATATGCAGAAGAGAATGAAGGATGAGTTCGCTCAGACACTTCAGTATCAGGGAATCAGCCTTGAGCAGTATATGCAGATCGTAAACGTTACAGAGGAGTCTCTCATGGAGAGAATCAAGCCGGACGCACTCAAGAGAATCCAGCAGAGAGCAGTTCTTGAGGCTGTAGTAAAGGCTGAGAACATTGAGGCTACTGACGAGGAAGTTGACGAGGAGCTTTCAAAGATGGCAGCTCAGTACCAGATGAAGCTTGAGGATATCAAGGGATTCATGGGCGACGCAGAGAAGGACAGCATCAAGAAGGATGTAGCAGTTAAGAAGGCTGCAAAGCTTCTTGTAGATGAGTCAAAGGAAGTTTAATATTTTAACAGACAGATTGGCTTGATATGTATTGGAGGTAGATAACATGGCATTGGTACCATACGTTGTAGAACAGACTAGCCGCGGAGAGCGAACATACGATATTTATTCTAGATTGCTGAAAGACAGAATCATCTTTCTTGGAGATGAGGTCAATGATGCAACTGCAAGCCTTGTTATAGCACAGTTGTTATTCCTTGAGTCAGAGGATCCTTCAAAGGATATCTCGTTATATATCAACAGCCCGGGTGGATCAGTTACAGCCGGAATGGGAATATATGACACAATGAGATATATCAAGTGTGATGTTTCAACAATATGCTGTGGAATGGCAGCGAGCATGGGAGCATTCCTTCTTGCAGGAGGAACAAAGGGCAAGAGATATGCGCTTCCAAACTCGGAGATCATGATACATCAGCCACTTGGTGGAACTCAGGGGCAGGCAACAGAGATAGAGATCGCAGCCAGACATATATTAAAGACAAAAGAGAAACTCAACAAAATGCTGAGTGAGAATACAGGAAAACCACTTGATGTTATCGCGGCAGATACAGATCGTGATAACTGGATGACTGCTGAGGAGGCTTGTGCATACGGCCTTATCGACAGCGTTATAACAAACAGATAATACAGATAGAGATATCTGATATGTAGAAGATGTATCAGTTGGTTGGAGCCAGCCTGCAGAACCGGCGGTGTATTCGCAGATTCTGGAAAAGACTGGCTCCAGACAATTATAAATAGTGAATAATCGAGGTATTGTAATGGCAGATCGTAGTGACGAGAGAAAACAGCTCAGATGTTCTTTCTGTAATAAGACACAGGATCAGGTTAGAAAACTCATAGCCGGACCTGGGGCTTACATATGTGATGAATGCGTAGAGATATGCTCAGAGATAATAGAAGAAGAACTGGTTGACGCAGGACTTGATTCAGATGGTGATATCAATCTGTTAAAGCCAAAGGAAATAAAAGAATTTCTTGATGAGTATGTAATAGGTCAGGAAGAGGCAAAAAAGGTACTGGCGGTTGCCGTGTACAACCATTATAAGAGAATACTTGCGCAGAAGGATTTTGAGGTTGAATTACAGAAGAGTAATATCCTCATGGTTGGCCCAACGGGATCAGGTAAGACATATCTTGCCCAGACCCTTGCAAAATTGTTAAACGTTCCTTTTGCAATAGCAGATGCTACAACTCTCACAGAGGCTGGATATGTAGGAGAGGATGTTGAGAACATTCTTCTGAAGCTTATACAGGCCGCTGATTATGACATAGAGAGAGCTGAGCATGGAATAATCTATATTGATGAGATAGACAAGATCACAAAGAAGAGCGAGAACGTATCCATAACCAGAGACGTGTCGGGTGAGGGCGTTCAGCAGGCTTTGTTAAAGATAATAGAGGGCACTGTGGCTTCAGTTCCACCTCAGGGTGGGAGAAAGCATCCGCATCAGGAGCTTATCCAGATCGATACGACCAACATATTATTCATATGTGGTGGTGCGTTCGAGGGACTGGAGAAGATCATAGAGAACAGAGTTGGCCAGAAGTCAATTGGCTTTAATGCAGAGGTTATAGAGCAGTCAGAGCAGGACGTTGGACAGCTCCTCAAGCAGGTTATGCCACATGACTTTGTAAAGTATGGACTTATCCCTGAATTTGTGGGAAGAGTTCCTGTTGCAGTGACTCTGGATCTTCTGGATGAGGATGCACTTGTGAGAATACTGACAGAGCCAAAGAGTGCAATATGCAAGCAGTATAAGAAGCTTTTTGAGCTTGATGGAGTTCAGCTTGAGATAGAGGATGATGCGCTCAGAGAGATAGCAAAGGAAGCTATGGAGCGTAAGACCGGAGCTAGAGGACTTCGAGCTATCATGGAGAATGCTACACTTAATCTTATGTACGAGATCCCTTCAGATCCAACTATAGAGAAGTGTGTTATTACCAAGGGTGTCATAACAGGCGATGAAGAACCTGTACTGACTTACAGAGATCCATCAGAGGATACAGACCTTCCTAAGAAAAAGGTAAGGAAGAAAAAGGCAAATACAGATAACGGCGAGAGTGCATAGTCATTATTGCCGAAATGAGACGTTACAACGCTGACATACATTTGCGCCCTTATAAGCCTTTAAATGTGCAGTGTTGATAACGTCTTATTTTTTAATGATATATACGGAGATAACAGGTATGAATGAGAAAATGTTAGAGATGACAATGATTAGTCTTGACGATGGCGTGGTTATGCCGGAATTGTCCTTCTATCTTGATGCGACAACGCGTGAAGCCTGCGAGGCGGTGGGACATGCAGTCAAGAATGAGGAATGTATATTTCTGGCAAATCCTGTTCATAAGAACGGCGATAAGACAGTTTCGTTTTATGAGATAGGTGTCATAGCCAGGATAAAGCAGTTTGTCAGACTTCAGAACAAAGGCATGAGAGTTCTCATACAGACTGAGAAGAGAGCGCGCCTTGTGGATTACAGCAAGGATAAATATTATGTGTGCCACGTGACAGATGTGGAGGAGACTAACGACATCAGCGAGGATGAGGAGAAGGCTATACAGAGCATACTCAAGGAAAAGCTTAAGGAAGCATTTGACGAGGGTATAGTGAAGAACAACGTTCTGTACAGGGAGATACGTTCATTCAAGTCTGTCAGAAAGCTGGTTGACAGCATGGCCGACTATGTGAATATATCTGATGACAACAGGCAGGAGCTTCTGGAGATGTTAGATGTCAGAAGCCGCGCTATGAGGTTGATACAGATAATGGAGGAAGTTCTCGGAATCGGCAAGATCAAGAAAGAGATCATGGAAAAGGTCAATCAGGAGACCGCTGAGAATCAAAGAAAGTATGTGCTCAGAGAGCAGATGTCCGTTATCCGTAAGGAGCTTGGTGACGACGGCGTAGATGCAAATGTCAGAGAATTCCAGAAGAGACTCGATGAGGCGGGCTGCAGCCAGGAAGTATACGATAAGATAGAAAAAGAGATAAATTACTATAAGGGTATACCTCAGAATGCAGTGGAGAGCAGTGTGTCGGCAAACTATATCGATGTGATGCTCAGCTATCCGTGGAATGTGTCAACGGAAGATAATAATGATCTGCAGTCAGCCATAGACATACTTGACAAAGATCACTATGGCCTTGAGGAGGTCAAAGAGAGGATCGTTGATTATCTTGCTGTTCATATATTGAGCAATAAGGGGGACCTTCCGATCATTTGTCTTGTGGGACCTCCGGGAACAGGAAAGACATCCATAGCAAGGTCGATAGCCCGTGCAACATCGAGAAAATATGTCCGCTTATCGCTGGGCGGAGTCCACGATGAGGCGGAGATCCGAGGTCACAGGAAAACATATGTGGGAGCTATGCCTGGAAAGATTGTACAATCCATGATAAAGGCAAAGACGAACAATCCGCTCATGCTTCTCGATGAGATAGACAAGGTGAGCAGTGATTACAAGGGAGACGTGTCATCGGCACTTCTCGAGGTGCTTGATGGTGAGCAGAACAAAGAGTTCAATGATCACTATTTTGGAGTGCCGGTGGATCTGAGCAATGTGCTTTTCATAGCAACGGCGAACGACATCTCCGGTATACCGGGGCCGCTCCTCGACAGAATGGAAGTCATAAATATATCGGGATACACGGAGAATGAGAAGTATCATATAGCAAAGCTGTACCTTGTGGAGAAGACCCGTGAGAAGAACGGACTGACAAAATCTCAGTTCAAGATAGATGCCGGTGCCATAAGGGAGATCATAAGCCACTACACGAGAGAGGCGGGAGTCAGAAGTCTTGAGAGAAATATAGACAAGGTGTGTCGGAAGGCCTGCCGCAAGATACTCACCGGTGAGATGGATGTGGTCAAAGTCACAAAGAAGAATATCCAGGATTTCCTTGGCCCATACAAATATAAAGATGAGAATGGAAATCTGAAGAATAAAATTGGCGCTGTCAGAGGCCTTGCTTGGACGGCGGTTGGCGGTGTCACTCTGGAGATAGAGGTCAATGTGCTTCCGGGGACAGGAACTCTTCAGCTCACAGGTAAGATGGGCGATGTTATGAAGGAATCCGCTTATGCGGGAATGAGTTATATCAGATCCCTCAAGGAATCACTGGCGCTTGGAGACGATTACTTTGCAAAGAACGATTTCCATATCCATATACCGGAGGGGGCAGTTCCAAAGGATGGTCCGTCTGCCGGAATAACCATGGCGACAGCGTTGTATTCAGCCATATTTAACGTGCCGGTTAATGGCAGAATAGCTATGACAGGAGAGATAACTCTCAGAGGAGAGGTGCTTCCTATTGGAGGCCTGAAGGAGAAGCTCCTTGCAGCCAAGATGATCGGTGTTAAAGATATACTGATACCGTCGAAAAATGAGAGCGATTATCTGGAGCTGGATGAAGAGATAACATCGGGAGTCAATATTCATTTAGTGGAAGACATGAGGCAGGTGCTTGACCTTGCCCTTGTCAGATAAGGAGAAGTATATGATAGTAAAGAGCGCTGAGCTTGAGACTGTGTGTGGAATTACAAGTAAATTACCTGATAACGATCTCCCGGAGATCGCATTTGCCGGCAAGTCAAATGTAGGAAAATCATCTCTGATAAATGGATTGCTTAACAGGAAGTCGCTTGCCAGAACATCCGCGCAGCCAGGTAAGACACAGACGATCAATTTCTATAATGTAAATAAAAATCTGTACTTTGTGGATCTGCCGGGATATGGATATGCAAAAGTATCGGTGGAGATAAGAGCAAAATGGGGCAAGATGATCGAGAGATACCTTCACGGTTCTCCGCAGCTCAAAAAGGTATTCCTGCTGATAGACATAAGACATGTGCCATCGGAGAATGACTGCATGATGTATGACTGGATCGTGGACAATGGCTATGAGCCGGTGATCATTTGCACAAAACTGGACAAGATCAAGAGAAGCCAGGTTCAGAAGAACTTGAAGCTCATACGTGAGAAACTGGATCTTGTTCCTGGAACAACGATGATACCGTTCTCCGCACAGACAAAGCAGGGAAGAGATGAGATCTGGAATCTCATAGAGGAGACACTGGCACAGGAGCAGCAGTAAAGTAATATGAACATATAGTCAGATAAATAGACAAAAAAATGACTGAGAATATCGAGGAGTATAATTCTTTTCGGTATTCTCAGTCATTTTTATGCTGATATTAGCTGGATGTGTTGGATGCCCATAACTGTTTTACGAGTATATCATATATCTCAGTGCTTTTCTGACGCCAGTTGTCACATATGGCAACAGCCACGGCCTGGGTAGGCACGCTGAACTTTATATCCAGCAGCGGCTCGTTCCTGTCGTTGATGACGCAGGAGACGGTATATTCATTGGAATCGTTGAGGTAGTAGTCAGACTGTATCTCAGTTTCCTTTTTGAGGTTGATCTGCTGTTTCTCAAAGAAATCCAGTATATCCTGTTTGATGGCATATGGGATCCTGTTCTCGAACATGCTCAGGGCTTCCTCACCTTTGTAGGTTATCTTATAATGGGATGCGCCTCTTATGCTTGATACATATACAAATTCGCTTTCTATAAGTCCGTTTATGGCTTCCTGAAGAGTGAAATAATTGGTGTAGCCCTTCTCCAGAACAAAGTCTGAAATCTGTGAATTGGTCAGAGTGAAGTTAACTCTGTCAAGCATATAGAGCACTATGAGTTTATATAATACAATAGATTCGGTTCCCATATCGTGTATCCTTTGTTAAAATGTTTGTCCGTGCTGATGAACGGACAACATTCATATGATAACATTAGTAAAATTTAAAATCAATATATTTACAATTGTTCTATTTATGTTATAATGAGCGAGAATAATATGCGTGCTTAGCGCATTTTTATTTTTTTACCGTAATTGAATTTGATGTATCATTGAGAGACACTACTTATTTCTTAGAGTGTTTATATTCCCATAATACTTAATTTATTTGTTAATCATTGGTTTCAGTGAAAGGAGACAATTATATATGGATTTTAGTAAAGCTTCTCTTGCAGAGTTGCGTCAGTTTACCAAGGATAATGGTATAAAAGGCTGCTCGGGAATGAAGAAGGCGGAGCTTGCGCAGTTCCTCATAAAATATGTGGAGGAGCATGTGACAGCGGTTTCAGTGGAAAATAAGAAAAATGTGTCAGAGCCTAAGACCGAGCATGTGGTCAGAGAGACAGCCGGAGACACAGAATACAGAAAAACCAGGATAGTACATCACTCTGAGGGCTCAAGAGGTGATGATTTCAGGGAGAACAATGGACAGAGACGTATGAGAAGAATGGCTACATATCAGGATCACAGCCAGAATCAGGAGAGATACCAGGATAGAGGTCAGAATCAGGACAGAAACCAGGAAAGGTATCAGGACAGAGGTCAGAGCCAGGAGAGATACCAGGACAGAGGCCAGAATCAGGACAGAGTCCAGTCAAATCAGGCGGCACAGAACGTGAACGAGTATCTGCCGGAGCTCGACAGTGGAAGACAGGCTCACGGAATACTTGAGGTCATGCCTGAGGGATATGGCTTCATAAGAAGTGCAAACTATCTTCCGGGAGATCAGGATATATATGTGTCACCGGCACAGATCAGAAGATTTGGTCTCAAGACAGGAGATATAGTCACAGGTAATATAAGAAACAAGACACAGGGAGAAAAGTTCAGTGCCCTTTTATATGTGGCAAGCGTGAACGATGAGGATCCTGTGGTCATAGCGGCCCGCAAGAGCTTTGAGGAGATGACCCCTATCTTCCCTAATGAGAGGATAGAGCTTGACGGAGACGGTGCTCCTATCCCTATCAGGATGATCAATCTTCTTGCCCCTATAGGTAAGGGACAGAGAGGCATGATCGTTTCACCACCTAAGACAGGAAAGACGACTCTTCTCAAGCAGATCGCAAAGCAGATCAGCAGAAGATATGAGGATATGCACCTGCTCGTCCTTCTCATAGATGAGAGACCTGAGGAGGTAACAGACATAAGAGAGTCCATAGAGGGCCCTAATGTGGAGGTTATCTATTCAACATTTGATGAGCTTCCAGAGCATCATAAGAGAGTGTCAGAGATGGTCATTGAGAGAGCAAAGAGACTTGTGGAGTCCAAGAAGGATGTCGTGATCCTGCTCGACAGTATCACACGTCTGGCAAGAGCGTATAACCTCACGGTCGCTCCTAGCGGAAGAACTCTGTCAGGTGGTCTTGATCCTGCAGCGCTTCACATGCCAAAGAGATTCTTTGGTGCCGCCAGAAACATGCGTGAGGGAGGAAGCCTTACGATCCTTGCCACAGCGCTGGTCGACACGGGCAGCAAGATGGATGACGTTGTATTTGAGGAGTTCAAGGGAACCGGTAACATGGAGCTTGTGCTTGACAGAAAGCTCTCAGAGAAGAGGATATTCCCTGCCATAGATATAGCAAAATCCGGCACCAGAAGAGATGATCTTCTCCTCAACAAGGAAGAGCAGGAGGTTGTCACAGCCATTCACAAGGAGCTCATGGGAAGTAAATCAGAGGATATTCTTGAGGATGTCAGAAAGCTGTTTGTTCGTACCAGAAACAACAAAGAATTTATCCACTATGTAAAGCAGTCACTTCTCAGAAAATAACAGCAGGATTGTTGAGATGATTTTGTCAAAAAAATCAAAAAACTGCTTGCATTGTACTGGTCACTATGTTAGAATACAGAAGTTGTGTTATGAAGAACCCTGGCTTTATGCCTGTTCTCATATATAAATATATATGTAAAGAGGTGAAAAAGAATGCGTAAAGGAATACATCCAGATTACTATCAGGCAAAGGTTGTATGTAACTGTGGTAACGAGTTCGTTACAGGATCAACAAAGGAAGAGATTCACGTAGAAATTTGCTCAAAGTGTCATTCATTCTACACAGGTCAGCAGAAGGCAATCAAAGCACGTGGTAGAATTGATATGTTTAATAAGAAGTATGGCGTTCAGGCCAACTAATAAAAACGTTGATAGCTTGAGGTTATTTTACAATAATCTCAAGCTGTTTTTTTATTATCCAGTTAAATATACCGATAGGAGATTGGCGTGAAGAGAGTAAGAATAGGCGGTCAGGCTGTCATGGAAGGTGTCATGATGAAAAATGGCGACAGATATGCGGTGGCAGTCAGAAAACCGGATAAAGATATAGAAGTGAAAGTTGTGGATTATGTGTCCATGGCATCGAGAAGTGTATTTTTCAGAGTTCCTATAATCAGGGGAGTTGTCAATTTCGTGGAATCCCTCGTGATAGGAGTGAAGACCCTCACATACTCAGCATCGTTTTACGATGACGAGGAGCCTGAGAAGGCGGAGAAAGAGAAAAAAGAAAAGAAAAAAGAGAGGACACCTGAGCAGCAGAAAAGAGCGGACGATGCGGCGATGATAGGTACAGTGTTATTTTCACTTGTATTTGCCATCGCGTTATTCATGATGCTTCCTGCATTTATCGGGGAACTCATAGACAAGGTTATAGATAACAGGATCATCATGTCTGCCATAGAGGGAGTTATAAGACTTGGAATATTCCTGGGATATGTGGCACTTATATCGCTTATGAAGGATATACAGAGAGTGTTCATGTACCATGGGGCAGAGCACAAGACGATCAACTGTTTTGAGGCTGGGGTGCCACTGACTCCGGAGAACGTGAAGAAGTATTCAAGATATCATAAGAGATGCGGAACAAGCTTTCTGTTCATCGTAATGATAATAAGCATAATTGTTTTCATGTTTATAAGCGCAGATACGGCATGGCTCAGACTTGTCATAAGACTGCTGCTGGTTCCGGTAATCGCCGGTATATCATACGAATTTATAATGTTTGCTGGCAAGAGTGATTCAAAGCTTGCAAATGCGCTGTCAGTTCCGGGAATGTGGGTTCAGAGACTCACCACAAGGGAGCCGGATCTTGACATGATAGCAGTTGCGATAAAGTCCGTGGAGGCAGTTATAGACTGGGAGGCATACCAGGACGCCATGCACAAGGGCGAGATAGAAGATTAAAGGATTTCGATAGAGATGAAGCTGTGTGAACTTTTGAGAATGGGACGGGACAGGCTGGAGAAAAGTGATGTTCCTGATGCGGATATAGACGCTGATATATTGTGGCAGTACCTGTCGGGTATGAACCGTATGGATATGATCATGGCCAGAGAAGATGATGTGGATGATGATAAATCGGAAGCCTACATGAAGCTCATAGAAAAGAGGAGCACAAGGATTCCGCTTCAGTATATCACAGGTGAGCAGAATTTCATGGGATATGATTTTGATACTGCAGAAGATGTGCTCATTCCAAGGATGGACACAGAGACTCTTGTTGAGACGGCATTGAAGCTTGTAAAGGACGCTGACCATAACGTTGATGTTCTGGACATGTGTTGCGGTTCGGGCTGCATAGGAGTATCGTTTGGACTCTGGAACAAGAACAGCAGGATCGTACTTGCCGATGTATCTGAGGCAGCGATCGGTCTTGCAAGGAGAAATGTAGCGAAACTGTGTGCAGGGGATGATAGATTTGAAGTGGTCAGGACGGATCTCTTTGAGCAGATATCCGGGAAATATGACCTCATACTGTCGAATCCTCCATATATAAGAAGTGATGTCATAGAGACACTCATGCCGGAGGTCAGGGAGCATGAACCACATCTGGCACTTGACGGAACGGCGGATGGATTGTATTTTTATAGAATAATAGCCGATAAGGCGAGAGAATATATAAAGGATGAAGGATATGTTGTATTCGAGATTGGCAATGATCAGGCAGAAGATGTACAGTACCTCCTTGTAGATTCAGGTTATGACGATATACATGTTGTACAGGATCTGAGTGGTAATGACCGGGTGGTGTACGGCAGATATGACAGAGAAGATAACCGGTAGATTTAACGCTGCAGGAGACAGCGTGACAGAATGAATATAGAGAGGTATAGATATGTTTGACAGATTAGAAGAACTTGTAGATAAGCTTGATACGATAAATAATCAGCTCACCGATCCTGATGTTGTGTCAGATCAGAACAAATTCAGAAAGCTCATGAAGGAGCAGAGCGATCTCTCACCTATAGTTGAGAAGTACCATGAGTACAAGGATGCAAAGACTACCATAGAGGACAGTCTTGAGATTCTTGAGGAGGAGAGCGACGAGGAGCTCCGCGAGATGGCAAAGGAAGAGATGAATGAGGCAAAGGCGAATCTCGAGACCATAGAGCAGGAACTCAAGATTCTTCTGCTTCCAAAGGATCCTAACGATTCCAAGAACGTAATCGTGGAGATCCGTGCCGGTGCAGGCGGAGATGAGGCTGCTCTGTTCGCATATGAGGTGTACAGAATGTACCAGAAATATGTTGACCAGTTTAAGTGGAAGGTTGAACTTATGAGTGTCAACGAGAACGGTATCGGAGGATTCAAGGAGGCTGTGTTCATGATCACCGGAGACGGTGCGTACTCCAAGATGAAGTACGAGAGTGGTGTACACAGAGTACAGCGTATACCTAAGACAGAGTCAGGCGGAAGAATCCATACATCGACCATAACAGTTGCGGTTATGCCTGAGGCTGAGGAAGTTGATGTAGAGATAAATGAGAATGATATAAGGATAGATGTAATGCGAGCATCCGGAAACGGTGGACAGTGTGTCAATACAACCGATTCGGCAGTACGTCTTACACATATACCTACAGGAATAGTGATCTACAGCCAGACAGAGAAATCACAGCTCCAGAACAAGGCAAAGGCATTTGCCCTTCTGAGATCAAAGCTGTACGACATGGAGCTCCAGAAGCAGCATGACGCAGAGGCTGCGGACAGAAGAAGCCAGATAGGAACAGGAGACAGATCAGAGAAGATCAGAACATACAATTTCCCTGAGGGAAGAGTTACAGATCACAGGATCAAGCTCACATTATACAAGCTTGACCAGATCATGAACGGAGATCTGAATGAACTTATAGACAGTCTTATAGCGGCTGACCAGACAGCAAAGCTGGCACAGGTGAATGAGGAGGAATAATATGGCAGCGTGGAGCGACAATATAAGAAAAGTAGAACCTTATGTTCCGGGTGAACAGCCTAAGGATACAGATGTGATAAAGCTCAATACGAATGAGAATCCGTACGGCCCGTCACAGAGAGTGAAGAATGCAATAGTGGATATCGATACACTCAGATTATATCCGGATCCAACAGCATCGGCACTTGTCGATGTGCTTGCAGAGTATCACGGAGTTGATCCTTCACAGGTATTTGTGGGAGTGGGTTCGGATGATGTGCTTGCCATGTCGTTTCTTACATTTTTCAACTCTGACAAACCAATATTGTTCCCTGACATTACATATTCCTTCTATGATGTGTGGGCAGAGCTTTTCAGTATCCCTTACGAGAGACCGGCACTTGACGAAAACTTCAGGCTGGTGAAGGAGAATTACTACAGAGAGAACGGGGGAATCGTATTCCCTAATCCAAATGCCCCTACAGGAATATACGAGGACATAAAGAATGTGGAGGATATAGTCAGCCACAACAAAGATTCGATAGTCATAGTAGACGAGGCGTATATAGATTTCGGCGGCGAGTCGGCACTTGGCCTTATAGACAAATATGACAATCTTGTGGTTGTAAGAACGTTCTCAAAGTCGAGATCCATGGCGGGACTCAGGATAGGATATGCAATAAGCAACCCGGTTCTGATAAAGGCCCTCAATGACGTAAAGTATTCATACAACTCATATACAATGAACAGACCATCACTGATAATGGGAACAGAGTCAGTTAAGGACGATGAGTATTTTAAGGAGACTGTTTCAAAGGTGGTCGCCACGAGAGAGAGATTCGTGGAAGCTATAAAGCCACTTGATTTTACATGCCTTCCTTCGTCTGCAAACTTTGTATTTGCAATGCATAAGGATATTCCGGCAAAGGAGATATTCCAGGCTGCGAAGGATGCCCATATATATGTCAGATATTTTGACAAACCACGTATAGACAATTATCTGAGGATATCCATTGGTACGGATGAAGAGATGGATAAATTCACAGAGTTCCTTACAAATTATATACAGGAGAGATAATAAACAGACCGCTGTGCCGAAGGCATGGCGGTTTTTTCTTGATATGGCGGCAACAACTGTGCCAGGATTCCACTATAAAGCGCAGGATTCCACTATAAAGCGCACCAAAACTATTGAATTTGGCAGAGTTTTTCTATAGAATTCACCCATGAAATATTTCAGGAAAAAATATCGGGACGTTTCGTTTGATTTTGTTTGTAAAAGGAGAATTGAATGAATTTTGATGAATTTATAGCCAGAGTAGTGGATGAAATGAGAAGCAGACTTCTCAGACAGGGAGATGGATCAGACATCCGGGTCAATAAGGTTTTGAAGAATAATGGGGTGGAGCTCACTGCGATGAATGTGTGCAAGAGCTCTGAAGAGGTGTGTCCTACGATATATCTTGATCCGTTTTACAGGGATTATGAGCAGGGGATGGATTTTGATGTTGTTATGGAAGATATATGCAGGCTCAGAGAGGCGAACTGCAGGTGCAGGAAGCTTGATATACGCGATGTGGTGGATGAGACGAAGGTTATGGACAACATAATATTGCGGCTTGTCAACAGGGAGCGAAATAGCCGGCTGCTTGAGAGTGCACCATTTATAGAGTTTAATGATCTTGCGATAACTTTCAGAAGGGTGCTGAGTCTGGATAACGACGGCCTGGCAACCACGATAGTCAACAATAATGATGTGAAGAGGTGGAGAGTCAGTCTGGATACATTGTATAAGAATGCACTTAAGAACACCCAGAGAATGTTTCCGTGTGTAAGGCAGAACCTTTTTGATGCGCTGAAGGGCAGATATGAAGGGATAGATTTCGATGACGACTGTGACAATGTGGACGAACTGTACATGTTGTCAAACACGCACGGTATCAATGGGGCCACGGCCGTACTGTATGATGGAATGCTTGAGGAGTGTGCGAATATGGTGGGTGATGACATATATATCCTGCCATCCAGTGTGCATGAGCTGCTGTTTATCAGGGCAAGTGCGGATTACACAGAGGATTATTACAAGGATCTCATAAGAGAGGCGAACAAGGTAACAGTGTCTGCCATGGATTATCTGTCTGACAGTCTGTATATGTACAGCAGGGAAAAAGGAAAACTCTTGATAGTCTAAAATGTTGACAAAATATATCCCATGACATAGAATAAAATCAGTGTTCTAAGGGCAAAATTATGTGTAATGGGAGGAACAGACATTGGAGGATAGTTATATTTCGCGCAGAGATAAAATTGTCGCTTCAGCTATCGAACTAATTGGAGATTTGGGATTACATGCTCTTACACCGAAGAACCTTGCACGAAAGCAGAATATATCTGATACACTGATATATAAGTATTTTGGGGGTATAGATGAGGTACTTATAGCGGTTGTGAACGAATATGCGGCATTTGATGTCAATATCCAGAGGACTGTTGAGAGACTTGACGGGACATACCTGGATAAGATCAAGTATTATGCAGATACATATGCAACATATTATGATAACTATATTGGTATGGGTGCGATAATGCTGCATTATGAAGAATTGCTTCACATGTCAGAGACGAGAGAGATCATCTCTGAGTGTATGTTGAAGCGTAATGATTTTGTATGCACATTGTTTCAGAGTGCGATTGACAGCAAGGAGATACGAGCGGTTTTCTCACCGAAGGAACTTACGCTCATGTTCAACGGAATTTTTACAGAGGGATTGCTTGAACGGAGAAACCAATACTCAAGGAAGAGTTTCAGGGGTGAGATCAAGGAGATGCTCAGTCATCTTGAGAAAGTACTTAGGTTGTAAAATTAGGGAGGAATTGTCATGAAGATATTAATAGCTGAGGATGATGTTGCAAATGCAAAATTTTTATCCAAGTATTTGAGTAAGTTTGGTGATGTGGTCATAACACCTGATGGAATCGCAGCGGTTGATGAATTTGTAAATGCTCTTGAGAAGGGCGAACTGTTCGAGCTGGTGTGTCTTGATATCATGATGCCAAAGATAGATGGGTATAAAGTTCTGGCATCCATAAGAAGTGCAGAGAGAAAGCACGGAGTGTCAAGGATGCTCAGATCGAAGGTCATAATGACCAGCGCACTTGACGAGGCAAGCTTTGACAGTAATCTCGCCAGCGACGATTATGATGATTACATATGTAAGCCGATTGATATCATGAAGTTTAATGACATGCTGAAGAAACTGGACATTATCAAGTAGATGATATGATATTGATACATGCGAAGCCCGTTATTGTAAGATATCGGGCTTCGAAGTGTCTTATGACACTGAATATTAGATGGCAGGGACATAAAGATGGATTTATTTGAGTATATGAGGGAGAATTTCTCGGAGGATGATTCTCCTCTGGCAAAAAGAATGAGACCGACCAGCCTTGATGACGTGGTTGGACAGGAACATATTATAGGCAAGGACAAGCTTTTGTACAGGGCGATAAAAGCGGATAAGATAAGTTCGCTTATATTTTATGGCCCTCCGGGGACCGGCAAGACTACGCTTGCCATGGTCATAGCCAATACAACCAAAGCGGAGTTCAGACAGCTCAACGCCACAACGGCGGGCAAGAAGGACATGGAAAAGGTTGTGGAAGAGGCGAAGAATACCAAGGCTATGTATGGCAGACGGACTATACTGTTCATCGATGAGATCCACAGATTCAACAAGTCACAGCAGGATTATCTCCTGCCATTTGTTGAGGATGGAACGGTGGTACTCATAGGAGCGACCACGGAGAATCCTTATTTTGAGGTTAACGGGGCTCTTATATCCAGATCCCATATATTCCAGCTCAATCCATTGTCCAGGGAGGACATCAAGAAGCTCATCCACAAGGCAGTGTACTCAGAAAATGGCATGGGTGCATTTGATGCAGACATTGATGAGGATGCCGAGGACTTTCTTGCAGACATGGCGTCGGGAGATGCGAGAAGTGCGTTAAATGCCATAGAGCTCGGGGTTCTGTCGACGGAGAGAAGCGAGGATGGCAGGATACACATAACGCTTGAAGTGGCGGAGGAATGTATCCAGAAGAGAGCTATAAGATATGACAAGGACGGAGATAATCATTATGATATAATATCCGCATTTATAAAGAGCATGCGTGGATCAGATCCTGATGCGGCGATATTCTACCTTGCAAAGATGCTTTACGGAGGTGAGGATATAAAGTTTATTGCCAGAAGGATCATGATATGTGCCAGTGAGGATGTGGGCAATGCTGATCCGAATGCTATCGTGGTGGCGTCGGCATGTGCACAGGCTGTGGAGAGAGTCGGAATGCCTGAGGCACAGATAATACTTGCCCATGCGGCTTCCTACGTTGCGTGTGCACCGAAGAGCAATTCTGTGGTGAATGCGATATTTTCGGCTATGGATGCGGTAAAGCATGAGGACACGGGTCAGGTTCCGGTGTATCTCAGAGATGCACATTACGGCGGTGCAGCAAAGCTTGGACACTCAGGATACAAATACGCGCATGATTATCCGAATAATTACGTTGACCAGCAGTATCTTCCTGATAAGATTGCAGGCAGGGTATTCTATGAGCCGTCGGACAATGGTTATGAGAGAGATATCAAGGCGTATTTTGATAAGATAAAGAAGAGAGACTGATATGGATATATTGAAGAGAATTGGAGCTATAGTGCTTGTACTTGTGCTCATCGGAATGTATGTTGCTACATTTATAATGGGAATAACCGGAAGTGATAATCTGATGGGTATGATATTCCTTGATGTGGTCATTCCTGTTGTGTGCTGGGGAATATGGCTCATCGCCAGGGTGCTCAGACGCAAGGGCGAAGATATGAGAGATCAGAACAAGTAGAACAGTACAAATGTGTTGAAAAAAATTACATAATTTGATATACTCTTTAAAGTTCAAAAAATACTTAAGAGGTAGATGAAATGAGTTTATTAAAAGAATGGCGTGATTACGCATACGGATTAGATGACAGAACACCTGAGGGAAAGGAATTCTGGGTTAGTTATTTCCAGGCAGAGAAGGGCGTATATGAGCAGCTTCTTGCTAATCCTCTTGCAGACCCTGTACATGGAACTGTAAAAGAGCTTGCTGAGAAGTACGGACTCACTATTCAGTATATGATCGGATTCCTCGACGGAATAGATGACAGTCTTGCAGAATCAAACAATCTTGATGATGTGACAGAGGACTCAGAGGTTAAGCTTCCTATAGATTATGAGAAGCTTTATATGAACATGGTTGAGTGCAATGCAGAGTGGCTCTACACTCTTCCTCAGTGGGATGGAATATTCTCCAAGGCAAAGAGAGACGAGCTCTACAAGATACAGAAGTCATCTAAGACTATCATCAAGGCACCAAAGGTTGGAAGAAACGATCCATGTCCATGTGGAAGCGGACTTAAGTACAAGAAGTGCTGCGGTAAGTAATGATATATATCATGCTGATATAACTGGCAGATATGAGAAGGCGGTTAAAGGGTAAACTTTTGACCGCCTTTTATATTTGCGTGAAAGGATATACAGATGGAATTTAATGAATCCCAGAAGAGAGCGGTGAGACACTGCGATGGGCCGATGCTGCTGCTAGCGGGGCCTGGTTCAGGTAAGACTACGGTCATCACCCACAGGATAAAATACATTACAGAAGAACATGGTGTGAGACCTGACAATATTCTGGTCATAACCTTCACGAAGGCTGCGGCAAATGAGATGAAGGGGCGGTTTCAGGAGCTGTGTCCGGGCGTCCGCGGGGTAACCTTTGGCACGTTTCACTCTGTATTTTTCTGGATGCTCAGAAATGCATATAATTACACAGCGGCGAATATCGTTACGGATTCAGAAAAGTATGGAGTCATAAGGGACAGCATAGACAGGCACGGCTTTAGGTATGACAGTCAGGAGGATTTTGCCAAGAATGTTGTCGGGGAGATAGGCAATGTCAAGAGCGGGAGAGTGAGTCTTGAGAACTATGAGAGCACAACGATGAAGCCTGAGGATTTCCGAGTTGTGTACGATGAGTATGAGAATTTCCTGAGAAGATGCGGGAAGATAGATTTTGACGATATGCTGGTGTTCACATATGAGCTATTGTCGGAGAGACCAGACATACTTAAGATGTGGCAGAACAAGTTTCGGTACATACTCATAGATGAGTTCCAGGATATAAATATGATCCAGTATGACATTGTGAAGCTGCTAGCCGGAGAGAGACAGAACGTATTTTCCGTGGGTGACGATGATCAGTCGGTGTATGGCTTCAGGGGGGCTGCTCCGGCTATAATGAAGAAGTTCCCGGAGGATTTCCATGGTACGGTCATAGAATACCTGAATGTCAATTACCGCTGCAGCTACGATATAGTTGAGTGCTCGAAGCGGATAATACAGAACAACCGGGACAGATATGAGAAGCAGCTCAGGTCGGCATTTGCCGCGGGACAGAGCGACAGAGTCCATATAGTTAAGACGGACAGCATGACGGAGCAGAATAAGAAGATCATAGACAGGATAACAGAGCTTAACCGGGCTGGTATTCCATACCGTGAAATGGCGATCATATTCAGGACGAATACCGAGCCGAGGGCGCTGGCTTCAAAGCTCATGGAAAATGGCATACCATTTTTGATGAAGGATAACATACCAAATATCTTCACGCACTTCCTAGCTGAGAACATATTTGACTATATAAGGCTTGCAAGGGGCAGCAGGGACAGGAGAACGGTCCTCAGGATCATCAATAAGCCGAACAGGTATATAAGCAGGGATGCATTTGATTCGCCGGTGGTGAACTTTGAGGAGTTGAGGCAGAATTATAAGGATAAGTATAGGATAGTCAACAACATAAATGTCCTTGAGAACGATCTGGAGAGGATAAGCAGACTTGCACCGTACGCGGCTGTGAATTATATAAGGAAAGCGGTTGGACTGGATGCGTATGTGAGGGAATATGCTGATTACAGGGGCGTGAGTGAGGATGATTATATTGATATCCTGGAGGAGATACAGGACAGTGCAAAAGACTTCCTGAGCTTCGACGACTGGATGGAGTATATAGACGAATACACAAAACAGCTCAGAGAGCAGAGCAGGCAGGGCAGTGTGGCAGGTGATACAGTCACACTTTCGACTATGCACTGTTCAAAGGGACTTGAGTATTCATATGTATTCATAATGGATGCTGTTGAGGACATAACGCCTCATAAGAAATCGGTCGGAGATGGAAATATAGAGGAGGAACGCAGGCTGTTCTATGTGGCAGTCACGAGGGCTAAGTATGGACTGTATGTGTATGTTCCCCAGAAAATGTATGGAAGAAAAGCGGTGACCTCGAGATTTGTCCAGGAAATGCTTGTGGACAGGTCTCTGATAAAAACAGGAAACACCATAATCCACAAGCGGTATGGACGTGGAGTCATCACATATGTAGATGACAGAAAGCTGTGTGTCCACTTCGATGATATACATGAAACAAAGACGCTCAGCCTTGAATACACGATAAATAACGAGCTTATAGAAAACGCATAGATGTACGGATATTATTCCTCGTCATCTGAATTGAATTCCAGATCGTCCAGGATCTCGTCGAGGGCGTCAGCGACATCGTTGAACTCAGCCTCGTCGGTGATCTCGTCGAGGGTGACATCGTCTCCCTGCTCGCTGTATCTGTATACGATGATATCGGCATCCTCGTCATCTGCAGGAAGCAGAGCGGCATAAGAGATGTCATTTACCTCGAATTTGGCAATGATCTCACATGTGCAGGATGTTCCATCCTCGTATGTTATATCGATCATCTCGATATCCATTTCGTCGGTTTCGTTATTGTTTATATCTGACATATAGGTATCCTCCTGATTGTTTTATTCAGTTTATTCTAGTAAATAATTGGTGCTATGTCCAGTACAATTATAAAATGAAATTATTGACAAAGCCTGCACCCGCACATATACTAGACACAAAAGGCGAAGAACAGGAATTGTAGTATTTAATACAATCAGAGTGGAACCGCGGAGATAATACTTCGTCTCTATATGCATATCATATGTATATTGGGACGAAGTTTTTTGTTTGCTTACAGATATATTATCGACCAATATAGAAAGGACATTATATTTATGAAGATTTTAAACACGCTCACAAGAAGAAAAGAAGAGTTTGTGCCTATCAACGAGGGTAAGGTGGGAATATATGTATGTGGTCCTACTGTATATGATTATATCCATATAGGAAATGCCAGACCAATGATAGTATTTGATACGCTCAGAAGATATCTGGAGTACAAGGGCTATGATGTCAATTATGTATCGAATTTTACTGATGTCGATGACAAGATCATAAAGCGTGCAAATGAGGAGGGTGTGGATGCCAGCGTTATATCAGAGCGATATATCGCAGAGGTCAAGAAGGATATGGCGGCTCTCAATGTGCGTGAGGCGACAACACATCCAAAGGCAACAGAAGAGATACCGGATATGATTGAGATGGTAAAGACTCTTATAGAGAAGGGATACGCTTACGAGGTGAATGGAACCGTATACTTCAGAACCAGAAAGTTCAAGGACTACGGCAAGCTGTCCAAGAAGAATATCGATGACCTCCGTTCAGGTAACAGAGACCTTCTTGTATCAGGTGTTGATGAGAAGGAGGATCCGCTTGATTTCGTTCTCTGGAAGCCAAAGAAGGAGGGCGAGCCATCATGGCCATCACCATGGGGCGATGGAAGACCAGGCTGGCATCTTGAGTGCTCGGTTATGTCCAAGAAATATATCGGAGATGTAATAGATATACATGCGGGTGGAGAGGATCTTGTATTCCCACACCATGAGAACGAGATAGCACAGAGTGAGGCTGCAAATGGCACAGAGTTCGCAAGATACTGGATGCACAACGGCTTCCTCAAGATCAACAATGAGAAGATGTCCAAGTCACTTGGCAACTTCTTCACAGTCAGAGAGATAGCAGAGAAGTACCCTCTTCAGGTCATTAGATTCTTCATGCTGTCAGCCCATTACAGAAGTCCGCTCAACTTCTCAGCAGACCTTGTTGAGGCTTCAAAGAACGGCCTTGAGAGAATCCTTACAGCAGTTGACAGACTGAAGTCTATAAGCGGAACAGAAGGAGAAGTAGATAAGGCAGTTGCAGACGAGATGGATGCATTTGTGAAGAAATATGAGGCAGCCATGGATGACGACCTCAACACTGCAGATGCGATCTCAGTTATATTTGAGCTCGTAAAATATGCAAATGTAAATGTGACAGAGGAGTCAACAAAGGCTACTGTGGAGCTTGTGCTCAATACAGTGACAAAGCTCTGCGACATACTTGGAATCATCACAGAGAAGAAGAAAGAGATACTTGATTCAGATATAGAGGCTCTTATCGAGGAGAGACAGTCTGCAAGAAAGGCAAAGAACTTTGCTAGGGCAGATGAGATCCGTGACCAGCTCAGTGATATGGGAATTATCCTTGAGGATACCAGAGAGGGCGTAAAATGGAAAAGAGCATAGACAGTTACTTTACTGAGATACTCGGGGTGACATACACTAATCCAAGGGAGTATTCACCGCTTTCACTTGCATATATAGGTGACAGCGTGTTTGATCTTCTCATAAAGACCCTTGCTGTCACAAAGGATAACAAGCAGGCATACAAATACCACAAAGAGGTGAGCCAGCTTGTGAAGGCGGAGGCTCAGGCGGGATATATAATGTATCTTCTGGACAACGGACTGCTCACCGAGGAGGAAGAGTGGATATACAAGAGAGGCAGGAACACCAAGACTCATTCAACAGCCAAGAATGCGACTGTGGGACAGTACCGAATGGCAACGGGCTTTGAGTGCCTTATAGGCTTTCTGTATCTTGATAAGCAGTATGACAGGATGTTTGAGATCACGAGGATCATACTGAACCATGATCCAGTTGAAACGGACAGGGCAGAACAGCAGCACAAGGATCCGGGCAAAGCAGTACAGGAAGATACAATAGAGGATACCTCAACACTTGAACAGAGTACAGAGAGTACAGATGGAGAAAAAGATGCAGAATAGAGAATTTGAGAATAACATTAAGACAGAGAGCGATGAGGAAGCATTTGTCATAGAGGGAAGAAATGCAGTCCTCGAGGCTTTCAGATCAGGCAAGACCATAGATAAGCTGTATGTCCTTGACGGATGCAGGGATGGAATTGTGAACAGTATAGTCAGAGAGGCAAAGAAGCAGGATACAGTGATAAACTACCTCTCAAAGGAAAAGTTAAACCAGATGTCACAGGCTGGCAAGCATCAGGGAGTGATTGCACATGCAGCGGCATATAAGTACGCAGAGATAGAGGATATGTTTGCACTGGCTGAGAGCAGAGGAGAGGATCCATTTTTCTTCATACTTGATGAGATAGAGGATCCACACAATCTTGGTGCGATCATCAGAACAGCGAATCTCTGTGGTGCCCACGGTGTGATCATACCTAAGAGGCGTGCAGTCGGAATCACAGCTACAGTTGTAAAGGCATCAGCGGGAGCTATCAATTATACACCTGTTGCAAAGGTGACAAATATCAGCAAGACCATAGAGGAGCTGAAAGATAGAGGCATGTGGTTCGCCTGTGCGGATATGGACGGAGAACTCATGTACAAGTGTAACCTCACAGGTTCCCTTGGACTTGTCATAGGTAATGAGGGAAGCGGCGTCAGCAGACTGGTCAAGGAGAAGTGTGATTATGTCGTATCTGTTCCTATGAAGGGAGACATAGACTCACTCAACGCGTCAGTTGCTGCCGGAGTTCTGGCTTATGAGGTCGTAAGACAGAGGATGAACAAGTAAAGGTAGAGTATATGTATTCGGAATTATCAGATAATGAACTGCTGGAGCTTATAAATGAACAAAAGGATAACGATGCTATGGAGACACTTATCAAGCGCTATGGCCCAATGATAACGGGACAGAGCAGAAGCCTTTATATCATAGGTGCTGATGAGGAGGATCTTATACAGGAGGGCATGATCGGACTGGTCAAGGCTGTGAATAATTACAGACCTGACAAGGGCGCGACATTCAAGACCTTTGCGTTCATGTGCGTGAGAAGGCAGCTCATTACCGCGGTGAACAATTCAAACAACAAGAAAAACGGACCGTTGAACTACTATATATCGATCTATGGCGATGGCGGGGGAGATTACTCCAGCCCGCTTGATGAGATAGATTCGGGTGTCATAACTAATCCTGAGGATATCATGATGGCGAAGCTGCGTGAGTCAGATCTTATAAAGCTCATCGACAGTAAGCTTTCTAAGCTTGAGAAGCGTGTTCTTGACGAATATCTAACAGGCGCTTCTTATGAAGTGATAGGGGAGAGACTCTGCAAACCGGCAAAATCCATAGACAATGCGGTTCAGAGGATCAGAGCTAAGCTCAGGGATGTGTAATTAGAATAATAAAATTTTATGTTGTTTAATCAAAGACAGGAAGCGGCATAGTGCCGCTTCCTTTTTTGCAAAGAATTTGCTAATAAGCCTGCATATTAGCTTGAAATAAACTAAAATAAATGTATAGCCAACCTTAATCGAAAGTAACAAAAGGTAAAAATGATTATTTTTTATTGATCATCAGATTAAGGAGTGGTGGCATGAGAGCGGAGAGCAAAGCTAAAAAAGGTAAAGGTAAGGTGGGAACGATCGTATTGTTCCTGGCTTTGCCGGTATTGCTTCTTATCGTATTCACTTATATACCATTTGTGGATATGTTTAAGAACAGTTTGACGGACTGGGATGGAATATATGAAGCTGAGACTGCGGGCGGAAAGTAAGTGATCCGGTCTGCGGTGGATAAAAATAAAGCCGCTCAAGGCGGCGTAAATACGGACAAAAAAATAAAAGCTACTAACGGGAGTCGGCCCCGTGACCTCAACATTACCAATTGTTAGTACCACTTTTCAGGACGTTTCATAGCGTTCTATAGTGTACCAAAGAAACCATATTTTATGCGGTCTCCGTTCAATATCGTTCAATATTGTAAATTCATATTTCCTAAGTTTTTTTGATAACAGTAGACAAATAGTAGACAGAAAAAGGGCATAAAAAACCCCGGTATATATTGGCTGTAAGCCTACCGGGGAATAGAAAGTTTTAATTTATTGCAAGGAGCTTGTACATGTCATTGCTGGCCTTGACCTCATTTTCTTTGAATGCGTGAGAATATACATCAAGAGTTATTGAGACCTTGGCATGTCCAAGCATTTTCGATATGGTCACAACATCATAGCCAAGAGAGATCATCAGTGTAGCAAACGTGTGCCGTAGTCCATGCAGGTGTATTTCTGGGAGAAGTAACTTCTCGTCTCTGCAGGTGTCATTGTATCTAAGAATTATCTCCCTGAATTTGTGGGTGGGTGTATCAATATACATCTGTTTTCCATCTTCCTGTATGAACAGGTGGCAGCAGCCGAAGTCTGATAATGGCGCACCTTTCCAGTATGAGCCAAGACTAAATGCATATTCTCTTTCATGCTGTCTCCAGTTTTTTAGCATGGACATACAGTTTGGTGGAAGAGGAACGCACCTTATACCGGCTTTTGATTTAGGATCCTTTTGGATCTGGCCACCCTTGACCTTGGAGCATGATTTATTGACAGATATATAGCCTTTATCAAAGTTTACATCATTCCATGTGAGAGCAATGAGCTCACCACGTCTGAAACCGCCATATATGGCCAGATTGAAATACAATATCATTTGTTCTGGAGTAGTCATAGTTGTGGTATAGCCTGCTGCCACAATGCGCCCATTCCTCATCCGTGGCCGGTATTTCACTTCATATGGTTGTTCTAGGTATTCCAGGAATCGCTTGGCCTGTTCAACATTAAAGCAATTTTCTGCATCATTGTTATCTACAGAAGGAAGTTCCACACGCTTGCAGGGATTGTCCTCTATAAGATTCCATTTATAAGCTTTATGAGGAATTGGGCGAACGCACTAAGTTAGACTTAGGCCGCTAGGGAAAAACAAATTTCAGAACAGTAATAGAGAACGGTGAGCCTTGGTTTGTCGGCAAGGATGTGGCTGAAATACTGGGGTATAGCAACACCAAAGATGCAATTTCAACTCATATAGACGAGGATGATAGGACAGTAATCCAAAGGTCGCATTTCCCGACCTTTGATATTCCAACTAGAGGACTGACCCTTATAAACGAAAGTGGACTTTACAGCTTGATTCTTGGCAGTAAGCTGCCAAATGCCGGATCATTATTGTAACATACAGAAAGGCAGCAGATACTTGACCTGCTGCCCTCTGTGCAATCACGGTTATTCATATGTCATTTGGGTTTATTCAAAAGAGTACATTGCCTTTTGTTGGCCTAATGTAGTTTGTTGAAACGTTAGTCATAAGCCTTCGGTTTGTGGGTAACTTCCCTCAGGTGTTCCAGCACCTTTGCGTTGTCTTGTATATGCAGTTACCGGGCGGATTATGGCCGTCTTTTAGCCCTCCTTGCTCTATCGGCTCTTTTGCCACATATAAAGCCCAATGCGAGCACATCCACGCCATACTCAAACATGAGACGGCGCAAGCGTGGCGATGCATTTGGCATGCGTGCATCTAGTACATCTTGTATATATGAGAATTTTACATTGTCGCCCAATGCAACCCTCCCTATCATGCACATGGTGTCGTTGGTGTCATAAACGCTCACATCTTCATTGATTGCAATATTTCCGTATACTGGTATTGTTGCCATGTTGTTTCCTCCTGAGTTTAAAATATTATATTTGTGCTTTTATATTGGGGCAACAGGTGATACAATCTCATTGATTTGGTGGGATGGTATCACCTGATACCTCTTATCATGTGCCCCTCTGTTGTGTCACCAGCAGAAGGGCTATTTTTATATTGCAACGTCAAGTAATGCTCCGTAGGTCTCTTTGTAACTGTAACCGCCTATAATACACAGCAGGCGGGCTTTGACATTAACGCCCTGGTCCATAAGTTTGGCAATCTCTGAACTATACGCCTTTGGCACATAGCCGATCTTGGCTTTCTTTTTCAGATATGGGATATGTACCACTATTCGTATGGCGTTTCGGTCAAATGTGTTGTGTGGCTCTCTCTCAAGCGTAACAGTGAGGTTCTCAGGTCTGAACTGGGCGAGGTACTTTAAAACCTCCTGTCTGCCCTTATAAGTAACGCCTGCTGCCTTGATGGCTGTTCCCTTGGCGGTTCTCCATGCTTTCTTGAATGCTCTGGATAAGCTATAACCGGCTTTGTGCAATTCGTTGGCCATTATACAAACGGCTCTACGGATATTAACAATGTGCTTTTTCATAGGATCCTTCCTTTCTGAGCTCTTCGGTGAGCTCTATAAATGTTTCAGCAAAATGCTGGCTTATTGTTTTGCTTTCCCTGATCTGTGCCTTTGCCTCTTCGTAGCTCTCATCTGATAATGAGAGAGCAAGGATTATTGATCTCATTAACATGTTGTGTGTTGCTCCTTTCTGTATCTTATGAATATATTATACTATATGTGCCCATATATATCCATTGACATAATAAACAAATATGTGTACCCATATACTTGAAAAGATTGTGTAAAGTGTATATGGACACATATATATACAAATGATATAATTTGATTGTAAGGTGAAATAGATTGAGAATATTATACGGAGAGGGTAGGACTTATGCAGGAAGATAAAAAAAGCGCATATACTGGACAAACAGACGCAAGAAGAAAAGCATCTGCCAAATATCTAAAAGAAACGGTAGAAGATGTCAGAATAAGAGTTCCAAAGGGTCAGAAGGCAGTAATAAAGGAACATGCCGAGAAACAGGGCGAGAGTATGAATGCATTTGTTATTCGAGCCATAGATGAGACTATGGAGAGGGATAGAAGCAAGTAATATATGGTTATATTCTCACAATGCATGGATTGTAAAAACTTTATAGGAAAATTGACAGAAGATGTATTCTATTGCAAGGCATATCCTGGAGGAATACCAGTTGGTGTATTTTGGAATAAAATAGATCATCGAGAACATATAGCTGGTGACCATGGATTCTTATTCGAGAATCTATATACAAATGCTAAGTGATAAAATCAAACAGTGATTGAATGGATGCAGATAGCAAATGGCCATTTTACTACATAGACAAAGGAGGGAGAGCATGTTAAAAAGCACGTTTTTGCATAAACTGAAACAGGATAGAGTTCTTCGCATAGATGACTATATTATATCTTACAAGCCGGCAGAGATAAGCCGCTGTGATACAGAGGAGCTATATAGGTTCAAGAATATAGATGATCTGTTCGAGAATGGAATGCTTGGATCTGAAAGTCTGAAGGATAAGCTGGCCGGTGCTGATATGGCAATATTCCACAAGGATTATGGAGACATTATAACTATAGACGATGGCAGCATCATGTTCTCTCCTTATGGCGATTATGACGAGATGGACGAACAGGAGATTAGATCTCTGTGGATGGAAGTATACCAGGATGCAGGAGACGAGGAACATATATATTTTTTGAATTTTGATATAATGCCATCGGAGCATGTACAGGACATATTTATAGATGACCTTAAGACAGCAGGCTATATTGTCGGTGACCGGCAGAGATCATTAGTCGGTTCATTGGAGCAATCTTTTCATTGCCAAGGCAGTGCGGGAGAGTTTGATATAGTTTTCAATGATGACGAGGGAGTATTTATTTATTCGGATGATCCAAAAGTGATAGATAAGCTCATGGGTTGGTTCAATAGGGATAACAGTTGAGTGTATCATGTGAAAGATATATGGACTGCTGCCATATGAGCAAAACAATAAGAGCTATTCCACTCCCGGCAACTCTACAAGGTAGAGGCAAATGGGGGAACAGAACGCTCTTATTTGTTAGTAGTATATAGCGTGATGGCAGAAAAAGCAATAATTCAATGGCGTGCATTTGACATCTCTGTACACGAGCTATATACTGGTGTGCGAAATGATATGGCTGATAGCCTTATATAGCAAATATGGATATAAATGCATGAAAAGTGTATGTATTCAAAAATAAAATGGCTTATACGGCAAATAAACAAGCTGTTATGTTTGCTGATTTTAGATAGGTGGTATGCAATGATGGATAAAAATAGAGATATTGTCAAAGACACAATAATACATGAAGAAATGTCTCCAGAGAAAAGAGAAGAGATTTTAAGGAAACTAGAGGAAGAAAGTAAAAATTTAATAGAATGGATAGAATGAAAATAAAATATACAGGCAAAACCAATTCTTTTATTTTGACGGAAGGTAAGATATATGAGGTTGTGTCCGTAGAAAGAGGTTGGTATAGGATAATTGATGATAGTGGAGAGGATTATCTATATCCGCCGGAATGTTTTGAAAAGATAAGTGATTGAGCACTCTGTAATATCAGGGTGCTTTTTATTTGGAATGATACTAGTTGGTGTTACATAGGCAGCAGGGAATACTACAAATTACTAGATTCGATTGTGCATAGGAGAATAATGAGGCGTATATATTGCAGAAAACAGAATAAAACATGCAGATTTTGGCATAAAATCCACATATTATCACACAAAAATTACATAAAATTGCAGGTTCGATATACAAAAATGTATGATCTGCTGCCAAGGAAATATGAGTAGATAGCTGGTAGGTTGTGTCACATTTGGTACACCCTTATAATGCTCCGTATCTATAGGTGCACAGCAACTATAGCACATCCGGCAGCAGGTGAGAGATGTAATGGTGATGAGGTTCGGCCGTGTGTGATCTTCCAGGGTTTTCCGTGTATAGGGTGTTAATAAATGTTAAGGTTGGAGAGTATATAGAGCTTGTCAAAACTTGTAGTCAAAGAATATATACAACCTTACAAAACTTTACATCTGGGGATATATAGGCCAAGAAAAAAACAATATACACATGTAATATTCAAAAAGAACATTTGCAGACCTGTAGGGACTTTTCATGTGCTGAAGGGGTGAACGTTTTGTTCACTCCCCTAAATTGGGGTAGTGCTTGATGACTACCTAGATTTAATCTAGGCAGTGTTGCATCTGTGCTCCTTGTGTGTTCTGACCGTATTCCCATTTGGGGAATACGAATGTATCGTTCTGGATGGAGTCCTGAATCAGGATCTCAAGTACCGTTTTGGTATCTGAGGTATGAGGTCGGTACTGGCGAGGCCATCGGTGTATGGGGTAACGATTCGTGCCCCCATCTGTATATACCGTAACGATTCGTGACGGTATTCATAAACTACTTCAGAAAACTTCAGTTTTACTACAGAAAACTACAGGTCAGATGTTAATAAATGTTAAGGTTCGAACCTATAACGAAGCTAGGGAGTACCCCGAATTAGGGCAGCCCTAAAACTTGGCAAAACCCAACATTAGAGAATATATAGGCCAAGAAAAACCAATATACAGAGCTCCCCGAACGAATCGTTCTGTCAGAGTACAAGTGTACCTTGGGTACGGTTGTTCAGGGAGTAGCAAAATGCGACACCCTTAATTGCTAACAAATGCTAACGTCAAAGTCGGTAAAACGCCGACTTTGAGATGTTGACAAATGTTGACATTGTGGAGCATGTGTGTATAATAAATTACATACATAGGGAAGTGATACGTGACCCCCGCATTTTGGGTTGCGCCATCATTTCCCTTTTTTATGTGTGTCCATAGTATGGACATCCTTTTCTTATAAACGGAGAGTGTATACAAAAGATAAAAAATATGGCAAACTCAGCGACAAAATGCCGCCTAGCTTGGAACAGCGTGGTGACAATGGTAGCAGTGAAGGAGAGCGGTGTAAGACTAACTTACATCGTCAAGGATAGCGATGGATCCGGCGCATGACCGATTGATAGATATTATCTGGACTGCTGCCGATGGGAAAACATGCTGATTAAGGCAGCAGATCATAAAAAATTAGAAATAGTAGACAAATAGTAGACAAAAACAGATTTTTGCATGATTTATATAGAAGTTCAAACAATAAAAAAACCGCTCAAAGCGGCATAAACACTGAAGATTTTATAAAAGCTACTAACGGGAGTCGGACCCGTGACCTCAACATTACCAATGTTGCGCTCTACCACCTGAGCTATAGTAGCTTGCTTTTCAAAAGCAATAATAACTATAACAAAATGGACATCAAAAATCAAGTAAAATATTTACATTTGTGCGAAAAATAATGACAAATCAAAAGATAATTGTGGTACAAGCAGTAAAAGTATGGTAAACTAACTGTAATCGTGTGCAAATTCGGTTGCAGACATTTAGAATTATCAAAAAAAGCGGGAGGCAGTTTGGAAATGGCTGAAGAGATGACAGGTAAGAATTTCATTGAACAGATAATTGAGAAAGATATCGCAGAGGGTAAGGTGCCGAAGATCGTTACCAGATTCCCACCAGAGCCAAATGGATATTTACATATAGGACATGCCAAGTCAATACTTTTGAATTACGGACTGGCACAGCAGTATGGCGGACAGTTTAATCTCAGATTTGACGATACCAACCCTACAAAGGAGAAGACAGAGTTCGTAGAGTCAATACTTGCAGATGTCAAGTGGCTGGGAGCAGACTTTGGAGACAGAGTGTTCTTTGCATCAAATTACTTTGACCAGATGTACGAGGCTGCCATAAAGCTCATCAAGAAGGGCAAGGCATATGTGTGTGACCTCACAGCAGATGAAATCAGAGAGTACAGAGGAACTCTCACTGAGCCGGGAAAGAACAGCCCATACAGAGACAGAAGCATAGAGGAGAATCTTGATCTGTTCGAGAGAATGAAGAACGGTGAGTTCCCTGACGGAAGTAAGGTACTCCGTGCAAAGATAGATATGGCAAGCCCTAACATCAACATGAGAGATCCTATTATCTACAGAATAGCGAGAATGAACCACCACAACACAGGTGACAAGTGGTGCATTTACCCTATGTATGACTTTGCACATCCTATCGAGGATGCCATCGAGGGTGTTACACATTCTATATGTACACTTGAGTTTGAGGATCACAGACCTCTGTATGACTGGGTGGTTATGGAGCTCGGTTACAAGGATTCACCTGAGGGCACACCAAAGCAGATAGAGTTCGCAAAGCTTTACCTGACAAATGTCATAACAGGTAAGAGATACATCAAGAAGCTTGTCGAGGACGGAATAGTAGACGGATGGGATGACCCACGTCTTGTAAGTATTGCAGCCCTCAGAAGAAGAGGCTTCACACCATCAGCTATTAAGAAGTTCATGGAGCTGGTTGGAATATCCAAGAGCCAGTCGTCTGTTGATTACGCTATGCTTGAGTATTGCGTGAGAGACGACCTGAAGCTCACAGCCAAGAGATACATGGCAGTTGTTGATCCTGTAAAGCTTGTCATCGACAACTATCCTGAGGATCAGGTTGAGTACCTCGATGTCGAGAACAATCAGGAGAACGAGGAGCTCGGAAGCAGAAAGGTAGCATTCAGCAAGTATCTGTATATAGAGAGAGAGGACTTCATGGAGGAGCCTCCTAAGAAGTATTTCAGACTGTTCCCTGGCAACGAGGTTCGTCTTAAGAATGCATATTTCGTAAAGTGCGTGGGATTTGAGAAGGACGAGGACGGCAATGTCACAACAGTACATTGTACATATGACCCAGAGACAAGAAGCGGTTCAGGCTTTGAGGGACGTAAGGTCAAGGGAACCATTCACTGGGTATCGGCAGAGAGCGCAATAGATGCAGAGGTTCGTCTGTATGAGAATATCATCGATGAGGAGAAGGGGAAGCTCAACGACGATGGTACATTGAATCTCAATCCAAACTCACTTGTTATCAAACAGGGATGTAAGCTTGAGAAGGCATTTGAGGAGGCTCAGCCGGGAGAGGCATTCCAGTTCCTGAGAAATGGTTTCTTCTGTGTTGACTCAAAGGATTCTACAGCGGAGCATCCTGTATACAACAGGATCGTGTCACTCAAGAGTTCTTACAAGCCGGGCAAGTAATTACCGGGGATGCGTTTATAATTTATGATGTGGGGATTGGCGCTTATCCTGTGGGGGGATATGCGTACATCAAAATAGGTGATTGGAAACAAAAATATGAAAGATGAGAGTAAGAAGGTATACATACTTTTGTCAAAGACAAAAACAGTTCCTTCAAATCTCATAAAGCTTATGACCAGAGAGCCGTATTGTCACACATCTCTGGCACTGGACATAAGTCTTGATGAGATGTACAGTTTTGCAAGGAAAGGTGTATACAATCCATTTAACAGTGGATTTATCAGTGAGAACATAGAAAAGGGAATATTTGGAAAGCACAAGGGAACCAGATGCGCTGTGTATGAGCTGAAGGTCACGAGTAAGCAGTATGACAGGATACAGCAGGAGCTCGCCAGATTCAAGAAGCATCCGGACAGATACGGATATAACTTCATGGGTGTATTCAGCGTATTTTTCCATCTTGCGTATGAGAGGGAATACAGTTTCTTCTGTTCACAGTTCGTGGCATCGGTGTTGAAAAATGCCGGTGTGGATATATTCCACAAGAAACCGGGACTTGTCAAGCCGGGGGATTTCAGAAGGTGCCCTGAGCTCAGACCGATATTTACCGGGCTTCTCACAGAATACAGAGCATATCTCCATGAGAGAATGAAACAGGCTCATGGCATAGAGAACACAGGCAGAAGGCCTGGCATGATAAAGCCGGCGCTTCCGGATGGTCTCATTGCATGGAGAGTCAGTTAAAATAAGCCGCTTTACAGATATGTAAGGCGGCTTTTATTTATTGTCATGTGTTTATTATTCTACAAATGTGTGGCCAATCTTGATGATCCCTCTCGGGAGGGCGTCCTTGGAATTCTTCCATGGCTCGTTCTTGTATCTGTAGTCAAACTTGTCTATGAACCAGCTCAGGTCACCATTGACACGTTCCATATTGTCAAAGTATACCTTGTTGAGGATTTCGATGAACTGCGCATACTGTTCCTTGCTCAGTTTGTTCTGGCCTGTCTTGTACAGTATTCCGTAGTGGTATGTACAGAAGCCTTTGCTCGTAGCAAATTTGTCCCTGAACTCGGAATCTCTTTTCCACATATGGAAGATAGTGTCTACATAGCGTACGAACATGTCATCCATACGTCCACAAATGAAGCAGCTTTTCTCCATATTCTCTATATAATCGACAACAGGTGCATTTGGTGTGTTCTTGCCGAACAGACCGGCTTTGGCGGCGGGACCTTTGGCAGCCAGCGCCCTCATATCTTGTATAGTCTTATTCATATGGGTGTTCATCATGAGTGCCAGACCCAGACGATTCTTTTCCTGATAGAGCATTCTCAGATGATGACTGCAAAAACCAAGCTTGTCAGTCATGGCACGGTTGTCGTCCTCCATGTAGCTTGGCCCCATCGTATATTCAATTGCATTTCGTTCAAGATCCTTCTGCATCTGGCACATAGGGCATTCGCAGCCGCTGTCAAATGCATCGTTTACTGGTATAGTGTATATCTGTTCAGCCATAGATCCTCCTGTTTGTGATAGTGTCAGTTTTTGCCACACTGCTTATGTGACATTGAAAATAATATACAGGTATTATACAATAGCCTGGAGAAATTTATAAGACAAAAAGCACAATTATACAAATATGAAATGGCAGGTGTACGGAAGATGAATGTAAGTTGTGATGGCAATATAGTTACGGTAGACGGAGTGAAGGATTTCAGACTTTCTCAGATACTTGAGTGTGGTCAGTGCTTTCATTTTGACAAGCTTGATGATGAAGTGTATGAGGTCATAGCATTTGGCAGGGCTGTGAAGATGGAACAGTCAGGCGGCGTGCTCAGGATATATGGTTCATCCATGGAAGACTATGAAGGAATATGGCGTCCTTATCTGGATATGGACAACGATTACGGGCTCATCAAGGAGAGTGTCATAAAGGCGGACAGCGCACTTCAGACGGCTGTGAATGAGAAGGATGGAATACGTATACTCAATCAGGACTTCTTTGAGACGCTTATATCATTTATCATATCCCAGAACAAGAATATCCCTCAGATAAAACAGTGTGTGAAAAATATATCGCATAGATTTGGTGATGAGGTCATAGGATATAATGGCGAGGCATTTTATGTGTTCCCTGATGTAGACAGACTTCATGAGGTCACAGAGGATGAGCTCAGGGAGTGCAAGGTCGGATTCCGTGCTCCATACATAATGAATGCGACGGAGGCGGTGTACTCGGGAAATGTCACAAAGGAGAAGCTTGACGCACTTGACATAGAACAGGCAAGGGAACTTCTCATGACTATAAAGGGAGTAGGAGAGAAAGTTGCCAACTGTGTCCTGCTCTTTGGACTTGGAAGACGTGAGGCTTTCCCTGTGGATGTGTGGATGAAGAGGATCATGGAGAGCATGTACTTTGATGGCAAGGACACAAAAAAACTGGAGATAGAGGCATTTGCCATGAAAAAGTTCGGAAATCTCGGGGGATATGCGCAGCAGTATCTGTTTGACTATGCAAGAACGACTCTTTTTAAGTGATATGTATTACTGTAGATGACAGACATATTTTTATATATTTTTTAGAAAATAAGGGTTGATTTTTTTATAGAAATGGATAGAATATAAAACAGTGTTAGCACTCACATAAATTGAGTGCTAAGAACGAAGATGAGAAAATAAAAGAAAAAATAAATCAGGAGGTATATATCATGAAGTTAAGACCACTTGGAGACAGAGTAGTATTAAAGCAGTCAGTAGCAGAGGAGACAACAAAGTCAGGAATCGTATTACCAGGCCAGGCAAAGGAGAAGCCACAGTATGCAGAGGTTATAGAGGTTGGCCCTGGAGCAGTTGTTGATGGCAAGCTGGTTCCTATGGACGTTAAGGTTGGAGATACAGTTATATATCAGAAGTTCGCTGGTTCAGAGGTTAAGCTTGACGACGAAGAGTACATAGTTATCAAGCAGGACAGCATCCTTGCAATCGTTGAGAAGTAAAAGCATATATCCAGACAGCGTGAGCTGTGGGAGACATATGCGGATGATATATATGTAATATAACATGGAGGTAGATAGAAATGGCAAAGGAAATTAAGTACGGTGCTGAGGCTAGAAAGGCACTTGAGGCAGGAGTTAATCAGTTAGCAGATACAGTAAGAGTTACACTTGGACCTAAAGGAAGAAACGTTGTACTTGCAAAGTCATACGGTTCACCACTCATCACAAATGATGGTGTTACAATAGCAAAGGACATCGAGCTTGAGGATGCATTTGAGAACATGGGTGCTCAGATCGTCAAGGAAGTTGCAACAAAGACAAACGATGTTGCAGGTGATGGTACTACAACAGCTACAGTTCTTGCACAGGCTATGATCAATGAAGGAATGAAGAATCTGGCAGCAGGTGCTAATCCTATCGTTCTCAGAAAGGGAATGAAGAAGGCTTGCGACAAGGCAGTTGAGGCTATTCTTGATATGAGTGAGACTATCAGCGGAAAGGATCAGATCGCAAGAGTTGCATCTATCTCAGCTGGTGACGATGAGGTTGGACAGATGGTTGCCGACGCTATGGAGAAAGTGTCAAAGGATGGAGTCATCACAATCGAAGAGTCAAAGTCAATGAAGACAGAGCTCGACCTTGTAGAAGGTATGCAGTTCGACAGAGGTTATATTTCAGCTTACATGGCAACAGATATGGAGAAGATGGTTGCAGAGCTTGATAACCCATATATACTTATTACAGATAAGAAGATCTCAAATATCCAGGAGATCCTTCCACTTCTTGAGCAGATCGTTCAGAGCGGATCAAAGCTACTGATCATCGCTGAGGATATCGAGGGTGAGGCTCTCACAACACTTATCGTCAACAAGCTGCGTGGTACATTCCAGGTAGTAGCTGTAAAGGCTCCTGGTTATGGCGACAGAAGAAAAGAGATGCTTCAGGATATCGCTATTCTTACAGGCGGTAAGGTAATCTCAGAGGAGCTTGGATATGAGCTCAAGGATGCTACTCTTGATGACCTTGGACGTGCAAAGAGTGCTAAGATCACAAAGGAGAACACAGTTATCGTTGATGGTATGGGCGCTAAGGAAGACATCGCAGGTCGTGTAAATGTCATCAAGGCTCAGCTTGAGGAGACAACATCAGAGTTTGATAAAGAGAAGCTTCAGGAGAGACTCGCAAAGCTTGCCGGTGGAGTTGCAGTTATCAGAGTCGGCGCAGCTACAGAGACAGAGATGAAGGAAGCTAAGCTCCGTATGGAGGATGCCCTTAATGCCACAAGAGCTGCAGTTGAAGAGGGAATCATCTCAGGTGGTGGTTCAGCATACATCCACGCTGCAAAGAAGGTTGCAGAGCTTGTAAAGGATCTTGAGGGCGATGAGAAGACAGGCGCTAAGGTAGTTCTCAAGGCTATGGAGGCTCCACTGTTCCACATCGCAGCCAATGCAGGACTTGAGGGATCAGTCATCATCAACAAGATCAAAGAGTCTGAGGTTGGTGTGGGCTTTGATGCATACAATGAGACATATGTCAACATGATCGAGGCAGGAATCATTGATCCTGTTAAGGTTACAAGAAGTGCACTTCAGAACGCTACATCAGTTGCTTCAACAATGCTCACAACAGAGTCAGTTGTAGCTGATATCAAGGAAGACGCTCCAGCAATGCCAGCAGGCGGAGCAGGAATGGGCGGCGGAATGGGCTTCTAAGGAATAGAGTCAGACACGATTTCGCAGTAAAATACAAAGACTAAGATAAAAAAGGATCACATCATTCGTAATCGGGTGATGTGTTTCTTTTTTTATGTAGGTTAATTGACACTAACCGGCATGTGTGAGATAATCAGAACAGATATTTTTCGACTAAGGGAAAGTATGGGTTACAAAAAAGTTATAAATGAAAGGCAGGAAGAGATGGGAGAAGATAACAACAGCTTTGGCGGCTATCAGCCAACAGAAGACAACAGACAGGCGGGACAGCAGAATCCATATGCCGGTGCGCCTCAGTATGGACAGAACGACCAGAACTATGGTCAGTCAGACGGCCAGTATGGACAGAACGACCAGAACTATGGTCAGTCAGACGGCCAGTATGGACAGAATTATGGTCAGCCAGGTGGCCAGTACGGACAGGGATATGGTCAGTATGGTCAGGGCTACGGACAGCCGGGAGATCCATACGGACAGAATTATGCTAACCAGGACATGAATATGGGCGGAGGTCCGGCATATCCACAGAATAATATGCAGCCACAGGAGAGCAAAGGCGTATCCATAGCATCTATGGTGCTTGGTATCTTTTCTCTTACATTTGGATGTTGTATCACATATGTGGGAATTGCCACAGCCATTGCGGGACTGATAACAGGTATCATAAGTCTTAAGGATAAGAAGCCTGGCAAGGGAATGGCTATCGCAGGTATTATAATGAGCGCAATAGCACTTGTGTTCCTGGTGTTCTGTATTATCCTGGTTCTTACATCGGACACATATCAGGATATGGTGGACGAAATACTCAGACAGATACAGTCAGGAAGCTATTAAAAATGTAATAAATTGAATAAAGAGAAGTGATCGAGAGGCCGCCGGATTTCGGGCGGCCTCTTGTTATGTGCACCAAGCTGATAATATTTGAACGTTTAATACTGTGTGGGTGATTGAATCTAAAGGTGGATTAGTGTTATTATTATGGAAGTGCGTAGAAGGTATCAGAAAGGAGGTCCTGTATTATGGAGAGTGATTATATTATTGAAGATACAGACATCAGGCGTCTTATTGTGAAAGCGGTAGAGGCGAGAGAAATGGCATATGCCAGGTACTCACAGTTTAAGGTTGGGGCAGCACTCCTGGCTGGCCGGGAGAATTCTTCGGATGCAGATGAAGTCGTTGGCAGAGAGACAGACAGCCGCGATAGAAATGCGAATGAATACAGAGTGTTCACGGGCTGTAATATAGAAAATTCCTCGTATGGTGCAACTATATGCGCAGAACGTGCAGCGGTGTGTAATGCAGTGAGTAGTGGCTATAAAGATTTCAAAGCGATTGCTATTGTCGGTGGCCTGAATAGTACAGGGATAAATGGAATAACATATCCATGTGGGATATGCAGACAGGTGCTCTCGGAATTTTCTGAGGATATGTATGTTATCGCAGCACATTCAGAGGATGATTACGACATGAGAAGATTGTCAGAGTTTCTTCCGGCTTCGTTTGGTGCCGGACAGATGGAATAGTGAGCGTTGAAAATTTATATAGAAGGAGAATATGAATTGGGAAATATCAAAGATTTAAAGGCTTACAGAATAGTTGAGGAGAAGGATCTACCGGAGGTACATGGCAAGGGATATGTGCTGGAGCATATAAAGACAAAGGCAAGGGTTCTCATCATTGAGAATGACGATGTGAATAAGGTATTCAATATAGGCTTCAGGACACCTCCATATGATGATTCAGGAATACCTCATATAATTGAGCACTCAGTGCTTTGTGGTTCAAAGAAATATCCGGTAAAGGATCCATTTGTTGAGCTGGCAAAAGGTTCTCTGAACACCTTCCTAAACGCCATGACTTATTCAGACAAGACGGTATATCCTATAGCGAGCTTCAATCAGAAGGACTTTGAGAACATCATGAGTGTGTATCTGGATGCAGTGTTCTATCCGGATATCTATATACATGATGAGATCATGAAGCAGGAGGGCTGGCACTACGAGCTTGACTCTATGGACGGAGACCTGAAGTACAACGGAGTTGTGTATAATGAGATGAAGGGCGTGTACTCAAGTCCTGAGTCGATTATGTACAGAGAGATAGAGTCATCACTCATGCCGGACACTCCATATGGCAATGATTCAGGCGGTGATCCGGTATCCATACCTACACTCACCCTTGAGAGATTCAGAGATTTCCACAGGACATATTATCATCCATCGAACAGTTATATTTATCTGTATGGTGACTGTGATATGGCGAAGGAGCTGGAATTTATAGATGAGGAGTATCTGTCACATTACGATTACAAGGAGATAGATTCAGCGATCCCTCTTCAGAAGCCATTTGACGAGATGAAGGATATCACTAAGGAGTACTCCATAGCTGATACTGATCCAGAGGAGAACAATTCCATACTCACATACAGCAAGATAACAGGGCTCAGCACCGAAAAGAAGAAGGTTACAGCCCTTGAAATACTTGAGTACGTGCTCATGGATGCGCCGGGAGCTGTCCTGAAGAAAGCTCTGACTGATGCGGGTATAGGCGAGGAGGTCTACAGCTCATTTGACAATGGCTGTCAGCAGACCACATTCTCTATCATAGCAAGAGGCGCGGATAAGAACGATAAGGACAGATTCATAAAGATAATAGATGATACATTTGAAGAACTCAGCCATGGTATAGATAAGGATGCGGTTGAGGCTGCAATCAACAAGTTTGAGTTCAAGCACAAGGAGGCCAATTTTGGAAGGTTTCCTAAGGGACTTATGTACGGACTGGATGCATTTAACAGCTGGCTGTATGACGATACCAAGGCACTCATGTTTTTTGAGATGAATGATGTGTATAAGGAGCTGAGAGAGGATCTTCAGAATGGATACTTTGAGCAGCTTATAAAGGAATGTTTCATTGATAATACATTTGGCCTGTATCTCACCATGAACCCTAAGAAGGGTCTTGACCAGGAGAATGAGAAGAAGATCGCTGATGAGCTTGCGGCATACAAGGCTACGCTCAGCCGTGAGGAGCTTGAGAAGATCGTGGAGGATACAAAGGCGCTCAAGGAGTATCAGGCGACTCCTTCATCCGCAGAGGATCTTGCCAAGGTTCCGCTTCTGGCGATAGATGACATTGACAAAGAGGCTGAGAAGCTCAAGAATGTTGAGTCTGAGATCGGCGGACTTCCGGTTGTAAGCCACGATATATTTACAAACGGTATAGGATATCTGAGGTTCTATTTCAATATAAATGATATAGATAATGACCTTGTGCCATATCTTGCTGTGCTGTCATGCCTGTTTAAATATATTGACACAGAGAAGCATACCTATGGACAGCTTTCAAATGAGATAGACAGTAATATAGGTGGAATAGAATTTGATATGGTTGGATATGCCAGTGACACGGATATCAAGAAGTTCTTTTACGTGTCAATGAAGGCACTCTATGAGAAGCTTCCATATGCCGTTGAACTGATGAAGGAGATTATGTTCTCATCTAAGATCGATGACAGGAAGAGACTGAAGGAGCTCCTGACGGAGGAGAAGTCCAGCATGAAGAATGGCATGGCTGCATCGGGACATGTGACCGCATACACCAGAGCCATGTCCTATATAGATGAGGGAGCAAGATTCACGGATGAGACCTGTGGAATCGCTTATTATGAATTCCTGTGTGACATAGTGGATCACTTCGATGAGAAGTACGATGACTTCATTGAGAAGCTTCAGTATGCCCTTGCAGAGGTACTCAGAAAGGGGGCACTTACGGTTTCATATACAGGAAATGAGGACGTGACAGATCTGCTTGAGGAATCATTTGCGGACTTTGGCATGGCACTCTCTACAAGACCTGCACATAAGGATGTGAAGCCTTTTGAGAAGGATCTCAAGAATGAGGGCTTCAAGACAGCCAGCCAGGTTCAGTATGTTGCCATAGCGGGTAATTTTGAGGATGCGGGATACAAGTACGACAGCTCACTGAGCGTTCTCAAAATCATATTCTCATATGGTTATCTGTGGGAAAATGTCCGTGTGAAGGGCGGCGCATATGGTGCCATGTGCTCATTCCTCAGGAATGGAACCTGCTATATGAGCTCATACAGAGATCCAAACCTCATGGAGACATATGACATATTCAAGAATGCATATAAGTTCGTGGAGAACTTTGAGTGCTCAGACAGAGATATGACCAAGTATATCATTGGAACCATGGCTCAGATAGATGCGCCGACGACTCCTGTTGCGGAGGGTATAAGCCACATGGCGAGATACTTTATGGGTGTTACAGATGAGCAGATCCAGAGCGAGCGTGACAAGATCCTCTCCACAGACAGAGATGCCATCAGAGCCCTTGCACCACTTGTGAAGGCTGTTACGGATTCAGGAATCATCTGCGCCATCGGCGGAGAGAGCAAGATAGAGGAGAATAAGGACAACTTCAAGGATGTACTTGCGATTTTCTAGGTATAGCCGACAGTCGATATAATGAGCGCAAGTGAGTGGGCGTGCTTGCATGACTTGCGAGCGGCGAATTAGGGTCATGACATAGTAAAGCTAGATGCGTATGCGTAGGTTAGCCTGCGCATGCAGGATGAAGGAGATATATGAATAAAGAATACAAATCAGGCTTCGTGTCCATCATAGGCAGACCAAACGTTGGAAAGTCGACACTTATGAACAGACTGATAGGACAGAAGATAGCGATAACAAGCAACAAGGCGCAGACCACGAGAAACAGGATACAGACCGTGTATACCAGCGATAAGGGACAGATTATCTTCCTGGACACACCGGGAATAAACAGGGCGAAGAACAAGCTTGGAGAGTACATGCTCAAGGTTGCTGAGAGTACGCTGGATGAGGTCGATGTGGTTCTCTGGATAGTTGAGGCCACAACATTTATCGGTGCAGGAGAGCGGTATATCATAGAACAGCTCCAGCATGTAAAGACACCTATAATTGTGGTTGTGAACAAGATAGACAACGTGGAGGAGAGCAAGGTATTTGAGGCGATAAATACCTATAAAGATGCCTGTGACTTTGCGGAAATAGTTCCTGTGTCGGCATTAAAGGGCAAGAACACAGATGAGCTCATAGATACCATTATGAAGTATCTTCCGTATGGACCACAGTATTATGATGAGGACACGATCACTGACCAGCCGGAGAGACAGATAGTTGCCGAACTCATCAGGGAGCAGGCGCTCCGTCAGCTTGATAAAGAGGTTCCCCATGGTATTGCAGTTGTGATTGATTCCATGAAAGAGAGACCGGATGGCGGCCTGATCGATATCGATGCGACAATCATATGTGAGAGGGACTCCCACAAGGGAATCATCATAGGAAAGCAGGGCGTCATGCTGAAGAAGATCGGTACTCATGCGAGATATGGAATAGAGAGACTTCTTGACACCAAGGTCAATCTGAAGCTTTGGGTAAAGGTCAAGAAGGACTGGAGAGATACAGATACATTGCTAAGGAACTTTGGGTTTAGAGACGAGTAGTGTGTGCAAACAGGATCGGTAAATGTGCAGTTGCTGCGGGCAGTGCATAGTTTGCCGATCTTGTCATGTTAAATTTGTTATGGAGGTGGATATACAATTGAGAGAAGAAGTAACATTGCATGGAATTGTACTGTCCAGCAGCCTCCAGAGCGAATATGACAGGAGAATGGTGGTCCTCACCAAAGAACGGGGCAGGATCACAGTATTTGCAACAGGTGTGAGGAGAGGAACGAATCCGCTCCAGTCCAAGACACAGATGTTTGTCATGGGAAGTTTTACATTGATCCCGGCGCGGGATTCATACAGGCTTGTGAATATAGATGTGGATGAATATTTCCATCAGCTCACCATGGACATAGATGCATACTGTTATGCATCGTATTTCTGCGAGGTCATGGGCTTCATGACCCATGAGGGAGACAGGGCAGCAGATTACCTCAATCTTCTGTATGTGAGTCTTAAGGCTCTGGAGAAGGGGCAGATGCCAGCAAAGCTCATCAGGTGCGTGTACGAGATAAAGCTTATGGATGTGTTCGGACAGGGAATACAGAGCTTCCACTGTCCGGTATGTGGCAAGGCTGAGGTGTCAAATGTATTCGATGCAGCATCGGGTGGACTGCTCTGCGATGGATGCAAAGGCCGGGCAAAACATCCGCTTCATCTATCGGATGACGCAGTATACACGATACAATACATAAATGGTGCACCGCTTGGCAAGATGTACAACTTCAATGTGTCAGATCCTGTACTGGCGGAGATACAGCTAGTGTCGAAGCAGTTCATGGATATGTATGTGGACAGGAAGTTCAAATCGGTGGAGATCATAGACTCGCTGCCATGAAAAAAAGAAGAGAATCCTACATGACGTGAGATTCTCTTCTTTTTGTATATTACCTGTCTAAAATACAAATCACAGAGAGTGTATTATTTTAGAGAACGCCTTCATCGCGCCGGGAAGTTTTTCATATGGTATGGCGCTGAAACCAAACAGAAGCTGGTTCTCAGGACAGAGATTCTTTCTTATCCAGAATGGTTCTGTGGAGAAGATTCGTATGCCTTTCTGTTCAAAAGCTGATATGAGCTCTGTCTGGGTAAGCTTTGAGTTCTTAACCTCTGCCACAAAGTGGAGACCGGCTCCGGCACCATACATGATCACATCATCTTCAAGATTCTGTTTCACATAATTCAATATATAATCATGCTTCTTTTTATAGTGATTCTTCATGGCGCCTATGTGGCGCTGATAATTACCACTCTGTATAAATTCAATAAGTGCAAGCTGCAGAACCGTTGGAACTGTGCAGTTGGTGTGTGAATATCTGGATTCATATGCCTTCATCAGATCTGCTGGAAGCACCATATATGATATTCGAAGATCCGGTGACATGGATTTGGAAAATGTCCCGAGATATATAGTGTGGTCGCTGTTATCGATGGATTGCAGGGATGGAATTGGTCTGCTTTGGTATCTGAGCTCGCTGTCGTAATCATCCTCGATGATATAACTTCCCGATTGAGCCGCCCACTCTATGAGCTCCAGCCTCTTGCTGATAGGCAATATGCTTCCCATAGGGAATTGGTGGGATGGGGTCACATATAACAGCGTGTCTCTGAGCCTCTGTATATGGTCTATTGATACACCGTCATTCTCAAGAGGTATGGGGATGATCCTGAACGGACTCTGGCTGACGATCTCCCATGTTCCGTTGTAGCCAGGGTCCTCTATGGCAAATGAATAGTCTGACGGACTGAATATATGCGTGATTATATCTATTGATCTCTGGTGGCCGCTCGTGAGAATGATCTGCTCCGGTGTGCAGTTTACACCTCTGGACATGTACAGATATTCGGTGATAAGACTGCGGAGGGTGTAACTTCCCTGTGACATCTGGTAGGAGGCGGTATCGGCCATGGATATCATGTCCCAGGCGTTCATAAGGCATTTGCGCCATGCCCTGGAGTGATAGCAGTTGTAGTCCAGATTGCCGTAGCTGAACGTGTAGTCAAATGTCTTTCCTGATTGTCTGGAAGAATGCTGTATATTGTGGCTTTGTCTTGGCTTTTTGTCCGGAGAAAATGCAGAGATGTTCTCAACATAGTAGCCTGAGCCTGTCACGGAGCGTATATATCCTTCAAGTTCAAGCTGGTTGTAAGCAGATACTACTGTGTTGCGGCTCAGTTTATGTTCGGCGGCTAGCTGCCTTGTTGCAGGGAGCTTTTCACCTGCAGCATAGTGCTCATTAAGTATCTCGGATTTCATTTGTTCATATAATTGTTCGTATAGAGACTTATCGGAGGCCTTGTCTATTGATATCATTTCCGTGTTCCTTTCCTGCATATTATAAGCGTTAAAAATACGTTGTATCATTGGATATTTGCGTGTGACTTGATTTATTCATATTCTAATACTGCAAATTGGTACTATAAAAATACTTAAAATTGGAGCTTTAGAAAGAACCAATCTGGTGCTATTATACAAGAGTCATAACGAGTAAGCAATAAGAAGAAGTCATAAGGTGATGTCTGGCGGCACAAATTATAGTAGCTTTGTATAAATAATATTACAAAATATGCCGTGAACCTTGCAAAAATATTTGAATGAGTATAAAATAAGGCGGATAGAGCGAAAAAAATGTAAATTCGAATATGATTTGGAGGATTACAATGGAAAAGACATTAGACAAGATCGTTGCATTGGCAAAGAGCAGAGGATTTGTTTATCCAGGTTCAGAGATTTACGGTGGTCTCGCAAATACATGGGACTATGGTAATCTCGGAGTTGAACTCAAGAACAACGTTAAGAGAGCATGGTGGAAGAAATTCATCCAGGAGAACCCTTACAATGTAGGAGTTGACTGTGCTATCCTTATGAACCCACAGACATGGGTTGCTTCAGGCCACCTTGGAGGATTTGCTGATCCTCTTATGGATTGCAAAGAGTGTCATGAGAGATTCCGTGCAGATAAACTTATAGAGGACTTTATGGCTGAAAACGGAGTTGTTCCAGAGGGCGCAGTAGACGGATGGAGCAACGAGCAGATGGAAGAGTACGTTGAGAAGAACAATATCTGCTGTCCAACATGTGGTAAGCACAACTTCACAGGCATCAGACAGTTCAACCTTATGTTCAAGACATTCCAGGGTGTAACTGAGGATGCCAAGAACACTGTATACCTGAGACCGGAGACTGCACAGGGTATATTTGTCAACTTCAAGAATGTACAGAGAACTTCAAGAAAGAAGGTTCCATTTGGAATTGGCCAGATAGGAAAGTCATTCAGAAATGAGATAACACCTGGTAACTTCACATTCAGAACAAGAGAGTTCGAGCAGATGGAGCTTGAGTTCTTCTGCAAGCCGGGTACAGATATGGAGTGGTTTGAGTACTGGAGAAGCTTCTGTATCAACTGGCTCAAGGATCTCGGAATCAAGGATGATGAGATGAGAGCCCGTGACCATTCACCTGAGGAGCTTTGTTTCTACTCCAAGGGAACAACAGATATCGAGTATTTATTCCCATTTGGATGGGGTGAGCTCTGGGGAATCGCTGACAGAACAGATTACGATCTGACACAGCACCAGAATACATCAGGAGAGTCCATGGAGTACTTCGATGACGAGACAAAGGAGAAGTACATTCCATATGTAATCGAGCCATCACTTGGTGCTGACCGTGTTACACTGGCATTCCTGTGTGCTGCATATGACGAGGAGAACATCGGAACAGAGGAGAAGCCAGACATCCGTACAGTCCTTCATTTCCACCCACAGCTTGCACCGGTTAAGATCGGTGTGCTTCCACTTTCCAAGAAGCTCAACGAGGGTGCAGAGAAGATTTATGCAGAGCTTTCAAAGTACTACAACTGTGAGTTCGATGACAGAGGCAACATAGGTAAGAGATATAGAAGACAGGATGAGATAGGAACACCGTTCTGTGTAACATATGATTTCGATTCTGTTGAGGATGGAGCAGTCACAGTTCGTGACAGAGATACCATGGAGCAGGAGAGAGTCAAGATTGAAGATCTGAAGGCTTACTTTGAGAAGAAATTTGAATATTAATTGATGGTGTGACCGGAGATAATACGGGACACTGAATTACAGGAGGCATTAAGATGCATAGTAAAGAGTTATTTTCAGAATACGAGGCAAATGTAAGATCGTACAGCAGAAGTTTCCCAGAGATATTTACAAAGGCCAAGGGAGCCAAGATGTATGACGAGAATGGTAAGGAGTATATAGACTTCTTCGCAGGAGCAGGCGCGCTGAACTATGGTCATAACAATGATTATATAAAGGAGAAGGTTATCGATTACATCCAGAGCGATGGAATCATGCATTCTCTTGACATGATGACAGCACCAAAGGCTGAATTCATCGAGTTTTTTGAGAAAAAGGTCCTTGAGCCTAGAGGACTTGATTACAAGATCATGTTCGCAGGTCCTACAGGAACAAATGCAGTTGAGTCGCTCTTAAAGCTTGCACGTAAGGTCAAGAAGAGAGAGATGATCTGGGCATATATGGGTTGTTTCCATGGTATGACACTTGGCTCAATATCACTTACAAGTGATGCTGCAAGCCGTGCAGGAGCAGGCGTTGGACTTGACAACGTATACCACATTCCAGCTCCTTACATGTTCCCAGAGCTTGATACGATCAAGTTCATGCAGACACTTCTTGATGACGATCATTCAGGTGTTGAGAAGCCTGCAGCAATCTTTATCGAGACAGTACAGGCAGATGGTGGTGTAAATGTATTCTCAGTAGAGTACCTCAAGGCACTCCGTGAGTTCTGTGATAAGAACGATATCCTTATGGTTGTTGATGACGTACAGGTAGGCTGTGCAAGAACAGGTACATTCTTCTCATTTGAGAGAGCAGGAATCAAGCCTGATATGTTCTCACTTTCAAAGTCAATCGGCGGATACCCATTCCCTATGGGACTTGCAATGTTCAAGCCGGAGTATGATCTCTGGAAGCCGGGTGAGCATTCAGGTACATTCCGTGGAATCCAGCTCTCAATGGTAGCTGCAAAGGCAGGACTTGAGTTCATGCTTGACAACAACATCGAGGCAGAGACAAGACGTAAGGGCGAGATAGTTAGAGAGTATCTTGAGAAGAATATAGACGGCGATCCAAATGTAATTGCAACACGTGGTATCGGACTCCTCTGGGGCGTAGAGGTTAAGGACGATGCAACAGCTGGTGCCATCACAGCAAGAGCTTTCAAGAAGGGGCTTGTAATAGAGAGAGCTGGCCGTGACAACGCGGTCATCAAGATCATGCCACCACTTATCATCTCAGATGAGGATCTTATTGCAGGTCTTGATATTCTCAAGGCAGCTATTGATGGTGAGTAATTTGTAATAAAATGTGCATTGTGACAGTTGTAATTGCGTAAGACTGATATAATGCGAATATCCACATGAAGCCGATAGGCGACATGATATAAAGTTAAACATAGGCTGCGGAGTTTTCCGCAGCCTATGTTTTTTACGGGATGAATAGGGCTGTGCGGGCAGTTTGCCAATTTGAAAATTTTTGAATACTGGTCAGCGAAGATCAGTTGCCAGTCTGTTTCAGGTCGGCACACAAATGTTGCTGTAATTAAGCGTAATATAATGGAATATACATATAATTCAACTATATGTAAAAATGGACTGGTTTATACACAAAATATAGAAAAAAGAGTTTGCTAATGTTGACATATATGTTATAATCAGTCTAGCGCGTGTGGAGACTTCACGGGGACTTCACACCATGAAATATAAAGTTTACGTAGGAGGTAACAAACAAATGGCAAACAAGTGGGTTTATATGTTTAGCGAAGGCGACATGACCATGCGTAATCTTCTCGGTGGTAAGGGTGCAAACCTTGCAGAGATGACAGCAATTGGTCTTCCAGTTCCACAGGGTTTCACAATTACAACAGAGGCTTGTACTCAGTACTATGAGGATGGCCGTAAGATCAATGACGAGATCATGGCTCAGGCTATGGATGGCGTTAAGAAGATGGAGGAGATCAACGGCAAGAAGTTCGGAGATCTTGAGAATCCATTACTTGTATCAGTTCGTTCAGGTGCAAGAGCATCTATGCCAGGTATGATGGATACAATCCTTAACCTTGGTCTTAACGATGACGTTGTTGCAGCTATGATAGCACACAACCCAGATCCAGCATTCGAGCGTTTCGTATACGATTCATACAGACGTTTCATCCAGATGTTCTCAGACGTTGTTATGGAAGTTGGTAAGAAGTACTTCGAGCAGCTCATCGACAAGATGAAGGAAGAGAAGGGTGTTAAGTTCGATGTAGAGCTTACAGCACAGGATCTCAAGACACTTGCTGAGCAGTTCAAGGCAGAGTACAAGAACCAGTTAGGAACAGATTTCCCTTCAGACCCAGTTGAGCAGTTAAAGTTAGCTATCGAGGCTGTATTCCGTTCATGGGATAACCCACGTGCGAACGTATACAGAAGAGACAACGATATCCCTTATTCATGGGGTACAGCAGTTAACGTAATGCCTATGGTATTCGGTAACCTGAACAATGAGTCTGGTACAGGTGTTGCATTTACTCGTGACCCTGCAACAGGTGAGAAGAAGCTTATGGGTGAGTTCCTTATCAATGCACAGGGCGAGGACGTTGTTGCCGGTGTTCGTACACCAATGCCAATCGCTCAGATGGAGCAGGAGTTCCCAGATGCTTATGCAGAGTTCATCAAGGTTTGTGAGACTCTTGAGAATCACTACCATGATATGCAGGATATGGAGTTCACAGTTGAGAACAAGAAGCTTTACATGCTTCAGTGTAGAAATGGTAAGAGAACAGCTCAGGCAGCTCTTCAGATCGCTTGTGACCTTGTTGATGAGGGACATAAGACAGAGGAAGAGGCAGTTGCAATGATCGATCCTCGTAACCTTGATACACTTCTTCACCCACAGTTTGATGCAGCAGCTCTTAAGGCAGCTACACCAATGGGCAAGGGACTTGGCGCTTCACCAGGTGCTGCTTGTGGTAAGATCGTATTCACAGCTGACGATGCTGAGGCATGGGCAGCTAGAGGCGAGAAGGTAGTTCTTGTACGTCTTGAGACATCACCAGAGGATATCACAGGTATGAAGTCAGCACAGGGTATTCTTACAGTTCGTGGTGGTATGACATCACACGCTGCAGTTGTTGCCCGTGGTATGGGTACATGCTGTGTATCAGGTTGTGGCGATATCGTTATGGACGAGGAGAACAAGAAGTTCACACTCGCTGGCAAGGAATTCCATGAGGGAGATTACATCTCAATCGATGGTACAACAGGTAACATTTACGATGGAGTTATCAAGACAGTTGATGCTCAGATCGCAGGAACATTCGGCCGTGTTATGGCATGGGCTGATAAGTATAGAACACTTAAGGTTAGAACAAATGCAGATACACCAGCAGATGCTAAGAAGGCACGTGAGCTTGGTGCAGAGGGTATCGGTCTTTGCCGTACAGAGCATATGTTCTTTGATCCAGAGAGAATCGCAGCATTCCGTGAGATGATCTGCTCTGATACAGTAGAAGAGAGAGAGGAAGCTCTTAATAAGATCCTTCCATATCAGCAGGGAGACTTCAAGGCTCTTTATGAGGCACTTGAGGGTAACCCAGTTACTATCAGATTCCTGGATCCACCTCTTCATGAGTTCGTTCCAACAGAGGAGGCTGACATTGAGAAGCTTGCTGCTGCTAAGAACAAGAGCGTTGAGGAGATTAAGGCACTTTGCAACTCACTCCATGAGTTCAACCCTATGATGGGTCACAGAGGATGCCGTCTTGCTGTAACATATCCAGAGATCGCTAAGATGCAGACAAAGGCTGTTATCCGTGCAGCAATCGAGGTTCAGAAGGAGCATCCAGATTGGACAGTTGAGCCAGAGATCATGATCCCACTTGTATGTGAGGTTAAGGAGCTTAAGTACGTTAAGAAGGTAGTTGTTGAGACAGCTGACGCTGAGATCGCTGCTGCTGGCGTAGATCTTAAGTATGAGGTTGGTACAATGATCGAGATCCCAAGAGCAGCTCTTACAGCTGATGAGATCGCTAAGGAAGCTGACTTCTTCTGCTTCGGTACAAACGACCTTACACAGATGACATTCGGATTCTCAAGAGATGATGCTGGTAAGTTCTTAAATGCTTACTATGATGCTAAGATCTTCGAGAACGATCCATTTGCTAAGCTTGATCAGACAGGTGTTGGTAAGCTCATGGATATGGCAGTTAAGCTTGGTAAGCCAGTTAATCCAAAGCTTCACATCGGTATCTGTGGTGAGCACGGTGGAGATCCTTCATCAGTTGAGTTCTGCCACAAGATTGGTCTTGATTATGTATCATGTTCACCATTCAGAGTACCTATCGCTAGACTTGCTGCTGCTCAGGCAGCTATCGCAAATAGGTAGGAGTTCTCTTTCCTTTGAATTGCCGCTTAGTTTTGAGCAGGCAGCAGCCTACCGAAAGGCTAACGGACAGTATGTAAGGAAAAATCAGTGGAGAGATACCACTGTAAGGGTATTCATAGACCTTGATTAACAGTTAAATACGATAAGCGTATCATTAGAAATAGTGGTACGCTTATTTTTTTGTCCCTTTTTGCAGATTTGTCCTTTCCCCTGCTTTCAAATATAATGAAGCTAAAGAAGTGGAGGTGTGCTTATGAGAGAGAATTTTAATCATCTGTATTTGGATAGCCACGAAAGAATACTTTTGATACATAGCCTTGTAGAGTTAAAAAATCAGCTCATTCAGCAAGGCAGATATACGGATTGTATTGACGAGCTTATTTTTAAGGTCATAAATGCACCGTCCAAGAGAATGAAAATTGAATATGTCTAAGGCAAATTACGAAGCCGCTTATTCTTATTGATTTTAAGAGTAGGCGGCTTTTTTGCGTTCTCTGGTACTGTTTACATAGCCACCTTGA
>NZ_WWSI01000003.1:0-322500 GCF_009875795.1 Coprococcus sp. BIOML-A2
AATGCCTTAAAATGCGAATGTAGGGGTTAATTCGTAATATGAATATGATTTAGTTGCATTAACTTTGTCATTCAAGCTTAGATTATGCTATAATCCATTTAGTCATATACATGAATATGCCCACAAATTAACATATATCAGGAGGTTTCAAATATAACGATGCCAGCCAAGCCATACAACAAACAGGTCGATGAGAATAATATATTATTGCTCAGAGATATTCTTTCCGAGTTACCACAATACGCAACGATCGCTTTTCGTGGAATTGAGAATACTACATCCACAAGAACACGCCTTGGTTACGCCAGGGATATAAAAACATTCTACGAGTATTTATGTGAAAATAACCCATTCTTTCGTGATAAAACTCCACTTGATATTACTACTGAGGATCTCAGCAGACTTGAGGCCGAGGACATCGAGGAGTTCCTGCATGCCATGAAGCTTTACACTAAAAACGGACGTACATACACCAACGGTGAACAGGCGTTAAAACGCAAATTATCTGCACTCCGGGTATTTTTTGCATACCTGTATAAAAACGACCGTATAAGCTCAAACGCTGCAGAAAAGGTCGACATGCCAAAGATACACGATAAGAAAATTATACGAATGGAGCCAAACGAGGTTGCAGATTTTCTTGATAATGTTGAGTATGGCAGCGGCCTGACTGAACGCCAGAAAAAATATCATGAGAAAAATAAAGTCCGTGACCTAGCGCTTTTATCACTTATGCTCAGCACCGGCATGCGTGTATCCGAATGCGTTGGAATTGATATACGTGACGTTGATTTCGATAATATGCGGATTAAGATCGTTCGAAAAGGTGGCAAGGAGGCATACGTATACTTCAGTGATGAGGCAAGTGAAGCTTTGCTTGAATATCTTGATGAAAGGAAAAAACTGATACCGGAAAAAGGCCATGAGGATGCGTTATTTCTGTCCGGTCAATTAAAAAGAATATCTGTCAGATCAGTTGAGAATATTGTAAAAAAATACTCTCTTACCTCCGTTCCTTTAAAGCATATAACACCTCACAAACTCAGGAGTACGTTTGGCACTGAGCTTTATAGGGCTACAGACGACATATACCTGGTGGCGGACGTATTAGGCCACTCGGATGTAAATACAACAAGAAAACACTACGCTGATATGGATGAGGACAGAAAACGTCGTTTCAGGAACGAAGTACAGCTTCGTGAAAAACGCACAATTAAACCATAATAATATTATGTTAACTTAAGGAGTATTTTTATGAAATCACAAAAGCTTTTATCATATACAAGACGAGCTATAACTGATTACGATATGATCAGTCCCGGTGACAAGATAGCCATAGGAATATCCGGAGGCAAAGACAGTCTGACACTTTTATATGCAATGTCCAAACTGAAAAAGTTTTATCCCATACCATTTGAAATTGAAGCTATAACCGTAGATCTTGGATTTAAGGATTTTGACACGTCCAGACTTAAGGAATATTGCGAGTCACTTGGAGTCAATTACACGGTTTGCAAAACTCATATAGGCGAGATCGTTTTCGATTACAGGAAGGAACCTAATCCATGTTCACTCTGCAGCCGTATGCGTAAAGGAGCCTTCAATGATTGTGCTGCAGAACTTGGCTGCAACAAGATCGCATATGCCCATCACAAGGATGACGTTATAGACAGCTTCCTGATGTCCATGCTGTATGAGGGGCGCATTCACACCTTCTCTCCTGTCACTCATCTGGAGAAATCAGGTGTCACACTCATAAGACCTCTTATATACGTCCTGGAAGGCGAAATAAGAGCATTTGCACGCGCCAACGATCTTCCAGTCTGCAAGAACCCTTGTCCCGCTGACGGCGTCACAAAGCGTCAGGAAAGCAAAGACATTATAGACGAACTCAAAGTACGCGTGCCTGATGTAAAAGATCGTATATTTTCCTCCATCGAGGGTGCCGGAATAGACGGATGGTCAAGGCACTGATTAATAGCTTATGGATATAAAAAATGAATCCAATCACAAAACAAAAATGACAGTAAGCGTTTAACAAACAACCTACTGTCATTTTTATATACAAGATTTTATAATGACATTATTATGATGATATATTACAATTTTCAATAATAATCATGACTGAGATCAATAATTATTTACAATGTCATACAACAGATCTATCGTCTTATCTATGCCGTACTTCGAAGTATTGATACATATGTCGTATCCCTTCATCTCGCCCCATCTCTTGGATGTATAATAGTTGTAATATGAAGCTCTGGCCTTGTCTTCCTTCTTGATCATATCCTTGGCCTTCGATTCACTTATGTTGTACTTCTTGGCGATTCTGGCTGTTCTGTCATCCATGTCTGCATACAGGAATATATTCACCACGTTGTCCAGATCCCTGAGTGCGTAATCAGCACATCTGCCGACAAATACACATGAACCATCTTTCTCTGCAAGATTCTTGATGGTGTCAAATGCCGCAAGGAAAACTTTGTGGTTGAGAGGAAGCTCTGTTGAATTGCCAAATCCCAGTGAATATGGATCCATCACCAGTGAGTAAAGAAAGCTATTCGTAGGCTTTTCGTCAAAGCTGTCAAAAATCTCTTCACATATTCCACTGTTCTTTGCTGCCTCTTTAAGTAACTCCTTGTCGTAAAATGGTATGTTCATCTTTTCTGCAAGAGCTTCTCCGATCTGCTTGCCTCCACTTCCGAACTGTCTACCTATAGTAATAATCTTCTTCTCTGCCATAGTAACCACTCCCATCTTCTCGTATTCTCCATGTAAGAAATATCAAAATATATTACTTATGTACAAAATACTTAAATTCCTATATGGGTTATTATAACATTTATACAATAAACTGTAAATAAAAAAGTATAGACAATTGCACGTAATTTGTGACAATTGTCTATACTCGTTTGTTACATTATATTAATTTAACAGTTTTAGCTTCTTTATAAGATCTTCAAAATATTCCGGCAGATCAGCCTTGAACTCAACGTATTCCCCGGTTGAGGGATGTTCAAAACCGAGAATACCAGCATGCAGCGTCTGTCCCTGCAGCTTAAACGGACATTTCTTCGGTCCATAAACTTCATCCCCAAGTATGGGATGTCCAATGGATGCCATATGAACTCGGATCTGATGTGTCCTGCCGGTCTCAAGCTGACACTCAATAAAGGTATACTTTCCTCCAAAACGCTCCAGAACCCTGTAATGTGTGACGGCATGCCTGCCATTTCTGGTATTGATCGCCATCTTCTTCCGATCCTTAGGACTTCTTCCGATCGGCGCATCCACAGTACCATCATCCTGTGCGATATTTCCATGGACTATGGCATAATACTTTCTGGTTATACTATGCTCGTGAAGCTGCTCAGATAATGATCTATGGGCATTATCGTTCTTACACACCACAAGTACACCTGTTGTATCCATATCTATCCTGTGAACGATTCCCGGCCTGAATTCTCCATTTATACTGGAAAGGGAATCCTTAAAATGGTACATCAGTCCGTTGACCAGAGTCCCACTGTAGTGTCCCGGTGCCGGATGGACCACCATTCCCTTTGGTTTATTCACAAGTATCACGTCATCATCCTCATATATGATGTCGAGCGGTATATTCTCAGGCTCAATGTCAATGCTGACCGGATCCGGCACAGATATATCAAAAATATCTCCGGTACGTACACTGTAGCTCGGCTTTGAAGCCTTACCGTTGACCTGAATATATCCGTCATCAAATAACTTCTTTATGAAAGATCTCGAATAATCGCTGAAATACCCGCTGAGAACCTTGTCTATTCTTTTCCCTGCCCAGTCGCCGCTGGCTTCGATGTTATATTCTTCCATATACTATTCCTGTCCATCTGTCTGTTTTTGGTGTATGATCTCTGAGAGCTCATCATCCTTATACTTGAACAGCACCAGAATAACTATAACAATAAAACTGCATGTGACAAATATATCTGCGACATTGAATACCGGGAAGTTAATAAGGCAGAAGTCAAACATGTCAACCACATATCCACGGGCAACTCTGTCGATCATATTGCCGACAGCTCCCGATATGAGAAATACCAGTGATATCCTGAGCGGTGTATATTTCTTTTCCTGATTGCCTGCAAGCCTGATGTATACATATATAGCCGCAAGCAGGATAACAAATGTTATCGCAAGCAGGAAAACGATCTTACCTGAGAAACTTCCCCAGGCCGCACCTCTGTTCTGAACATAGTTGAGCTGGAAAACTCCATCGATTATTTTCCTTGTCTGTCCAACCTGAAAGTTGGTTGATATGAGATGTTTCACCAGTTGATCTAAAGCTGTAAGAATAATAATGGCAAGTATAGCCATCGGTATTCTCTTTTTCATAATATCCGTTCCTCCTTTGAACATCAATGCCACTCAAATGCCTTTTTCATATCATCAGGAACGACATTGGTATTGATATATGCATCGCCAATAGTGTGAAGAAGGATAAATTTTATCTTGTCCCCAACCATCTTCTTATCGTTCTTAGTGTACTCTATGACAGCATCTGCATCGACAGGGTAGTCCTTGAGAGTAGGGAAACCAAACATATCAAATGCATGTATGATCTTATGAAGCTCGTCCTCTGTGATGTCACCCCTATTGTATGAGATAACAGACGCAAGGCAGCATCCGATGCCGACACATGCCCCATGACTCAGCTTAAGGTCGAGGTATCTCTCTATGGCATGTCCAAGAGTATGTCCAAAATTGAGCAGAGCTCTGTCGCCCTTCTCCGTAGGATCGTTCTCCACAACAACTCTCTTGATGTTGCAGCTCACCCTGATCATCTCCATCAGGACATCCTTATCCCTTGCAAGTATTCTGTCGTGGTTTTCTATAAGCCAGTCAAAATATGCAGAATCCTTTATGAGTCCATGTTTTATGATCTCTCCCATTCCCGAAATAAACTGCTCATCGGATAACGTGGTGAGTGTTGACACATTGATATACACAAGCTTTGGCATGTGAAAGGCTCCGACCATGTTCTTATATGAATCAAAGTCAACGCCTGTCTTTCCACCAATACTGCTGTCCACCTGTGCCAGAAGACTTGTAGGTATCTGTACAAAGTCTATGCCTCTGAGATACGTTGCAGCAGTAAATCCGGTTATATCGCCCGTCACGCCGCCTCCAAGAGCCACCAGAAGATCTTTTCTGTCAAACTTTGCAAGAATAAGCTTCTCGTAGATCATCTTTACTGTATCAAGATTCTTCTGAGACTCACCGGCCTCAAATATAATAGATATCAATTCTTTGCATTTTCCATCAAGCTGATTCCTGATCTCATCGAGATAAAGAGGCGCAACATTACTCTCTGTAACGATACATACCCTTCTATCAGCAATTCCCTGTCCGGCTAAAAGCTCAGGCAGGGAATTAAAATCGTTTGCAAAGAAAATGTCATAGATTGGTTCATCATTCAGATGAACTGTGAGTGCATTACACATATAAACATTCTCCATTAGTATAAAATATATTGTTAGTTTCCAAATGGATTAACAAATGACTTACCGCCAAGATTCTTTGTGTATACAGACGAATCACTTGTAACACTTCCGCCACCGGCACCGCCAAGTGTTGAATCACCCATGGCTGAGCCGCCTCCTGATCCGAGAGTTGATTCCTCGCGGCCCTGTGGATCGCCGTCATAGGAGTTCATAAACGAATTCATAGCTGCGCTCTGTGTCGACTGTGAATAAGAAGCATTTGAACTGCCCTCGCTTAATACATCGTCGAAATTAAGTCCCATCTCCTCATTGATAGGATTCTGGGCAAGGTAATTCATATGGGCTTCCATCAGAGCCTTGAATGCACATACATAGTCCTTGTACTGCTGTTTTATTCCATCAATACTTCCCTCTATGCGCTCAAGCTCCTCCCTGGCCTCCTGCACTATATTATTAGCCTTGATCTTGGCATCATTCTCTATCAGTCTCGCCTTATCAGTGGCGTTCTTTGTAGACTCCTCAGCATTCTTCTCTGCTAGCATGAGAGATTTCTGGAGCTTTGACTCGGTTGTTCTGTAATGTACTAAACTGTCAGTCAGAGTTTTCACCTGATTGGTAAGATCTGCATTGGACTTATACAGTTCTGTGTAGCTGAGCACAACTATGTCAAAAAATGCATCTACATCTTTTCGCGCATATCCCATTCCATGCGTGAACTTCTTCTGTTGTAAATCAACTGGTGTAAGCATATGTAATCCCCCGTAAAAACATATATTAATAAGTTGCCTTACTTGAAAGAGTTTCCCCCTGAAGAGATCCTCCAGCCAATTCCTCTCTTAAATCACCAGATACGTAGGTTCCATTAGGTGTGGCAAGGAATATGTTGCCCGAAATAGCCTGAAACAGACCATCCACAGCATAACTTGCTCCTCCAATGAAATCCGCTATTCTCTGTGCAGTTGGAAGATCAAGATCCTCCATGTTTATTACGATTATCTGTCCTCGATTGAGATGATCGATTATCATCTGCGCATCGTCAAACTCGTCCGGCTTGATAACAAATACTTCACTGTCATCCATTGCTCTGGATCTGCTGTTGATCGATACGAGCTTTCCATTACCTGCTCCTGACTGCTGACCATGAGAAGATCTTGCAGCTTTTGATCTGGCCGATCCATTGTCAGATGATGCAGAACCTTTGTACTTATTAAAGGACTTGAGCGGTGAAGCCTTCACTCTGGACTCTGTCTGAGGCGCATCGTAATCATCCTCATCATCGTACTCATCGTCTAAGCGATCGTCCATATCGTCTTCATCTTCATAGTCATCTTCATCTTCATCAAACAAATCATCATCAAAGTCATCGTCGCTTGAATCACTTAATTTGAAATAATCAAGAAAACTTTTCTTTGTATTTCCCTTTGCCATGATTGTTCTCCTTTAAATATTATAATTTCTGGCACCGAATATTCCCGTGCCAACTCTAACCAACGTTGCACCTTCTTCAACTGCAACTTCATAGTCGTTTGTCATACCCATCGACAAGACGCTCATATCGATATTATCAATGCTTTTAGATTGTATGTCAAGTGATAAATCTTTCAATTTGCGGAAATAGACCCTGTTGTCCTCGGGATCATCCACAAATGGAGCGATAGTCATAAGACCCTTAACCCTGATATGAGGGAAATCTTTTATCTCCTGGATAAGCGGAAGTACCTCGTCGCATGACAGTCCAAATTTTGTTTCTTCCTGTGCAACATTTACCTCAATGAGAATATTGACTGTGACATCATGCTTTGCAGCCTCCTTCTCAATGGTTTTGGCAAGATTTAACGAATCAACGGAGTGTATCATACACACCTTATCTACAATGTATTTTACCTTGTTCGTCTGCAGGTGACCTATCATATGCCAGTTTACAGGTCTTGAGACATTCTCGTATTTGTCCACAAGCTCCTGAACCTTATTCTCACCAAAATCAACGGCATTCGTATCACTGAGCAATTCCTCTATATCTGACAAAGGCTTTGTCTTGCTAATGGCGATCAGAGTGACATCCTCCGGTGATCTGCCGGCCTTTTCACATGCCCTGACTATGTTCTCTTTTACTTTTTCGTAATTTTCTTTAAGCATATTATCATCTCCTGTGTCTGTACTATTGATATATAAGCTCTCCCTCTTTCATGGAATGTCCGTCCAGTAATATTCTGTCATATCTGGATATTCCATATGAAAGATCCGGCTTGATGATCGAGTAATCATCACCCGATACGATAACCTCTATTCTTCTGAATTCCGCAGTTCCTCTTGATACACACAGAACACCATCCATCGTATACTTGGCGGCTGTGGCAACGGAAAATGTCTCCTTGGAATTATTCTTCTGCAGTACCGCATCTGAATCTATACTTGACGGATCAACATAACAGAATCTCTTGTCGGTAAAATATATTATCGGTGATATCTGTTTTATTGAAGTGCTTCCCGAATTGCCATATGTTACCTGATTAAAATGAGTCAGATCTGAATCACCACTGCCTCCTGTCAGGTAATCCACAGGTATCATATATACATCCTTTGTTATTACGGATGAAGCCGGTATCTTCAGACCGCTGGATTCCTCGAACATGAAGTTGATGTCCAGAAATCTTTCATTTACATACTGCGCGATATATTTGTTGAATGATACCACTATATAATAATGACCATCTTTTTCGATCTTATCGTATGTCGATCTGATCTTTCTGCTCGAATTATTGATGGTAAATGAAGCGTATTCATTCTGTGTAACCTTGTCAAATTCATCCTTGCTGAGCGATATGGCAATATTCCATTCCTCATCGTTGATAAGCTTACATACAGCGCTGCCCGCAGAAACCTGGCTATCTGACTTGAGTGACTGTTTTGTATACACAGTTTTATCAAAAAACTCAGGTGTCAGATTCTTCACATCGACGCTCTCATATCCATCCTGATAGTATGTGACAAGTCCGCTGAATGGCGCCTTCTGGGCATCAAGTGAAAATGATGAAGAACCATTGCTGACCTGCTCAAGAGCAAGCTCCTCATAGAGCTCTAAAAGCTTGTTGTCGATGCTTGTCTTGAAATTATATACATTACCAAAATTGGATGCCGAAAATCCATTTTTGAACATCTTTATCTGATTGTTCAGACTTATGTAATCTGCGCTCGTGAGAAGTGCTGAACCATTCTCCTGCATATCGCTCATTGCTGCCTGCATGGAGCCCGAGCTGTCAATGGCATATATATTTGCACCCTTGGATACCTTCTCGCCGTCTCTTATATAGTAGCATGGTGTTCCCGTCGCCGAGGCGGTTATGACAGTCTCACTTCTTACCGCAAGCCCTGTAGCCGTGAAATCAGTATCGTACGTACTCTGCTCAACCGTGAATATTATCGGATCAGAATCATTAACATACGCAACGACCCTGATGAGTATATATATGAATACGAGTGCAAAAAGGAATGTTCCAAAGCCCGGCATTTTGAGCTTTGGAAGTTCGATCTTTGTCTTTTGTTTTTTTCGTTTTATTGTCGCCATAATATGTCTCCCGTAATTTACTCTGGCACAGAAAATGGCTGGCAACATACATATGCCAACCACATTCTATCTGAAATATAAGGCGGCATCCAGCTTATAATGCCGCAATAACGCAGTCCTTGAAATCCTCTGGTACGTCATTGACATCTGTTGCCAGACAGATCACTATATCAACATTGAACATATCGGATATGTTCTTTATCTCGTCCAATGCCTCAACGATATGTGACTCTCCAACGTATGCAACCGTCTTAAAATTATCTATATAAATCTTCTCAATATCACTGTTCTGGGAGATTATTCCTCGCACGAATCCGGTGAACGAATCCAGCTTGCTAATTCCATAGCTTGTACAGTTGATCATCTTGACTCTGTTGCTGAGCTCATAGAGATGCTTGTTGTTATTATCAAGAAATACTACCGTACCGGAAACAACCTTTACTTCATTGTTGACCTTATCTATCAGTGCCTTTGTCTTTCCCTTACCCTTATCTCCTGCAATAATGTGAATCATTTTTCATGCCTCCTGAATCTTGATGTAAAATTTATACAAATAATGTCCGTATCATATATGTCAGATACACACATCACTTTGCCTTATTTATAAGTTCAGTCATGGCGCTGTACAGTGCCTCTTTTCCATCTGCTCCGGCTACAAGAGCAATATACTCTTCACCGGTGGAATCGTTCTTAAGCTCCATGATAAGACAGTTGAGTGCCTCCTCTGTGGTTCCGGTCTTCCACGAACCTATCGAGTATCCATCTGGAAAATTTACCTCACCAGTTAAGAATTCATTTGTCGGCTCTATGGTTACCACCTGTTCATTGCCATCTGCATCCGTGTATGTGAAATCATATGTATCAAGTGAATCTATCACATACGCAAGGTCATGCTTTGAAAATTCCTTTATTATAAGATACAGATCATACGCTGTAGTGTAATGGTCATCGTCGTGAAGTCCATGACAGTTGACAAAGTGGGTATTTGTCGCACCGATCTCCTTCGCCTTTTCATTCATCATGTCACAAAATGCTGATTCGCTGCCGGCTATCAGCTCTGCAAGTATAACACCACAGTCATTATATGATGTTATCATGAGACCGTACAGCAGGTTCTTGACCGTCAGGCTGCAGCCTCCGACCAGGTCACTGGCCATGGCATCCCAATCGTCAAATGTTACCTTTCTGTTGAGAGTTACCACATCGTCAAGGGATATATCTCCCTTTTCTATGCTCTCCATAACGAGTATACCTGTCATGATCTTGGTCATACTTGCCGGATATATCTTTCCATGTACATTATGAGCCACTATGGTATCCTTGGTCGTCTCATCGACAAGCATAGCGGCATAACATCCGTTGTAGTTTGCGGCATCTATCTCCTCGCCCTGTGCTATCACAGCGTTATCGTATGCCATTCCGAGCTCCCCATACACCGGAAGATCAGGCAACACACCTATGTCGAGCTGTTTTCCAGCTTTGTAGGTCTTGCTTCCGCAGCCGGTCAGAAGGACCATCGACAACACAAGTATCAAAGAGATACTTCTTCGCATGTATTTTCCTATTCTGCTTTGATTAAACATAATATAACCTCCGAAATATATTCAACAGCCTGATAACGGTGCTGAAATATATTTACTTGTAGAATTCACGCCAGTCAAGATCTCCTCTGTCAAGTGCCAGTATAAGAAGCTCGGCAGTTGCCAGATTAGTCGCAAGCGGAATATTATGTGTATCACACAATGTAAATATGTTGTTTATATCAGGTTCATGATTCTTTGGATGAAGCGGATCTCTCAGAAAGATGACCATATCGATGTCATTGTTCTCTATCTGTGATCCGAGCTGCTGCTCACCGCCAAGATGTCCTGCAATATATTTGTGAACTGTAAGATTGGTAACCTCCTCAATAAGTCTTCCGGTAGTTCCTGTTGCGTAAAGCTCATGCTTATTAAGAATTCCTCTATATGCTATACAGAAGTTCTGCATCAGTTTTTTCTTAGCATCATGTGCTATCAAACCAATATTCATGAAAATCCTCCTAATACTTTTTCTTTTGCAAATTTATATTGAGAACCATGCCCATTCCGGCACACAAACTGACGAGTGAACTCAGTCCGTAACTTATGAATGGCAAAGGTAATCCCGTGTTCGGAAGTATGGATGTGGCAACACCAATATTGATAAATGACTGGATGCTGACCAGTGCTGCCATACCTGTTGCTATATACATTCCCTTTTTATCACCGGAACGCCTAGCAACCCTAATACATTGTAACACTATGAGCAGTAAAATTGCAATAATAATAACACTTCCGATGAAACCTAATTCTTCTCCCACTGCCGAGAATATAAAGTCTGTCTGCTGCTCAGATATGAGATTTGTATCTTTTACGGTTGCCACATCAGAGCTGTTGATCCCCTTACCGGTCAACTGTCCCGATCCTATGGCCATGATCGAGTTGTTCTGCTGATCCTGGGTGGATCCGCCTCCATACATATGTCCAAGTATACGCTGTCTCTGATATCCGTTCAGAAACTGAGGCAGGTTGTCCTGCTGGATATACCAGAAGAAGCCTCCAAAGAATGGTATGAGTATCAGTACCGCAATACCTATTATCTTGAGTGAGAGCCCCGCTATAAATATGACTATAAACAATGTTGCACATATACATATCGTGGTTGAAAGATCCGGCTCGGCAAATATAAGTCCGATCGGTATTGCAAGGAAAGCTGCAAGCTTCAGCAGCGTCTTTGCCGTGTTCAGATCATCCGCATGTTTTTCAAGAAAAACAGCCGTGCAGATTATCAGTATTATCTTGGCAAACTCCGATGGCTGTATGGTAAATGAATCGGATATCTGGAACCATCTGCTGGCTCCATGGGAATCCGCACCTGATCCTACCACCAGTACAAGTCCCAGCAGCACTATATTTGCAGCGTATAGTACCATATAGTATTTGCATATGAAATTATAGTCTATGAGTGATACTATTATCATTCCCAGTATACACACCCCGGCACCGATCAACTGCTTTGTGAGTTTTGTCTCATCTACGCTCACTATGATCACAGTACCCATGGCCATGGCTGCTATTATCAGGAAAAACAATTTGAAATTGTAATCCAGTATACTGTATTTTTTTTGATCCTGATCAAGACTGAATTGTTTTAAGTTCAGTTGATCCTTCTTGAATAAGTTCATAATTCACTGATCCTCGTCCTGTTGTTCTGTATGTATATTCGTTATCCTTCTTCTCTGTATCCACGCTTAACAATGGAATATATGCCACTAGCATACGCTCCTTGACCTGGATATCGATATCTGATTCCTTTACATTGATGTATCTGTCTATCTCCTGCTTTATGGTATGCTTCATATCGTCCAGGAAATCCGGATTACACCCTATCCTGTCTGAAGCCAGCATGCTTATAAGCCTTTCTTTGGCATAACTTCCTGTGTTATATAAATATATCTTATTCATCCCCATATTCCTCCCTTCAGGCTCTTTTACGTCTGAAAAGCGAACGCAGTGAGCGGTTCTTCCCTGAATAATAATCTTCAACTTCAAGGGAATCATCCACTATCTTTCTGCATATATTCATATATGCATGTCCCGATTTCGTGTTGCTGCACACGACCGGTTCTCCTTTGTTTGTCGATATGACTATGTCCTCATCGTCGGCGATCACTCCAAGCAGATCCACTGCAAGTATATCAACCACATCATCGACGGACATCATATTGCCCTTTTTGACCATATCATATCTTATCCTGTTGATTATGAGGTGCTGTTTTTCAATTCCATACGCCTCGAGCAGACCGATTATCCTGTCTGCATCCCTTATGGCCGAGACCTCGGGAGTTGTCACTATGACAGCCCTGTCAGCAGCAGCTATGGCGTTCTTAAAGCCCTGTTCTATACCGGCCGGGCAGTCAATGATTATGTAGTCATACTCGTCTCTTATCTCGTCTATGAGCTTGATGATCTGTTCCGGGCTGACCGCTGTCTTATCCCTGGTCTGCGCGCAAGGCAGCAGGTACAGATTGTTGTAGTTCCTCGCCTTTATAAGAGCCTGCTTATATCTGCAGTTTCCCTCTATTACATCTATCAGATTATAGACTATGCGGTTTTCCAAGCCAAGCACAACATCCAGGTTTCTGAGACCTATATCTGTATCTATCATCACCACTCTGTTCCCGAGGGACGCAAGACCGGTTCCTATGTTCGCCGATGTGGTCGTCTTGCCAACTCCGCCTTTTCCTGATGTAACAACAATAACTTCACACATAATAAAAATCCTCCTAAATTTACTATCATATGTAGGTTATATTTATGATCCCTTCATCATTCGTAGCTATCATTGGCATTCTTTTTGCACCCGGAAGTCTGATTCCTGTACTTTTCGCTTTTCCTATCTGCAAAAGCTGTGGACACATTCTCATCGCTATTATGAAATTGTTTCCAGCCGCCAGCTTACCCGCTATGGCAGCTCCCGCCAGTTCCCCAACGACCACAATATTCTTACCGGATACAACCCTGGCATCCCTGGCAACATCTCCGAGGATAATGACATTTCCCCTGATCTCAAGGGTCTGCTTTCTCCCTATGTCACCGCGGAAGATATATGGTCTTTCATTGTCACTGTGCGTTTTAGTCATATCCGGCAAAGCCATACTGACTTTTGCCTGTTGTGGTTCACGATCCCCATCATCCCGGACACCGGAACCTGTATATTGATCTATGTCAGGTTTAGCTGCAAATCTGACATGAATCTTATCAATGCTGTTTAAAAAACTGATTATCTCCTCCGTGTCTCCACGCTCCAGGGTACATCCCCTGAAAGATATACATACAGTTCCTTTTTTCTGGAAGGCACTTATATTATCGAGGATCCTGCAATACAGATCGCAGCAGATATCATTTACAGACATAGCCGCCGGTACATAGACAACTATGCCTGATCTGTCTGCCTTGATTGATAATCTGTCCATACCATCCATATCATCTGCTCCTGTCATATTATTTCCTACACACAGGTTCTGTGATATATCTTTGGTATCTCAATTAATCTGACATCTGGTTGTTTCCTGTTATGTCAAGCGTATCAAGCTTGTCAGGGTCATACATATATGCGTACACCATTCCGGCAAGCTCCTCTGCGTTACCCGATGTATATCCATGTGGAATAACACATGTTACACTGACCTCAGGGTTCTCATAAGGCGCAAATGACACAAACAATGCGTGATCCGGCCTTGTGGTATCCTCCTCTGCTGTTCCCGTCTTGCCGGCAACATTGACATTTATCTGATTTATAAGAGCCGATGGACTTGTGTGGTCACTTACCATCTGACGCATTCCCTGTTTTATGACCGCCCACTGGCTGTCCGTCAGATCAACTGTATTCTTAGGAACGTTGTCACTCTTATACACTGTTCTTCCATCTATATTTTTTATCTCGTTCACCAGTGTCAGGTCATAACAGTTGCCCTCATTGGCGATGGTTGTCACATATCTGGCAAGCTGGACAGGCGCATAGTTATTTGTACCCTGTCCGATAGAAGAACGTACCGCATCAGTATCTGACACATGCGGATCCATCTCTTCTATCTCCACACCTGACTTCTGGTCAAGTCCAAATAACGAAGCGTACTTCTGTATCTTATCTATACCCTGTGCATCCTGATATACTCCCTTGCTGTCTGTGGCAAGGCGGTATCCAACCTCATAGAAGAAACCGTTACACGATACCTCTATGGCGTCAGCGAGACCAAGTGTTCCGTGTCCGCTTCTGAGCCAGCAGGCCGGTGAAGGAACAACCTTTGAGAATGTACCGTAATCAGTTATAACTGATCCAACGTCTATAACGCCCTCCTGCAGACCAGCTGCAGCAATGAGCATCTTGTATGTGGAACCCGGTGCAGTTCTCTGCATGGTTGCACGATTGTACATAGGGGTCGTCTTATCTTCTGTTATCTTGGCATAATAGTCAGGATCGATCACATTTGTGAGCTTGTTGTTGTCGTAGCTTGGGTAGCTTACCATAGCCCTTACAGTTCCTGTCGCCGGATCGACCACCACGATGGATCCCGAGCATGGGTCAAGAGCAAGCATGGCAGGTGTTATCTCAAGCTTTTTGATCTTTCTGTAAATAAATTCAAAATTGCTGAGGACACCTGACGTAAATTCCTCGTAATCTTCGTCTGTTGTACTATTAAGGATTCCCTGGTCGTATAACAGGTATATTACCTGGGAACCTGTTATTTCACCTGATAATATCATATATTTGAAAACTCGTTTGTCGAAATCGGAGTCATCCTCAAATTCTTTGAGTACATAATCGACAATAACATTGTATATCTCATCCGTATCATAATAATCACTGCTTGTCTGAATGCCGGTTATGTCTATTACTCCCTGGCTTATGCAGTATTTCAGATACTCATATAATGATATCTTGTCATTTACATAGTTGTTATATGTGTCACTGTCCTTATCCACTGCACTGCTGTCATATATGCCGTTTGAGCTCAGCGTCTCGCATATAAACTCCATATAATCCTTGTACTGATCCGAAAGATTATACAGTTCCGTGTGACTGCTCTTCAGAATGTCCGAAAGCGCATTGAGTGTGTACTGCTTGCTTGATACAAATGTGTTGTACACATTCTTTTCATTGTCAGTTGCATTCGCAGCACTAAGGGCCTTTATGTCTATAATGTTGTTGTCAAAGAATGCCGAGTACACATCCGTTATAGGTATATCCTCTTTCTCCTTGGATGTCGTCACGTTCTTGAGATTTGCAAGGAGAATATACGACAATTCCTTTTCAAGTGCGTTGTAGCAGTATTTCTGAAGATCAGAGTCAAGTGTGAGGTAAATATCGTTTCCTGCAACAGAATCAGTCTTTTCTATAATCTCAAGGACTTTTCCCATGTTGTCAACGTACATCTTCTGGGAACCGTCAACACCACGAAGCTGATCCTCGTACGACTGTTCCAAACCAAGCTTTCCAACCATATCATTGGAATCATACTGCTGATTCTCGTCAAGCTTCGCATTGTACTCCTCGAGCTCCTCATTTGAAATGTTGCCGATATATCCGATTATATGCGAAAAATATATTGCATCATTGTATACTCTGTTTGATTCAATACTCACATCCATTCCGAGCAGTGTATCCATATTCTCAGTTATCGCAGCATAGCTCTGCTGACTTATATTGTTGGCGATATCCACTGTCATGTACTGCTGGTATCTGTTGAGCCATACCTCATATCTCACGGCAAGGATCTTAAGCACATAGGCATCCGAATAATCACCCGAGATATTGAAAAGTTCATCACTTCTCATATAGTCAAATACTTCCCTTGCTGTAGCATTCTTCTGTGCATCGGTGAGGGCATCAACTGAGCTTGCACCATAAACATTCATATAAAATGTATTGAGCTGTGAGCCACTTATCGTGAATTTCATGTTGCCATTTGCATCCAGCTTGATCGGAAGCTCCACGGACAGACTGTCTCCATTCTGCTCAAGTATAAGTATCGTCTTATAAACTATCTCATTTCTTAGCTCATTGACCGACATATTCTTCTTGTCTGCCGCCTCAGTGAGGTCTGCATTGCTGGTGAAACTCAGATTGTATGAAGATTCGTTATATGCAAGCAGTTTTCCGTTGCAGTCGAAAATCTTTCCTCTGGTGGCCTTGACCGACACCGTCTTAAGTGATTTGTACTGGAAGCTGGACTGATATTTTTCTCCATTTATGATCTGAAGATTAAACAATCTGTACACAAGCACGCCTGACAGGCACAAAAAAAACAGAGTGACATAAAAAATACGGCTCTTTAACTTTTCTACTATAAAATCTTTGATTATCTCTAATATATCTCTGATCACTATGTCTCACTTCCTTTTTCAGCGCGCTTCAGCCGCTTGTTTATAAAGACAAACAGCTTGAATACTATCATCGTAAGTATGGCTGTGTATATCATATCCGGCAAAATAATATCCTTCATGTACAGCCCAAAACTGAGTCTGTTACGCATTACAAAGAATATTATAAATGTTATGAAATTAAATATGAAATCATCAAGTGTTATGATGATGATAGGCAGCAGTACATCCTCTACGAGGTACAGTCTGTGGAAAAATCCGTTACAGTATCCAATGAGCATATATATGATCATAAAAGGGCCTATGGCAAAGCCAAAGTACAGATCATATAAAAAGCCACAGAAAAATCCCACCAGCATTCCCTCTTTTCGACCTCTCATAAGTCCAAAGGACACCGTGAGGATGAGCATCAGATTGGGAGTCGCACCCGCAACTGAAATATATGGAAAAAGTGCTGACTGAAGCACAAAACATATTATGATTAATAATCCAAGTGTGATAACTCTTCTCAATGTCTGTTTAACCTCTTTACTTCTACTCCGAAACAGTTTTCTTGGTCTGGAGGACTATGAGTACCTCCTGTATCTTTGAAAAATCACATGCCGGAGTGATATATGCAGTCTTTGTAAGATTGTTGGAATCTTCCTCTATTTTTGTTACATACCCTATGTTAATTCCCGACAGATATTTGCTTGACACATAGGATGTGACGACCTGATCGCCGACTTCCACCTCTGCGTCCTTGTCAATGTTTTCAGCGATAAGATAGCCATTCTCATAATTGCTGGCACTTCCCTCAACATTACAAATAGCCTCTGATGGTAATATCATTCCGTTTACATTTGATGTATCGTCTATGATGGCTCTTACCTTGGCATAATCCTTTCCGGCCTCTGTGACTATTCCACACAGGCCGTTGCCATACATGACATTGCAGCCCTCGACAACACCATCATCTGTTCCCTTGTCGACATAGAACACCTGAAACCATCCGCCGGTATCCTTTGATATGACCCTGGCAGCAGTCTTCTTATAATCGTAATACTGGAGATCAAGCTCATAAAGTGCCTGAAGACGTTCGAGCTCATACGAATTCTGCTGGTACTGTGCCACCTGCTTCTGACTCTGTTCAAGCTGATCCTTGAGTGTTTCATTCTCCTTTAACAGTGCGTCGTAATTCTGGAATGCCTCAGTTTTGCTCTGAACCCATCTGCCTATGGTATTTACCCCTTTCTGCATGGGCTGGACAAATATGTTGGTAAAATTCCTCACCGGTGCAAATATTCCCCCCGCAAAGAGAGATACAAGCATGAGCACAACGCAAAAGCCTGTGAGTCCAAGCAAAAAATATCTCGGTGTGATCTCTATTCTTTTTCTGTTCCTATTTCGTCTTCGTTTCATTATAAAATACCTCGCTCAGCTAAGCTGACATAGCAGTTATTTCCTAAAATAATATGATCTGAAAGCTCTATCCCTATCAGTTCCCCGGCTCTGTCCATCTCTCTGGTGATATCTATATCCTGACCGCTCGGAGTCGGATCTCCGGATGGATGGTTATGCACAAGTATGATATAGACAGCATCGTATCTGAGCGCCTCCACAAACACCTCTCTCGGAGATAACATCGAACTGTTCACTGTTCCCTCTGAAATGCGGACATCCTTTATGAGCTTATGCTTCGCATCAAACATGAGGAGATACACGTATTCCTTTTCGAGATATCTTGTGTTCTCCATGAAATAATCCGCAATGCTCTGTGGGGACTGGAACGACAAAAACGGCTTAAATGAAGCCCTGGCCATCCTCCTGGATATCTCAGCCAGACATTTCATCTGTATCGCTTTTACCTTTCCAACTCCGCTTATCTCTTCAAGTTCACTCACAGTCAGGTAATTAAGCCCCACTATACCCTTGTGGACCGGATGGGCATCCAGTATCCTGTAGGCTGTGGACAGCGCATTTGCCTTCCTGCTTCCGGTTCTGAGGATGACTGCCAGAAGTTCAGCATCTGTGAGAACCTCAACTCCATACTTAAAGCTCTTCTCATACGGTCTCTCAGTCTCCGACATTTCTTTCATGGAGACCGAAAGTCCTCCTGCAAAATTCTCTTTGCAATAATTTTTATCCATATTTCCTCCTTCCGCCTCTCCAAGCTCCAGAGAAAATTTTATATGGCCGACTAATTAATCTACCATACTATAAGGTTTTTTTCTACCATTTTCTGTAATGACATTATTATGCCGTACTTGGCATGGGGATATGTAAGTCCCCCCTGAAAATATACCGCATAAGGTGGGCGCATAGGTGCATCCGCTGAGAGCTCAATGGATGAACCAGACACAAATGCTCCAGCGGCCATGATGACCGGTGAATCATAGCCCGGCATGTCCCAAGGCTCAGGTCTTACATAACTGTCAACCGGCGCTGCAGCCTGGATTCCTTCACAGAATGCCACGACCCTCTCAGGAGTCTGAAGCTCAACAGCCTGAATAATATCGTATCTGTCCTCTGTGCTGTCAGGAACAGCCTTAAAGCCCAGTCCCTCGTATACATTTGCTGCAAATATCGCACCCTTAAGCGCACTTGCAGTAACTGTAGGTGCCATGAAAAGTCCCTGAGTGAGAGCCTTTGTATTGCCAAGTGAGGCTCCAACCTCCTTGCCAAGTCCCGGAGTTGTGAGTCTGTATGAAGCATTCTCCACGTACTCCTTCTTTCCGCATATATAACCTCCTATCGGTGCAAGACCGCCACCCGGATTCTTAATGAGAGAACCGACCACAAGATCGGCACCCACATCCGACGGCTCTATATCCTGTACGAATTCTCCGTAACAGTTGTCTACCATGCATATGATGTCAGGATTTACACTCTTGACTGCTTTTATGGCCTCACCGATCTGCTGTACAGACAGCGTCTTTCTGACCGCATATCCCTTGGATCTCTGTATCTCCACAAGCCTTGTGCGGCTATTGATCGCATTCTTTATTCCATCAATGTCAAAGTCTCCGTTCGGCAACAGATCCACCTGGGCATATGTGACACCATACTCTGCAAGTGAACCCCTTGACTCCCTGATACCAATGATCTCATCCAATGTGTCGTACGGCTTTCCCGCTATGGCAAGGATCTCATCTCCCGGGCGCAGATTACCGAACATGGCCGTGCAGAGTGCATGGGTTCCGCACACTATCTGTGTCCTGACAAGGGCATCCTCCGTGTGAAATACGTCTGCATATATCCTCTCAAGGGCATCTCTTCCGTCATCCGTATAACCATAACCCGAAGAGCCTGCAAAATGTGCCTCAGACAATCTGTTGTCCTGCATGGCCTTAAGGACCTTGAGCTGGTTAAGCTCACTCACAGCATCGATGGCTGCAAATCTATCCTTAAGTTTCTCCTCCACACTGTTGCAGTATTCAAACACCTTTTCATCCACATTCAGTGATCTGTAGTAATCCTTTAACATATCTTTCATCTCTGTATAATCTCCTTTTCGCGAAGCCTGTCCAGCATAAATGACAATATTTCAGACTTGCTGTCGTACTCACTTTTATCAACCCAGGTCACATGTTTTTCCCTCTTGAACCATGTGATCTGTCTCTTGGCAAAATGCCTTGTATCTCTCTTTAGCGTATATACTGCCTCATCCAGAGTGCATCTGCCCTGAATATAATCGATTATCTCCTTGTAGCCAAGCCCCTGCATGGACACCAGCTCCCTGCTGTAACCCTCGCTCACAAGCAGTTTTACCTCGTCCAGAAGCCCTGCCTCAAGCATGATATCTATCCGTCTGTCTATTCTATCATATAATTTCTGTCTGTCATCATTTAACACAAAATATTCAAAATTATATGGTGACTCCTTCTGGGACTCCGTCTCATTGTGCTCAGATATCTTCATGCCCGTCTTTTTGTAAAATTCCAGAGCCCGGATCACCCTCTTAACATTATTCTCATGTATTTTCTCGGCGGATTCAGGATCGACCTCCGCAAGCATATCATGAAGAAATGTGTTGCCGTGGGTATCTGCAAGGTTCTGCAGCTTTTCCCTGTATGACATATCATTGTCATTTTCCTCAAAATCTATATCATACAAAAGCGCCTGGATATAGAAGCCAGTACCACCTACTATGATTGGAATTTTTCCCCGGGAATATATATCCTCCATAGCACGAAGAGCATATTTCTTGAAAAGCACAACGTTGAACTCTTCTGCCGGATCCAGAATATCTATCAGATGATGCCTTACCCCCTGCATCTCCTCCGGCTCTATCTTCGCCGTTCCAATATTCATCTTTCTATATACCTGCATGGAATCTGCGGATATGATCTCGCCGTCCACCGCCTTTGCCAGTCCTATGGACAGCGACGTCTTGCCGACAGCCGTGGGGCCGGTGAGGATTATCAGTGGTTTCATATTCTTATCCATCCTGTTATCTCCTATACTATTCGCTTAAACTTCTTCTCAATCTCCGCCTCCGTCATGGATATGACAGTCGGACGTCCATGAGGACATGTGTATGGATTTTCAAGCTTTAATAGCTGATCTATAAGTGCGTCAGCCTCCTTGAAACTTATCTCCGTGTTACCCTTTATCGCAGCTTTGCACGCCATGGTGGAAAGCTTGTGTATAAATGTATCTATGGTCACCTTTTTAGCACTGCTGCTCGCATCAGCTATGAAGTCTATGAAAAGCTCTCTGCCATCAAGGCCAAACAGGTTGTCAGGAACAGCGTTCAGCTTGAACTCCCTGCCTCCAAAGTTCTCGATCTGATATCCAAGTGCCTCGAACATCTCCATATTTTCATGAAGAAACTCTATCTCTGCGGCACTGAGTGTAACAACCGCTGGAGGCATAAGATACTGTGAGTATATCTTCTTATTCTTGTAATTCTCCATAAGCTCTTCGTACTTAACCTTCTCATGGGCGGCATGCTGATCCATTATGAAGAACTTACCATCGTACTCTATGAGCCAGTATGTCTTGAAAAGCTGTCCTATGAGTCTGTGCTTCGCACGGGCCTCCTTTGTCAGGAACTTCTCCTGGAACATATCCTGCTGTACGTATTTTTTCCCGGCTTCCTCAATATAAGCTGCATCTGAAGCTGCAGATACTGTTGAGTCTTGTGTCGCCGCTGTGACCGAAGGTCTAGCTGGTGCCGGAGCTGTATATGCCGGACTCTCGTTTACCACATTCCTGTTTTGTACTATAGCTCTCTCAAGATCATTATTCCTATCCGCATATATGTAGTTTCCTGCCGGCTTCTCCGTCTTGTTATTATCTATGACGTCTGATCCTTTATTGTTTGAGCTGCTAGTCTCATCTATGATTTCTATAACCGGGGGGACCGGCTGTGATGATGTCTGTGGTTCGATCGGGCAAAGCTGCTGTGGTGATGTCTGCGTCTCCGCCGAGCGAAGCTGCTCAGGCTGATTCTGCGGTTCTGCCGGACGATGCTGCTCAGGCTGACTCTGCGGTACAGTCCGCTCCTCTGCCCTGACTATCGCCTCACGCCTCTTATTCTCGAACGCCTCCGGTGCCTTGCCAACATCCCTCTGCTTGAAGGTCTCCGGCTTTGGATCCTTCCCCGGCGCCACATCAGGAATGAGCTCCTTGAATAACAGTGTCTCCCTTATGGCATTGTAGGTGAAGCTGTATATATCCTGACTGTTGGCGAATTTCAACTCCATCTTGGTCGGATGTACATTTACATCAAGGAGATCAGGTCTCACCTGGAAATTGATCTCGGTGAATGGAAACTTGTGTATCATGACAAATGTCCTGAAAGCATCCTCGATCGCCTTGGTGAGCACCGCACTCTTTATATATCTGTGATTTACATAGTAGCCCTCAAATGATCTGTTGCCCCTTGATATACAAGGTCTTGCTATATATCCGGAGATCTTCATATAGTCATTTTCCGCATTTATCTCAAGAAGATTTGAGGTGATGTCTCTTCCATAGATATGGTAGATTATGTCTCTGAGTTTGCCATTGCCTGATGTGAACAGCTTGTCTGTTCCATTTGCAATGAACTTAAATGAGATCTCCGGGTGTGACATGCATATACGGCACATCAAGTCGTAGATATAGCTTGTCTCCGTGGCATCAGTCTTCATGAACTTCTTTCTCGCCGGTGTATTGTAGAAAAGATTTCTGACAATTATGGTTGTTCCACCCGGAGCACCTATCTCCTCGCTGGATATCTCCTTACCGCCATGTATCTGGTATCTGAGACCGGTCACATCATCAGCGGTCTTGGTTATCATCTCCACCTGGGCAACCGCCGCTATACTTGCAAGTGCCTCACCACGGAAACCAAGAGAAGAGATACTCAGGAGATCCTCGACTGTCACAAGCTTACTTGTGGCATGTCTGAGAAATGCAAGCTTGACCTCATCCTTCTTTATACCTGCTCCGTTGTCGGTGACTCTGAGAAATGACAGTCCGCCTCCCTTTACCTCGACGGTTACCGCTGTGGCACCTGAGTCTATGGAATTTTCCACAAGCTCCTTGATGACCGAGCTCGGCTTCTCTATAACCTCACCGGCTGCTATCTTGTTAATCGTATTTTGGTCTAATACTTTTATCATTACTTATCGCTCCTTATTATTTAAGTCGCTCCTGCAATTCATTTAAATAAAGCAACGCCTTCATAGGTGTCATGTTGGACAGATCAACACACTTTATGTCCTCGATCACCTGTGATTCGGCAAGTGAGCCGAACATTGACATCTGGGTGTCTTCTTTCTTCGGCTTGAAATCATTTGTAACCTTTATCTCCTTCAGCTTGGTGGTTATGTCCTTGTCTATAAGCTGATTACATATCTCATTTGCTCTTGCTATAACGACATCCGGCACACCGGCAAGCTTTGCAACCTGTATACCGTAGCTTCTGTCGGCACCGCCCTTGACGATCTTTCTGAGGAACACTATGTCGTCTCCGTCTTCCTTGACCGCTATACAGTAGTTGTTGACTGCCGACAGCTTACCCTCAAGCTCCGTGAGCTCATGGTAATGTGTCGCAAACAGAGTTTTTGCTCCGAGCAGTTCACTGTTGCTTATATATTCAACGACAGCCCAGGCGATCGCCAGACCGTCATATGTGCTTGTTCCTCGACCTATCTCATCAAGGATGAGAAGGCTGTTCTTCGTGGCATTTCTGAGTATATTGGCGACCTCGCTCATCTCCACCATAAATGTGGACTGTCCTGATGCAAGGTCGTCGGAAGCTCCCACTCTTGTAAATATCCTATCGCATATGCCTATATTGGCAGATGCCGCAGGGACAAAGCTTCCAACCTGAGCCATGAGAACTATGAGCGCAGTCTGTCTCATATATGTGGATTTACCAGCCATGTTAGGACCGGTGATGATAGATATCCTGCTCTCATGGTTGTTCAGATATGTGTCGTTTGTGATGAACATATCGTTGTTCAGCATCTTCTCAACGACCGGATGACGTCCGTCCTTTATGTCGATGACTCCATCTGTATTGATCTCAGGTCTAACATACCCATTTGCAACAGCCACATATGAGAGTGAACACAGAGCATCGAGCATGGCTATGCTGTGTGCTGTTCTCTGTACCCTTGTGAGCTCTGCAGCAAGGGTGTCCCTGAGCTCAACATATGTGTTGTACTCCAGCGCAACAAGCTTGTCGGATGATCCGAGTATAACTCCAGCCAGTCTGTCAAGCTCCTCGGTTGTGTATCTCTCAGAATTGGCAAGTGTCTGCTTTCTGATGAAATAATCCGGCACAAGACTCTTATATGAATTGGTTACATCAAAATAATATCCGAACACCTTATTAAACTTTATCTTGAGATTCTTGATTCCGGTCTTTTCCTTCTCTCTGGCCTCAAGCTCTGCGATCCAGTTCTTGCCATCAGTTGTGGCATTCTTCAGAGTGTCTATGTCCTCAAGATAGCCATCTTTGAATATTCCGCCCTCTCTGATAAGTATAGGCGGCTCATCAACTATGGCACGGTCAAGAAGGTCATAGAGATCCTGTAGATCATCTATTCCATCCCTGATCTCGGTGAGCTCATCCGAATGGAATTCACCGAGAAGCTGTATTATAAATGGAAGAAGCTGTATGGACGTCTTAAATGCCAGAAGATCTCTCGGATTCGCTGTTCTTAACGATATCCTCGTCATAAGTCTCTCGAGATCGTATATGGTATTCATGTACTCACGGAGTTCGTCTCTGGTTATGACAGAGTCGTTGAGCTCTGTTATCGCGTCAAGTCTGGCTTCTATATCATCTTTGTGGATAAGGGGCTGCTCTATCATATTTCTGAGCATTCTCGCTCCCATGGCCGTTTTGGTCTTGTCAAGCACCCAGAGTAGTGAGCCTCTCTTCTGCTTATCCCTGAGTGTCTCTGTCAGCTCCAGATTTCTTCTGGATGAGCTGTCTATGATCATGAAGTCCTCTATGGAATATATATCTATTCTGTTGATATGATCCAGTGAGTTCTTCTGTGTCTCATGTAGATACTGGAGAAGTGCGCCCGCTGACAGCAGCATATCCTCCTGCTCATCTATGCCGAGACCATCTATTGATCCGACCTTAAACTGTCTTTTAATGAAATCCTCACAGGTGTCATCGTTAAAATAATGAGACGGAGCCTCCGATATCGTTATCTTCATCTTCTCCTTCATGTAATCAAAGTTCAGGCCACATGACAGAAAAACCTCATTCCCTATGATCTCCGTCGGTGAATATTTGTTGATCTCGTCGTACAGCTTGGATGTGGATGAGATATGACATGATCTGAACTCTCCGGTAGTGATATCACACACTGCCACGCCATACTCATCATTACAGCCAAATATACACATGAGATAGTTATTCCTCGTCTCATCAAGAATAGCCTGGGACATATTTGTACCAGGCGTAACTATACGTATAACTTCTCTTTTTACTATACCCTTTGCGAGCTTCGGATCTTCCATCTGCTCACATATGGCTACCTTGTAGCCCTTCTCTATCAGCTTGTTCAGGTATATGTCACAAGCATGATACGGAACACCGCACATCGGTGCGCGCTCCTCCTGACCACAGTCCCTGCCGGTCAGTGTTATCTCAAGTTCCCTGGATGCCGTCAGGGCATCGTCGAAGAACATCTCGTAGAAATCTCCCAGTCTGTAGAAGAGAATACAGTCCTTATACTGATTCTTAACTTCCATATACTGAGCCATCATTGGTGTTAATGCTGCCACTTCAACTACTCCTATTCTGCTAATTCACCCATGTAATAAAATCCCTTACATTCAACAAGCTTTACATTCAGGATCTTTCCAACCATCTCCGCACACCCAGGGAAATGGACAAGTATGTTGTTGGAGAGTCTTCCGGTCAGAAGGCCGTCGCCCTTCTCGTCAAAGCCCTCAACCAGAACCGGCTGTGTCTGTCCCTTTATCGCAATGGTCTTCACATCACTTATCTCCTGCACACGCCTTAAAAGCCTGTTGTATCTATCCTGTATCTCTTCCTTTGTGGAACCATTCTCCATTCCGGCGGCAGGAGTTCCTGTTCTCTTTGAATATATAAATGTAAATGCGGTGTCATACTGCACTTTCTCAACCACGTCCATGGTCTCAAGGAAATCCTCCTCGGTCTCACCAGGGAATCCCACAATTATATCAGTGGTGAGTGATATCTCCGGAACCTTTGCCCTTATGCGGTCAACCAGTGCAAGATATGACTCCTTTGTGTACCGTCTGTTCATCGCATTCAGTATCTTTGTCGAGCCCGACTGTACCGGCAGATGGAGATGTCTGCAGATCTTTTGATTCTCCGCGATGACATCTATCAGTTCATCCGACAGATCCTTTGGATGTGAGGTCATGAATCTTACTCTCTGTATCTTCTCTATGGCACACACACGCCTCAGCAGTTCCGCAAATGTGATCGGATGCTCAAGGTTCTTGCCATATGAATTGACATTCTGCCCGAGGAGCATGATCTCCACCACTCCGTCGTCAGCAAGCCTCTCGCACTCAGCTATGATATCCTCCGGATTTCTGCTTCGCTCCCTTCCTCTTACATATGGAACTATACAGTAGGTACAGAAATTGTTGCATCCAAACATGATATTTACACCTGATTTGAATGGGAATTCCCTCACCGCAGGAAGATCCTCCACGACCTCCTTGGCATCCTTCCAGATATCTATGACCATGCTTCCAGATTCTATCCTGCTCACAAATATCTCAGCAAGCTTATATACATTGTGTGTTCCAAATACCATATCGACAAACCTATAGCTCTTGCTTATGGTTGTCACCACATGCTGCTCCTGCATCATGCATCCGCACAGAGCTATCTTCATCTCAGGATTTTTCTCCTTGAGGTGCTTCATGAGACCAAGGTGACCATAAACCTTTCTGTTGGCATTCTCCCTGACCGTACATGTGTTATATATTATAAAGTCCGCATGTTCAGACTCGGTCCTAACATATCCCATCTGCTCAAGTATTCCGGCAAGCTTCTCAGAATCCCGGACATTCATCTGACAGCCAAATGTCTGTATAGAACAGGTAAGGTCACGTCCCAGCTCTTTGCTTCTTGCTGTGACATACTCCCTACCCTTTTTTATAAAATAATACTGCCTCTCCGGTTCCGCAAACGGAGCTGGAAGCCCCAGATCTATGCCGTCAATAACTTTTTCCAAATCATTCATAATCTCTATGTATCCTTATCTATTTCTTTAAAGCTGCGTAAATCCGACTGGAGTTATTCCTCTATGCCCAGCTTACCAAGTATCCTGCCTATGTTATCCATAGTATTTTTCACGCTGGAATCCGCGGCATCCATCCTCATCTGAGTCTGTATATCCGCAAGATCAATATCCCTGTAATAATCCAGCGCCGCGATGTAATCAGGATCATTCTCAAAATGAACCTTAAGTGCCCTCATGGCATCCTTATAACCGAGCAGGCTTCTGAATTTTACTGAATTTGCAGAGAAATTCAAGGTTCCATCTATCAGATCTCCCAGGCTTACACTTGGATATATCTCTATGATATCCGCATCTGTATATGCAGATATGTCTTTCTTTGAGTCGGGATTAAGGCCGCACACAACGATATTCCTGTATCCCATATCATACAGAGGCTTCACCGGAACATTGTCGGCAAGACCGCCATCACAATACTCCTTACCATTATAAGTCACAGACTCATAGAGCATAGGAAGGGTGGATGATGCCAAGACAACTGTCCTGATATCATCCGCATCCATTCCTGCAAGACTGATATACTCAGCCTGTCTTTCACCATCCTGCACACACACAGCTATGGTTGCATACACTGTAATCTCAGCTTCCGACAGCTCTTTATAATCCACATAGCTGTCCATGAGCTTTATCATCTCCCTGCGCGACATGAATCCCGATTTGTCGTTGAACATCAGATCAGGATCAACGTCAAACACCGTATCAAAATGTATCTTCTTCCATGCCTCCTCGCTTCTGTCAGGATCATTGCACGCGAAAAGCACGGCATTTATCGCACCTATGGAAGTTCCTGATATGGCTGTAACCTTGTCCATAAGTCCATACTCTGCAAGTGCTCTGTACACCCCGAGCTGGTACGCTCCTTTACCGCCGCCACCGCCAAGGCACAGCGCATAGCTGTCAGCCATATCACCGGACTGAGTGCGTCCTGCAACTTTTCCGGCATCATCCGCCCCGGCATTTTGCAGCTTATCCATCTGTATCTTCTTTTCAAGTTCAGCGATCTTTGCTGTTATCTCGTCTCTGTTCATTGACCCTCCATTATGATATAACTTCCGATTCTGTTACTATGATATGTGGTCTGATATCTGTAGGTTCACTGTCTATCTTATCAACTATCTGGAATTCATACGCCAGTGCCACCGTGACAAGCCCTGCATGCCTCGCCAGATATCTGTCGTAATACCCTCCGCCAAAGCCTATGCGGTTGCGGCTGTGATCAAATGCAATCCCAGGCATGAACATAAGCCCATCTTCGATCTCCTCAAAATCATCAGAAACCGGTTCGAGTATCCCAAAGTTTCCGGATGCAAGTTCCCCGTAGTCTGTGATCTCAATAAATTCCATGTCTTGTCCATAAACCTTTGGAACATATACATGCTTTCCATCCGCCCACGCCCTCTCAACTATGAGCCTTGTATCCACTTCGTTCCCTTTGGAGATGTATGCACATATATTGATGGCATTCACATATTCAGGAAGCGCTGACAGCCGTCTGCATATAAGTTTTGATCTCTGCGCACGATCATCCCTGTCCATGTCATTTCTGACTGCTTTTATTCTTTTTCTTATAACTTCCTTGCTGCCGGAATTTACACTATCCTCGCTATTCATAAGCCAGCCTATGCCTTTCTGGTAGGATCAAGGTCCTGAAGTCTGGTTATGGAGCCGTCCTTCTCTTTGATATCTATATTGTTGAGCGTGCTCCTGAGATTATTCTTCACAGCAAATATATATTCCTGCCTTAACTGCTGCTGTTCCTTCTTCTCAGCGTCGGTGAGCCCCTCAGCCTTGGACTTGTGATATAACTCATTTATACGTGCGATCTTTGCCGCATCGATTATCGTCTCTTTCATAACTATATAAGATACTCCTTATTCAAAATAAATCTGACAACGTCAAAGTCATGATCCTTATATTCTGTGAACAGAGTTCCTATACTTTCTCCGTTCATTACCTTAACAATATTGTCCATATCCGCTCCGGATACTATGACCATATCCGAGTTGGAGTTGGTTGCTATCCTGGCGGCTGCGATCTTGGTCGTCATTCCGCCGGTTCCGTACTTGGAGCCTGCACCTTTACCCATATCCATTATATGGTCGTCTATACAGTTCACCTCTGGTATAAGCTTTGCATCAGGGTTATTGTGTGGATCATCAGTGTACAGACCGTCTATATCCGTGAGAAGTATCAGGAGATCTGCATGGATCATGGATGCAACTATGGCAGACAATGTATCATTGTCGCCAAATGCCACGCTGTCATCCAGCTCATCGATGGCAACCGTATCGTTCTCATTGACGATCGGTACGACACCGAGCTGAAGAAGCTCGTTGAATGTGTTGATGGCATTCTTTCTCCTCTCATCCGACGATATAACATCAAATGTTAGCAGAACCTGAGCTGCTGTGCTGTGATACTCTTGAAAAAGCTTCTGATATATCATCATTAGCTGTCCCTGTCCCACTGCAGCACACGCCTGTCTGAGCGAGGTCGTCTTAGGTCTTCTGGCAAGTCCCAGCGCCTGTACTCCGACTCCGATGGCTCCCGATGATACGAGGACCACATCCTTGTCCTGATTTCTCAGATCACATATGATGCGCACCAGCTTCTCAAGCTTTGTATAGTCAAGTCCACCCGTCTCCTCGTGAATAAGTGAAGATGAACCAATCTTTATTACTATCTTTTTCTTGTATTTCAAATACTCTCTATCCATTTATATTCTCCTGTGTACCGTCTGTTATTGCCTCATTGCTGAATCTGGATGCTATGGCCTCGGCCACCTTCATACCATCGACAGCGGCTGAGGTTATTCCCCCTGCATAGCCCGCGCCTTCCCCGCACGGGTATATACATGTCCCCTCACAGCGCAGCTCATCGCCTCGTATCATACGAACAGGTGATGAGGTTCTGGCCTCGATTCCTGAGAGAACTGCATCGTCAGATGAATATCCCGGCATCCTCTTATCAAAGGACACAACTCCTTCTATTATAGCATCCTTTATATACTCTGGCAAACAGCATTTGAGGCTTGTAAGCCTGCACTTACCCTTAATCTGAGGCTTAACACCGCCCAACTTTTCCGTAGGAATGTCCCTTCTGTAATCTCCGAAGAGCTGCACCGGAACAGCCCCCTGTCCGGCCTCGTATGCGGCCTTCTCCCATCTTCTCTGAAACTTCATTCCCGCAAGAGGATGATCTGACCCGTAATCCTCCGGGGTAACATTTACCACAATGGCGCTGTTGGAATTCTCACCATCCCTGCCGCTGTAGCTCATACCATTCACACACGTCTCACCGTGCTCGGATGATGCATTCACCACGTAACCTCCAGGGCACATACAGAATGAATATACAGCCCTGCCATTTGACGCCTGATGCGTCATCTTGTAGTCTGCCGCCGGCAGCAGCTTTGCATACGCCGGATCATCGCCATACTTCATGACATCTATATCTGCTCGCTTGTGTTCGATACGAAGTCCCATGGCAAATGGCTTTGGCTCCATCGGAACACCTTTTTTGTAAAGCATCTCCACAGTATCCCTTGAGCTGTGTCCAAGTGCCAGAACAAGGGCATTTGTCCTGTATTCCTTCTCACTGCCAACTGAAAGGTTCTTTATATGTACACACACCTCATCCTGTGTGATCTGATCATAACCGGTAAAAAGTGAATCAAAATGTACCTCTCCGCCAAGTCTCTTTATATCCTCACGCATATTCCTTACAATACCAGACAGCACATCAGTGCCCACATGTGGCTTATTTATATACATTATGGACGGATCTGCACCATACTCCACAAATGTCCGCATGACCTCAGTGCGTCTGCCCGAGCCATCCTTTATGACCGTATTCAGCTTGCCGTCCGAAAAGGTTCCTGCGCCGCCCTCTCCAAACTGTACATTACAATTTGGATCAAGTCCTTCCTCACCCTTCCAGAATCTCTCTATATGCTCCATTCTCCTGTCAACATCCATGCCGCGCTCAAAAACAACCGGTCTGTATCCGGCTCTGGCAAGATACAGTGCAGCAAATAAGCCACCCGGTCCTGTTCCTATCACCACAGGCCTATAGGTCATTTTGACATTTCCCGGCTCCGGAAATCTATATTGGGTAGCATTTGTTAACATAACATTATTATTGTGAAGTCTTTTCAATAATTTTTCCGGATTCGGAACATCCACATCTATGGATGCAATATATTTCACCTGGTTTCTCCGCCTGTCATCAAGAGACAGCTTGAAAAAAATATACTCAAACTCCTTATCTGTCTTCAGCGTCTTTTTAATAACACTTCTAACATCTGCCTCTGTAAATCCAAGCTGCAGTTTTACATTGTTAATTCTGATCATCTTTTATTCTCTTTCCTGCAGACTCCCCGGCTCTCATGCCGCTTATAACAGCCCACATTATATTATATCCACCACATTTGCCGGTCACATCGACATACTCTCCAGCGGCGTATAAACCTCTGTGTCCAGCAAGTTCCAGGTTATCTGCCCTGAGCTGCAATGTGTCAACTCCACCGCTTGCCGCCTGGCTGTCCTCATAGCTGCCGAATCCATCTATGTTGAATCTCATATGTTTGAGCATATCACATATGGATGTTATATCAGCCGCGTCAAGTCCGGCCGCTTCAGAAGCTTTGATACCAAGACTTTTTATAATATACCCGGCGATCTTCTCGTTGACAATACCATTGAGCATCGCCTCGACTCTCCGTCTGCCATTTACCTCGGCAAATCGTCTCATCCTGTCCGCCAGCATATCATCACTGATGTCCGGAACAAGTTCAAGTTCTATGTATGGCTTCTTGCCAGTCTCCATCAGGTCTATACACTGTATACTCATATTAAAAACCGCTATACCCGAAAGATATCCCGATGCAAACTGAACCTCGCCTCTCTCGTGGTCATACTCCTCGCCATCACACATTAGGCGGACAACAGCCTTTGCACGTACCCCTGACATATCAGATATATATTCATGGCATTTTAATTTACACAGAGCCGGATGCGGTTTCACAAACCGTACATTCAGATCATCCAGAAGTCTGTATACTCTATCAGATCCGCCAAGCTTTGGCGCAGCCGCACCTCCGGGTGCAAGTATCACCTGGGTCGTCCTATACCCGCCTTTGTCTGTGTCTACAATATATGTACCATCTTTTCCCTGTTTTATACTCAGGACTTCCTCCGATGTGCTGTTTTCTATACCAAGAATTTTGAGCCTGTCCGTCAGTGCCCACACTATGGTAGATGCCTGCAGCGATGCAGGATATATATATCCATTATCATCATAGCTGGAAACACCAAGACTTTCAAAAAAATCCATGACATCATTATGACTGTCCGTTGTTACGAACTGAAATGGGAAAAATTCATTTGCACTGGAATAGCACGACAGATCAAGCTTCGTATTTGCAATGTTACATTTGCCATTTCCCGTCGCATACAGCTTCTTTCCGAGTTTTTTGTTTTTATCTATAAGCTTTACCGAAGCCGATGGTGCTGTCTCTTTTGCTTTTATTGCGGCTGTCATCCCAGCCGGGCCACCGCCGATAACTATAATATCATAAATCATTCCGATACACCTTTCCCATAATCATTTATCATACGTTTTACAGGCTGTCAATAAACCTGTTCATGTCATCTATATCATTGAAATACACGTGCTTGTGGATCAGTTCTCTTATACGTTTGTCCAATGAATCCACTGTACAAGTCGTCTCCCTGCAAAGACTGCCAAATCTGTTGTACACCGCCACATGTCCATAATAAGTGCTCACATAGAAATTGCCATGTGGTGTTCCACCCTCAGCAGCAATCACGAGCCCTCCGTAAAGCTCCGGTTCACTCTCATTTGATATGGGTAATATATGCCCGCTATCCATACCGTCAAATTCTCTATACACACTTTTACTGTCTCCGGATCTGCACGCCGTACTCACCACGATCTCTCTAGTTATAAAAGATAACACAAATACCGCTATAATGATAACAAAAAAATACATAATTCTTTTAAACATTACCACACCTTCTCTTCATAACAAAAAACAGAAGACAGGATATTCCATCCCATCTTCTGTCCTTGTTAATATATGTGGTTTATGTCTGTATTATTCCCATACAACTCCGGCCTTATTGTCACTCTCAAATACTGTGACATATGTCTTGCCCGGATTGAGCTGAAGTTCTTTTCCATCTGCTGTTGAATACTTTGTCACGGAGTCATCGGTTGACTTTGTCCATGTGATAGGAACGATCTTTCCATCTGAAACATAGTATCCGTCTCCTGTGCCAACGAGATCGATCATCTGTCTGTCGTGATCATCAATGCTGGTGTAGTGAGCAAACTGTATGATGATATTCTTGAATGTGAGCTGCTTTCCTGTGAGGTCATCGATCTGCTTGTCACCATACTGGAATCTGTTATATACCTTATTCTTTGAATCATATTCAAACCAAGGCTGTGTGTAAACTGACATGTTGAGTGTGAGCTTGTTTACAGACTCGCCCTCAGGAACCGTATCTTCCTCATTGAACTCAAACTTGCTCTTGTATCCCTTGTTGTGGGTAGTTGAGCATCCAAGATAATCAAGACCAGCCTTGATCATATCGCTGTTTGTGTACACATTGTGTGGAGCCTCGCGGTCTGATGATCTGTAGAAAGATACAGATCCTTCTCCACCAAGTCCGCTTATATGATCTATTCCTGTCCTGTCAAGCTCCTCCTGTCCCTGTGGAGACTGACCATAATGCATGTATATAGCATCAAACTCCATGGCAGTTGTAACATAGTAAGGTCTGCAGCTTCTGATCGAACCGACCTTCTCAAGATTGTCATAGTCGTTGAATATTGCAAGCATTCTTGTTATTCCGCCCTCAACGACAAACTCATATAAAACATCAGCCTGGCCTATACCTGACTGAGGAATCGCATTCTCAATATTGTTGATCATTATAGCGATCGGTCTTCCGTACTCTTCCTTTCTGTCGGTGTTCCACTCGCCTGTAAGATCATTATATACTCCCTCATGGTAAGTCTCATCAACCGCTGTGGCAGACTTCATCATATCGGCCTGTGATACATCCACCTCTGCCTTAGCCTCCGTTGTAGTGACATTCTCCTCCGTTTTCTTCGAGCCGCATCCAAAAAGTGATAATCCCATCACAAGAGCGGTTGCCAGAACTAATCCCGTCTTAATTCTCCTCATAGTCTCTTGTATATCCTTTCATTGTAAGTATTTTTTCCTGCATCTCTTCCATGACCCTGCGCTCATCGTCCTCCATATGGTCATATCCTGACAAATGGAGCATGCTGTGGGCTACAAGAAAAGCCAGCTCTCTCGTCTTTGAGTGATTGTACTCAGTTGCCTGCTCATACACCTTATCAATAGATATAACGATATCTCCCAATAGCAGTTCATCTGTAGTAAGATCAAAGTAGTCACACCGGCTATCCTCGAGACCATCAAAGTTTCCAGGAATTGTATAATCAATCAGTGGAAATGACAGAACATCTGTCGCCCTGTCTATATTCCTCTGCTGGTTATTGATTTCATGTATGGAGTCATTGTCCGTGAGCAGCACGTTCACTTCGCAGGGATATGGACACCCAACGAATTCCAGCGAAGCCTGGACGATACTTGTTATGACATCCTCATAATTCTTAATATCAATATCTCCATACTCATTCTCAATATTAACTGACATATTATTTTCCTCTGTTTTTCTGAGCAGTTGTGGTTTTTCTAGGCTTTGCCTGTCTGCTCATCTTATCCTCATATTTTTCATACGCATTTACGATCTTCTGCACCAAAGGATGTCTCACAACATCAAGACTCGTCAGATGGCAAATGCTTATGTCATCAATATCCTTTAACACCTTGAGTGCAACATCAAGACCTGACTGCGCGTCGTGTGGAAGATCCTTCTGTGAAAGGTCTCCTGTTATTATGGCCTTTGAGCCAAATCCTATTCTGGTAAGGAACATCTTCATCTGGGCAGGAGTGGTATTCTGGGCCTCATCCAGCACAATATACGCATTATCAAGAGTTCTTCCTCTCATGTAGGCAAGAGGAGCAACCTCGATCAGTCCCTTTTCCATATTCTTCATAAATGCATCAGCACCCATTATCTCATACAATGCATCATAGAGCGGCCTAAGATAAGGATCAACCTTGCTCTGAAGGTCACCCGGAAGAAATCCCAGTTTCTCACCGGCCTCTATGGCCGGCCTTGTAAGTATGATCCTTCCAACCTCATTATTCTTAAATGCCGTTATGGCTTTTGCCATGGCAAGATAAGTCTTTCCTGTTCCGGCAGGTCCCACTCCGAATACTATCATGGACTTTTCTATTGAATTGACATATGATCTCTGTCCGACAGTCTTCGGTTTGATCGGCTTGCCGCTCATCGTGTGACAGATTATGTCCCTGTCAAGCTCAGCAAGACTCTCCTTAGCCTCCTGCGGGTGTTCATTGACTATCGATATAGTGTAGTCTACCTTCTGTTCATCGATGGACGAGCCACGATCTGCCATCTGGAAGAGCTGTTCTATAACCTGAATAGACTTCTTCACGCCTTCCTCGGAGCCGCTGACCTTAAGCTTGTCATCGCGAAGTATCATTGACACACTGTATTCTTTCTCAATCTTTTTTATATTGGCATCAAACTGTCCAAACACAGTCTGTATATAGTTTGATGCAACAGTTACGGATTCTGAATATTCGCTCAATACTTGTATCCCCTGTCATTATTATTTATCAGTCAGGCTCCACCTCTTCGCTCCCCGATGTATTGTTTACGTCAATATATCTCGGCACAGCAACCGGGAGTCTGATACTGATATCGCCTTCAGCCGAAGCCTCACCGCGTTCATTAGTAATAATAACATTTTTTCGGACAATTTGCACCCCTTTTTCTTGCATTTTGCCAATATAAACATGCAGATGCTGGTTAAGTCTGTCTTTCTGCTCCTTCTCCGTAAGCTTACGTGTATTTACTTTATAGAACACTTTTCGCTCTATATTCACGGATAACGGAAAATACATATCGCCGATATGCAGCCGTTTTTCCTCGGCGGAAAGGTCGTATGAGCCATCGGAGGCAGCAGTTTTATACGGAGTAAATACCCGGCGTCCAATTTTTATATCTACTTTGTTTACCTTCCTGTCTGTAGTCTCCTTTTCCTGGAGCTCACTCTCAACCACATCTCTGTACTCTACATCACAAAGACCATATATCTCTCCGGAAGCAGGTACAAACACCGTATCCACAACCTCACTGTCATCATTGTATATGTTAACTGTTCCCGATATAAGAGTATCCCCTTTTTTTACTTCATCTCCAACCGATGCAACAGGCGTCCCCGCCGATGCAACAAGGGAATAGATCGTACAATCCATTGTGGCCACGAGATCACACGGTCTGCCATCTTCCGGAACTGTAAATACATCCACGGACTCCTTGAGCGCAACTGTAAGCTTTGTCCCACTGATGCTGCAGGATGCCCAGCATATCTCCCCAAGATTATCCGTCAGCATGTCTGTCAGTTCACTCAGATCAATACTCTTTTTTCTATGTCCATAGCACGGATACTCCATCTCGATAAGATCTGCAATTTCCTCACTTGTATAATCCTCACATCCGTCAATTTCTATGTACCATACATACCCTGATTCCCAGTATACAAACAGCAAAAATAATAAAACTCCGAGTAATATCGAGATCCTCTTCCTATTGCCCAGCAAACCGGTTCTCAAAGTCTTCTTCTCAGCTATTCGGATATCTATCATACATTTGTCCGCTATCTCTTCAAGTCTTTTTCTGTCATCGGAGTATATGCAGAAGTTTTCTGCCTTGCCATTCCATTTACTGTCATTCTGTATACTGCCATTCTTTTTTCTGTTCTTCTTTACATCCCTCTCGCACCATGTACGTATTCCTTTATGGCTGCATATATTCATCAGGCGCAGAGCTGCGCGGCTGTCACAGCTCACATAGCACACACCTCTTATTTCCCTTCTAATATTCATGCAGTCACACTGTCAGCCAATCTACACTGTTTATCGAACCGCATATTTTCACTTCATAGGATGCGTAGTAAGCGATCTGTAATCTTTCCCCATATATATTCAATATCCCTTTCCGGGTCTTAACAGACACTCTCTCGTCGTCAGAGTAGATCACATGTCTGAAATTCTCTATCACCAGCTCATCATTGTTGAACATGGTGAGTCTGGAGGTCGTTCCCGCCGAGTCCGGACACCAGCACGGAGGTTCAAATGCTATAACTTTTTTCGCTCTGTCTTTCATGAATACCACCATAACGCTTTTGGAACATTATATGAATACACATAAAAAAAGAGTACCGAATAAACTCGGTACTCTTAGAAATCAATTTAAAATCAAATATATATACTATGATTTATTTGTACTTGCGCTTTCTAGCTGCCTCTGACTTCTTCTTACGCTTTACACTAGGCTTTTCGTAATGCTCTCTCTTACGAATCTCCTGCTGAATACCAGCCTTCGCACAATTTCTCTTAAATCTGCGAAGAGCGCTATCTAAGTTTTCGTTCTCTTTAACTATTACACTTGACATTCTCTCACCTGACCTCCCTCCAGTTGTAAAATTATGCTACCAAATAACAACTGATTGGGTATTTTTAAGCACAAAATGTATTATATACATAAAATTCCTAATCGTCAACAGGAAAATGACAAATTAATAAAATATCTGTCACGAAACCTTAAGCTATCTGATTCTGAGCCTCTGTAACCGCATGGGCAAGAGCTGCCTCGATTCCGTCAGGATTCTTTCCACCGGCCTGAGCCATGTTAGGACGACCACCGCCGCCACCACCTACAAGGCCAGCCACAGCCTTGATGATATTACCGGCATGGGCTCCCTTAGCAACTGCGCCGTCTGTAGCCATGGCAATGAGATTTACCTTGCCATCCTTTGCAGATGCAAGAACAACAACGCTGTCACCAAGCTTGCTCTTGAAATCATCTCCGAGGTTTCTCAGTGAATTCATATCTGTATCCGGGATAGCCGCTGTCAGGATCTTGATTCCGTCCTTGTCTATAGCACTTGAAAGAACGTCTCCAGCTGCCTCCTTTGCCATCTTATCCTTGAGCTTCTTATTCTCATTCGTAAGTTCCTTAACCTCTGCAAGAAGCTGTTCTATTCTCGATGCCACACCATAGATATCAGTCTTAGCTGCCTTTGCAGCATCCATGAGCTCCTGCTCTACATTTCTGTAGTAATCAAGTGCTCCGACAGATGTAAGTGCCTCGATACGTCTTGTACCTGCGGCCACACCGGCCTCTGATATGATCTTGAATGTTTTTATAGCTCCTGTGCTGGCAACATGTGTACCACCGCAGAGCTCCTTTGAGAAGTCTCCCATTGATACCACACGGACCTTCTCACCATACTTCTCACCAAACAGAGCCATGGCTCCGGTCTCCTTAGCCTCATCTACAGACATTACATCCGTGCATACAGGTATATCGAGCTGGATCTGCTCATTTACAATATCCTCAACCTTCTTGATCTCTTCCTTAGTCATCGCCTGATCATGTGAGAAGTCAAATCTCAGTCTTCCCGGCTCAACGAGTGAACCTGCCTGCTCTACATGATCTCCGAGAACCATCTTGAGTGCTCTCTGAAGAAGATGTGTTGCGGAATGGTTGTTACATATGAGTGCTCTGTTCTCAGCATCAACTGTGAGTTCTGCCTCATCACCAACATTGAGTTCACCTGACTCAACATAACCGATATGTGCGATCTTGCCGCCTACAACCTTGACAGTATCCTCAACAACGAATGTACCGTTCTCTGTCTTGATGATTCCCTTATCACCGATCTGACCACCCATGGTAGCGTAGAAAGGTGTCTCAGGAACTATAACTGAAGCCTGTGCTCCCTCAGATACAGTATCTGCAAGAACTGACTTCTTATCATCACCCTCACCAACCTCTGTTGTGATGGCTGATATAGTTGACTTGTATGTCAGCTTGTCATATCCGACAAACTCAGATGTCATGTCAACAGGAAGCTGCTCATATACGGTTGCGTCTGCACCCATGTATGTTGTGGTCTTTCTGGCCTTTCTTGCAGTCTCCTTCTGGATATTCATGCACTCGGTGAATCTGTCCTCATCAACCTCGATCCCCTCCTCCTCGAGGATCTCCTTTGTGAGATCAAGAGGGAATCCATAGGTGTCATAGAGCTTGAATGCCTTGTCACCTGAGAGAACCTTCTCACCTGCAGCCTTAGTCTCGTCTATATAATCCTTGAGGATCGCAAGACCTGTATCTATGGTCTTATTGAAGCTCTCCTCTTCCTTGTCTATCTTATTGAAGATATATTCCTTCTTCTCACTGAGCTCAGGATATGCATCCTCTGACACCTCGATAACTGTCTTTGCAAGCTCTGACAGGAACTTGCCCTTGATGCCGAGAAGTCTTCCGTGTCTTGCAGCACGTCTGAGAAGACGTCTAAGAACATAACCACGGCCCTCGTTCGATGGAACGATACCATCTGATGTCATGAATGTAACTGAACGGATATGATCAGTTATAAGTCTGATCGATACATCCTTCTCATGATCTGTCTCATATTCCACGCCTGCCATCTCACATACCTTGTCGCGGAGAGCCTTGATCGTATCAACATCAAATATAGAATCAACATCCTGAACAACAACTGCGAGTCTCTCAAGACCCATACCTGTATCTATGTTCTTCTGCTCAAGCTCTGTGTAGTTGTTGTGTCCGTCATTGTTGAACTGTGTAAATACGTTGTTCCAAACCTCCATGTATCTGTCACAGTCACAGCCTACAGTACAGCCAGGCTTACCGCAGCCATACTTCTCGCCTCTGTCATAGTAAACCTCTGAACAAGGACCACAAGGACCAGCTCCGTGCTCCCAGAAGTTGTCCTCCTTGCCGAATCTGAATATACGGTCAGCATCGACACCAATCTCCTTATTCCATATATCAAATGCCTCATCGTCATCCTGATAAACCGATGGATAGAGTCTGTTCTTGTCAAGTCCTACAACCTCTGTGAGGAACTCCCATGTCCATGATATAGCCTCATGCTTGAAATAATCGCCAAATGAGAAATTACCCAGCATCTCAAAGAATGTACCATGACGGGCTGTCTTACCTACATTCTCGATATCTCCTGTTCTGATACACTTCTGACATGTTGTCACACGTCTTCTAGGTGGTACCTCCTGACCTGTAAAGTAAGGCTTAAGTGGTGCCATACCTGAATTGATCAGCAGTAAGCTGTTGTCATTGTGTGGAATAAGTGAAAAGCTCTTCATTCTAAGATGACCCTTGCTCTCCATGAATTCCAGGAACATTTTTCTCAGTTCGTTCACGCCATAATTTTGCATTGTCTAATATCCTCCACTCTATCTTCTGTCAGCCAGTTCTTCTGTAATATCTTTCCAGCTGATTCCTCTCTCTACCATCAGACACATGAGATGATAAAGGAAGTCAGATATTTCATATTTTATATCCTCTGAATCAGGATTCTTGGCAGCTATGACTATCTCCGTAGCTCCCTCACCGACCTTCTTCAGGATCTTGTCAATACCCTTGCCGAACAGATAATTGGTATAAGAATCATCTCCTGGCTGATCCTTTCTGTCGCGTATGGTATTGTATACCTCCTCGAATACCTTCATAGGATTGGTATCATTGTACTCCTTTCTCACCAGATCTGTAAAGAAACAAGTACGGCTGCCTGTATGACACGCAGCTCCTATCTGTGACACCTTGGCAAGTATGGTGTCCTTGTCACAGTCTATCGTAAGAGACTTGACAAACTGATAATGACCGGATGTATCACCCTTGGTCCACAGCTCATTGCGGCTGCGGCTCCAGTATGTCATGCGTCCTGTTCTGATGGTCTTCTCATACGACTCCTTGTTCATATAAGCGACCATGAGCACTTCACCGGTCTTATAGTGCTGTGTAACACATGGAATAAGTCCATCCGAATTGAGTTTGAACGCCTCAAAAGGCATGGACGATTCAAACAGATCCACATCTATATTTGCCTCACGGCAATGCTGTTTAATCTCCATTATATCCATCTTCTGGAGATTGTACAGAGAAATTGATTCAGCATTTGTCTCATTGAGCATCTCTGCCACAGCTTCCCCGTTAGTGGAATAGGTAGAAACTATAACAGGAAGTGCAACATTTTCTCTTATGGATTTTACTATATCCAGATATTCCGGCACCATGTTGTTGTGAAGCAGCAGAAGTTCTCCCGCTCCAAGCGTCTTCAGTTTTCTGGCATATCCGACAGGATCATCACACTCACTAAGATCTATAGTACAGATTATTCGCTCTGAACCAAATCTGTCAGAAGCCTCAGTGACAAGCTCCGGCGTGTTCAGCGCCGCAGATTTCATACATACCTTGGATGCACCTGCATACAGAAGCTTCTTGACATCTTCAAGCTCCCTCACACCGCCACAGGCAATAAGTGGAATATCAACACTGTCACATATCTGTCTTATAATGGCAACATTGGGTTCTCTGCCATCTTTTGTTGCCTTGCTGTCAAAATAAGCTATCTCATCAGCTCCGGCATCATTGTAATATTTTGCCATCTCGACCGCATTGTTCAGATCCAGACATGGAATTATCTTTTTGCAGATCATATCATTATCCATAGTGAACCAGCACCTCCTTAAAGTGTGCCCTTGGTAGAAAGCACCTTTCCGTTTAATCTTCTGTCATAAGTTGTCGCCTCATCAAGAGCCTTCGCAAATGCCTTGAATGCGGCCTCTATGATGTGGTGATCGTTCTCCCCTGAGAACTGCTTAATATTGAGATTCATCTCAGCAGCGTATGATACTGCATAGAAGAATTCCTTGACCATCTGTGTGTCGAAGTATCCAACCCTCTCTGTGCGGAGGTTCAGATCATAGACAAGATATGGTCTTCCCGACAGATCTATGGCACACATTACGAGAGTCTCGTCCATCGGCAGGAAGAAATTGCCAAATCTCTTGATGGCCTTCTTGTCTCCAAGAGCCTCCTTGATGGCCTTGCCCAGCACAATTCCCACATCCTCAATGGTGTGGTGACAATCCACATACAGATCTCCCTTGACTGTAACGTTGAGATCAAAGAAACCATGCTTCGCAAAACTTGTGAGCATGTGGTCAAAGAAACCGATTCCTGTGTCGATCTTTGACTGTCCTTTTCCATCTATATTAAACTCGAGGGTTATGTCTGTCTCGTTTGTCGTTCTTGTACATTTGGCGATTCTAGCTGCTTTCTCTGCCATATCCCTGTCTCCTTCCCATATTCTATATCATTATGTCTTATTTTTCAAATCTTACTGCTATTGAATTAGCATGTGCTGTGAGCTGCTCAGCCTTGGCAAATGCCTCAATGTCAGTGTGAACTGCCTCAAGTGCCTCTCTTGAATAGTAGATTATGCTGGATTTCTTGATGAAATCGTCTACTGAAAGCGGTGAGAAGAACTTTGCTGTACCGTTTGTTGGAAGTACATGGTTAGGGCCTGCAAAGTAATCTCCAAGAGGCTCTGATGAGTATTCTCCGATAAATATAGCTCCAGCATTCTTCACTCTTGTCATCACGTCAAATGGATTGGCTGTGACGATCTCGAGATGCTCTGATGCAATGTCGTTGACAGCATCTATGGCATCGCTCATGTTGTCTGCAAGAAGAATATATCCATAATTGTCTATAGACTTTCTCATTATCTCTTTTCTTGAAAGCTCATCGATGAACTTGTCAACCTGAACTGATACCTTCTCGGCAAGCTCCTCTGATGTGGTCACAAGTATGGCTGATGCCATCTCGTCATGCTCTGCCTGTGACAGCAGATCTGCAGCCACGTATCTAGAATTGGCAGTCTCATCGGCAAGTACCATTACCTCTGATGGGCCGGCTATGGAATCTATGCTGACATGTCCGTATACGGCACGCTTTGCAAGAGCGACAAATATGTTTCCAGGGCCAACTATCTTGTCAACCTTAGGTACTGACTCTGTTCCGTATGCAAGGGCAGCTATGGCCTGCGCGCCGCCTGCCTTGTATATCTCATCCACTCCTGCTTCCTTTGCTGCAACGAGTGTTGTGGCGTACACCTCACCCTCAGCATTACATGGAGTTGTCATGACTATCTTCTCAACGCCTGCAACCTTTGCCGGCATAACATTCATCAGAACTGATGAAGGGTAAACAGCCTTTCCACCCGGAACATAGACACCTACAGATGCAAGTGCTGTAACCTTCTGTCCGAGAAGAGTTCCATTTGGCTTGGAGTCAAACCAGCTATACTGCTTCTGCTTCTCATGGTACTCCCAAATGTTCTTCTTGGCTTTTCTGATAACGTCAAGGAGCTCAGGGCTGACCTGTGTATATGCGTAGTCTATCTCTTTCTGTGTAACCTTGACATTTTCTGCTGTTATATCTGCCTTGTCGAACTTCTTTGTGTATGAGAAGAGTGCGGCATCGCCGTTATCTCTCACATCGTCAACTATTTCCTGTACAGTCTCTGCATAGTTATCGAAATTACTTGGACTTCTCTTCAGAAGATTCTTCAGAAGATCCTTCTTTGTCTCTGCATTAAGCTTTACGATTCTCATCTCTGTTATGCCTCCGTGTGATTATCAATTTGTTATATTATAGGTCGTCGTGCGTGAGCGCGATGACCTGCGCATGGCTCACTTGCGCTCATTATATCATCTATATATGCTACTTGTTCTCTTCCTTTATAAGTCTGTTGAGATCTTCCAACAGCTTGTGTATCCTCTCATTCTCCATCTTGAGACTTACCTGGTTCACAACCATGCGGGCTGAGAGTGGACAAATTTCCTCAAGCACCTCAAGTCCGTTCTCCCTGAGTGTGCTTCCTGTCTCAACTATATCTACGATCACCTCTGAAAGTCCAACTATAGGAGCGAGCTCCACTGAACCATTGAGCTTGATTATCTCAACTGTCTGGTGCTTACGGTTGTTGAAGTAATCCTTTGCGATCACCGGATACTTACTTGCAACTCTTATGATCTCATTCTTCTTGAGAAGCTCTCTGGCAGATGCCGGTCCGCATACACACATGCGGCACTTTCCGAAACCGAGATCCATGACCTCATACAGGTTTCTTCCCTCCTCAAGTATTGTGTCCTTACCTACAACGCCTATATCGGCCGCACCATATTCTACGTAAGTAGGAACATCTGTGGCCTTTGACAGGAAGAACTTCATCTTAAGCTCCTCGTTCACAAATATAAGCTTTCTTGTGTCGGGATCCTTCATCTCCTCACATGTTATACCTATCTGTTCAAGCAGCGCAAGTGTCTTTTTTGCAAGTCGCCCCTTAGCAAGGGCAAATGTTAAATATCTCATCTCTCCATAACCTTTCATCTAATTCAATCTATTCTCAATCAAGCCGTAAAAGTTTCTTCTATAAATTGCCATCCCACTTGGAGTGTGATCGGCTTATCAGATCGTATGCCACCGCATCGCCTGACTGTTCAAAATATATAAGGCCTGAGAAATGCTCTCTACCCGCATACTCGATATAGTCATCAACCGATTTCTTCTGTGACTTTCTTATGAGCTCTATCTTGCGTCCCTCACTTCTGAGCTTCATACCGGCCTTGATAGCCTTGCCCTGATTCTCTATATCATAGAGGATGATCGTGTTTGAATAATCCACATCTATGTCTATATTCTGTCTGTTCATGGCCATTATGAGCTCCTCAACAGTGAAGGCAAAACCGATAGACGGTGCATCCTTTCCAAACTGCTTGAGAAGATTATTGTAACGGCCGCCCTTGACAACAGCATCACCGGTTCCATAAGTATATCCGCGGAATATGATTCCTGTATAATAGTTGTATCCGTCAAGCATACCGAGATCAAAGCTTATGTGATCCTGATATCCGTAGCACTCAAGGGCTGCATATACTCTTCTGAGCCTCTTCACAGCCTCAAGTGATGTCTCATTTGACACATATCCCTCAGCCTTGTCAAGCATGGATATTCCGCCGAACAGAGAATCAAATGCAACAAATGCTTTCTTAAGAGAGTCACTTATATCAAGTGCATCCACATACTCCTCAAGTCCGAAAAAGTTCTTGATATGGATGTACTCTTTTATCTGATCCTCCTCGTCCTCACTGATACCAGATTCAGCAACCAGACCCTTGAAGTAGTCTATCTGGCCTATCTCTATCTGGAAATCACTGATCCCGATCTCGTTGAAGCAGTCTATCACAGTTGCGATTATCTCAGCGTCAGCAGCGGATGAATCATCATTTACAAGCTCGGCACCGATCTGTGTGACCTCCTTGAGTTTTCCCTGAAGCTTGAGTGTGTTTGTATAGGTATTGCCTGTATAGCAGAGTCTGACAGGAAGCTCCTCATCTGCATAATATTTTGCAACACATCTCGCTATTGAAGGTGTTATATCCGGCCTGAGCACCAAAGTATTGTTGTCCCTGTCAAAGAACTTGTACATCTCATTGGAAGGTGCTGAACCCTTATCCCTGTTAAATATATCAAAAAACTCAAATGTAGGTGTCTCTATATCGTGATAGCTGTATAACTCCAGAATATGATGGAGTTCATGCATAACCTTTCTCTTCTTCTTACATTCTACATCGTAGGTGTCTCTCACTCCATCCGGGGTCTGTAACAGTTTGTCCTGCATAATCATATCTCCTTGTCAATTAAACTTTGCCATGCTTCACGTTCTTTTTTTGCTTTATCGCATTAAAGTGGTAATTTGCTACTTTGGTAGCATGTCAACGTGCACATTATATTAAAGCGGATTGTATTTGTCAACCTCTATCATCAAGATCCCTGCTTAGAGGTTCAAGATAATGTACCAATGCACCACCCTTGGCTCTTATAAAGAAATTGGGATCAAGTTCATTGTACTTGAAGTTGTTGGCATGCCCATTCTGGACTCTCTCAAGATACCCCTTAAGCTCCTCGAATCTCATATAATACAGTTCATTTCGTCCGGAGAACATTATGATAAGAAAGCTTACACCGTTCTGTCTCTCGAAATCCTCCATGAACCTTATCTGATGCTCATGAATGTTACGCATTGTAAATGTATCAGTGGCACATTCCTTTGCATCGAAACATACCGGAACTCCCTGGACAACACCTATATAGTCGACGGTTGAATCCTTCTCGAAATACGCCAGGGTGATCTGGCTGCTGTCCTTGTCAATCTTTATCGGCGTGATAGGTGTCGGGATCTTCTGGACCAGCGCGAGGTTCTTCTGTCTGTAATATTCATTTGTGTTGTTTATCATATCCTCCAGTGTGGAGCCACGAAGCCCTCGCGAATTCCATGTAGCCATCTATTCAAACAAATCCTTTTCTATTCTTTTATACATATCAGGCTTGAATGCTGAGAAGCTCTTGCCCGTCAGATAATCCAGTCCACCGACAACATCGGTAAACTCCACCTCGCCGCAGTGCAGAATCTGGTTTCTAAGCTTGTATGTCTGTCTGAAATGTATGTTTGTCTCCCTGTCACCATACTTCTGGTCACCGATCACCGGATACCCCATGTGCTGGAGCTGTGCCCTTATCTGGTGAGTCTTACCCGTTATGAGCTTTACCTTAAGCTCTGTATATTTTCCATTTGTTCTGACCGGCTGGAATATGGTGTGGATCTTATCATAGCCCAAGTCCCCGGCAGCCCTGCGTATCTCCTCCACGCTGTCACGTATTGTCACAGTGTTCTTCTTATCATCCTTCACGAGATATGCCATAATATCCTGCGTCTCTGTCATATTTCCCTTGACTATGGTGTAGTAATATTTGTCTATGCGTCTCTCCCTTATGATCCTCGAAAGCTCCTGACTTCCCATAAGTGACACTCCACACAGAACAAGGCCGGAGGTATTCCTGTCCAGCCTGTTGCATACAGAAGGCTTGAAGGTTCTGAGCTGAGTCTCAGTTATATACTCATTGTCAAGCAGATAATCGATGACACTCTCATTGATCGAGTAATCGTCCTTCGATGCCTTCTGTGACAATACACCCGCCGGCTTATTGACTATAAGTATGTTGTGGTCGTGATATATGATCTCCGGTTTAAACCTGTTTCCACCTGTGGAAGCACCGGCTCTCACGCTGTCATCCCTGAATGATTCTATGGTCTCATCCGACAGATAGAGCTGTATCACATCTCCAACATACACGATCTCATTTCCAACCGCCTTGCCGTTATTAAGTTTTATGTTTTTCTTTCTTATCATCCTGTAGACGAAGCTTGAAGGAGCCTTGTTAAGGTACTTCATGACCAGCTTGTTAAGCCTCTGGCCGGCTTCGTTCTTTGAAATAACTATCTCTCTCATTTTTGTCTATATTCCCAGCTCATATAATCTGTTTCTGATCTTCTCATCGGCACCGACAAATTCATCTGAAGGTGCTTTGATCTTCTCGGCCTTTGCCACAAAACCATCAATGTCTGTGGCTATGATCACAACATATTTTTTCTGGTCTGCCAGAGCCTCTGTAATGATCTTCTTGAGCGCTGCCTCATCAGGTATCTTTTTGCCATATCCACCATTGTAGTAAAACAGCATTCTGCCATCTCTTATGACCGCAGCAGGGAAATACACTATTCCCTCGTACCTGCTTATCGACACATCATATACAAGTGACAGATCTCCAAAGTATGATAACTTCTCAAGTTTAGCGTACTCATCCTTCGTGAGTTCCTTGAACCCTGCACACATTATGTATGCCACAAGCTGTTTTGCAAGCGGCAGGGCGACGAGTATCGGTATGACTATAAATACAGTCTTTCTTGTGTCAAACATAGCCACAGTAAAGAATACTCCGGCTATAACAAACAATCCAAGTACAATGATACTTATAAGAACATTTCTCTTATGCCTGTTCATGTATCCGTGTTGTCCTTTTTCCATATCATCCTCCATTTATCTCTGGTCTGGCTGTAGAGCTATGTCCGCCTGCAGCCCATATATCTACTTCATAAATCTGATCAGCAAACTGTGAGGCAGGTACTTGCTCACAAGTCTGAACGCCTTCATAAGCGGCGAATACACCGATATATCGCTCATATAATACGCGTCAAACAGTGCCTTTTTTACAACCTTCACAGGATCTGCTCTTAGAATCATCTTATACGGCTTGGACTTTGTGTACTTCTGCGCAACATCGAAGAACTCTGTCTTGACAGGTCCCGGGCAGACAGCCGTAACAGTTATCCCCTTTTCCTCAAGCTCTCTGTTAAGTGCTCTTGAAAAGCTCAGCACCATTGATTTGGATGCCGCATATATAGCAAATGATGGCTGAGGCAGAAAAGCTGCAGATGAAGCAAGATTGATTATATTTGAAGGGCCTGACATATATGGCAGAGATATATGTGTTATGGCAGCCAGCGCCCTGCAGTTGAGATTCAACATTCCAGTCACGTCGTCCACTGTCATATTCTCAAAATGGCCTGCTATTCCGTATCCAGCTGCATTTACAAGTACTCTTATTGATGGAGCCTGTCTCTCAAGAAGATTTCTGTAGAACTTGATATCAGTCTCATCGGTTAGGTCAAGCGCAAGTATCCTTACAAGCTTTCCACTTACCGCGTTTATCTCGGTCTTAACCTCAGCAAGCCTGTCTTTTCTCCTTGCTATAAGCCATATCTCGTCGATTGTCCTGTATCGCTGTGCTATCTGAAGTGCAAATTCTCTTCCAATCCCTGAAGATGCTCCTGTGATTATCGCTACCTTTCTCATGACATCATCCTCCATCCCGATAAATATTTGTTTTTTAATACTCCTCTGTTGTTCTTGGCCCACCCGAGCGGATATCCATCCACGCAGACAAGCACATACCCATTCTCTATATCCTGATCATCTTCCAGCTCGACGGTCTCTCCCTTTAAATACTTTATGACCCTTATGTCATCCGCCAAAAAACTCACAACATTGTCAAACTGATCTGACTTGAGATACATCGCAAGTGACTGACTCGGTTCAAATCTGTTCTTCTTGACCTCACCGAGGAACAGTCCATGCCTCAAAAGCCTGAGTCCCTTAACATCAGGCATTCCCTCTGATATATAATAAAGTCTTCCATTATTTTCCTCTATCCTGTCTGTCTTTATACCCGCAGACTCAGATACATGCTTTATAAATGCGATGAAATCCTCATCCGGCCTGTACGACTTGAACGAGTATGTTGAGTTTCCTCTATATGAGTCATCCTGATCCTTTTCAAACAGAGCTATGAAATGACCTTCGCCCTTCACGTGATGAGGCCACAGTCTTGAACATTTCACAAGCTCAGGATTGCCGGTCTCTCCCCAGGCCGGATTGCCGTCATCAAATTTCTCATATTTAGGAAAATCCACAAGATGCATACTGTCATCTATCGACAGCAGATACTCCACCGACCTCTCATCCTCCTCGGGGGAAAATGTACATGTGGAATAAAGCAGCTTTCCGCCCGGTTTCAACATCTTGCACGCTTCATTTAATATTCCTCTCTGCAGTCCGGCAAAAAGTTCAGTTCCGTTGTTCTCCCATGCAGTCATCATCGATGAAGATTTTCTGAACATGCCCTCTCCGGAACACGGTGCATCTATAAGTATCTTATCGAATGTACCCTCAAATGCCTTTGACAGATTATTTGGAGGTTCACTTACCACACACATGTTTCCTATTCCGAAAAGTTCCAGGTTCTTCAGAAGCGCCTTGGCTCTCGAGTTGCTTATATCATTGGATATAAGTATTCCCGTGCCATTAAGCTTTGCCGCAAGCTCGGTGGATTTGCCTCCCGGTGCCGCGCATATATCTAGTACCACATCTCCATCCTCTATATCCAGAACGCTGGCAGGTGTCATGGCACTTGGCTCCTGTATATAATAGAGCCCCGCATAATAGTATGGATGCTTGGACGGCGTATACTTCCTGTGATCATAGTAAAAACCATTCTTAGTCCACGGCACAGGCTCCAGCTCGAAAGGACTTATCTTAAGAAAGTCCTCCACGGATATCTTGGATGTATTCACCCTGATTCCATGATACATATCACTGTCAAAACACTTTATATAATCCTCGTATTCATCGCCAAGCTGTATTCTGATCCTCTCGTCAAACGCCTTTGGTAAAGCCATAACAAACTCCTTTATCTTACGCTCTGGGCCTTGTAACCCTCAGCTATTATGTCAAGCTGCTTTGCAAAATTCTCAAGCAGCTCCATATCATCCTTCTTATATATAGAATAAAACTCATCCTGAATCTTCTGGATCTCTCTTGGATTTCCCACCTTGTACAGATTCTGGATGTTAACAATGATCTCCGAAACTATATTCGCCTTGATATTGAACGAATTCTGTGCATCCATGATCTCTCCGCGGACATATGACATCTCCCTGTCAAGTGCAACGGTGGCATCCGCAGCGTTCTTGAGCTTCGCCCTTATATCCTCTGGAATTCCCTTCCTGTACTTGTACTGCAATGAATGTTCTATGGTTGCCCAGAAGTTCATCGCCATTGTCCTTATCTGGATCTCCGCCTGTATGGTGGTGCATCCATTTACCGTATATACATCGTAATCAAGTATGATGTGATAGCTCTGATAGCCGCTGGCCTTGGCATTTGCTATATAATCCTTCTCCTCACGTATCCTCATGTCCTGTCTGCCACGTATAATCTCAACCACCTTGCTGATATCCTCGGTGAACTGGCACATGATCCTGATTCCGGCTATGTCATCCATCTCCTCAACGATCCGGTCCATAGGAATATTCTTCTTCTGAAGCTTATCGATAATACTGGAGACCGTTTTCACCCTTCCGGTCACACTCTCTATAGGTGAGTACTTTCCCATACTCTTGTACTGCATTATTATGTGGTTGAACTTCACGAGAAGCTCATCAACCGCCTGCTCGTAAGGAGACAGTATCTCCTTCCAAAGCTGAATCTCCATATAAAATAACTCCTCCCAATACAAATACTACTGTGACACTCTTGTGCTCAGGAATGTATACTCCTTCTGTCCTTTCTCATAATCCGGATACTCAGACACAAGCTGTCCCGCTATCTCATAAGCCTTATTGTAATCCTCGTTCTTCTCATAATATGTTATCTCAAGCATCAGGAGCTCTTTTCTGTATATCTTGTCTCCACTGTCAAGTCCATTTGTAATATATGCGATCGCAGACTCCATATCACCGTTATTCAGATAATATGAACCGTACATGGCATATACATACGAGTTGAATCCAAATGTCTGGACATATTTTTCATAGCTCTCAAACATCTTATCGGACTCATCAGTAACTGCGTAGCATGTTCCTATGTACATATAAAGCTCCGGATATGTCTCCGCCTGCTTCAGAAGCACATCGAGAGCACCGCCATAATTTCCCTGTGAGAAATCACTGAGCGCAGTTGCCAGTTCCTTCAGATCTTTTACATTTGATCCGGTAAATGAATCCTGTATCAATTCGTTGTATGTATTTGCGGCCTCTGTGTACTGCGCGCTCTTGAGATATGCATCAGCCAGATACAGCTTTATATTCTGATCCTTTTTCTTTGAGAACAACTGATTCTCTGCCAAGGCATTGTCAAATGAATCTATTGCCTCCTGATACGAACCTGACTTGTAATATTTTACGCCCTGATCGTAAAGTTCATCCTTCTGTGACACTATTGCCGATATAGCGTATGAGATCAGCAATACAGCCACACACGCAAGTATCACCAATGCAAAAATTAGTTTATAGTTGATCTTTCTTCTCTCTTTAAATATGCTGCGTTTACGTCTAGACATATGTTATCTCCTTTGAATCACAGTATTTTTATTACACGGCATAGCTACCGCAGTTTATACATCATTTTATATTAGCACAATCCAACAAATATATAAAGTAAAAAAGCGGCTTTGCTGATTTTCATCAGCAAAACCGCTCTCAATTCTTCTATAAATACAATATCTGACGCCGACAGGTCTGGCAGATTAGTGATGGAATAATCTGATTCCTGTAAATACCATGACCATATCGTACTTGTCAGCACACTCGATAACAAGATCGTCACGAACTGATCCGCCAGGCTGTGCAATGTACTTGACACCGCTCTTGTGAGCTCTCTCTATATTGTCTGAGAATGGGAAGAATGCATCTGATCCAAGGACAACATCTGTGTTCTGCGCAAGCCATGCCTTCTTCTGCTCTGCTGTGAACACCTCAGGCTTAACCTTGAATCTCTTCTGCCACTCGCCTTCCTTAAGAACGTCCTCATACTCATCACCCATGTATACGTCGATGGCATTGTCTCTGTCGGCTCTTCCAAGTCCGTCAACAAACTGAAGTCCCATAACCTGTGGTGACTGACGAAGGAACCAGTTGTCTGCCTTCTGTCCTGCAAGTCTTGTACAGTGGATTCTTGACTGCTGTCCGGCTCCGATACCTATAGCCTGTCCGCCCTTTACATAGCATACTGAGTTTGACTGTGTATACTTGAGTGTGATGAGCGCGATCTTCATATCGATCTCAGCCTGCTCTGGAAGATCCTTGTTCTTTGTAACAAAGTTTGACAGAAGATCCTTGTCGATCTTGAGCTCATTTCTTCCCTGCTCAAATGTAACACCGTATACCTGCTTTCTCTCGATCTCAGCAGGAACATAGTTCTCATCTATCTGGATGATGTTGTAATTTCCCTTCTTCTTTGCAAGAAGAAGTTCCATAGCCTCATCTGTGTATCCAGGAGCGATAACACCATCTGATACCTCTCTCTTGATAAGGCGTGCTGTGTCTGCGTCACATACATCTGAAAGTGCGATGAAATCGCCGAATGATGACATTCTGTCAGCACCTCTTGCTCTTGCATATGCGCATGCAAGTGGTGAGAGCTCTCCGAGATCATCTACCCAGTAGATCTTTGCAAGTGTATCTGTAAGTGGAAGTCCAACTGCAGCGCCTGCTGGTGAAACATGCTTGAATGATGTTGCTGCTGGAAGTCCTGTTGCCGCCTTGAGTTCCTTTACGAGCTGCCATCCGTTAAATGCATCAAGGAAGTTGATGTATCCAGGCTTGCCGTTTAAAACCTTAACAGGAAGATCACTGCCATCCTCCATATATATTCTTGATGGCTTCTGATTTGGATTACAACCGTACTTTAACTGAATCTCGTTCATGATCAAATATCTCCTTTATTCTTTAATTACTTATTCTTGTTCACGATCTTTGTCTCATACTCACCTGTTGCGATGTCAATATATCTGACGAACAGTGACACCTTGTTGTCCTCATTGAGGCTGTTCCATACCTTGTCTGTGAACTCATCGATATCACCGGATATCTTAACCCACTTTGGCTCACCCTCGAAGCTTGGGAGCGGATTGCCATCATGCATATATGTGTGAATGAAATGTCCCTCACCGGCTACAGGGTTCTCGTATGAGAATGTGTATCTGTTATTTGCAGCAGGGTTGCCGTTGTTGCTCTTAAGTATGGACATTGAATAGTCGAACACACCATTCTTTATGTGCATAACACCTGAGATTCTAGGTGTGTAGTTAGGGCCGTCAGGCTCAAACTGTCTGCTTCTGAGTGACTGCTCAAATGTGAGCTCATCGTCAAGTCCGTCATATATAGTGTCTGTCTGATCGCCATTTGTAACTATAGTCTTGTTGCCAAGAACTCTTACAGGTGCATAGATGATAAGGCTTGGATCCTCAAGCTTTGATGGATCAAACGCCTCTGTTCTGATTCCTTCGCCCTCTGTCACAAATACTCTGTTACGGCTGTTTGAGCTTCTTCCCATGATGAAATAAGCTGTCACTGCCTTCTTACCATCCTCGGACACACCGATAACGATTCCGCGTCCTGGATATGCATTTTCGCTAAGTTCCTTCTCAAGTGATAACATTTCCATTTTCTGTTGTACCTCCATGTGTTTTCTCGTACCTGTGAGCTGATGTTATGCTGCAAAGCATCCTAAAAAAGAAAGCCGGCCACCTGCGCACACAAATACATGTCTTGATATATTTGCTTGCCCAGGCGGTCGGCTTGTCTTAACAGTACACTCCCTGTAGGTAATTCCTACCAGCCATCGGCTGTCTCCGCCAGTCGTGTACCAACATGTTTTTATAATATAGTAAATCCTTCCTTATTGCAAGCACATTGTAAATAAATGTGCGCCGTAATTTTTTACGACGCACATTCTATTTAAAACTACAACTATTATTTTATTTAGAGCTTGTGACTACATCCGCCATGACAGTTCGAACAGTCGCCACCACATATGTGTTTGCCCTTTTTTCTATCCTTTACCATACCTCTGACAATGAAGAACACCATCAGAACGATTATGGCTGCCACAATGATTGTACCAAGATACTCTGACATAAGTCACCACTCCTTTTATATTATATGGAGCAGACGCATTTAAATGCGCTTACGCGCGGCGTCTGCGTGCTTCATAAGGATTCCTCCCACTTACGTGGGTCCCTCCTTATGAAAAGTTAAGCGTTGAGGAACTCCTTGCTTGTCTTTACCTTCTTGTTTGGATCCGGACGGAACAGCATGAAGAAGAACAGAACAACAAGTGCAATTGCTACTACTGACCATACACCGAATGTACAAGCTCCTGTGAAGAGACCTGCGATTCTGTATACAACAAGTGCTACAAGGTAAGCAAATCCACACTGATATCCGATTGCGAACCAGAACCACTTAGCACTGTTCATCTCTCTCTTGATAGCACCCATAGCTGCGAAACATGGTGCGCAGAGAAGGTTGAATACAAGGAATGAGAATCCGCTTGCTGTTGTGAATGCGCCTGCAAGTGCCTGGTAAACTGTACCATCTCCACCACCGTAGAGGATACCCATTGTACCAACGATGTTCTCCTTGGCAACAAGACCTGTGATAGATGCTACAGTTGCCTGCCAGTTGCCCCAGCCCTGTGGAACGAAGATCCATGCTATCGCATTACCGATCTTTGCAAGGATACTGTAATCGATCTGGCTCTCATCAAGCATCTGGAATGAACCATCAACAAATCCGAAGTATGTTGTGAACCATACAGCAATTGTTGAAAGTGTGATTATCGTACCAGCCTTCTTGATGAATGACCAGCCACGCTCCCACATACTTCTGAGTACAGAACCTACTGTTGGGATATGATAAGGTGGAAGCTCCATAACGAATGGTGATGGATCTCCGGCGAACATCTTTGTCTTTTTAAGTATTATACCAGAACATATAATTGCTGCAATACCAATAAAGTAAGCACTTGTTGCAACTATTGATGAACCACCGAATATAGCACCGGCGATCATAGCGATAAATGGAACCTTAGCACCACATGGTATAAATGTTGTTGTCATGACTGTCATACGACGGTCTTTCTCATTCTCAATTGTACGTGAAGCCATGATACCTGGCACACCACAACCTGTACCTACAAGGATAGGTATGAATGACTTTCCTGAGAGACCGAACTTTCTGAAGATACGGTCCATGATGAAGGCGATACGTGCCATATATCCACAGTACTCAAGGATTGCAAGTAAGATGAACAGTACGAGCATCTGAGGTACGAAACCAAGTACAGCACCAACACCGGCTACAATACCATCGATGATAAGTCCATGTAACCAATCTGCACATCCAATCTTGTCAAGTCCTGCAGAGATGAGATCTGGGATTGAAGGAACAAATACGCCATAATCAGCAGGATCAATCTCTGCCATCTGTGTCTCGTTGAAGTAATCAACTGCATCAAGATATGACATTGCGTTTGTTGTCTCTTCGTCAGCATTTGCTGGAACCTCTGAGTAGTATACATCGATATCGTATGTATCGAGTGTCTCCTCATCTTCCATCTCATACTTAACGCTTGCCTCTGTGTTTGTGTTTGCCTCGATAGCTGCCTTTGTGGCATCTACATCAACAGCATCCTCGTCATCTGTTACGAGTACGCCGTATGCATCAAGTGCTGTTGTTGCTGCATCATAGTCACCTGATGCATCTTCATAAGCTGAGCTTCCGATGCCGAAGAGATGGAAACCATCGCCGAACAGGTTATCATTTGTCCAGTCTGTGCACCATGCACCTACTGTTGACATTGCTATATAATATACGAGCCACATGATGAGAACGAATATAGGAAGTGCAAGGATACGGTTTGTTACAACACGGTCGATCTTATCTGATATTGTAAGCTTCTGTCCATTTGCAGCCTTCTTTACACACTTGTCAATGATTGATGAAATGTATGAATATCTCTCACTTGTGATAATACTCTCTGTGTCATCATCGAAGTCATCCTCAAGCTTCTTGATCTCTGCTGAGCAATCTGGAGCATTCTTCATCTGCTCTATGATCTTGCTATCCTTCTCGATGAGCTTGATCGCGAAGAATCTCTTTCTGTTCTCCTCCATGTCAAGCTTAGTGCTTACGCTCTCGATTGCAGCCTCAACAGCCTCATCAAAGTTGTGAACTCTTGCATTTGCTGTCTTGGACTTTGCTGCTGCGATAGCCTTCTCTTTAACATCGTCAATACCGGTACCCTTAAGAGCTGAGATCTCAACGACCTCACATCCAAGAGCTTCCTTCAGGTTCTTGATGCTGATGGAGTCGCCGTTCTTCTTTACAAGATCCATCATGTTAACAGCCATGACAACAGGGATTCCGAGCTCAATAAGCTGTGTTGAGAGATAAAGGTTTCTCTCTATGTTAGTACCATCGATAATGTTGATGATGGCATCAGGATATTCTTGAATAAGATAATTTCTGGCAACAACTTCCTCAAGAGTGTATGGAGAAAGTGAATAGATACCAGGAAGGTCGGTTATGATAACATCCTTGTTACCCTTAAGCTTACCCTCTTTCTTCTCAACTGTAACACCTGGCCAGTTACCTACGTACTGGTTAGCGCCAGTTAAAGCATTGAATAATGTTGTTTTACCGCAGTTAGGATTTCCTGCAAGTGCAATCTTTACTGACATTGTTTACCCTCTTTCCTATTGTATTGTGCAGACGCATTTAAAGGGGCTTACGCACGGCGTCTGCGTACTTCATATTAGCCTTTTCTATCATATGTTAGCATATACTAACGTATGAACAAAAAAATAAGCTGTTACTCTACCTCTATGATCTCAGCATCAGCTTTACGTATTGATAACTCATAGCCTCTTACAGTAACCTCTACAGGATCACCGAGAGGGGCAACCTTACGAACATAAACCTGTACACCCTTTGTGATGCCCATGTCCATGATACGTCTCTTTACAGGACCCTCGCCTGCAATCTTCTTGACAGTGACAGTACTGCCAACCTTGACATCTTTTAATGTGCTCATGATCTTACTCCTTTTACATACTTTTGTCGTCAGTCAGATACATGTAATCGTACCTATACAAGTATCTTGCTGGCCATATCTTTATCAATGGCAACACGGGAATCTTTGATATTAACTATAAGATTTCCTGCATTCTCTGCCACGACAGTTACAACACTGCCTTCAACAAAGCCCAGCTTTTCAAGAAACAATCGTGTTTTCTCTCTCCCGCCAACCTTTTTGATCACATTGGCTTCTCCCGGTTTTGCAAATGTTAATGGCATAATTGCACCTCCTTAACTAGCAACTTAAACCACTGATTTTCATATCGTGGTTAGTATATACTAACATCAATTAGATGTCAATAATATTAATCATTTTGGACTAATTGAACAAAACACGGCTCTTTTATTGATAAAAAGTGCCTATTTGTCGAAATTCGTATTTCAATTATCAAATTGAATAAAAAATTCATTTATGATATATTATTTATAATTGCTACATTGATACAGATACATTTATAATGTTAAATATAAGGGGGATATATAATAATGTTGACCACGAATGAATCAGTAGAGAATTATCTTGAAACCATTCTCGTTCTCAGCCAGAAGCTTCCGGTCGTCCGAAGCGTTGATGTTGCCAACGAGACTGGCTATAAGAAATCAAGTGTAAGCGTTGCTATGAAGAATCTCAGGGAGATGTGTTATATAGAAGTAAGCGATTCAGGATACATAACTCTCACAGCAGCCGGTAAAAAAATTGCAGAGATGATATATGAGAGGCACCAGCTTCTGTCTTCATGGTTCACAAGTCTCGGCGTTGCAAAAGAGACCGCAGCCGAGGATGCCTGCAAGATCGAACACGTTATAAGCCAGGAGACTTTTGAGGCCATCAAGAGGCATGTGAATTCTACAAATGCATAACATAGAATATAAGTTCTGACACAGACAGGATAAACAACAAAACAGGAACAGCGTATAGCTCCATAGCAAGCTATACGCTGTTCCTGTTTTATATGGAATATATAATATTGCTCTTAACGTACATATCCAACCAGCTCGCCCTGTCTGACTCTGGTCTCAATATCTTTTCTAGAATTTTCAACTATTCTGTCTAAAGGAGCGACTTTGTCCTTCTGGATGAGAAGAATGATTGTTGAGCCACCAAACTCAAAATAGCCCTTTTCCTCTCCTCTTCTGACATCCGTGGAATCCACATACCTGTTAACTATACGACCAACCAGAAGTGCTCCAACCTCCATATCAATGATGGTTCCCGCATCCTGCGTCCTTATAAGACAATACTCTCTGGTATTTTCTTTGTAAATGTCGTAATATTCACTGGCTATAGGGTTAACTGTGTGATATAAGCCTTCTATACGTCTGACATCAGACTGCTTTCCAGACACGTTATATATGTATCTGTGATAATCATCGACACACAGTCTGAACAGCCACAATTTTCCACCTCTGTAGTGTCTCGCAAGCTTTTTGTCCCTGAGGAGGGATGCCACCGTGTACTCTGAATCCTTTATATTGAAAGTCTGTCGTTCTGTGTCTTCTATATCATATACCGTAAGCCTGCTGTCACATGGACTCACAAAACCTTCATCGGTCATATCTATGGTCCTTGCTCCCGGCACCAGCTTTCTCTTGAAGAAATCGTTATATGAGTCAAACTCATTCTTCTGACACACAGATATATCAATATCATTTTTCTTAATGAATGGATTGATCATGATTCTGGATAATCCAGTGTCCATGAATCTTCCCACAAGCTTTGACACCTCTGGTCTGATCAGCCATCCCAGCACCATACGACCCGCTCTGTTGCCATATAACAGGCGCAGGACTCTGTCCTGTGTCGATACACACTCATTATGTTTTGATCTTTTGTATATTGCATATTTGTTCTTTATCATATCTTATACATCATCCTTCATCGCTTCTGTATATCCGGTATAGCCAAATTACTTCTATATCTTTTATTTTCCATAGCTCCTATACACTTATAATAGAAGGGATATAAAATAAGGAATAGTTATGATATGACGTCTGACTATGTATCTTATCATAAGCCAAACTACGGCAACTGCCACAATGACAATTATCACCATAAGTTCCTTTGTGGTTGGCTTAGGGAATCTGAAATCTGTTATGAAAAGTATCATTGCAAGTATCATGATTCCATGAAGCAGAATTGGGAAAGAGGACCCAAGCAAAGGTGACGTAACGTATATTATAGGAAGCCCCACCGATATTGCGGTGATCGGCATTCCATGGAAATACTTTCTTCCATCTGGCTGCTCTATGACCTCAGCATCATCATCGTCATTGTTCTTCTTCTCCTCGAGCACGTTATAGTATGCAAGTCTTATCATTCCAGCCAGACAGTACAGTGCAAGAATAACCATTCCAAACGGCGTGTTCATTCCTGAATACCAGCACAATACAACAGGAAAAACTCCAAAACTCACCAGGTCACAGAGAGAATCTATCTGGATACCAAATCTCTTCTCATCCATAGTCCTATCCTTCTTGCTCCTTGCGACTTTTCCGTCAAATGCATCAAACAGACCGGAAAGTGCAAGACACAATATTCCTATGCTAAGGTGTCCGGTAAATGTAAAGAACATGCCTGTGATAGATGACACCAGGCTCATATATGTCAAAATAACTGTATAATTATAAAATCCTACCATGTGTGAAATACCCCGTTTTTTTCTTTTATACTTGCAAAAAGCACGTATGAATCAAATTATACACAATTACTTGACATAAAACCACATCTTTTTGCAAATCTTTCATACAATTAATCCTTTGAAGCTGTTTTCCATACACACGGTCCCCCAGCCTGTATATCTGTTCGGGTAACTGCCCAGTGAACCGAGAGGCTTTGCTCCCCTTATAAGCTGAGCCTTAACCCTCTCTCCGTACATATATGGATCGTTCCCCAGGACTATCCCCCATTCCATGATAAGTGCCGCACAGCCAGACACAAATGCCGCCGCCAGCGATGTGCCATCGGCATTTCCGTATCCATACTCACCATAGCTGACAGTCACTCCGACACCCGGAGCTGCAATATCCGGTTTTATGGCATTATCCGACGTAAAACCCCTGCCTGAAAATCCCGTTATGGATGCATTTACCTGATCATAGGCAGCCACCGTTATTATATTTGATGCCGTACCCGGGATCGTGAGGGTTCCATACACCGAAGGATTCTCAAATGCAACCTGCCCCGTCACATAACTGTCACCGGGTAGATACGCATTGAATATCCCATTTGCAATGCTCTTCGGTGCAATCCTCACATGCCATATCCCCTGCTCTATATCCCCGGTCCCAGACTGGAAAAATACATATATGAGCTGCTTGACATTGTAAGGTGAAGGTCCCTGGAATATCCCAAGCAACTCCGTGCTCCCATAATACGCCCCGGATACTATCTGTCCCTCCGTGAGATACGCCACAAGGTCGTAGGACGGCGAATAGACGAGCACATCGAAGCTGTCGATATAGTTTTTCCATATCTGCAGGCCAAAGTTTTTCACACCGGCCGCCACCGCAATGTCAATACTCGCATAGCTTACATTTCCAAGCATACCGCTGGTATGCAGTTGTCTTCCACCGTCATTTCCTGAACCCGTGACAACACACACCTTAGCCATCTGGGCCACAGAATTAACAAACAGCTCAAGTGTCGACGTGCCATCATGGGCTCCAAAGTTATTTCCATATGAAAGATTTATCACTACCGGAGTTCCAGTCTCCATGCTGTATCTCACAAGTAGATCTATCCCCATCATTATACCTATCGTGTCCGGCAGCGCGCGTTCAAGCGACTGTTCAACGACAATGATCCGGGCTTTTCCCGCCACTCCTATATTGCTCCCGGCGGCCACAGATGCAACCTCCGTGCCATGCTGCTCTCCCATGACACCAGGCAGCCGCCTGTCCTCATACATTTGCCCGATCTCACTTTGATCATATATCCGTCCAAGGCCATAGCGGTTTGGGTAAGTCCTTTCATAATCTGTATTCTGGTTCCAATACATGACTATCCTGGAGCCGGCGTCATCTGCAAATTCCCGGTTGAGGATATTCACGCCGCTATCTATAATTCCGATACATACGCCTTCGCCTGTGAGCCCATACTTCGACATGAAATTTTCCGTTATGCAGGATATGTATCTGTCATAGGCGACACCCGCACCATAACTGTAATATTGAGCTTTATCGATATAAAGTACCCTCGGCTCCTCCTGAAGCCTTTTTATATTGTAGGAATACACGTTCACTATGGCATATCCCCCGAGCAGATAAACGCAGCTATTCAGAATATCTCCCTCAAGATCATCTATGTCACCGGAATGTCTGATTATCAGCATCCACGAATCATCGGATGCGTTATATCCAAGATAAAGACTGCTGTACGGCATGTAACCATCCGCATCCATGGCAAGTTTAAGTTCAGGGCTTATTTTGTCATCCATACATATACATTTCTCATTTTTTATCATTATATTGCACAAAATATCGCTCTATGTCGCAAATTGTTTGCTTATTTCGCACTTTTTAGGATGTTTTAGCACTTTTCCACATTATCCACAGATTTATACACATTTTTCAAATATATAGTCGTATATTGAAAAACTTAACCACATTTCCATCAACAAATTAAAAATTCAATCGAAATATCGATGCTTCATTTATTGTAATACGACCATTTTCTTACCGGCCCACATATATAATTCCAATTGCACTACATGAAAAGAAGTGAATTATTTGAACTTTCTGACAAATGTATTACTAGGCAGACATTCAAGGATCACCAATGCTATCGGTTACCTGGACACAGGTAACACGCTAAGATGCAATCTCACAGGACGCAGCGTCGCCGTGACTACATACGCCGTAGCCATCGAACTGGCTCCACCGGAACTGACTCCACTGCTCGATGACTACATCAAAAAACCGTCTTCCATATATGAATATGATTACCGTGATGACATTCCGGCCGGAATACACATAATTCCCTACAATACGATATGCTCCGGAAATCAGCTTATGCTCGCCATGGACATTGACTACATGTTCATCGACAGCTCATACATGGAACACAGACCACTGATCGGTATCAGCCCAAATACATTTAATATACTTCACACAGACAAATGTATTCTTTTAAGCAAATATTATATGAAAAGAGGCAAAAGACATGTTAAACACAATAAGGGGTAACGACTTCAAATTTACTGTTGCCAGCAATATTTCACTGCGCTCCCTGAAAAGCGGCAAAGATATATATTATATTGGAGGAACCGAGGTACTTCCCGCCCCGCTGGAACCCCACGAGGAGGCCGTGGTCATAAACGAACTCACAAACAACCAGTCGGATTCCGCAAAGAAAATGCTGATAGAGCGAAATCTGCGACTTGTCGTATACATTGCTAAAAAATTTGACAACACGGGTGTCGGAATTGAGGATCTGATATCCATAGGCACGATCGGTCTCATCAAGGCCATAAACACCTTCAAAAATGACAAAAACATAAAGCTTGCTACCTACGCATCAAGATGTATTGAAAATGAGATACTCATGTTTCTCCGTCGCAACAGCAAGCTCAGAACAGAGGTGTCCATCGATGAACCGCTGAATGTTGACTGGGACGGCAACGAACTGCTTCTGTCCGACATTCTGGGAACGGATGAGGACGTAGTCTACCGTGATCTGGAGACAGAGGTAGACTACAATCTCCTCGACAATGCCATATCAAAGCTCTGTGAAAAGGAACGCACCATCATAGAACTGCGGTATGGAATAAACACCATAGGTGGGGTAGAAAAGACTCAGAAGGAGGTGGCTGATCTCCTGGGAATATCCCAGTCCTACATATCCAGGCTGGAAAAAAGAATAATCAAGAAGCTTCGCAGAGAGATAATGAAGCAATACTGATACACACAGACAAATATGACCGGGAAGCTACATACATCCGTTGTTCTGCAGTCTCCCGGTCATAATCTTTCAGTGACGATATTATGTCATTATGACATACTGTCAGTGATGATATCCCGCCATACGTCTCTTGTAATCATCCACTTTATCCCTCAGTTTGGTGTAGTCCTTTTCCTTGAGCTGCCCCTCCTCATTAAGCTTCGTAACCAGCTCATCAAGTTCCTTCAAGGCTTTATGCGCCAGATCCTTGTAGTTGTTCGCCAGATTCATATCCAACTCATTCACAGCCGAATTCACCTGCTGTTTTACTTTTCTACTCATCATAATATATCACCGCCCATTCATTTCAAGATCTTATTCCCACGTATACCAAAAGAGCCTGAAACCCTTGATTCTACTCAGGTTTCAGGCTCAATATAATGCCGGCTGCGGGACTTGAACCCGCACGATGTTGCCACCAACAGATTTTGAGTCTGCCTCGTCTGCCAATTCCGACAAGCCGGCGCTTGCGACATTTGTTATATTAACACATGCCCCATTTAGTGTCAACTACTTATCATCCCCTGTTATCCTTCGCGCAACCACGACAAATCTGCCATCCTCAGTGTGTGAAGCGCATGTTGAAAGTGTGATGAGTTCATCACCGTACTCAGCCGTAACACCGCTGTCATATGATGTGTTTGACTTGACAAAATCAATATATTCATCAAATTCCGCCTTATCCGCAGCGTTAAAGAACTCATAATAATGATAGTGCTCCGTGTCATCGTCAGGATATATCTCCGATCGGAATGCACCGATGACCTCGTATGTTCCGGTCTCATACAACGTGTCAAACTTGATATTCTTATGCTTCTTATAAAAGCTCTCGTCCTCATACTGAAGCAGCTCTCTGAACATTATTCCCGACTTCATGTTATGTCCGTATATGAGAACATTGTCCGTTCTGTCATCAAACGGTCTGCAGTTCATATCTATGAACGGTGTACCCGGATCACTCCAGTTCTTATCGAAGTCCAGATGCAGATAATAATCGTTGTCATCGGGAGTGTACATGACCGGATAATCTATGGTCGTACCATCGATCGTGAGCCATCCTGCAATATCACTGTTCTTCTCGTATAACTTCTCGAACTTCTTGAGTATCTTCTTCTCGCCATTGTCCTTACTTTTATCCGAGACCTCCACCGTAACCTTTTCGGTATCATCCCCATCGGTATCGAGCATTCCTTTAAGATCATTGAAGTTATTCTGCGCATTCTTCGCAATATAATAATACCTTCCAAGATACGCACCGCTCCCAACTGCTATAAGTAAAAAAACGACCAACAGTATGTCCAGAACTATATCCTTTGCTGTTCTCTTTTTCTTTTGTTTTGATCTGTCTGCATTCTTTCTGTTCATGTCTTACCCTCAAAAGAAAACTAAAAAGGCTTCTGTACCTGCATACAGAAGTCCTTTTGTTGATTAATAATACTTCTTGTTTCCCCACAGATTCTTTTTCTTAAGATCAACATACTCTGAATATGCCTGTTCAAGTATCTGCTTCTCGTTAGGAAATTTCAGAAGGTGGTAGGCTTCATGGTATTTGTAGTAACCGGAATCCACGAAATACTCTTCTCTCTGTGGCTTGCTGTAATAGCTGTCAGACATCATGAGATACCAATGAACATCCTTATTTACCACATCAAATGCCGTGTTAAAAGTGTAATTGCTCTTTCCCACGTATTTGATTATAGATGCGCTTACACCTGTCTCCTCTTTCACTTCTCGCAAGGCGGTCTCATCGTGCTCCTCGCCCTTTTCAACAGTTCCCTTGGGGAGAACCCATCCTTCGTATTTGTTCTTGTAGTTCTTATACAACAACAATACTTTTCCTCTGAAGATTACCACCCCTCCACAGCTTGTTGCTTCTATCACTGCAATTCCTCCTGTTTCTTCCGGGTGTGTAATTAAAACTTGAAGTCAGTATATCATATGTCAAATTATTTTTAAAGTAAATATGATCACGTATTAATGGCATACGCATCATTTTGTGCAATTATTTCACATAATTATAGTATGCGTCAAAGAGCTGTCTGGCAATATACTTTGCTGAAGCTCCAGTTGAGCTTGCATTCTCAACTATGACACATACGACTATATCCGGATCATCAACATTTGAGAATCCAACAAACCACGAATGTGAATCCATGTTGTCGTTGAACTCCGCAGTACCTGTCTTTCCGGCTATGGTATATGAGCAATCTGCAAATGCATCCGATGCCGTACCATATGATGTTACGCCAAGCATCAGATCCTTCAGAAGTCTTGCGTCAGATGCAGATATGATCTTACCGTAGGTGTTCGGCTTGAATGTCTTTACAAGATTGCCATCGCATGTCTCTATCCTGTCGATGAGATATGGGGACATCATGACTCCTCCGTTTGCTATGGTGCTCATGATCATGGCACTGTGCAGAGGTGTTATAAGTGTGTCGCCCTGTCCTATGGCTGTCTGAGGTATCTCCGAATCATCTGAGGTTGCATTTAACTCGAATACTGATTTTCTGTAATATCCGTCATAAGGAAGATCCTTGTTAAACAGGAACTTCTCACACAGATCCTTGTACGACTGCTTGTTGAGCTTCATTCCTATATTGGCAAATGAAGTGTTACAAGATTTCGCCAGTGAGTCCGCCAGATCCACAGTTCCATGAACCGCATAATCTGAGCAGTGTATCTGTACTCCGTCAAATATATCCTCGCCCTCGCACTCATACGAATATTTCTGATAATTGCTGTTCTCATGAATATACTCCAGAGCCGTGAGTACCTTGAAGGTTGAACCAGGTGGATACAGACCCTGTGTTGCACGATTCAACAGATAAGAGCTGTCAGAATCCTGTGAATCCTCTATCACACTGTCTATATAGTTCGGATCAAAATCAGGCTTTGAGACCATGGCAAGGATCTTTCCAGTATCCGGTTCCATAACCACAACAGCGCCGTCATTATATCCCAGTGCATCGTAAGCCGTGCTCTGCAGCGTGGTATTCAGTGTACTTATGACATTGTTTCCCAGACTCTTCTCATTCCTGAGCTTGTTGTATGTCTGCGTGATTATGTTCTGGTTTGATGTCAGGAGATAGTACGCGGAGCTCATCTCAAGTCCCGCCTGTCCGTTGCTGTCATATCCGACAACATGTGCGAACACATTGGAATATGGATAATTTCTGTACTCATTTCCATCATCATCCGTCAATGTCTCCGCAAGGACATTTCCATCGCTGGATATGATGCTTCCCTTCTTTATCTTCTCCGCATAGAGAGACTGTCTCCCATTGTATGAATTGGCGATGAATGTTCTTGAATCCCTCACCATAAACACGATAATATATGCAAACATACAGATAAAGATTATGACAACAAAATATGTTATAACCAGAACAGGCACATTCTTTTTGTCATTTGTCTTCTTGTCCAGAATGTCACTATTCTCCCCAGAATTCATCTGAGTTCGTCTCTTTCCTGTCATATCCTGTCTTTGCTTTGCGCTGGACTGGCTTTTTCTGTTTGCGTTGTTTTTCACCGCTGTTTGACTGACCCCTGACCGCGACTGGGGTCTCTGGCCACTCTTCCCTGCTGATACTTTCCTGTCTGACATTTTTATCAACTCCACTGTTCTCTAATACACATATACCCTGAATTATTCCAAATATAATGAGTGTGCTGACAACCGAACTCACTCCATAGCTCACAAGCGGCAGCGTCACACCCGTAGATGGTATGAACTTCACAACACCGCCAACGTTCAGGAATATCTGGAATATGAAGCATATTGTAAAACCAAAGGCTACATTCTTATAAAAAGCATCTCTTATCTTCATCGATATATTGATGAAATATATGAAGCAGCTCAGATACATAAGAAGCAGGCAGAGTCCAAATATAACTCCAAGCTCCTCACATATCGCAGCAAATATAAAATCACTGGACACGACCGGTATCGATGTCGGAAGTCCCTGGCACAGACCCGTTCCCTCGAATCCGCCCGAGCCTATCGCAAACAGACTCTGTGCAACCTGATATCCACTTCCATCTATATATTCGATCGGGTTAAGCCATGCATCGATTCTCATGGTGACATGGCTGAAATGATTCTTCAAAAGCATATATCCAACCACAGCAAGAACCGAACCTCCGAGGCCTCCGCCTATAAGTATGCTGTGCTTACCAGTGGCAAGGTACAGCATCATGACAAATACCATGAAGAAGATCACCGCACCACCGAGATCCGTCTCAGCCACCAGAACCAGCATGAAAAGTCCTGCTACACAGATCGTTTTCATCATATCCTTAAAGTTCTTTGCCTTTTCAAATGAGCTGGCAAGGAAGAATACGAATATGATCTTGACGATCTCCATAGGCTGCATCGATATTCCGCCTATGCTTATCCAGTTGTTTGAACCATATTTATCAACTCCCACATGCGGGATGAACACCGTGCACAGGAAGCCTATACCAAACACCGCATAGAATATATTCCATTTCTTTATCTGCGGGAACTTTACCACGAACAACGGCACAAATGCCGTCACCACCAACATGATCGTGGCAAATATAAACTGCTTCTTCGCCAGGTCAAAATCAAGTCTTGTCAGCATGACATAACCTATGAGAAGAAGGAATGACATATTGTTCGTTATAAGTCTCGATGAGCCCTTATAAATGGCATGATATGAAACCATATATGTTATGGATACTATCATCTGCAGCAGATAAAATATAAGTATGCTCTTCTTCTCATAATGCAGATATAATGTCAGATAGCAAAGAAAATGTATCATGAACACATAAAATATCTGCACATTAAGCGCCCGCCGCTTCTTATCGGCAGGCACAGGCTTTAAAACCGTAAAGCATTTTACGGTGTATAAAACCATAAAAAATATGATCAAATACTTCGCTATCTCCGTTACTATTGTTATCATGTTTCCACCTTTATCAAAAAGTCTTAATCGATTCCTTTGTAATAATGTCCCCTGGTATACTGATCTACAGACATGGATAACGCTTTTTCCCCTGACAGGGCAAGCTCCAGACTGTCCATTATATCCTTCACTTTATTAGTATCCTCAATTGTAAATTCAATATAACAGTCTTTATCTGAAATACCGGTTTCAGCCAGTCTGTCTATCATATTTGTAGGAACACCATTATATATAATGTTATAGCAGTGCGCACAGTCATTTCTGACATAGAATCTGTTTCCCCTGTCATCCGTCAGGACATTCCGGGACATCTTCCTTGAGGCACAGCCGTTCATGTAATTACCAACTATACAGTTTGCAGTGATCATAACCTTCTGATGACCATAGAGCTTTATGAGTGTCTCATATGAAAGACCATGTATCTCATCAAGTGTGAGCTCGTTTGAGCACATAAAGCACACATCACCCATATTCTCTCTATAGAAATCAAACGCATTGTCATTATACGCATAGAGACTGGCATCTGCGATCACGAGTCCCTTATAGTCCAACTTCTTTAGAATTCCCAGCTCGTCATAATTTCTGATCATCACACCGTCAAATGAACCAAGTTCACCGGAAAGGCCTGAATATCTGTCAAGCTCCCTCTGCCGCAATATCTCAGGCAGAGCAAGGATCACTCTGAATCCGGCCTGCTTCAACTCATCTGCATATTTTCTGACATTATAATCTACTATCACATTGCTGACCCATTTATAATTCTTAACAATATTTACATGGTCAGCGTCCGACACTCCAACTGTAACACCGTGAACAGTGTTGTTTTTCACATTTTCAAGAGGTCTTTCAACGCCAGGCAGGCCAGTTCTTACTGCACCGCCATCCCGCCTGTAACTCTGTGAGATCTGCAGTCCAAGCTGTTCAAGCGCCTCCCGCCTCAGGTTGTTCACTGCGCTTATCTGTACAAACAGGTTGTCAGATACATCAGCAGTTATATCCCCGAGTACATAATCTGTACCGCCTGTCTTTTTGATCTTGTCAACTATCTGTGACTCTGTGACAGGCTTGTTAAGTGCCTGTGTACACACAGGCCCCTCGACTGAGACAGAACACTTTCCTTCTACAGTTGAAAGCTTAAGCTCTAATGGCTGATCCGCATACGCACTGACATGTGCAGCGAGCTCTATCTTCCTGTCGGCATTTATTATATTATTCTGTATATCTTCCAGAAGCTTACCGTTTCTTGTACGGTATACATCATTGAACTTTGCAATGCTCCTGAATGACTTCGCCTTAAGTCTGACATTCTTTCCCGCTTTTGCCGCCACATTGCATGTGAGCTCCACATCACCATTTCTGCCTCTTATCTCAAGGACATCGCCTGCGGATACATTCTCGTCAAGTTTTATATCCACATATGGCTTTTCTACCGCATTCACACGCCCAACCTTAATTCCTGTGTGGTTCGGTCTGCTGTTCGCAAGCATCTTTTTGCCATTGGATGTGTAATAATAACCTGAGTAGAATCCGCCCCTGTTATATATGTCGAGAAGCTTCTTCTCCTGCTCCTCTGCCAGTTTCTCCACTGACTCGCCCGCCAGATAAGCATCTCTGACCTCACGGTACGCAGTCACGGTTGCAGCCACATACTCTGGCTTTTTCATTCTTCCCTCTATCTTGAAAGAATCAATTCCCGCATCTATGAGCCTGCTCAGACTCTTCAACATGCACATATCCTTCAGGCTGAGCATATACTCATTTACATCATTTGAGGCATACTGCTTTCTGCACGGCTGGGCACACCTTCCCCTGTTACCGCTTCTTCCTCCGGCAAAGCTGCTCATCAGGCACCTTCCGGAATAGCTGTAACACATCGCTCCGTGGACAAATGTCTCCACCTCTATATCAACATTTTTCTTGATCTCTGTGATTTCTGACAATGACAATTCTCTCGATGGCACAAATCTGGTCATGCCTATGCTTTTCAGAAACGCAGCGCCCTGTGAACTGGACACGCTGAGCTGTGTACTTCCGTGCAGTGGAAGGTCTGGAAACGACTTGCCCAGAACGGAGACAACTCCCATATCCTGTACAATTATCCCATCCACGCCCTGCCTGTAATAAGGCTCCACATATGATGGGAGCCTTTGTATCTCTTCATTCTTAAGCAGTGTGTTGATTGCCATATAGACCTTCACTCCGAATCTGTGACAATAGTCTATGGTATCAAGCAATTCTTTTTCATCAAAATTACCGGCAAATGCCCGGGCACTGAACATACTGCCTCCAAGATATACCGCGTCTGCATATGCATTGACTGCAGCTCTCACCGCCTCCGTATTGCCCGCCGGTGCCAAAATTTCAGTCTTATTTAACATTTTTCTCCGCTTCAAGTTTTATGATCTGTCTCTGAAGTTCACTTATCTTCTCTTTGTATTCCTCTATCATCTTCTGTGCAGACTCATACTTTATCTGCACCTCGATAACCTCATGTCTCAGATCATATATCTGCTTATCCTTGTCGTCATCCTCGGTGAGCATCTGATTGACCTGATCCTTTGCCTTAAAGTAGTCATCGGCTATATTCAGTGCAAGCAGAACATTCTGATACTCTGCGTTAAATCTCCTGTACGCCTCAGATGACTGACATTCTGCTATCTTGCCATTGATATATGTCGCCACATTCTGGAGATAGTCCTCGCTCTCCTGGCCGCTCAATGTATATACTTTATTGTTGATTACCACCTTGATATCATTCTTCTGTGCCATATCCCATTCTCCTTTACTTATCCTTTATAAATGCATCCAGTCCAAAATGTCTGTAACATAGATCAGTGACAACTCTTCCCCGGGGAGTTCTGTTTATGAATCCATTCATTATGAAATACGGCTCATACACATCCTCTATCGTGCCCGGATCCTCACCAACGGCAGCCGCCAGTGTATCCAGACCGACAGGCCCTCCTGCAAATTTCTCTATCATTGTCATTAATATATTTCTATCATTCACGTCCAGTCCCATGGAATCGACCTGAAGCTTGTCCAGAGCGGCCTTAGCAACATCGTGATCTATATGGCCGTCATGACACACCTCAGCATAATCCCTGCAGCGCTTGAGAAGTCTGTTCGCAAGTCTCGGTGTACCTCTTGATCTTCTTGCGATCTCAAGTGCACCCTCCTCGTCTATGTCAACTCCAAGAACCTCCGCTGACCTCATCACTATCTCTCTCAGATCGTCATGGGTATAAAATTCCAGCTTGTCCACCATTCCAAATCTGTCCCTTAGGGGAGCCGACAACATTCCGACCCTCGTCGTTGCACCTATCAGAGTAAATCTTGGCAGATCAAGTCTGATCGACCTTGCACCTGCGCCCTTGCCTATCACAACATCTATTGCGTAATCCTCCATAGCCGGATAGAGCACCTCCTCAACCTGTGTGCTGAGTCTGTGTATCTCATCGATAAACAAAATGTCGTTGTCCGACAGATTGTTGAGTATCGCGGCAAGCTCACCGGGCTTTTCTATGGCAGGTCCCGAGGTGATCTTGATATTTACCCCCATCTCATTTGCCACAATGGTCGACAGCGTCGTCTTACCAAGTCCCGGCGGTCCATACAGAAGCAGATGATCCAGTGGCTCATTTCTCTTCTTCGCCGCCTCTATGAATATGTGCAGATTATCCTTGACCTTTTTCTGTCCAATATACTCCGACAGATACTGAGGTCTGAGATTATATTCACTTTTCTGTTCTTCTATGTCCAAGCTTTCTGTTGAAATAATTCTGCCCATTTTTTCTACCTATCTGATCAATATTCTATATCATAAATCTGAGTGCCGCCTTAAGAAGCTGCTCCTCATCCATATCCGCTGAACCATCTACACGCGAAACAGCACGTCCCGCCTCAACACCTGAATATCCAAGTGCTGTGAGAGCCGATATGACATTTGTTCTCACATCGCCTGCAGCGGTCTGCACAGCAACCGAATCATTGTATGCTGCATCTATCATATCCTCCATACTCAGCTTATCCTTGAGCTCCAGAATGATCCTCGAAGCGCCCTTTGCCCCGATTCCATTAGCCTTTGATATGGCCTTTACATCCTCAGATATGACCGCAAGCCTGAGCTCATTCACGGTGAGTGTTGACAGAAGAGACATGGCTACCTTTGGCCCCACACCGCTCACTCCCAGCAGTATCTTGAACACATTGAGTTCATCTGCATTCTCAAAGCCAAACAGACATATCTCATCCTCGCGTATATACATGTATGTGCTTACTTTTATCTCTGAATGTACCGGTGGAAGCTTCTCCATAAACTTTCCGGATACCATGAGCTGATACCCTATTCCACCACACTCAATCACTATATAATTGTCACCCTTTATTTCAAGTGCTCCTCGAATATATGAAATCATCCGTTAACTTTTCCTGTCCTGTAATATATGACGGTATCTCAAAATCGCATAGAAACCGACACTAAATCTTCGTAATTATATCATATTATTTATCAATTGTGAATATATGTTTGCTTTTTTGAAAAACGACAGCTACTATATATATTGCAGAACAATGCATGTTCTATAATGTACCTTACGCAAGGAACCAAAAGGAGCCATTATGAAAATTTTTGAATATACTGAAGACATAAATGTAGATACAGCTCACATATCGGACGAGCTGTCGGATATACTCTATTTTGATATAGAAACAACCGGCCTCAGCGCCAAACGTTCGGATCTCTATCTGATCGGTTGTTCATATTTCTCAGACAGTGCATTTCGCACCCAGTTGATATTCAATGACAACGGAACTTCAGAGCCTGAAATGCTGTCCCATTTTGAACAGATCCTAAAGAATCACAAAATACTGGTGTCATACAACGGCGATACCTTTGACATCCCCTACTTGCTGAAAAAGATGGAGCAATTCGACGTGGACACTACGCTTGACAATATACAGAGCGTGGATATATATAGAACAACCAGAAAATACAAAAAGCTTCTGCGTCTGGACTCGGCTAAACAGTTTGACATAGAGCATCTGATTGACTTCCAGAGAAATACTTTTATATCAGGAGGCGATCTTATATCCGCCTACAAGCATTATCTGAGTTCTCACGACGAATCTCTGCTTGACGATATGCTCACCCATAACCATGACGATATAAGAGGGCTTATATCTATATCTGAATTTGTGAATATCCCTCATATTCCTGATGACTTTCAGATAGATGATATATCCGATACCATCGATTCAATAACATACAACTGTTCCATTCCAAAGCTTCCATGCCGCATAACGGAATCCCTGAATGGAATTCTTGTAAATGCATGTGACACACATATGCATGTGGTCGTTCCAAAGACCCGGGACACCGAAATGAAATACTTCTTCAAGGACTACAAAAATTATTACTATCTACCTATGGAGCACATGGCCATACACAAATCAATGGCGGCTTATGTGGACGATGCCCACAAGGAAAAAGCGACAAAGGACAATGCTTTCACCACCAAGACCGGCAGCTTCATACCCTGTCCACCAGGATTTCACGGAGAGATATTCTATGATACAGATCTTAAAGGAAACCGTTTTCTTTCGGACAGCACCGAATTACACGAAAAATGTGAGCAATCCCACGCCTATATCCTTGCAGTCCTGAACAAACTATTCTGATATAAATATTCTGACATAAAAAAACCGTAGTCATTATCGACTACGGTTTTCTTAACTGTCTATATATCAGATTACTCCTCTGTGTCCTCTGCTACATCATCTGTATACTCTGGAGCTGGAAGTAATTCCTTTACGCTGAGACTGATCTTCTTGTCATCTGCATTGCACTCAACAACAACTGCCTCAACCTCATCGCCTACCTTGTATACATCCTCTGGCTTGTTAACATGCTCATATGAGATCTGTGATACATGGAGAAGTGCGTCAACACCTGGCTCAAGCTCGATAAATGCACCGAAATCAGCCATTCTTGCTACCTTACCTGTAACTACTGTTCCAGGAGCATACTTCTCTGCTGCGTTAAGCCATGGGTTTGTATCATCAAACTTAAGGCTGAGAGCAATCTTCTCGCCGTCAATGTTCTTGATGAATGCCTTAACAGTATCACCAACCTTGAGAACTGACTTAGGATCGTCAACTCTTCCCCATGACATCTCTGAGATGTGAAGAAGTCCATCTGCTCCACCGAGATCTATGAATGCACCGAAGCTTGTAACGTTCTTTACAACACCCTCAACTATCATTCCAACTTCTATTCTATCAAACAGAGCCTTTGCAGCCTCTGCCTTTCTTGCTGCAACGATCTGCTTTCTGTTACCAATTATTCTTCTCTTCTTTGGCTGGTACTCTGTGAGTACAAACTCGATATCCTGATCAAGGTACTTGTCAAGATTCTTCTCATATGTATCTGAAACAAGACTAGCAGGGATAAATACTCTTGTCTCATCGTACATAACGTTAAGTCCACCGCTTACAACCTGAACAACCTTACCTGTAAGGATCTCTCCTGACTCAAGAGCAGCCTCAAGCTTCTCATTAGCCTTCTCTGCAGCAACTCTCTTGTATGAGAGAAGAACTGATCCCTCGCCATCGTTTGTCTTAACAACCTTGGCTGTTATCGGATCATCAACATGTACAAGCTCTGTCAGATCTGCATTAGGTGTGTTGGTATACTCACTTCTAGGAATAATACCATCTGACTTGTAGCTGATGTCTACCAGAATCTCATCAGGCTTAACATCGATAACTCTACCTTCTACTATCTCTCCTGTCTTGATTGAGACTCTGCTCTCATCATTCTTTAATAATTCTTCAAAATTCATCTCGTCCATCCTACCATGAACCTCCTTAATAATTTTGTTTGGGGTAGATGCCCCAGCTGTAATACCTACCCTACTAACGGATTCAAAAGTAGTCAAATCCAAATCAACGAGTGTCTGTATATAGTAAGTATTCTCACATTCTTTTTTACTAATCTCATATAACTTCTGAGTATTAGAGCTGTTCCGACCACCTATAACAATCATGGCATCTACCTTTGATGCAATCTCCTGCGCCTCCCTTTGACGCACAGACGTAGCATTACAGATAGTCTTATAAGCAGTAACATTATACAATTTATTTCGAATAATATCAACAATATAATTAAATTTTCTGTAATTAAAAGTTGTCTGACTAACTATCGATATATTATCCGCTGTTTTGACCTCTCCGTCAATATATTTTCTTACAAAAGCCTCAGCCTCCTCCTCGGAACCTATGACTACCGTAGGCTCTACACACCAGCCCACGATTCCTTTCACCTCGGGATGGCTTGAGTCGCCTATGATGACGACTGTATTTCCTTTCTGTCCTTCCTCGCGCACTATGTTGTGTATCTTCTTGACAAATGGACAGGTCGCATCTATCACCGTATTCCCACCAGCCTCCAGAATGTCATATATCCTTTTCTCAGCGCCATGGGATCTGATTATGACCTTGCTGTCTTTTATCTCAAGCAATTCGTCATCACTGTCGATCACCTGCACTCCGTGCTTTGTAAGATCACCAACCACCTCTTCATTGTGTATTATCTGACCATAAGTATACACATTTTCCTCATCAGCATGTTCGTATGCTGTATCCACCGCACGCTGAACGCCAAAGCAGAATCCGGCACTCTTTGCAAGTAATATCTCCATATCTAAACCACCTGTATTACATTCTCTCTCTTGCAAGTCCGACTATAGTGTCTGTAACCTGCTCTATCGTCATATCTGAGCTGTCGATAAGAACCGCGTCATCAGCCCTCTTTAAAGGAGCTGTTTTTCTCTCCATATCCTGCTTATCCCTCTGGATTATATCCTGCTCTATCTTCTCTATATCAATATTCTCAGCGCCCTTTGCGACAAGCTCGTCATATCTTCTTTTGGCCCTCACTGCCGAAGAGGCGGTAAGGTATACCTTGAGCTCTGCTGAAGGAAGTATATTTGTTCCTATATCCCTTCCATCCATGACAACATCATTTGAAGCAGCGAGATCCCGCTGGAGTGACAGAAGCTTTTCCCTGACGCATGGAAGTGCAGATGCCTTTGAAGCCATATTACCAGCAGCCTCAGTTCTCAGCTTTCCTGTTACATTCTCGCCGTTAAGGTAGACCTGCTGTGCTCCATCCTCATATTTTATCTCCACGGAAATGTCCGCTATGCTTTTCTCCACCAGGTCTTCATCGCTGGCAGATATATCGCTTTCTGTGAGATATACAGCCACCGCCCTGTACATGGCACCTGTATCCACATATATAAAACCAAGCTCGCCTGCCGCCTTTTTTGCTATCGTGCTTTTGCCTGCACCTGCAGGTCCATCTATTGCTATATTCATATCTTCGTCTCCCTGTAATTAAATTGACTGTCGTCCACGCCTATTGTAAACTCTCGGAAGCAGAAAGTCCAGCCAGATATCCAGTCGACCACGCCACCTGCAGGTTAAATCCACCTGTCAGCGCATCGATATCCAGCAGTTCTCCGGCAAAATACACGCCCCCCACAAACTTAGACTCCATGGTGGAAGGATTTACCTCTTTTACGCTCACTCCGCCTCTTGTGATTATAGCCTCATCATATCCCCGAAGCCCCACAAATGTAAGTCTGAATTCCTTCAGCACATCTATAAGTCTCTGTCTTTCTTCCCTGGTCACTGAGTTGACCTTCTTATACGGATCGATACCGGATCTCTCCACAACCACATCTATCATCTTGATCGGAAGCAGATCTCCAAGAGAATTCTTGAAGTCTTTGTTTGCATATTTCTTGAAATCCTTGAGGAGTCTGGCATCAAGCATATCTCTGTCCATAGCCGGCTTCAGATCTATGTACATGTCTATATCTTTTCCAATATACCTGTGTATATATGCGGAGGCCTTGATCACCAGCGGCCCACTTATGCCAAAGTGGGTAAACAGCATCTCCCCCTGTTCGTCAAATATTTTCTTCTTTCCACTGCTTATGTGAAGTGCCACGTTTTTAAGCGACAGTCCCATCATCATGGAGCAGCATTTCTCTTCTATCTCAAACGGAACCAGTGATGGACTTAACGGCTTTATCGTATGACCCATATGTTCTGCCAGTCTGTATCCGTCTCCGGTAGATCCCGTGAGTGGATACGATCTTCCGCCGGTACAAATTATAACAGCATCACAGTATATCCTGTCATTGCCTGTCCCGCCGTTATCTCCTGATACGTCAACACTCTTTATCCTGCCATCCTCTATATTGATTCCTGTAACCTTCGTATTCAAATACAGACTTATATTTTTATTTCTGTTTATAAGAGTTTTGAATGCTCCTATAACGTCTGAAGAATGATCGCTTGTCGGGAACACTCTTCCTCCGCGTTCTATCTTGAGCGGACACCCAGCCTTCTCCAGATAGTCCATTATCATATTGTTGTCAAATGTATAAAAGGAGCTGTACATAAACTTGCTGTTTGTGACCACTGAATTAAAAAATCCGTCAGCGTCACATGCATTTGTCACATTACAACGTCCCTTACCTGTTATAAATAACTTTTTTCCGATCCTGTCATTCTTTTCAATGAGAATGACCTTATTCTTCTGTGCCGCTGTCAGTGCAGCCATTACCCCTGCAGCTCCTGCTCCTATAACCACTATTTTTCCTGTCATATTATCTCCATATATTAAGCAAAAGGACAGAGACTCCGCTCGCGGAGCTCCGTCCCTTTTTATGATCATTTATATATCTGACCTTATGAATTCAGTTATTAAACTGGATAAGCTGTGCTGTCCTTGTCAGCAAGTGTGACATCGACCTTCTTATCCTGAGCCTCTCTGTACTTGAAGAAGTCAGTTGCAACCTGTGGGAACAGTGCATATGTGAGTACATCCTCATCCTGCTTCTTGTACTGGATCATCTCCTTCTCAATCTTGTCGAGCTCGTTCTCAAGAAGATCTGCTGGACGGCATGTGATCTGCTTCTCATCGCCGATAACCTTCTTCTTAACCTCTGGATCAACAGGCTTTACTGACTGACCATACTCGCCACGTACAAGTGCCTTTGACTCCTTTGTACACATCTTGTATCTCTCGCCTGTTACGACGTTGAGAACTGCCTGTGTGCCAACGATCTGGCTTGAAGGAGTAACAAGTGGTGGCTCACCATAGTCCTTACGAACTCTTGGAACCTCCTCAAGAACTGCCTCGAACTTATCCTCAGCACCCATCTCCTTGAGCTGTGATACGAGGTTTGAAAGCATTCCACCAGGTACCTGGTAGAGAAGTGTCTTAACGTTAACGCCAAGAACCTTTGGATTTAAGAGACCACTTGCGATCCACTCTTCTCTGAGTGGTCTGAAGTAGTCTGCTATCTCAGCCAGAAGCTTCTGATCCAGACCTGGATCAAACTCTGTTCCCTCAAATGTCTTGGCCATAACCTCTGTTGCAGGCTGTGATGTACCAAGCGCAAGAGGTGAGATTGCTGTATCGATGACATCACATCCAGCCTCTACAGCCTTGAGATATGTCATTGAAGCTACACCTGATGTGTAATGTGTATGAAGCTGAATTGGAAGGCTTGAACCATCCTTGAGTGCCTGTACAAGCTCTGTAGCCTTATTTGGAACAAGAAGTCCAGCCATATCCTTGATACAGATTGAATCTGCTCCCATATCCTCGATTCTCTTTGCCATATCCTTCCAGTAATCCAGAGTATATGCATCACCGAGTGTATATGAAAGAGCTACCTGGGCATGTCCACCCTCTTTGTTACAAGCCTTAACTGATGTCTGAAGGTTTCTAAGATCGTTCAGACAGTCAAATATTCTGATGATATCAATACCATTTGCGATTGACTTCTGTACGAAATACTCTACAACATCATCTGCATAATGACGGTATCCGAGGATATTCTGTCCTCTGAAGAGCATCTGCAGCTTTGTATTCTTGAATCCATCTCTGAGCTTTCTGAGTCTCTCCCATGGATCCTCCTTAAGGAATCTGAGTGATGCATCAAATGTTGCGCCGCCCCAGCACTCTACTGAATGATAACCAACCTTATCCATCTTGTCGATGATAGGAAGCATCTGCTCGGTTGTCATACGAGTAGCTATAAGTGACTGATGCGCATCACGCAGTACAGTTTCCGTAATCTTTATCGGTTTCTTATCTGCCATTTTATCGTCCTCCTATATAATTTCATTGCCTAAATTCTTAATTAAATTCCAAATATTGCAAGGAATGTACCAGCTGCTACGGCTGTACCGATAACACCTGCAACGTTTGGTCCCATAGCGTTCATCAGAAGGAAGTTTGTAGGATCATACTGTGCTCCAACCTTCTGTGATACTCTGGCTGCCATTGGAACGGCTGATACACCAGCTGAACCGATAAGCGGATTAACCTTGCCCTTTGTAGCCCAACACATGAGCTTACCGAATAGAACTCCGGCTGCTGTACCAACTGCGAATGCTACAAGACCAAGGAATACTATCTTAAGTGTACTCATCTTTAGGAATGCCTCTGCACTTGTAGATGCACCTACTGAAGTACCAAGTAAGATAACTACGATATACATAAGAGCGTTTGAAGCTGTCTCTGTGAGCTGCTTAACAACGCCACACTCTCTGAAGAGGTTACCAAGCATCAGCATACCTACAAGTGGTGCTGTTGTTGGAAGTATAAGAACTACCACAAGTGTAACGATGATAGGGAAGAGGATCTTCTCGATCTTGGTTACAGGTCTGAGCTGTGGCATTCTAACAAGTCTCTCCTTCTTTGTTGTGAGAGCCTTCATGATAGGTGGCTGTATAACAGGTACAAGTGACATATATGAATATGCCGCAACTGCTATAGGTCCGAGAAGTGTTCCACCCATGCCGAGCTTACCGGCAAGGTAGATAGATGTAGGACCATCTGCACCACCGATGATCGATATAGCCGCAGCCTCTTTGCCGTTGAATCCCATAAGGAATGCAAGGAAGTAAGCTGTATAGATACCGAACTGAGCTGCAGCGCCGAGCAGGAAACTCTTCGGGTTCGCGATAAGCGGACCAAAGTCTGTCATGGCACCTACGCCCATGAATATAAGTGAAGGTAAGATACTCCACTCATCAAGCAGGTAAAAATAATGTAACAAGCCGCCCTCTGCCATAATATCTGGGAACATGTTTACAAGAAACATACCAAATGAGATAGGGACAAGAAGAAGTGGCTCAAAACCCTTTCCGATTGCAAGATACATGAAAGCAAACGCTATAAGGATCATAACGTAATTCTTCCAGTCAAGACTTGCAAAACCGGTCTGATTAGCTAAATTTGTCAAAACGTCAACTATTGTGCTGCCCATTTAGTTGTTTCCTCCTATAAGATTTATTCTAATTCAAGCAATTAGTTGAGTGTTGCAAGTGTGTCGCCTGACTCAACACTAGCGCCTACTGTAACATCTATGCTTGCGATAGTACCATCTTCCGGAGCAACAACTTCGTTTTCCATCTTCATAGCCTCAAGGATAAGGATTACCTGACCCTTCTTTACTGAGTCGCCAACATTAGCCTTTACTGCAAGGATCTTACCAGGCATAGGTGATGAAACCTTAACGCTTCCTGCGCCGCCTGCTGCTGGTGCTGGAGCTGCAGGAGCTGCTGCAGGTGCTGCCACTGGAGCTGCTGCTACAGGTGCTGCTACTGGAGCTGCGCCACCTGATAATTCTTCAACTGATACATCGTATGATGTGCCATTAACTGTGATTCTATAATTCTTCATAACAATTATCCTCCTATAATTATCTCTTATTCTTTTTTCTTGGTCTTACAACCAACTTATCGTTACTTGGATAGTTTACACGAACTCTTGTCTTTCCGCCCTGTGCCGCCATAACCGCTGCTGATATAACCGCAACAAGCTCTGAGTCGTTCATAACGCTCTCACCGGTCGCTGTGTTGACAATGTCTACTATTCCAGCTGGAGCAGGTGCGCTTCCTGCAGGAGTCTCATCCTCCTTGTCAACATTTAATGTTGCAACGCTTCCAAGAGCCTTCTTTGCCTTCTCAGCCTTTCTCTTCTCTCTTGTCTCCTTGTCCAAAAGAGCCGGAACATACTTGAGAAGTGAAATTATGAATGATATGAAGATAAGTGCTATAAACACGATACCCATACCTATGAGGGTATTTGCTCCCGCATCCTTCATCTTGTCCTTAAGTGTCTGATTAGCAGCAACTTCAAATTCGGAAATCTTGTATGGATAAACACCATTTGATGCAAGCATCTGATCAGCCTCTTCTTCTGAATACTTATTCTGAGCCATCACTGAATACTTCTGGAAATTGTAAGTTACCGAATTGTCTACAAATGTTGCCTTTACTATAGCTTCTTTTTCTGCACATTCTGCATATAATGTAACAACAACCTTGTCATCAACTTCTTGTATTGTTTTATCATCTTCATCTTCGAGATTGACCGGCTTAAACTGCTGGAATTTACCATAGTCAGACTCAATCGTTGAAAAAACCTTTAATGCATCAGCAGTCGTTTCATCTACCTGACCGCCATTTGCCTCTTCATCCACATAGAAATTATATACATCTTCAACCTGCGCAATCTGCATGTAATTCGTAGCCTGTGTTTCTGCTATCTGAACCAATGTGTTTCCGTCATAGTCAAATTCTACTTTCTTGTCTGAAGACGAACATCCGGCAAGTGCAAATGTAACAGCTAACATAGAAACTATCAATAATAACTTTTTCTTTATTATCTTTTCCATTAAGTTGTCACTCCTTTATATTGTTCCATGCTTCTTGAATGGTCTGTCCTCACTCTTTGAAAAAAGCATATCGAGTGCTGCTATAACTCTCTTTCTTGTTGCATCAGGCTCGATGATATCATCCACGTAGCCTCTTCTCGCTGCAGATACGGCACCTGAAAGAGCATCTGTGTACTCAGCCTTCTTCTCCTTGATATAAGCAAGCTTGTCACCGGCTGCTGCGATCTCATCTTCATACATGATCTTTACAGCCATCTCTGGATCCATTGTTCCGATAACTGACTTAGGCCAAGCAAATACAACATCAGCTCCGATAGCCTTTGAACACATAACTGTGTAGGCTGTACCATATGCCTTGTCAAGCATAACAGTTACCTTTGGCACTGTTGCGTTGGCATAAGCGTAAGTAAGCTTTGCAACAGCCTTTGAGATAGTCTTCTCTTCCTTTACAGTTGCTGCAAATCCCTTGATGTTTACAAGTGTGACAACTGGGATATTGAATGAATCACAAAGCTTTACGAAATCCTCTGCCTTATATGCACCGGCTGTTGTCATGACATCCTTCTGGTTTCCGACAACACCGACTGTCTCACCGTTAAGTCTGATAAATGCAGTAACAACGTCATCTGCAAAATCCTTCTTGAGCTCGAATACAAACTCATCATCAGTGATATCTGCTATAACAGCCTTCACATCCCCTGCCTTTGTAGCAAGATCTGGGATGATTCTGTTCACATCATCCTCACATACTGCGCAGTCGCCATCATCCTCATTGTTTGATGGAAGAAGACCTACCATAGTTCTCACTGCACCGAGAAGCTCTGCCTCTGTGTCGTATACTGCGTCAACATTTGCTGTGTTCTCTGCAACATAATCTGCTGCTGCAGTGTCAAGCTTCTCTGCACGGTTCTCATCCAGTGCATTTGGACTGTTAACAAAGAGCTTAGCTCCTTCCTTAGTCATGAATGTTACGTCTGTGAGATTAGGTATAAGTGCTGCACCACCACCGCATGTACCAAATATAGCTGTGATCTGTGGTATTACACCTGATGCAAGAGTCTGCTTCATGAATACCTCTCCAAATGCATTAAGAGCATCTGTAGCCTCCTGAAGTCTGAGTCCGGCACAATCGATCAGCCCGATAACAGGTGCACCCATCTTCATTGCCATGTCGTAAAGGTTTGCGATCTTCTTGGCATGCATCTCGCCTATAGAACCGCCGAGCACCTTTGCATCCTGGCTGTAAACATAAACTAAATTGCCATCGATCACTCCATAACCGGTTATTACGCCGTCTTTTGGAGTATCCTTGTCCTGAATGTTGAAATCTGTATTTCTAGCAGTTACATATGCGCCGATTTCAACAAAACTTGAGTCATCAAGTAACATTGAAATTCTGTCACTTGCTGACAAGCTTGGTGTGTTGCTCATTTTTAGCCCTCCGTTTAATTTATTTTAGGACTATATATAGTCCAATTTTCGCCGAGTATAATTGTAAAGCCTTTGTCGTCATATTTCAAGTAAAATCGAAAAAACCACCAAAGGTTTATCGGCGTTGTAAGCAATTATTTTTCAAAATAAAACAGGGAATCTGTGTAAAATATACCCCCAAACAAAAGTATACCCCAAATTCCCCGTTGAATTATAAAATCTGTTTTATTTTTTACTGTTTTAGTCCTTGAGAACTTCTCTGTTGTGATACAGATAATCTCCAAGAGATATAAGTGTCAGTGCAAGTGCAAGGTAGATGAGCACCTGATCAAAGATGTAGAACACCTTGAGATCAGCTATCAGAAATCCTACCATGATCATCTGAACCGTTGTCTTGATCTTTCCCCACCATCCGGCAGCAATAACAATTCCCTTTTCTGCCGCAATAAGTCTGAATCCGCTTATTATGAAATCACGCGCTATGATCACTATAACGATCCATGCTGGGATCCTGTTCAGATCCGACAGTGCTATGAGTGCCGAACATACCAGCAGCTTATCTGCCAGAGGATCCATGAATTTTCCAAAATTGGTGACCAGATTGTATTTTCTTGCAATCTTTCCGTCAAGCATATCTGTAAGTGATGCGGCTATGAATATTCCAAGTGCCACCCACTTCGACCATCCCGGTGACATATATAAAAACACGAGAAAGAATGGAATCATTATAGCTCTTAGTATTGTCAATTTGTTTGGTAAATTCATTCTACTATCACTCCTGTCAAGTCATATTCATTTGCCTCGGTTATCTTCACATCCACAAATGAACCGGATATCAATTCATATGGTGCGCTGACGAACACTATTCCGTCAACCCCCGGAGCATCTCTGTAGGTTCTTCCCACATATACATCATCGTCGACCAGATATCCCTCAATGAGAACCTTCTGGGGGCTTCCGATCATCTGCTGGTTCTTCTCATAGGAAATCTCCTGCTGAAGCTCCATGATCTCATCGCGCCACTTTACAGCCAGCTCTCCATCCACCTGATCCTCGTACTCCGCAGCCGGAGTGCCCTCCTCAGGCGAATAAGTGAATACTCCAAGCCTGTCAAACTCGCACTCGTCAACAAAGTCGACCAGACCATCGTGCAGTTCCTGTGTCTCACCTGGGAAACCAGATATGAGCGTGGTTCTGATGGCTATATCCGGCATGGCTGTCCTCAGTCTGCCGACAAGCTCCACAATGTCCTCTCTGCTGGTCCGTCTGCCCATTCTCTTAAGTATCGCATTCTCAGAATGCTGGATAGGTATATCGACATAATGGCAGATCTTCGGATTCGTGGCCATAACCTCTATTAGTTCATCTGTTATCTCCTCCGGATAACAGTACAGAAGTCTTATCCACTCTATGCCTTCTATCTCACTGAGTTTTGTGAGAAGCTCTGGAAGCTTCTTCTCACCATACAGATCAACTCCGTACAGCGTAGTCTCCTGTGCCACAAGGACAAGCTCCTTTATACCATCAGACGCAAGCTTTTCAGCGGATGCGATCAGGCTGTCCATCGGCATGCTTCTGTATCTGCCTCGTATGTGAGGTATTATACAATAAGTGCACAGTTTATTACAACCTTCTGCGATCTTAAAATACGCCATCGACGCATTTGTCGTTACTATTCTCTCGGCAATCGGCCTTGGAGTATAATTTATATCATCTATGATCGACTCCTCGTCGGTTCCTATTGCCTCAACTATCTTATCGTAATTGGTCGCACCAATAATGACATCGATCTCCGGAAGCTCCTTCATTATCTCGTCCTTGTATCTCTGGGACAGACATCCCGCAACGATAAGCTTTTTTAGTTTTCCGGTTTTCTTCAGTTCTCCCATCTCGATGATGGTGTTGATGCTTTCCTCTTTCGCATCGCTGATGAACGCACAGGTATTTACAACTACTACATCTGCCTCTGTCTCATCATTTGTAAGCTGGTGGCCGGCTTTGTTCAGCAAACCGAGCATGACCTCGCTGTCCACCAGATTTTTATCACAGCCTAGTGATATGAGTAATACTTTCATCTGTTCTCCAATAATTTTGCACTTGTTCTTAGTTTATATTTATTGATTCTACACAGTTTGACATGAGCATGGCTATGGTCATAGGGCCGACTCCGCCAGGTACAGGAGTTATCGCTCCGGCAACCTCCTTGGCTGATTCAAAATCCACATCACCGCAGAGCTTATTATTCTCATCCCTGTGGATTCCCACATCTATAACTGTTGCGCCTTCCTTGATGTAAGATGCATCGATCATTTCTGGCTTTCCTATTGCCACCACGAGTATATCAGCACGTCTGCACACTTCCTTGAGATTCCTTGTTCTGGAATGGCACACGGTTACGGTTCCGTTCTCACGGAGCAGCAGCATGCTCATAGGCTTGCCTACTATATTGCTTCTGCCGAGTACCACGCACTCCTTACCCTCTATCTCTATTCCTGATCTCTTGATGAGCTGGATAACTCCGGCTGGTGTACATGACACAAAGCCCGGCTGTCCTATGCTGAGTGCACCAACACTCATCGGATGGAAGCCGTCCACATCCTTCTTTGGAGATATGGTCTTTATAACCTTATCCTCATCTATATGCTTTGGAAGCGGGAGCTGTACAAGTATTCCGTTCACCTTGTCGTCAGAGTTGAGCTTCTCTATAAGTGCAAGAAGCTCCTCCTCAGTTGTCTCCTCTGGGAGCTCATATGACAGTGAACCTATTCCTATATACTCACATGCCTTCTTCTTATTTCCAACATATACTGACGATGCAGGATCATTTCCGACCTGAATGACAGCAAGGCATATCTCTACGCCCTCTGCCTTGAGTCCCGCAACCTTCTCCTTGAGCTCATCCTTTATCTGTTTTGATATAACCTTACCATCTATAAGCTTATACATTTATTTGTCCTCCTAGAATAATCCGACGATCTTGCCGTTATCATCAACATAAATCCTTTCTGCCGCAGGGGATTTTGGAAGTCCAGGCATGGTCATGATAGTTCCGGTAATCGCTACCACAAATCCTGCTCCTGCACTGACATAAACCTCACGGATATTTATATCGAATCCTGTAGGTCTTCCAAGCTTCTTTGGATCATCTGACAGAGAATACTGGTTCTTTGCCATACATACAGGGAAGTTACCAAATCCCATCTCCTCGATCTTGGCGATGGCCTTGCTGGCCTCTGCGCTGTATGTAACACCATCCGCGCCATATATCTCTGTAGCAATACAATTTATCTTATCCTTTATTGAAAGGCTGTCATCGTAGAGCACCTTGAAGTTGCTCTTCTTGTTCTCCAGCGTGTTGAGCACTGCATTTGCAAGGTCTATACCACCCTTGCCTCCCTGCTCCCATACATTTGCAAGAGCAAAATCGCAATCTCTGTCCTCGCAGAACTTCTTGACAAAGTCAAGCTCTGCCTGACTGTCTGTGACAAATCTATTCAGAGTTACAACAACAGGAACACCATACTTCTGAAGATTCTCAATATGCTTCTCAAGGTTTACTATACCAGCCTTAAGCGCGTCGAGATTCTCCTCGCCGAGATCTGCCTTTGCAACTCCGCCATTGTACTTGAGTGCTCTTACTGTAGCAACCAGAACCACCGCATCCGGCTTAAGGTTGTTCATACGGCACTTGATATCGAAGAACTTCTCAGCTCCGAGATCTGCGCCAAATCCTGCCTCTGTTATTACATAATCTGCAAGCTTTAATGCTGTCTTTGTAGCCATTACACTGTTACATCCATGTGCTATATTTGCAAATGGTCCGCCGTGTACGATTGCCGGTGTATGCTCAAGTGTCTGGATAAGGTTTGGCTTGATGGCATCCTTTAAAAGCGCTGCCATAGCTCCTACAGCCTTGAGATCAGCCGCTGTCACAGGCTCATTGTCCATGTTGTATGCAACGATTATTCTGCCAAGTCTCTCCTGAAGATCCTTCATGTCACTTGCAAGACAGAGAATAGCCATGATCTCCGATGCAACTGTGATGACAAATCCGTCCTCTCTAGGCACTCCGTCGACACGCTTTCCAAGTCCGACAACTGTGTGTCTGAGAACTCTGTCATTCATATCCATACATCTCTTGAACACTATTCTGTTCACATCTATTCTAAGTGCATTTCCCTGCTGGATATGGTTATCCATCATGGCTGCAAGGAGATTGTTTGCAGATGTTATAGCATGGAAATCTCCTGTAAAGTGGAGGTTGAGATCCTCCATAGGTACTACCTGTGCATATCCGCCGCCGGCTGCACCACCCTTGATTCCAAAACATGGTCCAAGTGATGGCTCACGAAGTGCGATAACCGCCTTCTTTCCAAGCTGTCCCATAGCCTCACCAAGTCCTACAGTGATTGTCGTCTTTCCCTCTCCTGCAGGTGTTGGATTGATGGCTGTAACGAGGATAAGCTTTCCGTTCTCGTTGCCCTCAACCTTCTTTATAAGCTCATCTGAGAGCTTTGCCTTATACTTTCCATAGAGATCGAGGTCATCCTCTGATATTCCGAGCTTTGCAGCAACCTCCCTTATGTGCTTCATCTCAGCCTTCTGTGCAATTTCAATGTCTGTCATCATAGCTCTTATCCTCCGCTTTTTATAAATTAGTGTCTATATATTCATCAAACTGTTCCTGAGTCATCAGGATCTTTCTGGCCTTTGTGCCCTCCTCCGGGCCAACTACTCCCGCGGCCATCAACTGATCCATGATCCTTGCGGCTCTGTTAAAGCCTATCTTGAACGTTCTCTGAAGCATACCTATAGAAGCTTTTTCTTTCTCTATAATGAATCTTCCCGCTTCCACGAAATATTCATCCTTATCACTGGCTGAAGCCCCACCTATCGCTGTGGCGCCTGATCCACCATTTCCGGATATTGATTTGGATATCTCCTCATCATATGTTCCCACGCCATTGTTCTTCTTGAGGAAATCAACAACCGCTGTAACCTCATCATCCGACACAAATGCGCCCTGTACTCTGACCGGCTTAGGATAGCCTGTCGGATAGAACAGCATATCTCCCTTTCCAAGAAGTTTCTCTGCTCCTACCATATCAAGTATGGTTCTGGAATCAACTCCCGACGAAACTGCAAATGCTATTCTCGATGGAACATTTGCCTTTATGAGACCTGTTATGACATCAACCGACGGTCTCTGTGTTGCTATGACAAGATGTATACCCGCTGCTCTGGCAAGCTGTGAAAGTCTCACTATAGCATCCTCGACTTCGCCGTGGGCAACCATCATAAGATCTGCAAGCTCATCCACTATGACCACTATCTGTGGCATCTTGGTCAGCTTTTCTCCATCAGCTCCCGCTATAACGGCATTTTCAACCTTGTCATTATATCCCTGTATATTACGTACACTGTGCTCAGCAAAAAGCTGGTATCTTCTTGTCATCTCCATGACAGCCCAGTTGAGTGCCCCTGCCGCCTTCTTTGGATCTGTTACGACCGGTATCAGAAGGTGTGGTATGCCATTGTAGCATGCAAGCTCAACCATCTTAGGATCTATCATTATGAGCTTTACCTCCTCCGGTGTGGCTTTGTACAGTATACTCATTATAAGTGTATTGATACACACTGATTTACCCGAACCTGTGGCTCCGGCGATCAGAAGATGCGGCATCTTGGCAATATCCGTTGCGATGACCTGTCCACTTATATCCTTACCAACCGCAAATGCCACTTTGGACTTGAGGTTCTTGAAATTATCTGATTCTATAAGCTCCCGGAACGCCACAATTGAGTTCTCCTTGTTAGGGACCTCTATTCCTATGGCTGCCTTGCCAGGTATCGGTGCCTCTATACGTATATCCGCAGCCGCAAGGTTGAGCTTTATGTCGTCCGCAAGGTTCAGTATCTTGCTGACCTTGACACCCTGCTCCGGCTGCATCTCAAATCTCGTTACAGCAGGACCGCAGCTATAGTTTGTTATGGTTACATTGACGCCAAATGTCTCGAGGGTATTCTTAAGCTTGATGGCTGTCTCCCTGACATGGGCATCCCTGTTGGAATTGTTCGTCTTTTTAGGCTGGGACAGCAGATCTGCCGTTGGGAATTTATATTTTCTTCCCTCCTGATACTGCTTTGAGCTCTCAGTCTGTACCGCCGGCTTCTTTTTGCTTTGAGCCGCGGTATCCGTCTTCTCCTCCTCCGCAAATGCAGAGTCGTAGAGCGGATTGTAATCTGACACACTCTCTGGATGCATATTGCCATTTACCGCTCCCGCAAGGACATCCTCCGCATCATCAGTAAATGAAAGTATCTCTGCATCCTCCATATCAGTGTCCACAGCAGCCAGCTTTGGTTCTTCAGGAGTTACGACCACTGGCTTTCTTCTCTTCACAGGTGCAGGCTTCCGCACCGGTTTATGCACAGGATCCTCTCTGTCTATCTGAACTGGATTGACGATCTCCTCTCTGTCGGTCATGACGATCTTCTCTATATCATTGTTAAATTCATCATAGGACATATCCACAGCGCCATCTCCAGGTGTGAGCTCGTGGACATCCTCCATGGCAAAGAAATCCCTGGCAGGCTCCCTCTCTACATTCTTCTGTGGCTTAGTCTTCCTTGGCTTGACCTGCGTTGCAGCAGTCCTGTCGGAAGCTCTGTCATCCTTGGACTTATCGCTGCTGTACACATTGAGATTTGCCATCGATGGTCTCACTCTGCGAACCGGAGTATCATTTACATCATGTGAGTAATAACCATCGTCATATCTGTCACTTTGATACTCCTCATCTTCATACTGTTCGTCATCATCGCTTTCTCTGCACTCACGGATAGATGCTATGAAAAGTTTGATCTCGTCTATAACTGATATCTCCGTTATGAGAATGAACATGATAACCGCAGCTATAAATATTACTATGCACGCACCCGGAACTCCAAGCAGTGTCCTTATCGCAAAGAATATTCCTCCGCATATAACTCCTCCGCCCGATCTGTCCTTATACCCATCCATGTACAGAACCTTGACCGACTCAAAGGTCGATGAATATATAGCCTGAAATACCATGGACAACAGGATGAGCACAACGCCAAAATATACAACCTTTTTGACGATCTTCCCCCTGAAATCATTTGATATAAGATAGGCAGCCGACACAAACAGATATACCGGGAATATGTACTCGCTGAAACCGATTATTCCAAAGAAAAATCCCGATACTGTATCTCCCACTATTCCGCAGATCCTGAAGTTTGCAAGTAGCAGAAATACCGAAAATGCAAAGAGAACTATGAGTATGATCTCACTTCTCATCTGCTTCTGCCTTGCCAGTTCCTCTTCCCGGGCTTTGCGTTCTATGGCAGCCTTTGATCTGGCAGATGTTTTTTTCGATGCAGTATTCTTCTTCGCAGATGTCCTGTTATTTGATCCACCTTTTGAAGAGTTCTTTGCCACAGTCTTTTTAGACGCAGCGTTTTTGGACGTGCCATTCTTTGATGTATTGTTCTTGTATGACTTTTTATTACCAGCAGCCATTTTCTACCTCTATTCTAAATCTTAAGCAACAAAATACCATATTACAGACACGATTCCCGCGATCATACAATATATGGAAAAGCCCTTAAAATTCTTTTTCTTGACCGTATAAAGCATAAATTTTATACATAAATATCCAACAACACCTGCAACTACCATTCCAACTATGTAATTTACAACATCAGTTCCTGAAATAGATGACTTAAACAGATCAGGTATCTCCAGTATGACTGCTCCCAGAACAGCCGGTATCGACATTATAAATGAATACTTTACCGTGAATTTTCTTGTGTAGCCGCATGCCAGACCTGCAGTTATCGTACTTCCGGATCTTGATATTCCCGGAAGCGTAGCAACAGCCTGTGCCAGACCTACAAATATGGCGTTTCTGTATGTAGCCTTTGCCACACTCTTCTTACCAGCCGGCAGTCTGTCCGCAAAATACAGGATAACAGATGTTATACACAGACAGATACCCGGTATCAAAAGTGTATCTCCCGCATGTCCTATAGCTTTGTCAAATGGGACTGCGATCACCGTCGTCGTAAGAGTTGACACGAGTATGAGCATAACAAACTTTCTGTATGCCGTACACACAATCTTCCTATACGGATATATCTGTTCCTCCTTCGAGGTCTTGTTCTTTATGAAATTTACCAGATTGACACAGCAATCTCCAACTATCTTGAGTCCCTCTATAACAAGCTTCTTTATATCTGCCCAGTAGACTATAAATATGGCAACCAGCGTGCCAAAATGGAGCAGTATGTCAAATAATATACCCGTATCGGTCTCCACTCCAAAAATATTCTTGAAAATAGCCAGATGTCCCGAACTGCTGACTGGAAGAAATTCTGTAGCTCCCTGTATTATTCCCATCAAAATTGCCTGTAATAAGCTCATGACCAACCTCCCTTGATCGATGTTTATACAATATCCTATGGAATTTTACTATCATTTTCTTAATTAATCAAGTCATACAGCGTTTTTAAAGCCGCCGACATACCACCGATCCTGTCTATAACCCTTTTTTCGACAGCCTGTTTTCCTATCAGAACCGAGCCCACATCCTTGGTCAGCTCTGTCGTGTTAAACATAAGTTTCTCCAGTTCTTTCCTGTCTATAGATGAGTGATCCACTGTGAACTGTATGATCCTCTCCTGCATCTTCTCTATATATTCAAAGTTCTGCTTAACTCCAAGCACCGCCGTATTTGTCCTTATTGGATGAACTATCATCGTTGCGGTCGGCACTATAAAAGACACATTTCCCGACACCGCCAGAGGAACTCCTATGGAATGTCCGCCGCCAAGCACGATATTGACGACCGGCTTTGACAGGCTGGACAACATCTCAGATATGGCAAGTCCGGACTCAACATCGCCTCCGACCGTATTTATCAGAGTCAGGACTCCCTTTACATCTCCGCAGTTTTCTGCCTGGGCTATCACCGGAAGCAGCTTCTCGTAGCTTGTACTCTTCATACCGGCAGGAAGCTTGTCATGCCCCTCAATCTCTCCATATATTCCACATAACAGGATATAACCTCCACCTGGAACATCCATAACATGTATGTTGTCAGTGAGTTTTAACCTCTCAGCGATCGATACCGATTCCACTTCGCCTGCACCACCTTCCAACCCCAATCCACTCATTCCGCATCAGGGCAAAAATTAAGAAGGGCTGAGCCCTTCTTAACTTAATATGGTATAAATAATGTATTTATATTCATTACATTACAAGCACGATATCGTTTGTATCAGCAAGCTTGTCAGCAGGGATATAATTGGCCTCAAGTTTCTCACCATTTAATGTGAGGCTCTGGAAACCGCTCTCATGTCCATCAGGATTCTGAACCTTGATTGAGAGCTTCTTACCCCTGAACATCTTCTCGATCTCAAACTCCTTCCAGTCTGATGGGACTGAAGGCGCGATCTTGATTCCGCCAAAGTCTGGTCTCATACCCATGATACCCTCAACGCAGCCAACCATACATGTGGATGCTGTACCTGTAAGCCAGTGTACATGAGCGCGACCCTCAAATGGACTTCCAACAGACTCTGTGAACTGTCCATGGCAGTATGGCTCAAGCTTTCTGATCTCTGCCTTATCATTCATGGATGCAGGAGAGCTCTCGTTGAAATACTCAAACGCTCTGTTTCCATGTCCCATGAGCGCCTCGGCAAGTATTATCCAGCCCTGTGGCTGTGAGAATATACCCGCATTCTCCTTTGTTCCTGCATTGAACAGAAGCATGAGTGCTCCGTCAAATGCATGCTCTCTGTATGGTGGGAACATAAGTCTCACACCGTACTCTGTGTTAAGCTCCCTGTGAACAGACTCAAGGGCGATCTCAGACTGCTTTCTTGTGGCAAGTCCGCTTATAACTGCCCATGACTGAGGATTCAGCCACATGCTTGCCTCAGGATCATTCTTTGAACCGATGACCTGTCCGCCTTCCTTGTATCCACGGATGAATCTGTCATCCTCCCAGCACTTCTCCTGAATGGTCTCACCCATCTTGTACTGAATGCTGTTGATGTAATCTATGTACTCTGCATCATCCTTCATCTCAGCAAAATACTTGATAACTGTCATCGCATAGTAGAGCTGCATTGCAACAAATGTTGACTCGCCTCTCTTTCCAAGTCTCAGACAGTCATTCCAGTCTGCCCAGAGTCCTGCCGGCATACCATTATCTCCAAGTCTGTTCATGGAGAAATCTATCGCTCTCTTAAGATGCTCATAAACTGTACCCTCATCCTTGTTGGCAAATGGAATAACCTCGTCTATGAAGTCAAGGTTGCCTGACTCAGCAATATACTTATATACAGTTGGGAACAGCCAAAGTGCGTCGTCTGCACGGTATGCAGGATGTCCTGTCTCCTGTACATATGATGGATCATCCGGTGTATCCTCATGACCTGCGTTATGTGTGAACTTTACAAGTGGAAGTCCACCGCCGTTGTCAACCTGTGCTGACAGCATGAATCTGATCTTCTCAAGAGCCATCTCAGGTGCAAGGTGGATAACGCCCTGGATATCCTGAACTGTATCTCTGTATCCATATCCGTTTCTCAGACCACAGTATGAGAACGATGCAGCTCTTGACCATATGAATGTCATGAAACACTGGTATGCATTCCATGTATTTACCATGTTGTTGAATGAATCACTAGGTGTGTGCACCTGGAAGTTGTTGAGCTTTGAATGCCAATACTCGATCAGCTCGTCAAGCTCCTTCTGACATGCTGCGGCAGGATCTGCGTATCCGGCTATGACAGCATTTGCAGCGTCATTGTCCTTCATTCCGACTATGAATGCAAAATCCTTTGACTCGCCCGGAGCAAGTGTGAATTTTGTCTGGAGTCCACCGCAGGCATTGCTGTTGTAGTTGAGCTTGTTGCCAAGATCTCCATTTATAACTCCGATCGGATTGCCGTAGCCGTGATATCTTCCAAGGAACTCCTCCTTGTCACCACAGTATGATGCAACATCACTTCCGGCAAGTGCAAAGAATCTTTTGTTTGCCTTACTTCCATTGATCTCAGCCTTCTCAACATTCTCATTGATGACCTGAAGGATCTTGTTGTTGTCCATGAAATATGTTCTGGTTATGAACAGTGTATACTGGAGATTTACCTGATCCTGCTCATAATTGCAGTCATTTGTAAACTCACAGTATCCGATAGCTGAAAGGTTACGAGGCTTATCAGAGTTGTTGGTAACTCTCACCTTCCACACTTCATGTGTCTTGTTAAGTGGAACATAATACATCACCTCTGACTTGATATCAGAATACTCTGCATACATCTTTGTATATGCCGTTCCATGGTGACATTCACTCTTATACACATCAAGACTCTTGCCTACCGGCTGCCATGATGCTGACCAGTAATCCTTTGTGTCATCATCGCGAAGATATACATATCTTCCAGGCTGATCAAAGCTGTTAAATATGTATCTAAGTATTCTTCCGTTTGCTCCTGACTTCTCAAAGCTGTAGCCTCCTGCGTTGTTGGAGATTATAGCTCCGTATTCCGGTGAACCAAGGTAGTTTGCCCAAGGTGCCGGGGTGTCTGGTCTGTCAATTACATACTCTTTGTTCTGTTCGTCAAAATAACCGTATCTCATATGTTCCCCCTTAAATCTGCATTTATTTTTTAGTTTGTTTATGTATGCCTTTATTTACTACAATGCCCCGGAACCGGCCATATGACAGACCGGCTTCGAGACATCAAATTTACCCTTATAAAAAATATCCTTATTATAGTTTAGCTCAGAACTGTTATTTACTGTACATCCTTGAGACTCAGGCTTATTCTTCCTGCTCTCTCGTCGATCTTGATGACCTTAACGTCAACCTCATCACCTACATTTACAACATCCTCAACCTTTGCAACTCTCTTGTCTGAAAGCTTTGAGATGTGGATGAGTCCATCCTTGTTAGGTGCAAGCGATACGATAGCTCCACAGTCGATAACTTTTACAACCTTACCATGGTAGTTCTTGCCAACCTCAAGAGGCTCTACGATCATGTTGATCATCTCGATAGCCTTGTCCATACCTGCCTGCTCTACGCCACAGATAGAGATTCTTCCCTCATCATCGATATCGATCTTAACACCTGTCTCCTCGATGATAGTGTTGATAGTCTTACCTCTCTGTCCGATAACCTCACCGATCTTCTCTGGATCGATCTTGATCTGCTTGATCTTTGGCGCGAACTCATTGACCGTTGGTCTTGGAGCTGCGATGGCCGGCTTCATACATGTCTCCATGATGAAGAGTCTTGCCTCACGTGTTCTTGCGATAGCCTCCTCAACGATAGGTCTTGTAAGTCCGTGAATCTTGATATCCATCTGGATAGCTGTGATACCCTCTGTTGTACCTGTTACCTTGAAGTCCATATCTCCGAAGAAGTCCTCAAGTCCCTGAATATCTGTAAGTACGATGTAATCGTCGTCTGTATCACCTGTTACAAGTCCGCATGAGATTCCGGCAACCATAGCCTTGATAGGAACACCGGCAGCCATGAGTGACATACATGATGAACATGTTGATGCCATTGATGTTGAACCATTTGACTCAAATGTCTCTGATACGGTTCTGATCGCATATGGGAACTCTTCCTCACTTGGAAGTACAGGAAGAAGTGCTCTCTCAGCAAGTGCACCGTGTCCAATCTCTCTACGTCCAGGTCCTCTTGAAACCTTTGTCTCTCCTACTGAGTATGAAGGGAAGTTGTAGTGGTGCATATATCTCTTGGATGTAACGTTCTCGTCAAGTCCGTCAACTCTCTGGATCTCAGAAAGTGGAGCAAGTGTACATACGTTACAGATCTGTGTCTGTCCTCTTGTAAACATAGCTGAGCCGTGGACTCTAGGAATGATGTCAACCTCAGCAGCAAGTGGTCTGATCTGGTTGATAGCTCGTCCATCAGGTCTCTTGTGATCCTTGAGGATCATCTTTCTTACTGTCTTCTTCTGATACTGGTATATAGCGTCTGGAAGGACTGCAAGCCACTCCTCGTTGTCTGCAAATGCCTCCTCAAGCTTCTCTGTGATCTGTCTGATGTTCTCCTCACGAACCTGCTTCTCGTCTGAGAATACAGCCTCCTCCATAGCCTCTGGAGGAACGATCTCCTTAATCGCTGCAAAGAGCTCCTCTGGAACTGCACAGCTTACATATGAATGCTTTGGCTTTCCAACCTCAGCTACTATCTCATTGATAAATGCGATGATGTCCTGGTTGATATCATGAGCCATGTAGATAGCTTCGATCATCTTAGCCTCAGGTACAATATTTGCACCGGCCTCGATCATGATAACCTTCTGTGATGTAGATGCAACTGTGAGCTTCAGATCACCCTCATCCCACTGCTTCTGTGTTGGGTTGATGATGAACTCTCCGTCGATGAGACCTACCTGTGTCATGGCACATGGTCCGTCAAATGGAACGTCTGATATACATGTTGCGATAGATGATCCGAGCATTGCAACCAGCTCCGGTCTGCACTCTGGATCTACTGACATAACAAGGTTGTTGAGTGTTACGTCATTTCTATAATCCTTAGGGAAAAGAGGTCTCATAGGTCTGTCGATTACTCGTGATGTGAGGACAGCGTTCTCTGATGCCTTACCCTCTCTCTTATTGAATCCTCCAGGTATCTTTCCTACTGAATATAACTTCTCCTCATACTCTACTGAAAGTGGGAAGAAATCGATTCCGTCTCTTGGCTTCTCTGAAGCTGTACATGTTGAAAGCACTGTTGTGTCACCGTACTTGATAAATGCAGCACCATTTGCCTGTGCAGCTACTCTGTTGATATCAACAGTGAGCATTCTGCCAGCGATCTCTTTCTGGTATCTCTTGAATTCCTTACTCATCTCAAAATCTCCTTGATTTAATATTTATTTGTATTGTGGAAGACGTCGAAACAACTATAAAAAACACCATGTCTTATAACCTTTTTGCCATCTTTCAGCGATGATCCATGATATTCTTTATAGAAGTCTCGATATGTCATTCCACAATCTTTTAAATTTTATCATACGAATATAAAAAATACAATATCCAAACACCTCTGTTTACACTATTTGATACCATAAAAATGTGTCCGGGCAAATAAAAAGGAATCATGCTTGTACACATGATTCCCATAATTGTTATTGTATTAAGGCTCGAATAGAAATTACTTTCTAAGTCCAAGGCTCTCGATGAGCTTTCTGTATGCCTCGATATCCTTGCTCTTGAGGTATGCAAGAAGGTTTCTTCTCTGACCAACCATCTTAAGAAGACCACGGTTTGAGTGATGATCCTTTGGATTAGCCTTGAAATGTCCGTTGAGATCGTTGATTCTTGCTGTAAGAAGTGCGATCTGAACCTCTGTTGAACCTGTGTCGTTTGCATCCTTGCCGTACTTAGCTACGATTTCCTGCTTCTGCTCTTTTGTTATCATAATAACAATCCTCCTATAAAATAATACATGACTGACACCGGGCAAAAGGCCTAGAGGTGTCCTCAAACTAAGTGTCAGTTGACCTTGTGTAGGATAACATATGTGTCTGGTTTTGTAAAGAGGAAATTAATCCGCAATTTCATACTGCAAAAATGCATAGTGCAGCCTTGTTCCTTCCGCTATACTTTCCGGAAGCAGCGCCCTTGCAACGAGCTTTGTCTCACCGCCAAGATCATTCTCATCAGCAAGATTTGCGTAATCTCCGTCTATCGATTTTACTATATAATATTTCTCCATTTTCTTGACCACCTTATGTCCGGCTGTGCTTTCAGCCGTGTTCTTTCATTCATTTCATAGATATTTTAATATATAACATATTTCATTACAACCCCGGCCGGTAATATTCCCGGTTTGACATTCGCCTTATACGCTTTCACACTTTACAGCATTCCAACTTATTTCTTGTTATCACAAACTTATCTATGCTATAATAGTGCGCGCGGACATTTGCGCTGCAGGATTCTGCAGTTCATTTGCCGAATAGAGAGCGGCAGGTTTCGCCGCATTTGAAAGGAGATATATTATGGCAGGTTCCACCATAGGAAATAAATTTACCATCACCACATGGGGAGAATCCCACGGAAAGGCTCTGGGAGTTGTCGTTGACGGCTGCCCTGCCGGTCTTCCACTGTGTGAGGAAGATATACAGGTATTTCTGGATCGCAGAAAACCCGGATTTTCACAGTTCTCAACGCCTAGAAAGGAATCCGATACCATAGAGATACTGTCAGGAATTTTCGAGGGAAAGACAACCGGAACTCCTATATCCATGATGGTGAGAAATACATCCCAGCGCTCCGGGGATTACGGAGATATCGCCACATATTACAGACCAGGCCACGCAGATTATACATTTGATGAAAAATATGGCTTCAGGGATTACAGAGGCGGCGGCCGTTCATCGGGACGAGAGACCATCGGCAGAGTTGCAGCCGGTGCGATCGCCTCAAAGATACTGAAGGAACTCGGTATCACCATAACTACCTACGTATCTTCCATCGGTGATGTACATATAGACAGGAACAATTTTGACGCTGACTATATACTTAAGAACGACCTCAATATGCCGGACCCGGATGCCTACGAGAAGGCATCAATCCTCCTTCAAGACTGCATGGCGGAGAACGATTCCATAGGCTCTGGTGTTGAATGTATCGTGCATGGAATGCCGGCAGGTATCGGTGAACCGGTATTTGACAAACTGGATGCATGCCTCGCAAAGGCAGTTATGTCCATCGGAGCTGTGAAAGCTGTCGAGATTGGCGACGGCACCGAGGTATCCACTGCAAGAGGTTCATATAACAATGATGCATTTGTCATGAACGGTTATAACGTAGACAAGGAGACCAATCACGCCGGAGGTATTCTCGGCGGAATGAGCGATGGTTCAGACATAATCATCAAGGCGCATTTCAAGCCGACCCCATCCATCGCATCCACACAGAAAACCGTTAACAAGTCCGGGGATAACATAGAGGTCTCGATCAGAGGCCGCCACGATCCTATCATTGGGCCGAGAGCTGTTGTGGTCGTCGAGGCCATGACCGCCCTGACGATCCTTGATCTTATATTTGAGAATATGTCATCCAGAATGGACAAGATAATTGACTTTTATAAGTAATTGTCAAACAAACTGAAAATTGCGACAAACAATAATGCGATAAAATGTAAATAATAAAAAACAGATGTGATATGATCCAGGGTGATTCCTCAAATCATGCCACATCTGTTTTTTATTTATCTATCTTATTTTTCATTCCATCATTTATTCAGTCCATCATTCTGACCTTGTTGCCTATAAGTCTGGCGCCAGATTCTACTCTTCCACCTTTTTAGGCTTGTTGATGATGTAAAGTCCAATTCCCACTATCAGACCACCGCCGATGATATTACCAAGCGTTACAGGGAGGAGATTTTTACTGAAAAAATGTCCCACTGTGAGCTGGTCACTTATCTGCTGTGCGGTATATCCATAGAGCTCGCATGCCTTGTCCACATACTTGCTGTTTGATGCAGCCATCAGACCTGCAGGTATATAGTACATATTTGCAACGCAGTGCTCAAAACCTGACACGACGAATACCATTATCGGGAAGAAGCATGCAAACAGCTTTCCAATTATATCCTTAGCCGAAGATGACATGAGAACCGCGATACACACGAGAACATTACACATTATTCCCGACATGAACGCATTGCAAAAATCAAGGCCTGTCTTACCCATAGCCACCTTGATGGTATAAGCGCCAAGGCCGCCTGCTGAATTATCAAACTGACCGCTTCCATATATAAGAGCTGCAGTCACAACTGATCCAAGCATATTGCTGAGATATACAATAACCCAATTCTTGAGCATCTGCACAAGCTTTATCCTACCATCAATAACCGCTGTTATCATCATACAGTTTCCGGTAAACAGCTCTGCACCGATAATCGATAACATCATGAGTCCTACAGGGAATATGCATCCTGCAAGAGTCTTCGCAAGTCCGAAATTGTCCACCGTATGCACCGCAAGGTTTGATCCCTCAGCTCCTATCGCAATGAACATTCCTGCAAAGAATCCCATCATGATCATCTTGTACAGCTTGAGATTTGCCTTTCCAACAGCACCCTTGAGATTATTCTCAATGATCTGTGCCGGAACGTAGTAATTGTTTTCCATGATTTAATTGTCTCCTTAGTTTATAAGTTATTTGTTAGGCCCTCGGATATGCCTTTGCATATTCTTCCTTGAGCTTACTCTGCTTATTTGTAAGATATATCTGGGTTGTCGCAATATCCACATGTCCAAGCATCTCTTGAACAGACTTTATATCCGCTCCATTCCCCAACATATGTGAGGCAAATGAATGCCTTATCATATGAGGTGTTATATCCTTATCTATGCCGGCCTTAGCCGCATAATACTTTATTATCTTCCAGAATCCCTGTCTCGTCATAGGTGCACCCTTGCAGTTGAAGAACAGATAATCACTGCCTCCACTCATATCATCGCGCACCTCAGTAATATATCTGCTGAGGGCTCTCTGAGCAACCTCCGCAACCGGAACAGTCCTCACCCTGTCGCCGTCGTGGCACTCAATGAACCCAAGCTTTATGTTGACATCCGTGAGTTTCAATGTCACAAGCTCTGTAACACGTATTCCTGTAGCATACAACAGCTCCAGCATCGCCTTATCCCTGATCTCCTTTGGAGTCTTGTTGGTAGGCTGGTCGAGAAGCTTGTTCACCTCACTTATGGTAAGCGTCTCAGGAACCTTCTTCACGATCTTCGGAGGCTTGATATTCTCCGTTGGATCATCATTCACTATCCTCTCCCTCATGAGATAGGCATAGAATGACTTTATGGATGCAATGTTACGTGACACCGTAGCCATGGACATCCCCTGTTTCTCCATTTCCAACACATACGAAGTGATATAAGTTTCATTAATATCATCAATCCTCGTTATGCCCTTCTCGTCAAAATACCTGTAGAATTTTATCAGATCTCTCCGATATGATGCAACAGTATTCTCACTGGATTTTTTTACATTTCTTAAATAATCAACATATCTGTCTATGTATTGTTCCACTAATTTATCCCCTTAGTTATGTAGACTGAATTATATTATAAATACAAATGTAAATAAAATCAAACACTATTTTAACAAGTAAAATCAAGGCTTCACGGCATTTTTAATAAAAGTACAAAATGCGGTGCGCGATCAAATTATGTATACTAGATATTGACATAATTCTTTTCAAAAATATTTCACATTTTTTAATTCCGACAATGTTTCAGTTGAATTTTCTATGTTTCAAATTATGTGATTGCTTGTTTGGGAGCATTTCTTACCCCAATATGCGTAGATTGCAATTATTGTTTTGGAATCCACTATCCTGCCATCTCTTATCATATTGAGTGCATCATCAAGACCTATCTCCTCGGTCTCTATAAATTCATTCTCGTCCAATGCACATATTCCTCTGGTAAGTTCCCTGCCTATATACACGTAAGTCTGTTCATCACTTGTACCGATAGCCAGAACTGTTCTAGTCACATACTCCACAACCTTCGCGATAAACCCTGTCTCTTCCCTGAGTTCTCTTCTGGCTGCATCTTCAGGAGACTCTCCCTCATCGATAAAACCAGCCGGAACCTCGTAGGTTATATCATCAATAGAATTCCTGTATTGCTTTATCAGTATGAGCGATCCATCGTCTTTCACTGGAAGAATGCATGCTCCCGGGTGATGCTTTATCAGATCATATACAACATCTCTGCCATCAGGCAGTTCAAGATAGTCGTTATATACATCAAACACATGCGCTCTGTATGCCACTTCCGTCTTTATCCTCTTGAATTTTTCCATCTTTTAATCTCACCTCCCGTTTTATAGTTTATCATGCATAAGAATGGTAAACTGTATATGACAAATCATAAAAAGGGTTTGTAGATCATCTCTACAAACCCTAATTTTTATTTTGCGTAATCTGTCACGCGTGACTCTCTTATAATATTTACCTTAATCTGTCCAGGATACTCAAGCTCGTCTTCGATCTGCTTTGCAATATCTCTAGCCAGCAATACCATATCAGAATCGCTTACATGCTCAGGAACTACCATTACACGAATTTCTCTACCTGCCTGAATAGCAAATGTCTTATCTACACCCTTATGAGAATTAGCAATATCCTCTAACTTCTTAAGTCTTGTAGTATAAGTCTCCAAGGTCTCTCTTCTTGCTCCCGGTCTTGCAGCAGAAATTGTATCTGCAGCCTGTACCAGAAGTGCTATCAATGACTCAGGCTCAACATCACCGTGATGTGACTCTACCGCATTGACAACAAGCGCTGACTCTTTGTACTTTCTACAAAGATCTGCACCGATCTGAACATGTGAACCCTCCATCTCATGATCAAGTGATTTACCTATATCATGGAGTAATCCAGCACGCTTTGCAACCTTGATATCGACACCTATCTCTCCGGCCAACAAACCACACAACTGAGCTACCTCAACAGAGTGCTTCAATGCGTTCTGTCCGTAGCTTGTTCTAAATTTCAACTTTCCAAGAAGTCTTACCAGCTCTGGATGGATTCCGTGAATTCCTACCTCAAGAGTAGCAGCTTCACCTTCCTCGCGCATCATGTTTTCAACTTCCTTCTGCGCTTTCTCAACCATCTCTTCGATTCTGGCTGGATGAATTCTACCATCCACGATGAGTTTCTCAAGTGCAATTCTTGCTACCTCACGTCTTACCGGATCAAAGCTTGATAAGATAACTGCCTCAGGAGTATCGTCTATGATAAGATCTACGCCTGTGAGAGTTTCAAGGGTACGAATATTTCTACCCTCTCTACCAATTATCCTACCCTTCATCTCGTCGTTAGGTAACTGAACTAATGAGATCGTTGTCTCTGAGATATGATCAACCGCACATCTCTGTATTGCATTGACAACATACTCCTTCGCCTTCTTGTTCGCTTCTTCTTTAGCTCTGGTTTCTAATTCCTTGACCATAACTGCTGTTTCATGCTTTACTTCATCTTCAACAGTCTTTAATAAGTATTCTTTTGCTTGTTCAGAGGTCAAACCTGAAATTCTTTCAAGTTCCTGTAAACGTTTCGCCTGTAACTCTTCAACCTTAGCCTTCTGCTTGTCCAGCGCGCTTTCCTTGTTAGCTAAACTAGCTTCCTTCTTCTCAACTGCCTCAGTCTTCTTATCAAGATTCTCTTCACGTGCAAGAATTCTCTTCTCCATACGTGAAAGTTCTCCACGTCTGTCCTTTACTTCCTTTTCAAGGTCATTACGTGTCTTAAGGGAATCTTCCTTTGCCTCAAGCAGTATCTCGCGCTTCTTAGCCTCGGCGGTCTTCTGAGCTTCGTCAATAATCTCTCTTGCCTGTGACTCTGCTCTTCCTATCTTGGTCTCTACTATGTTCTTGCGATATGCAATAGCGATAAACCATGTAGCAACAAGCAGTGCAACTACAACAACAGCGATTATTCCCCATACTATTGGTGAATTCACAGGAGCACCTCCTTATTAAGTTTTCATTGTACAAGAATACAACTATTTAAGTTTAATATTTTTAAGATGTTATGTCAAGTAATATCAGAGACAATATTTCGTATACACTCAGAAACCTTACGCCTGTCAAAACCCTTGCTGTACATGTATGCATAGACTTTATCACGCTTTTCAGTCAGTTCTTCCACAGTGTATTTTTTTTGTAAAATATATGTTATCCTGTCGCTTTCATCTGATATGTCTGAGTCTTCCACAGCCAGATCGATAATATCCTGGCCTATATGCTTTGCCTGCAATTCAAATCGTATGACACGAATGCCTTTTTTAGCGGAGTTTCTGCGTACATATCCACATGCATACCTGTAATCATCTATATATCCATACGACTTCAGTTTGTCGATGGTCTGATCCACGATCTCTTCGTCGTAATACAGATCCTTAAGCTTCTGCCTGATATCGTATTCACACTTGTCCGAAAACTTTATGGAGTTCACAGCCTTGTTCATGGCACGTTTGAACAGATAGTCCCGTCTGAATTCCTCAAGTTTACTCCATTCTATCTCACCGTCACAGGCAAGATGTAATCTTCGTATATCCGATGCATAGACCGATGAAAAAGGCTCATAGTCCACAAACAGACAAAACCTTTTATCATCGATCTTCCTGATATCAGTGACAGTTGCGATCCTACTCATCTGCTCCATCATCTACAGTGTTCTCGGCAGACTCTCCGGCAACACCAACTGCCTCTCTTACCTTCTGCTCTATCTCATCACAGATAGCTGTATTGTTCTCAAGATATGCCTTCGCATTCTCTCTTCCCTGACCTATCTTATTGCCGTTGTATGCGTACCATGCACCGGACTTATCCACTATGTCGTTCGCAACAGCAAGATCAAGAATATCTCCGACCTTAGATATACCCTTGCCGAACACGATATCGAACTCAGCCTCCTTGAATGGAGGAGCCACCTTGTTCTTAACTATCTTAACTCTTGTTCTGTTACCTACGATCTCACCGCCCTGTCTGAGCGTATCAATTCTTCTTACGTCAAGTCTTACGGAAGCATAGAACTTAAGTGCACGACCACCTGTTGTAACCTCAGGGTTACCGAACACAACTCCAACCTTCTCTCTGAGCTGATTGATAAATATGACAACACAGTTGGTCTTGCTGACAACAGCAGTGAGCTTTCTGAGCGCCTGTGACATAAGTCTGGCATGAAGTCCCATATGCGAATCGCCCATCTCTCCGTCTATCTCTGCCTTTGGTACAAGTGCAGCAACAGAGTCCACGATAACGACATCAACCGCTCCCGATCTGACCATGGTCTCTGTGATCTCAAGAGCCTGCTCTCCGCAGTCAGGCTGTGATATGTAAAGATTGTCTATATCTACACCTATGTTCTTGGCGTATGTCGGATCAAGCGCATGCTCGGCATCTATAAAGCCTGCGATTCCGCCTCTCTTCTGTATCTCAGCAACAATGTGAAGTGCTACCGTCGTCTTACCACTCGACTCAGGTCCGAACACCTCTATGATTCTTCCTCTAGGCACACCGCCAAGTCCAAGTGCTATATCAAGGCTGAGGGATCCTGTAGGGATCACATCTATATTCATATTCGCATTGGAATCGCCAAGCTTCATCACCGAACCCTTACCATACTGCTTCTCTATCTGTGCTATAGCGGCATCCAATGCCTTTCTCTTATCATCAATATTTACATTACCGGAATTATTCGCCATTATATTTTCCTCCTAAACATATGTTCGATTATCTTTTAATATACTATTAGATTATTGCCACTTTGTCAACCATAAATTGGCTGCCTTCACTTAATTAATCAATATCTGTCTGGTATGTGGGGATCATCGGCATCAGAACAATGCCGCATCTTGAATTTTTCACTTAACATCTTTATGTCCGTCATTATAACACACTTTACAGCCATTAATTATTAAGATAGAATAAACTTTACCGACAAAGGCATTATAAATCGTGACAGGTTATAAAACACGCATTTCAAGGAGGAGCCATGAGCACAGTAGGCATAGTTTGCGAATACAATCCATTTCACAAGGGACACGAATATCAGATACAGCAGGCGAAGCTTCTAACTGGTGCCGAACATGTCATATGCTTTATGAGCGGCAATTTTCTTCAGAGAGGCGTTCCTGCCATAGCAGATAAGCACACAAGAACCGAGATTGCTTTGAGATGCGGTGTAGACGCTGTGTTCGAGATTCCATTTGTATACGCATCATCAAGTGCCAGAGACTATGCACATGCCGCAGTCTGCATGATGAACGCTCTTGATGGCATAGACTATATCTCATTCGGCGCAGAATGTGATGACATGGATCTTCTGCAAAAAATTGCCGAACTCACCGTCAATGAACCGCCACAGGTATCGGAATTCATAAAAAAATCCGTATCTTCGGGCATCTCATATGGATCAGCCAGAGCAGCCGCCATCTCCGAGTATCTGCAGAACCAGAACCTTACCGGTTATACCAGCGCTGATCTTGACCGTATCCTGGCAAGCCCGAACAACATTCTGGCCATAGAGTATATTGCTACTCTTATACAGACAGACTCCAGGATCAAACCTGTCCCGATCAGAAGGATCTTATCAGAATACAACAGCACTGCCACCGACAACGACATCTGTTCGGCCTCAGCCATACGTGAGCTGCTCCGGTCAGGTGATGTTGAAAGCTTAAGGCGCCACATTCCTGACAGTTGCTACAACATCCTGCAAAACGCGTACAGAAAGTCATTTCCGATGTTCGACGACGACCTGTCTCATCTCCTGTCAGCACGAAGGATACTTGCTCCGTGCACGGATGACATCGTTGACATGGATAGAGATCTCTGCAACCGTCTCTCCAGGCTTGACACAAATCTATCCTTTACTGAGACCGCAACAGCACTTAAATGCAGGAATTATACTCTCACGCACATTCAGAGAGGTCTGCTGCACACCATCACAGACCTGAGATGTGATGACTATTCCCATTTTAAAGAAAACGGCTGGATAGCCTACATCAAGCTTCTTGGACTAAAAAAAGATGCAGGTGCCGTGATAAAAAGCATGAAAAAGGCTTCGCAGGTACCGATCATAACCCGTTCAGCCGAGATATACAAAAGTACAGATTCCACAGGTCTGTCCATGTTCTCATACGACATAAAAGCCACAGACATATACAGAAACATGGTATACAACAAATACAAAATCAGTATAAAGACCGATTTTGAACAACCTGTCATAGTTATATGACATATTCTTATTTATCATATTTGCTCTATAAAATGAATACAATTGGCATATGAAGAACGTATGTTATATAATTCTAACAGCTTCAATTATAATATTTGCATGTTTAAATTCAGACATCATCAGATCCGGATGCACCCAGGGGTTACAGCTATGGTACTCATCCATTGTACCTATCCTGCTCCCCTTTATGCTGCTGACCGGTGTTATAACCAGCTTTCTCAGATCGATACAAGTATCAAAATGCTGCGCATATGCGATCATCTTTATAATAGGCCTGCTATGCGGTTTTCCCACAGGCACGATCATCATAGCTTTCTTTTACCGAAAGAGGGTCATCTCTGAAAACGTATGTCAGAGCCTACTCCCGATGTGCAACAATATAAGTCCGATGTTTCTTTACAATTACATATACAGGGATCATTTGATGGAATATATATCGTTTGCACGGCTGATCGAGGCTGTATATCTTCCACAGATCATTTATACTGTAATAGCGCTTACTCTGTCATGTATGTCATCCCACCGCTCCAGCACTTCCACGGAGCTGCTTACTGCCGCAACAGTCCAAGTATCATCAGACAACCAGAGCCCCAATTCAGGGAAGCCAGAAAATACGTATTCTGACATAATAAGCAGCTCGGTACACAATATAACTGTGATCGGTGTGTACATGGTCATATTTGCTATTGCAGGAAATCTTATGTGCAGCTACTTTTCAGGCGATGCATGCACCATAATATCCACATATCTGGAGATAGGCGGCGGTGTACCAGTATTATACAGCATGGATATTTCCACAAAAATAAAGACAGCCCTCATTCTCTCACTCACTGCCTTTGGAGGGCTATCCGCCTTGTTCCAAAGCCGTGATATGATAAGAATATCCGGGCTGTCTTTCATCAAATACACAACAGGGAAAATAGTATGTGCCTTCCTGTGTTTCATTTTCTATATGATGTGTCTGTAAATACATCCTGTATCATCTGGCGTGATTACTCGTCGAGGAACTCCTCATCATCCTCATCCTCGTCGTCATATTCTTCATCGTAATCCTCGTCATCATAATCCTCATCGTCAGAGTCGTCTGATGAATACTCTGTCTTGCCGTATACATTGTAATCTGTGTTGTCATCATCAGCAAATGCTGAATCGTCAGCACTTGGCTGTACCTGCTCAGGAACACCGTTGATCTGAGCTATACTTGAATCAAGCTCTGCCATATTGTCTGTAACTCTTGCCGCATTGTCCTCAAGAGACTTAATGAGGTTCTCATAGTTCGCTCTCTCTGCCTGAAGTGTTGCATTTATATACTGGCTTATCTCTGTGAGCTTGTCCTTTGAATAGTACATGGAACCTGCTCTGACTTCCTTGGCATCCGCATTCGCCTCAGCGATGATCTGCTCAGCCTGGCTTCTCGCCATGTCTGTTATCTCATTCGCTCTGATGTTGGCAAGCTCAACTATCTGGCTCTGATCAACCAGTCTGTTTGCCTCTGCAACAGACTCTGTGATGATAGAATCAGCTCTGGCTCTTGCATCCGCAAGTATAGCCTCCTTGTTTCTCATGATCTTCTTACATCTCTCTATCTCATTAGGAAGCTTGAGCTTGAGTTCGCCCACCATCTGCTCCAGATCTTCCTTTGGCACAATAATCTTACTGGATGACAATGGCTGATACTTACAATTGTCAATAAATATCTCTATCTCACTGATCATCTCTTCAATACCTTTTCTTGCCATGTTTTTCTCCTCCTAATAATCTATCCAAAAATTCTTCCTTCGCCTGTCAATCTCTGTCTATCGAATATCGATCTCTCAATGTATCCCTGATCTCCTCCGGGATAAAATCATGTACATCCACACCAAAGCTCGCATATTCCTTGACTACGCTTGAGCTCAGGTACGAATACTCAATACTGGTCGCAAGAAAAACCGTGTCAATATCCGGGGCAACCTTCCTGTTGCTCTGGGCAATCTGTAATTCATACTCAAAATCCGACACAGCCCGAAGACCTCTCACTATGACCTTCACGTCGTTCTGTCTTGCAAAATCCACCAGCAGTCCTCCAAAACCCATAACTTTCACGTTTGGGATATCTGAGACTACATTCTTTAACATATTAACACGTTCTTCCAAAGAAAACAATGGAGATTTTGCGGTATTATTGAGCACCCCGACTATCAGCTCATCAAACATTTCCGCAGATCTCTTAATTATATCCAAATGGCCAAGTGTCACCGGATCAAAACTTCCCGGATAAATAGCTCTACTCATCTTCCAGTCTCCTATATATAAATGTATGTTTATTGGTCTTATATTTCTTCGTCTTATAAAGCTCCAGTCCCAGATCATCAAGATAATCAAAATTCGTGTCAAGATCAGACTCCACAATGACCATTGTGTCATCATCCATCAGAGGTGAACCTGCAAGTCTTTCAAGCACAGCCTTTTCCAGAAGCTTTCCATATGGTGGATCCATAAATATTACGTCAAATGCTTGTCCCTGTCTCTCCAGCATCCCCACTGCCTGAACTGCATCCGCTGACAAGACCTGTGCCCTGTCGGCAAGCTTCGTAAACGCAAGGTTTTTATTGATACACTCCACTGCTTTTCTGCTGTTCTCGACAAATACCGCCATGGCTGCCCCACGGCTGAGCGCCTCTATTCCAATAGCTCCGCTTCCGCTGAACACATCAAGGAACCGGCATCCCGGAATATCATTTGAGAGCATATTAAATAAGGTTTCTTTTATCCTGTCCGTTGTCGGTCTGGTGTCCATCGAATCAATCGTCACCAGCTTCAGACTTCTTGCACTGCCGGCAATAACCCTCATATTCTTCTCCTATCTATATGTACTGTATATCATAAACTTTTCCTGCCAGACATTCTTATACCATGCCTTTTGCCAAATTACAAGAAAAGCTTCCAATCTTCACACTATTTTCCCATTATTCTGTCTCTCACGTATTTTCCGGTGTCAGACAGATCTCCATCGGATAAGCTGCCCGTGGCTGTTGAATCGGACTTTATAAGTGCCGATGTCTCATTCTTGTTACACAGACTCCATGATGAATAGCTGAGATTATTCTCGTTTATAAGCTTGAACCACTCGTCAGATGAATCGTAATCAATACCTCCATTGCCCGATGCATCGCACAGGCTGAACTCACTCACAAATACAGGAAGTCCGTTGTCCAGAGCCGTCTTAACCTTATTTCTCAGGTCATCCTTGTGGGTAGCCGCATAAAAATGCACTGCGTACATGATGTTGTCATAACCGGTTATCGGATCCTGTGACGCAATATCGACATCCTGGCTCCAGTTTGGAGTTCCCACGATTATCAGAGCATCTTTGTCGTTTGCCCTGATGACCGGTATTATGGTCTCGGCATACGACTTGACACTGCTCCACTGGGTTCCACCATTCGGCTCGTTGCAGATCTCATATATGACGTTCTCCTGTGCCGCATATTTCTTAGATACCTTGTCAAAGAATTCTTTTGCATCATCTATATGATTATTCGGATCACTATCGCTTAGTATGTGCCAGTCAACTATGACATACATGCCAAGCTCAGTCGCTGCACTAACTCCTTTGTCGACAAGAGCAAGTATCTCGTCCTTATCTCCGCCACTGCAGTATCCGTAGCTGTCTCCTGTATCCGTATACATCGCAAGTCTTATAAGATTTGCACCCCAGTCATCCCTCAGAGTCTCAAAGGCTTCCTTATTCACATAATCAGGGAACCATGTGATTCCATGGGTGCTGACACCCTTAAGCTGATATTTGTCTCCATTCATGTCCACTATATCCGTTCCTTTTACCGAAAGTTTTCCATGTGTTTCAAATGGGATCTCTCCCGGAACATTTGTATTGTTTTTCTTCTCAGTGGCAGCGGATTCTGTATTTTTCCCGCCTCCGCTTGTTTCATTGCTGTCGGTCTTCTCAGGCGCTGAAGCTACCATCTTAAGACCATCTCCGCTGTACTGTGTGTCATTTACATACAGCACGTATTTCTCAACGGCGATGTCATCTGAAGAGAAATTATATCCGAGGTTGATACTGCCCTTAGCCGGTATCTCCTGGGTGTAATCCACGGCCTTTATTGACACTGTTTTGCCTGATATCTTGTACTCTCCGCCCCATATCTGATCTACAGCCGGAGTTCCCTTATATGTAATCTCAAGCTTCCAATCCTTTGCAGACGCAGATGTGTTGTTATATATGTTGATGCTCTCTGTAGCACACTTTTTGCCATCTGCCTCCCACGTTGTATCATGTCCTATCTCAGCATAGAAATCGCCTGCAATATCCAAGGATTGGTCATCCTGTTTTTCTGACGGCTCAGTTGTATCGCCCGTATTGTCAGCACTTTTTACTTCTTCTGTGCCTGCAGAAGTCTCCTGCAGCGTTTCTTTCTTAACGGAATCACCTTTCTTTCCCGAAGCGATCACATATCCCATAACCGCTATAATTATCAGCAAAATGCCAATAATTATTCCCATAACTATCGTTTTCTTATTTTTCATGGTATACCCCCTTTTTTTATTTATAATACAGGCATAGTGTACAGCCTGTCATCCCCTTTGTTTATCAGTTTCGCATCTATCTCCTGTCCATAGCGGTCGTATACGTCCTGCGCCGCCCTAAGCATGTCAGCATGATTGTATATATCCCCAACCTTGAACATCAGCTCCCCGCTCTGTCTTATTCCAAAGAAATCGCCCGGGCCCCTCATCTTGAGATCCTCACCGGCTATATAGAAGCCGTCATTTGACTTCTCCAGAACATTCAGTCTCTCCATAGTATCCTTGTCCTTTTTTCCGCTCATGAAAATGCAGTACGACTGGAGATTTCCTCTTCCTACACGTCCCCTGAGCTGATGGAGCTGCGCAAGGCCAAAACGCTCTGCATTCTCCACCATCATAACTGTGGCATTTGGATTGTTTATTCCAACCTCTATGACCGTAGTTGAGACAAGAATGCTTATCTTACCATCTGCAAAATCCTGGAGTATCCTGTTCTTTTCCTCCGCCTTCATCTTACCGTGCAAACATACCACCGAAGTGTCAGCGCCATATCCATCCCTGATGGACTTCTTCAGCTCCTCCGTATACTCGGTCACATTTGCAACATCGTCCAGAACTTCGCTGGCCTCCACCATCGGGCAGACTATATATATCTGATGCCCCTGTGAGACCTCCTTCATGATAAAGCCGAGAGCCGTCTTCCTGTAGCTCTCATCCACAACGCAGTTCTTGATCGGGATTCTTCCCGCCGGGAGCTCATCTATAACTGAAATGTCAAGATCGCCATACATGATGATCGCAAGGGTTCTCGGAATAGGTGTGGCACTCATAACAAGCGTGTGCGGAGCTTCTCCCTTTGACGCAAGTCTCTCGCGCTGCTTTACACCAAATCTGTGCTGCTCATCAGTTACAACGAGCGCCAGCCTTCCATACTCCACCTTGTCCTGTATGAGGGCATGTGTTCCGACCACAACCTGCACATCCATATTCTTGATGCGGCTGTACATCTCTCTTTTCTCTTTCGCTGTCATGGAACCCGTCAGAAGTCCCACAGATATTCCGTATGGCTCAAACAGTGAACTGAGCTCCTTGTAATGCTGAACCGCCAGAACCTCAGTCGGTGCCATGATCACTCCCTGATAGCCACTTGCAGCCACTGCGTATAATCCGGCTGCTGCAACTATGGTTTTTCCTGATCCGACATCCCCCTGAACCAGCCTGTTCATGACATGTTCAGAGCGCATATCGTCAAGCATATCACGCACCGCATTCATCTGCGCCCCGGTAAGCTTGAACCTCAAGTTCTCAATAAACGTCCTGACCTCCTCATCACAGTTTATTATACATGTATTTTCTGCATACACATTGTCGTCTTTTATCCTGTGAAGGTTTGATATAAAGCTGTAAAATTCATCAAATGCCATCCTCTTCACAGCCCCCTTGAGCTTCTGCTCATCCTGAGGAAAATGAATCGAGTGGATAGCCTTTTGTATACCCATAATATGGTACTCATCAAGCACATTGTCATGCAGGTAATCCTCAAGCCTGTCTATGGCTTCCTCTGCGCCTCTCACAGCCTTCTGTATGGTCTTCGAGGTTATACCGGGCGTTACCGTGTACACCGGCTGCCAAACATGCGTAAGTTCGCCGTATTTATCATCACTGTAGTATTCCGGCTGCGTCATGGTCATCATACCGCCCTTATAAGCCACATTTCCTACAAACACAAACTCCTGACCTATATGAAAGAAATTACGCAAAAAAGGACAATTAAACCAGGTAAGTTTAATTGTCCCAGAGAAATCCTTTGCGTACAATGTTACTATGGTCAGTCCATGTACTTTTCTGACCTCCGCACGGCTGTTCACAACAGCCCTCACGGACTGCCTGCTTCCCGCCTGCAGATCTGATATATCCACCGGATCCTCATAGGTGACATATGTCCTGGGGTAATTGAGAAGCAGATCGTTCACCGTCTCTATCCCAAGCCGGGCAAATGCCGACGCAGTCTTGTCACCTATGCCTTTTATTGTCTTTATGGAGTCATTCAATTCCATACATACACCTCTTCACAACGGATCTCACAGATACACAGAAAGTTATTCCACAGATACTATATAATAGTATATCGGCTGTCCGCCATAGTAGCACTGCACATCAACATCCGGATATGCCTCCTCCACTCTGCCAGCAAGCTTCTGCGCATGCTCCTCAGACACATCAGCACCATTATATATGCTTATAACCTCTGAATCCTCATCGACCGCATCTGCGATCAGTTCAAATGTTACATTCTCTATATCATTTCCAACACTGACAAGCCCCTTATCGCCGATACCCATGATATCGCCCTCCTTGATGGCCTTTCCATCGATCGAGGTATCTCTTACGGAATAAGTTACCTGTCCGCTTTTGACATTCTTGACAGCCGACTTCATGGCAGATCTGTTCTCGTCCACATCGACTGTACTGTCGAATGCGATCATGGCGCTTATGCCCTGAGGAGCATTCGCGGTTGGAATCACAATTATATTCTTATCTTCACACAGAGTTGCCGCCTGATTAGCCGCAAGAACAACATTCTTATTGTTCGGGAGTATAAATATATTCTCGGCATTCACATCATCGATCGCATTGAGCATATCCTCAGTGCTTGGATTCATGGTCTGTCCGCCTTCTATAACACGGTCTGCTCCAAGCTCTTCAAAAAGAGTCTTGAGACCATCACCCATGGATACCGTAATAAATCCATACTTCTTACGAGGCTCCTTATGCTCCTGCTTTCTGTGCTGCCTCTCTTCCTCCTGCTTCTCGGCCTCATCGCGCTCTGCCTGACCGATAACACGCTCATGATGCTCTATCCTCATGTTGTCTATCTTCATATTAGTAAGGTATCCAAGTGTAAGACCCTTTTCAAATGCCTGACCAGGATGGTTGGTATGCACATGTATCTTAACTATATCATCAAGAGATACACATACTATCGAGTCACCTATAGACTCGAGGAAGCTCTTCAGATCATCCTCCTCAGCCTCGCCATATGGCTTCTCAAGATTGATAATAAACTCTGTACAATATCCAAACTTTATATCCGCTGTGGATATGGAATCGTTGCCTGCGCCTGTGGATGTTCTTGCCACATTCACTGTTCCTGTGTTCTTGCTGAGTTCAACTGTAACTCTGCCCATGAGACAGTCGACAGCACCCTTGAGCACCACCATGAGTCCCTGTCCACCTGAATCGACCACGCCGGCTTCCTTCAGAACCGGAAGCATCTCAGGAGTGGAATCAAGAACGGCATCTCCATATTCAATAACCTCGTCACAGAACTGTGCAAGGGACATATCTGCATCAGCACACTCCCTTGCCTTGGACGCCACGCCCTTGGCAACTGTGAGAATCGTTCCCTCCTTAGGCTTCATGACAGCCTTATATGCAGTCTCCACAGCCTTCTGAAAAGCGTCTGCTATAACGTGAACATCTATGGTCCTTGCGTCCTGCACTTTCTTGCTGAAGCCTCTCAAAAGCTGTGACAAAATTACACCTGAGTTACCTCTGGCGCCTCTGAGCGAACCTGTGGACATGGCCTTTGCTATGGACTTCATATCATCAGGTGCCGCCTCAACCTCCTTCACTGCAGACAGGATTGTCAGCGTCATATTAGTTCCTGTATCTCCGTCAGGCACAGGGAACACATTAAGTTCATTGATATATTCCTTGTTCTTATCAAGATTATTGGCACCGGCAATAAATGCTTTCTTCAGTGCAAGCGCATCAATCGTATTACTCACTTTACTCTATCCTCCAAACTAATCAAGTACTTTAACATCTTCAACATAGACATTGATATGGCTGACCTTAAACGACGTAAAATCCTCTACCTTGTACTTTACCGACTGCATAAGATTGTCTGTGACAGCCTTTATACTAACGCCATAAGCAACAACTATGTGCAGCTCAATGACTATATCACCATTCTCATCAAAACGTACATTTACACCCTTAGAAACATTGTCTCTGCGGAGCTGCTTTACAATTCCGTCCTTGACACTGACTATTCCCATTCCTACTATTCCAAAACAGTCAAGGGCTGTAAGTCCTGCAACCTGTGCAACAACACTCTCATCTATACTTACTTTACCGTTATCGCTATTAATATATTCCTTCATACACGACTCCTTTCTAACAAAGTCACCAGTGTTCATCATATCTACCGACTTATAAACACAATTACTCATCAATTATAGCATAAATCTAATTTTATTCTATAGTATTTCTTCATTTCCAATAAAAAATAAATATTTTGCTTGCATATGGAAAAATAATCTGCTATTATATGTCTTGTTGTGAACTTAGGAAGAAAGTTAGTTTATTCATTGAAGGAGGTGCTATTATGGCAAAATGTTCAATTTGTGATAAAGGTGCTCATTTCGGTATCAAAGTGAGCCACTCTCATAGAAGAGCAAACAAGATGTGGAAGTCAAATGTTAAGTCTGTTAAGGCTGTAGTTGATGGTACACCAAAGAAGATCTATGTTTGTACATCTTGCTTAAGATCTGGTAAGGTCGAGCGTGCATAATATTTGCATAATATCACCGATTCAGTTCTGGTATAAATAAGAGTGATGGTCCTCAAGGATCATCACTCTTATTTTTTTATCTGCAGGAGAATATATAAGATAACAGCAATAATATAACGATTATGAGAAATTCCACAAATCCACTTATGAAATATCCTATAACCACTCCCACCGCTGTGAAGAAAAACGCAAATCCTGTGAATTTTTTCCAGATAAAAAATCACCACCATAATGATTTATTATCATTATATGTGGTGACTTTTTAATAATGCATTTCCCAACGCACTGAATCTTACTTATATTATATATTCTGATATTTATTATTCTGTGACAGATTCCTCTGACTGTGCGACATCATTTATCGCCTTGTCAACATTCTTCTCTTCCTCTGTCTTGTCCTTCTTGAACAGACCCACGATCTTATCTACGACCTCTGGGGCCATGTCTATGATCTTTGTTACGGCATCCTGGTTCTTGAGATTTACAAGTCTCGTATTTCCTCCTGAGACGACAAGAACAGCAGACGGGCTCATCTTTGCTCCGATTCCTCCGGCAGCTTTGTTGCCGTCCTGCTTATTGAACGCTCCGGCAGCCATACCAAAATTGACATCTACAAGAGGAATAATGATCGTGTCACCGACATACACAGGCTCTCCCACCACCGATTTCGATGATATAAAGCCATCCATTCCCTTAAACATAGAACCAAGTGTTCCCTCAATATTCATATTTGCCATATCAATTTCCTCCTGATATCTTTTTTAATCGAGCAATAGTTATCTTGACATTCTTGTTCCAGATCACCTTCAGCACGCTCCAGCCGATTGTTCCAAGTCTTATCCTGCCCTTCATGAACAGGTCTCCTTCCAGCCGGGCTTCAGAGAAATCCGGTGTTATATCTATATTATCATAGTATAGTGGGAAAAGCAGGCTCATATACCCCAGACGCTCACCTGTTGTTGCCGGGTCATCCGCACCATATATGATCTGCCCCTTAAGCTTTGTGGGCTTAAGATGCTTTAACACCTTTATCAGTTCAACCTTGAAAACTCTCATGGCTTCCTTTGTTCTGACATTGTGTACAAGCTTAGTATAGCCATCTTTTTTCTTTTTCAGACTGGCAAACTTCTCTGACAGATCTTTGAACTTCGATACAACCGTCTTTGCCATACTGTCTATCCTTCTGCCCAGCCTGATGAGCGGCCCCGGTACGGGCTCCTCAAATTCGCTGTCCTCAAGAAGAAACTGCCTGTCCTCCGGCTCCACCGATGGATAGTCTTCATATCCCGGACTGTCAGAAGCTTCTTCCTCTGTCTCAGCCCGACTGTATTCCCCGGGTTCAGAATATACCTCTTCTTCCGGCTCCGGTATGGCACTTTTTTCGCTGCCCATGATGGTTCCGCCAAACAGCCTCAGCCTGTACCGAAGGCCGTCCGAATCATACAAAACCTTAAAACACAGGACAAAACCAAGCCATCTGGCAGAGAACTTCGCAAATATGTCATCATCCTTCTTCACATACGCCCTGTATCTCACCGGCGCAAACAATACGAGAAGTGCAAGAAGCACTACCAGTCCCACCAGCGACAGGATAACTATGAGCAGTATCTTCAATATCAACCAAACAATATGCATGCTCCATCCCCTTAGACCCAGAGACTATCTGGTCACGATGCAAAAAATCTCTCCACATCAACATCCCCGGTCTTCTTATATATATCATCTATTATATCCCTGACAAGCAGTACAGCCTGGAATCTGCTTGGAGCTGCACCGACAATATGTATAGCATCGCCCATGTCAGTGTAGATCTTCTGCCTGAGTTCATTCAACTCATATATCTCCAGAATCCCATCTCCAAACAACGGAAGTGTGATAACGAACACTCCAGGCACATATTTTACTCTATGGAAGCGCCTTATTCCTCTGACCATCCTTATGATCTGCCGGTCCCGGGCTCCACCAACATAAAACTTATCATCAATGACCATATTCAATCACCTGTAATAAACAGTTTATTCTTCCATCATCTGCTTTATAACAATATAGTCCGCAAGAAGTTCACTTTTTTCCCTGCATCTCGAAAGAGATCCGTTTACATATTCCCTGATCTCATCAGTTGTGTTGAAGAAAACAGGTATGTTGGAGAGTATCTTTGCCATGATGGCTCTGTTGACTGTCATTGAGTTGGCAGCAAACAAATCTGCAAACTCATTTGTCAGCTTCTCCTTACATGCAGCTATATAATCAGTATCCACATTGAGTACGCCCATCACAGCTATATTGTCTATATCCACAAACATACTTCCCGAGAGAAGCTTATCCATAATCTCCAGATCTCTGTATGTATCCTGAAGCTCATTTGCGGCAATATCATCGGTGTAACCGGTTGAGATGTCATACACAGCGGACTCAAGCATTACCTTATGCTCTCCTGCCAGCTCCTGTTCTCCGACGATATCGTCAAGGAGTGCATATACATCCTCAAGATGCTCTCCGTCGTCAGCGACAGCCTTCTCTATGACAGTCATCGCTTTCTTACAGCTCTCAGATACGCCTTCCTTTGAATCCAGCGCAAGCATCATAACATAGAGATCGTTTACAAGCTCTATGATGAGCATATATTCAGTCACAACCGAATTCAGGAATGCTGCACTTCTGTCCAGCACATCAGTGAGCTTTCTGTAACCATCGTAATCAAGAGCAGTGTAATCACCGGCCTTTAAGACCTCAAGCGCCTCATGTAGTTCAGGGTACTCTGTCTCAAATCCCTCTGGAAGTCTTATGAGAGCAGTATTCTCGATCATCTCAATAAACTGGTCAAGAGACTCCTTCTCCACTCCATTATATATATCTAGCGTTTCTCCCAGAATGTCATAGAATCTGTTCTTTGTCATACGTATCGGGAGCTGTCCTATGATGGACTGCAGTTTGGAGTTGATGGCAACCTTGTCCTGATCTGCGAACACAAATCTGTATATCTCTTCTGCAAAGTCACTGACGCCCGCCTCATCGAGCTCCTTAAGCTCCTTCTGTATCTCCTCGTCAACATTCTCCGGATAACTGTATTCTTTCCTGTTTAAAATATACTCATACATCTCAAATGCATCCGTGTATGATGTGAGCACCTTCATCTTGGCTGTTATGGTGTTCCTGACATCCGAGATAAGCTTCATGTCAGCATCCTCGCACACCGTCTTATCTCCCACAACAAAGTCGCCTATCATCTTGTCGATCACAGCTTGGCACTGAGCGATATATGGATCATCAGGGACATCCCCATCCATATGCATGTCCTTGAGTGTCAGGTAATTCAAGGTGAATTTGTGGCATGCATATTCATAATTTGCTTTCGATGCCACCCCTGCAAACAGTGCAAGATTCCTGTCCAGATCCTTCTTTCTCTGTATATCGGTTATAAGCTTCTTCTCTTCATTATACATAATAAACTTCCTCTTTTATCTTCTTTATAAATCTTTGATCATATATCCTAGTTGTGTGTATGGGTAAACAGATGATCCTGACAATACTCCTTGTTACCTGTACACTTTGAGCAGTACCTGAACTGCAGATCAGGATAATCTTTGTCCGTTCTTCCACACACAACGCATCTGTGTCCGATATTCTCCTGTTTTGCTGTCCGCACCTGCCTGTTATAATTCCGCCGCCTCTTCATCTGCTTTGGCGAAAACTTTCTGAAGTTCTTCGTGCTCAGATAGAATATCACAAAGCTCACAAGTGACATGGCTATGTTCACTCTTCCCATAAATGTCTCATTGATGAAGTAATACGCTATAATGACGATATACAGTATCGAGAGATACTTCATCTTGATCGGTATGATCATGGCGTATAACACGCTCATGTCAGGATAGCATACCGCTATAGCAAGGAATATGGACATCAATATATAATATGTCGATGCATATGCGAAATAACCAGTCGAGCTCGCGTAATCATACCTTATGATATAGGTACAGAATATGTGTGCAAGCATTATACCGATCATGGTAAACAGCATGGAGCTGAACATGTACAGATTATAAAGGAATGTTCCGATAGTACGTTCCAGCAGAGATCCCAGACTGTAGTAAAATATCAGCATGATTATCGTGAATATATCGACACCGAATACCGGTGGTGTGATTATCCATGTGAAAAGTCTCCACACCTGTCCATGCATTACCGCCGCCGGATCAAGTGTCAACATGAACAGTATCTTTGGCTGGAACATGAACAACAGATATCCTATACCGTAGCCTATGATGAGGTATAATGTGAGGTTTCGAATGGAGTATCTGCCAAACTTCTTCTCGATCTTACTTATTATATTCATAGAAAAACTCCTGTCATACTTTTTTAAACTACACCTTTTGAATTATATAATATAAAAAATGAGTTTACAACAGTAGAATAATTAAGTTTTTCTAACCTGGCGGATAACAGCAAAATAGCTGCCAGCTATAAACCGGCAGCCAGGACAGATATCATACAGCCATGTGCATCCATCTACTTCTGAAAGTCCACATACTTTATCTCCATGTCCGCGGCAAGGGCCATCTTGTAGAGACCCGGATTGAATTTGAACAGATCATCCGGAGATACTCCGGTATTCTTAAGGACATCCTCAAATGTATCTCCATCCTGCACTGTATATATAAGAAAATCTTCCTCCATGATCACGGGAATACACACTTCATCCCCCGGCTGCATATTGTATACGTTGATGTACGGGTTTGCTGATATGATGTCGCTGAGCTTTACCTTGTATATCCTGGACAGCTTATACAGTGTGTCCCCTCTCTTCACTACATGGATAACTCCGTTACAGGTATCAAAATTCATAGCTTACCCCTGAAAGGCTTTTTTATAATATATTCACCTCCGATGATATAGTTACCTGCAAAAAACTTTTATTTTTACATTTTCTGGTAATGGTTAAGTTTTTATAAAGTCATTGTATTTTTTTAAACCCTACACTATAATAAAGTAGCTTTATCGGCAGAAATGTCGAAATCAAACACATTCAACACACAAAAGAAATTGGAAGGGTTGTTTTATGTACACATTAGGAATTGATATTGGATCAACAACAGTTAAGGTTGCTGTCCTTGACAAGGACAACAAGATACTTTTCTCCGATTACAAAAGACATTTTGCAAATATCAAAGAAACACTTAAAGATCTTGTACAGGAAGCAAAGGATGCCCTCGGCGAGAACGAGGTCAATCCATGTATAACCGGTTCAGGTGGACTGGCTCTCGCTCAGCTCATCGGTGTGCCATTTACACAGGAGGTAGTCTGTGTATCAGAGGCACTGCAGGACTATGCACCACAGACCGACGTTGCCATAGAGCTCGGCGGTGAGGATGCCAAGATCATATATTTTACAAACGGAATAGAGCAGCGTATGAATGGTGTCTGTGCCGGAGGTACAGGCTCATTCATCGACCAGATGGCTACACTTCTGCAGACCGATGCATCAGGTCTTAACGACTATGCAAAGGATTACGATACCATCTACCCTATCGCTGCAAGATGTGGTGTATTTGCCAAGACAGATATACAGCCACTCATCAACGAGGGAGCTACAAAGCCAAACCTGGCCGCTTCCATATTCCAGGCCGTTGTCAACCAGACTATATCCGGTCTTGCATGTGGTAAACCTATCAAGGGCAATGTTGCATTCCTGGGCGGTCCTCTTCACTTCCTCCCGGAGCTGAAGAATGCATTTATCAGAACTCTTAACCTGACAGGTGATGCCATCATAGATCCGGGACACTCACATCTGTTTGCAGCCGTAGGTGCCGCCATGAACTCCAAGCCTGAGGTATCCATGACACTTTCAGAGCTTATACATGCACTCTCACAGGAGCTCAACCTCTCCTCAGGTGTAGAGAGACTTGCGCCACTCTTTGAGAGCGATGAAGATTACGAGAAATTCAAGGCAGATCACAACAAGTACGCCGTAAAGCGCGGTGATCTCGCAACATATAAAGGAAACTGTTTCATCGGTGTCGATGCCGGTTCAACCACCACAAAGGTTGCACTTGTCGGTTCTGACGGTGAACTGCTCTACGACTTCTACAGCAGCAACAACGGAAGTCCACTTAACACCACCATCAGAGCTATAAAGGATATATACAGCAAGCTTCCTGAGGGCGCAGTGATCGCAGGCTCATGTTCTACTGGTTACGGTGAGGCTCTTATCAAGCAGGCTCTCTCTCTGGATTTCGGTGAGGTTGAGACAATAGCCCACTACACAGCCGCAGCATTCTTCGACCCTGAGGTCGACTGCATTCTTGATATCGGCGGTCAGGATATGAAGTGTATCAAGATCAAGAACGGCGTTGTAGATAACGTTATGCTGAACGAGGCCTGTTCATCAGGATGTGGATCATTCATAGAGACATTTGCGAAGTCACTGAACTATGACATAGCAGATTTTGCGCACATCGCCATCACAGCGAGAACACCTATAGACCTCGGTTCAAGATGTACCGTTTTCATGAATTCAAAGGTTAAGCAGGCGCAGAAGGAGGGCGCATCCGTGGCTGATATATCCGCCGGACTTGCCTACTCCGTCATCAAAAATGCCCTGCTCAAGGTTATAAAGCTCACGGATCCAAAGGATCTCGGAAAAAACATCGTGGTACAGGGTGGTACCTTCTACAACGATGCAGTTTTAAAGAGTTTTGAAGTCATATCAGGAAGAACAGCCATAAGACCTGACATCTCAGGTATCATGGGTGCTTTTGGTGCTGCCCTCATCGCTAGGAACAAGTACAAAGAGGGATTTGTCACGACTATGCTCCCTATCGAGGAGATAAGAAAGCTCACATATGAGAGCTCCATGACAAGATGTAAAGGATGTACAAACAACTGTCTCCTCACAATAAACAAATTCTCAAACGGCAAGAGGTTCATCACCGGAAACAGATGTGAGAAGGGTGTCGGTCTGAAGAAGAACGCAGACAACATTCCTAACCTCTTTGAATATAAGCTTGGAAGAATATTTGGCTATGAGTCACTTAAGCCTGAGGAGGCAAAGCGTGGCGTGATAGGTGTTCCTCGTGTACTCAACATGTACGAGAACTATCCTTTCTGGCACACATTCCTCACAAAGCTTGGATTCTCAGTTGTACTGTCTCCAAAGTCATCGAGAAACATATACAGCCTGGGTATCGAATCCATACCTAGTGAGTCAGAGTGTTACCCTGCCAAGATCTCACACGGACACGTTATGTGGCTGCTGAAAAATGGAATCAAGTCCATCTTCTACCCATGTGTACCATATGAAATGAACGAGACTCCTGAGGCAAACAATCACTACAACTGTCCTATCGTTGCTTCTTATGCAGAGAACATCAAGAACAACATGGAGGAACTCAAGGCTGACGACATAACATTCATCAGACCATTTGTGGCCCTGGACAACGAGGAAGCTCTCGTAAAACGTATGTACCGTGAGATGTCCAAGTACTATGATGTGACAATGGACGAGATTGGAAGCGCCATACATGCGGCGTACGCAGAGGCAGAGAAGGTCAAGGAGGATGTGCGTGCTAAGGGCGAAGAAACTCTCAGATACATTGATGAACACGATATGCTCGGCATAGTTCTGGCTGGTCGTCCATATCATCTGGACCCTGAGATCAACCATGGTCTCCCAGAGCTCATCAACTCATACAAGATTGCTGTATTTACCGAGGATTCAGTCGCACATCTTGGCAAGGTCGAGAGACCTCTTATTGTCTCCGACCAGTGGATGTACCACTCAAGACTGTACAAGGCAGCCAACTACGTCAAGACCTGTGACAACTTAGAGCTCATACAGCTCAACTCATTCGGCTGTGGTCTGGACGCTGTAACAACTGACTGTGTCAACGATATACTTACCAAGTCAGGCAAGATATACACTGTCCTCAAGATCGATGAGGTCAGCAACTTAGGTGCAGCAAGGATCAGAATCAGATCCCTCATAAGCGCGGTCAACTCAAGACATGAACAGCACTACAAGACATGTCCGTCAAGCAGTGCCATCAACAGAATAGAATTTACCAAGGAGATGAAGAAGGACTATACAGTTCTTGCACCTCAGATGTCTCCTATCCATTTCGATCTTCTTGCACCTGCATTCAAGTGCATGGGAATCAACATTGAGATCCTGCCGGATGCAACCAAGGAGACGATAGATGTTGGTCTGAAATATGTAAACAACGACGCATGTTATCCATCTCTGATCGTTGTCGGACAGATGATGAGCGCCATCACTTCAGGAAAGTACGATGTGAACAAGCTGGCTGTCATCATGAGCCAGACAGGAGGCGGATGCCGTGCAACAAACTATGTAGGATTTATCAGACGAGCCCTTTCCAAGGCAGGCTACGGTCAGATACCTGTAATAGCACTGTCTGCCCAGGGCTTTGAGAAGAACTCAGGCTTCAAGATAAACTACAAGGTAGTAAAACGTGCAATGCAGGCTCTGATATACGGTGATGTATTCATGAGATGTCTGTACAGGACAAGACCTTACGAGAAGGAAAAGGGTTCGGCAAATGCACTCCATGAGAAATGGAAGAAGGTTTGTCTGGAGAGCCTTACAAAGACCGGAAGCAACGCAGTATTCAAGAAGAATATACAGGGAATCGTCCACGACTTCGATACTCTTCCACTCCTTGATATCAAGAAGCCTAGAGTCGGAATTGTTGGAGAGATACTTGTAAAGTTCCTGCCATCAGCCAACAACCACTTAGTTGACCTGCTAGAAGCAGAGGGAGCAGAGGCTGTTATGCCAGATCTCCTGGACTTCTTCATGTACTGCTTCTACAACAACAATTACAACTATGAGTTCCTTGGCAAGACCAAGAAGGGAGCCATAGTCAGCAACACTGTTATAAAGGTTCTGGAATCCTTCAGAAAACCTGCAAGGGATGCTCTTGAAAAGAGTAAGCGATTCGAGGCTCCTGCCCATATCGAAAAGCTTGCCGCCTATGCAAGACCAATCGTATCCATAGGAAACCAGAACGGCGAGGGATGGTTCCTTACAGGTGAGATGATAGAGCTCATAAAGAGCGGTGCTCCGAACATCGTGTGCGCACAGCCATTTGCATGTCTTCCAAACCACATCGTGGGCAAGGGTGTTATCAAGCATCTGCGTGAGGCATATCCTGAGGCAAACATCGTGGCAGTCGACTATGATCCTGGTGCATCTGAGGTCAATCAGGTAAACAGAATCAAGCTCATGCTTGCAGCGGCAAATAAGAATATGAAGAAATAAAATATCTATATATAACAATTTAAACACATTAAAAAAGAACCTGAAGCAGTCAATATCTTACTGCTTCAGTTTTTTTTTATATTTTATTTATTTATGACTCAATGGTCAGGCTATGACATATTCCTTTCTGTCACAATTCTCGAAAAGCTCATAATCAAGTCTTCTCTGTATCTGTGAATGAATAAATCGAACTCCCATCCCATTCTCCGCAGCTTCCTTTGCCAGCTTATGTTTTGCTGTCTCTGACATCTTAAGCTTAACGCCATAGTAATCAGAAAGCTTTCTGACAGGACTTATTCTTTTGTCATTTAATATGGCGTAGAAGTCATCCTCAGTCATCTCCCTGAGCTGAACTATATTCCCTATGCGCCCCGCTATTTCACATCTCACATTTGCATACTGTACAAGATCTTCCTGAGTGAATGTACTCATGTATCCGTCAAATGACTCGTCAGACGATACTGCACCAAAACCTATAGCCCTGCTCTTATTCACAGCCACCGCCTTCGCTCTGACCATGGAATCGAAGGAACCCAGGAACACAAAACTTACATTTGATGTATCTATATCAAGAGCTGGTTCACTGTTCGACGGATTGCCATCAAAATGAACCATGTCCCCCTCCAGGACCTTCAGCAGTTCATTCTGGACTATGTAACTGTAATGCCTGTCGTCCGCATCCTCGAACATCTTGTCAGCCTCATCAAGGACAATGATAAGGTGGCCCATTTTATCCTGAGGCACCCCATCGAACAGATTTCTGACCTTTGTATTGCCCTTCCAGCCCGTGCCCGTCAGAGAGGTGGCATTGTGGATCACTATGTTCGGATATAGCTTTGCGAGCTGCCTGAATATCTCTGTCTTGCCACAGCCGGTAGGGCCTGCAAAGAGTACATTCTGCCTCCTGCCATTCACATGGTTCCAGAGGAGCATGGCAGCGGCGCGCTTTGCCTCCTTCTGGCCGTACACTCTGCGGTCAAGATATTCATATATCTTCGCCGGCGAGCTCAATATTCCTTTTGCATCAGTGCTTCTTTTATCAGACTGTGTCTTTGTTTTGGATGGATTATCGCTGTCTATCTCCTTGGAAGCAGCATATCCGGCTGTTCTTTCATTTCTATCCGCTGCTTTTGCATCACAGGGGATATGCTCTTTACTTGAACGCTCATAAGCACAAAGCAATGTCGCTGCCATGTCCTCCACGTCACTGTCGCTAAGTGTAAGATTCTCAAGTGCAGTAAAAAGCAGTTCACCAATCTGACCGCTTGGCCGATGCTGCCATACATCATTTAATTCATTTACTTTATCAAGCGCCTGGTAATACTCTTCGTCGGACATCTCATCAAAGTCCCCGGCCTTTGCTTTCTTTGTGAAATCTACTGCCGGATTTGCAATGCTTCTGTTTCTGTATCCATTTGATGTTGCTCTAAGTAATTCCTCGTAAAGTTCTCTCATATTGTCGATCTTCATATGCATTTTCTCCTTTCGTCTTGCTCCACGAAACAGCTCACTGTCTGTGCCACATGGGATATTCTTTATTTGATAAACACAGTATAACTACAGCAATATTTAAGCTCGTAAAATTTACGAAGAAAAGCCACCAATCTGTGCCAATACAGATTGATGGCCTATAAACCAATGCAGCTATTTTATTTTTGGGCTTTGAAATGTCATTCTCAGCCGTTTTTTTCTTTCTTTCTCCTCCTGTTCCCTGTCGAACGCTTCAAGCGTATCTCTTATATCTGACTCATCAACATCCCCATATAATGCAGAGTTTCCTGTCACTTCGCCAGATATATCTGCCACCTCTGCTTTTACATTGTCATAGCCTTTGAAATACTTAAGGAAAACCTCCGGACAGCCTGCCGGGGCATCCCCATTATACCGCCTGTACTCCTCCATAGAGTCAGCCTTATAATCATAATTTCTAAACCAACTCACCGCCTCTGACATACCAGGGAACACATTTTCATCAAAGGTGCCTTCCTGAAACGCCGAAAATTCAAATGCACTTCCGCCATCTGTTCCGTAGAAATATACCACGCCGAACTCACAGTTGCTGGCAAGTCTCACATCGGCATTCTCCGCAAACTGCCTTTTGCCTATTAGGAATATTCCGCCGCCTGTATCATTATCAATCCACATCGGCATAAAGACATTCTGATAAGCAGATGCTCTCTTATCCGAATTCAGTCTGTCGCGGACATTATCACACGCATTGTAATATTCATCCCATGTCGTATAACCGCCGGGGATTTCAACATAGCCTGTACCGCCAGAAAATGGATTATCCCCCACATATCTGAAATACGCATCCATTATGTCCATACTTTTATCCTTCTTGCGGGGCCTGCCTCCATTTGAAAAGCCTGCGTCATAAAGCAATGTATTCACATCAATGGTTAATATGTCTCTCTGCAGGTTCTCCGTGAGCTTATCAAGAAATTCTGTATCAAAGAACATATCCGCTGCCATGTCAAATCCTGCACGATCTGTCTTTCCAATCTGCCGCAGTTTTTCAAGCCTTACCGCAGCCCGCCCGCAGCCATCAAATACATCTTTCCCAAATGTTCTCTTACCAAATTCTATAAAATGCGACAGCGCTTTCTTGTCAGGAATATATTTGCTGCTTCCTGACCAGAATTCCAGCAATCTTCTGACGTATCCTGAGGCCGATATAATACCATAATAAAAATCCAGGTAAGACGACATGAGCTCCACATACGGATTCTTCTTCTCACCATCAAACTCGAATGAGTCGAGCAGTTCGGATGAGATATGTCTAAGACTCTCTATATCTGCATCTATACCTATAACTGACTCTGATGCCTGGCATTTGTCCATATACTTATCAAGCATCCTCAGTCTGCCTCCACACGACCTGTCCTCCGCATGCTTTACCGCTTCCAGCTCTGTTTCAAGTTCTGACCTCATCGCAAGTCTGGATGCTTCATCCAACCCCTCTGCCGCAAATGATATGCTGTCCAGCAGTTTCTGGAGGCTGTTTATCTTCTCCAATGAAGCTGAAAGGCTTTTATCAGAAAGCAGCGCTTTCACAAGGAAACGGACATACTTTTTTCTGCTTGCCGCAGTGTCTGCCAGACAGTAATATTCCTCCTTCAAGCAAAGTCTTAGATTGTTCTCTCTTTTAGTTTTTACATATCCGTATAAGAAAGAATTCTCCATATTCTCATGGTAATCACGTCCTATCCTGGCATAAAAATCTTCTCTGAAACCAGCCACTTCCTATGCCTCCTCCCGAAGCTTCTTTATCGCATCTATCTGCTTCTTTATACTGATGTATGCCCTTGCGCAATTATCTGCATCAGTATACAGAGTCATCCCACGTCTGCCAAGGAATACATCCAGCATGCCCTCCACCAGGATATCAAATATCGTAAGCGGATACCTGATATCCCTGGATTCATCCGTATAAAAAAGCTCACGGAGCTTCATATATCTGGCACAGAACCCTTCAGTGTCAGGAAATTCCTGCCTGAACCGCTTCTCGCTTTCATCCCATCTGACTGCCAGCTCATCGAAATATCTGTTAAGCTCTGCCATATCCGGATCTTCTTCAACATCCACATATTCACTAATAGCCTCTTCTATCTCTTCGTCGGTCATAGCATTATCTTCTGCCTCATCCAGAAACTCATCATACATCTGCATCTGTTCCTGACAGTACGTATCAAGTCCATCCTTCATGCTCTGGGTAAGGCTTTCTCCGATATCTTTCCCGGTAATCGACTCATATGCCATGCTTAATATTTCAAACAAACCAGATGCTCCTCTGACGCCAAAATAAGCCTCCCCCCAGAGCTCATCATATCTTTTCTCGATTGGTCTTACAGAAAACTCTCTCACTCTTTTTGCATGAAGGTAAAGCTGCTGAAATGAATCGGCATACGGTTCAGCATAGATCTGTTCAACCCACTCCATATCGCTTGTCATGAGCAGTATCATGCAATAGAGATAATCATGTATAAATTCTTTGAATCTTGTCGGCATACATGGAATTTTCTCTTCCGATGCTTTTTCTTCCGAAGCTTTTTCTTCTGTCGCTTTCATTTTGCAAAAGTCATCATCCGAAATCCCATTATCTTTTATCGTTTCGTCACTCTCTATCCACAGTCTGTTTCTTATACCATAGCTGTCCATGGATTTTACCAGCTCATTTACAAGCTTTTCCACAGCCGTAGCTTTTCCCATTTCTCCTCCTGCCAGAGCGCCTGACAGAAAAGCCGAAACCTTGTTGTCTCTTCCGCTTACAGCCTGATCCAGAGCCGATTCCAGCTCCCGAAACTTATTCTTGCGGAATTCTATATTTTTCCACTCTTTGTCCGATATTCTCAAAGCGATCACGACCTCTTCTTTCTATATAATAATAGGCAAATTCTCTATCAACCTAACTATTAAACTAATCTTTTGAAATGATTGCGAGATTAATCTACGTCATCAAACCTTAAGCTCATCTGCGTCTCCTTAAGGGATTTCACTTTGCGCTCTGTGATCTTGTCTAACTCACCAACAGTTCCGCACAGGAGAGGCGATCTTGGATCGTAGCATGCACAGTTTGATTTCACCGCAGCCTCAGAATAGTTGGCATAACAGTATCTGCAGCCGTTTAAACACGTGTTGTATGAGCCTATCTCCACGCTCTCCATACATCCACACTCCGGGCGCTGCACCTTATCCTTTGACACCTTTATATCACAGCCTATGATCTCCTCGATGAGCTTCTTATCTATGCAGCAGTTATGCTCAATTCCGCATTTTTCAAGGTCTATGACCTCCGCACATGTCGCAACCACCATACCGTGGCTCCTTGCTATGTCGGCGATGGTCTTTGCAAATGCCTCAAGCTCATCATGACTCATCTCATATCTGTCCACTGCTTCCATGTTCTTCTTGTTCTTGGCATATATGTCGACAAAGCTTATGACACACTTCTCAGTACATCCGTCAAGCGCCTCTGCGATCTGGGTAAATGCTTTTATGTGATACTCCGGCGTGTACTTGTGTGTTAATACGATAGGATCGTACCTCCATATGACGCGCTTTTTTCCAATCTTTGCCGAAAGCTGCCGGAAAGCCGGAATGAGCTTTTGCTTCTTATCCGGAAGATTAGCCTCCATGTCTTTGCCATATCCTGTCAGAGTAAACTGAAAGTAATATTTGTATGCCTCAAGCTCATCAAGTCTTGGAAGCATCGGTATCGGATTCTTTGTCCAGAACACAATGCAGTCCACCACATCCGGTGACAGATCAATCCTGCTTATCTGATGAGCGTTCATGGGATTCCTAACATACAGGAATCCCTCCTTTATTCTGTTGTAGAACCATTCCGAATAAAATGTCGGAATATCTGTTCTTCTGCTGGCACTAACTATCATAATTTTAAAATTCCCCTTGTATCTTCCATCGTTATCTGCTTCTTGATTCCTTCAAATTTGACATATCTTCCACAGATCATATTTGCAAATATCATTCTTCTCGCAAATGACTTGGCCATTATCCTGCCATCCTTGTCATAGAGTCCACAATTTTCGCCATTTGGAGTTATGCCATACCGCAGTCTTCCGTCAGCTTCCTCAAACTGCTCTATACAGCCATCGGCTATCAGTCCCTTAAAGATATTATCAATACTGAATACCTCCTGAAGCCCACGTACACTGTCAGGTACATATCCGGTCGTATCGGCAATAAGCTTGATAGCTTTTTCATGAACAGTCCACGGATACATATACATATTTTTTGCAAATTTATAAATATCCTGCGAGAATCCACTCCAGAATGTAAACCCTCTCATGGTTTCTTCAAGTATATCCAGGACTAGATTTTTATCGGTAAGTTCCCTGTTGTCAGCATTCCCTCTTGTTATCTTAAAAACCTGATAGCATATTCCATTTGTGCTGTCCATCGGATAATTGTGTATCTTATCACTGACATTTGTAAGCTCGTTCCATCTGTCTCTGTCGCATATCTTTTTACTGCCATAAAATATACTGTCAAATGAGTCATCATCGTCACGTCCAAAAAGCCATATCTTGTCCGGGGTATCCGGTGCCTCCACATAACTATGAAACTCGTCATATGTAAAATAACATCCTCTGTTACTCTCCGGGCTCTCACAGATTTCCAGATCGTGTCCATACCTCTGCTCACAGTGCATTGGCTGCAGCAACTCCACGTTCATTCCTCTCTCAATGAGACAGGTTCTAAGGTATGTTCCATAGCGGATATCATATGATTCATTCTGCTCTCTGCACACTCCATCGTCAGTTGGGACCTGTCTGTATGTGAATGCAACGTATACCGGCTTGTCCTTTATCCTTGAGTGTATTATGTGGGCAAATCTTGACATAGCCTGATATGTATTGTATAGCGACCTGTCCTCAACCTCATTGGGCACAGTGTGAATACATACCTCCTTCGTGGAATGAGGGAAGAAATAAATATCGCTTAGAGGTTCTCCTGGTCTGTTTTCCATATAACCCAGATACTCATTAAAGTCCGTGCATGATTTTATTTCATCCGCCGGCTCATGAAACAAATCTGGATGACCTGATCCTTTTTCATCATGTATACCAGATGTAATCTCATTGTATCTCACCATGTCCTGCTCCGGCATGTCAGCCGCTTCCGTGATCCTGTACGGCCAGCATACCGGGTCAATTCCGGTGTAATCAAGCTTACTTTCCGGTGCTTCGCCCAGCACTCTCGCTGCATAGGACATTCCCCAATAGTCAATACCTGTGCCACAGCCTATGCTTACCGCCTTTATACTTTCAGGGTTATTCATATCTGCAAATATATCTGCGTAGGCTCTTGAAAACTGGAATCCATATGCTCTTGCATACTTCATAACATATAATGCGGTTATATGCTCATCATCATAATCCGCAGTTCCCGAATCGAACATATCATGGAACTCTGTAACAAATCTGACTCTCTCCTCTTCGGAAAGTCCTTCTATGTAATTTTCTAATTCAGTATATACTCTTTTCATGTACTCTCTTAAATTTATAACCGACATGGCAGACTCCTTTCTCCTACATCATGTAAAGTATAATATATATTCACTTAATGTTTCAATAACATCATATAGTTATCATAGCCGGTTTTTTCTCTGTGCATTGAGATACGCAGTCTTCTCGGCTGCTTTTTCCAGATAAAGCTTCGATCTTTTTAGACTATCCATACTGCTGTATATCGACAGCCCATGATCCCACATGTACGTGTCAAGCATTCCCTCCACAGCTTTTCTCATCTGTGACAGATAACTATACGGCACCTCATAAGAATATATCATATCCAAAAAACTGGCAAAACAACTGCAAACCTTATCCGAATCTTCCATCTGGTCACACACAGAGACGATGGTTTTACTTTCATCCGCATCATGACCATCCTGTAAAAATCCCTCATCCACAAACTCGTCAGCATCCAGATTATCATATATCGGCTCCACAATATCAATATCATCAATATCGAAGTCATCCATATCACCCAAGTCTTCCACGTCCTCCATGTCCTCCATGTCATTCAGTTCTTCCATATCATTCGAATCCAAGTCTTCCAGCATTTCTTCTTCAATCTCCTGCATCCTTTTATAAACCTTATCGGACATCCAGTCAGGCTTATTGTCAGGATGCGAGTAGTCAAATGCAAACACACACCATGATATAATACCTGCATCACCTATCCAACCATCCACAATATACTCAAAAAGCAGCGTATCCTTATCATTATTTGATTCAAAATCAATACAGCCTGAGAGCAGATTATCAAATGAACCATTTGGAAGGTTATCCATCAGGAATCCGTATTGGGAAAAATCCAATAAAGACATTCTTATCGCAAGATACAGATACATTCTCACATATCTGCAAAAGCTCTTCTGTTCCGGGAGTGCATTTTCCGCTGTTATGTGCCCCAACCACATCTTGTACCTATATCCATATCGGTCCATGTCTTCCACGAGCTCTGTTATCAGCTTCTCCGCTTTTTTCTCATCAAATCTGCCATTCTCATCAGTCACCAGCGGTCTGATCAAATTACTTTTTCCACTTGCCTCACAGTCAAATTCCTTCATGAGCTTCCTGATATTTTCCTTATTATTTTTTAAGCTGCAATACTCTTTACAATTTTCAAATTTCATTTTCATGCCTCCTTGTTTTTGAACACCAGCCATGCAAAATTTGCCTTTATTGGTACTCACACATTGCTCTGCAATGTGTGATGTCGTCGATGCCATTTTAATATGTGACTTCGTCACATGGTCATCTCCTGGCAAATGGCAGGCGCTACATGTCAAGTTTTCATATAAAACTCGACACATCCTTTTTCTTATTATAGCTATGTAAATATTTGTCTCGTAATATTTACGACATGTTTTCAGATGATTATAAATGTTTGTGGATTTTTCCAAACCTGTGTGCTATTTTGATGTTCTGGATTGTTTTATATATGAGATCTCAAATGAGAGAATTGCGGAAATTCATTTCTCACGTATTCTCATATAAACAAACTACGGAGGTGATAAATCTTGAAACAGCAGCAGCTGCTGGAGTTATATGATACATACTCGAACAACGTATTCCGTCTCGCTATGAGCTTTTTAGGCAACACGGCGGACTCGGAGGACATTGTGCAGAGCGTATTTACAAAGCTAATAGAAAAGAAGCCCCACATATCAAAGGGAAAGGAGAAATCCTATCTTCTCACAATGACCGCAAACATGTGCAGGAATCATCTAAAATCCGCAGCGAACCGTCTAAGCAGCAGCTACGAGGAACTGAGCAGCGACTCTATCGTCAGCGGATTCAATATTGAAGAGCAATCCATGTACGAGGCTCTGGGGAAACTCCCTGACTCATACCGCACTGTTCTTTATCTGCACTACTATGAGGGATATACATTTGGAGAAATTGCAAAGATACTTCACCTGTCACCATCTGCAGTTTCAATGAGAGTATCCCGGGGACGAAAAGAATTAAAAGAAATATTGATGGAGGAATAACATATGACAAACAAAGACAAGATCAGCGATATTGATGATTTCCAAAACTCAAATACATATAACACGTCTGATGATTCTGATGACAGCAAATTTACAGACTTGTACACTAAAACTATGGATAATGTGACTATGTCCCAGGAAAACAAGGATGTTATACGCGCAAAGCTTGCTGAGCAGTCCCAGACTGGCAGATCTGGACGAAAGCTCATCCGCATAGGAAAGTATTCAGCCATTGCCGCCACTGTGTGCGCAGTCCTACTGTGCATCCCGGCGACAAGGACAACCGTCTCAGCAGCCATCGACTACATAAAGCAGACATTCCACCTGGCAAATGGCACCGAGGTGACATACGAGGAAAACAGCGAGGGAAACTCCATACAGTTCACAATATCTACAGATGATGTCAACGGTTACACGAAAGTTGAAAATGGTCGTCTCTACCTTGTTCTCGGAAATACAAAAAAAGATATCACCGACCAGTGCGGTCCTGACAAATATTTCCGTCATGAGATCAAGAATGCGGACGGCTCACACAGCGTCATCCTCATAGGCGGTACACCTGAGAGCTGCGGATGGGCAGAGCTCTTCTTTGACAAGAATGGGAAATATGTATTTAACAACATGAACGTTGAAGACTACAGCGACCCATGGCTTAATGACGCCCTGCATGCTGAGGGTGTTGACACAGGCAATCCTTACCTGGATGATGACCTTTCAGATACATCCGGCAGCGCCGCTGACGGAAATGCAACATATATCGAACAGTAATTTTTCCTAATAAGCCATATTAAAAAGCAAAAGATACAAAATTTTCCTAAACAAGCCTTTTTCGATCAAAAAGGGATAAATCATCAAATATTTACCTCATATTTCTCCCTTTTTGATAATTTAACCTTGTCTTAGGAAAATTTTGTATCTTTATTTCTTCTATCATATATATTTTTAGGAAAATAATCTCTGAATAGGTATCCATTCCGATCATTCTGTGTCGTGAGATTGATATAGAAATCGCTACAGTCTCATAGGGATTCCCTTATCCTGAAGGTATCTCTTCAGATCTCCTATCTCAAGCTCTTTATAGTGGAACAGCGAAGCCGCAAGAGCTGCATCAGCTCCGCCCTCTGTCAGGGCATCGTAGAAATGATCCTTAGTTCCTGCGCCGCCGGAAGCTATCACTGGAATATTCACATTGTCTGCTATGGTTCTGGTGAGTTCTATGTCATATCCCGCCTTTGTACCATCGCAGTCCATGCTGGTAAGCAATATCTCTCCCGCACCAAGCTCTGCGGCCTTCATGGCCCACTCAACTGCATCTATTCCACAGTCGATTCTGCCGCCGTGCTTGTATATGTTCCAGCCTGAACCATCATCACGTCTCTTGGCATCTATTGCTAAGACTACGCACTGGCTGCCAAACTTGTCAGCGGCATCAGCTATAAGCGTCGGATTGTCTATGGCTGCCGAGTTCACGGATATCTTGTCTGCGCCCTCACGGAGTATTGCCTTAAAGTCATCGACAGTTCTTATTCCGCCGCCGACTGTAAACGGAATGAAGATAGTCTCAGCAACTCTTCTTACCATGTCGACAACTATATTTCTCTGGTCTGATGAAGCTGTTATGTCAAGGAAAACAAGCTCATCAGCGCCCGCCTTGTCATACGCTGCACCGACGGCAACCGGATCCCCGGCATCTATAAGATTTACGAAATTTACGCCCTTTACAACTCGTCCGTTCTTCACATCAAGACAAGGTATTATTCTCTTTGTATGCATGTCCTACACCTCCAGCTCTATAAAATTCTTCAGTATCTTAAGTCCAACCTCTGAGCTCTTCTCAGGATGGAACTGACATGCAAATACATTGCCGTGCTCCACAGATGCATGAATCTGTGTTGAATAGAATGTGGACGCTGCCACATCCTCAGGATTCTTTGCCTTCAGATAATATGAATGAACAAAATAAACATATGGATTCTCAGGAAGCCCCTTAAAAAGTCTTGCCTTTGGATTTATCTCAAGGTTGTTCCATCCTATCTGTGGTATCTTAAGTCCCGGTGCATCCGGTATGCGGAGTATCTCACCATCAAGGATTCCAAGTCCTGTTGCCTCCGGCGACTCCTCGCTGGTCTTGAACAGAAGCTGAAGTCCAAGACATATCCCAAGAAACGGCTTGCCTGCATCCACAACATCATAGATGACATTCTCAAGGCCGTACTCCCTGATCTTTCCCATAGCGTCCCCAAAGCTTCCAACTCCAGGTAAGATAACCTTGTCACTCGCCATAATCACATCTCTGTCCCTTGTGATGACAGCCTCCTCGCCGAGATACTGGACTGCCTTCTCAACACTCTTTATGTTACCTGCGTCATAATCCAAAATTGAAATCATCTGTTTTGTCCTTTCATATCGAGTCTTTTCCATTATTGTACTCTTTCTTAATGTTGTCATAAGCCATATCTCACTTAGTCTATCTGTCACTATAATGATATTTGCAAGCAAGAATATATACATTAGTATCGTCAATCTTGTATATTATTCTGTCTTTATCATTTATTCGTCTACTCCAGAAGCCAGTCAGATTTCCAGTTAATGGTTCGGGTTTCCCAATGCCTTCATTTCCATTTCTGCATATATCTTCTATCAGACTATTTATTTTCTTTAGTGTCTTTCTGTCCTCCGTCTGCCAATAGACATAGTCTTTCCATCCATTATCAGTAAAGACTTTATTCATCGGCAGATACCTCCGTCAGATCATGAACAGCAAAATTTCCTTTCTCAAGCTGGGTCTTTGACTCCATAAGCCAGTCATAGTTTGCTTTGTTTCCCATCACATATACATTTTCCATCAGATTGTTATATGCCTCTTCTGAAAGCATAACAACATTTTTATTATCCTTACGGGTTACAATCATGGTTTCATAATCATCTGTAACTTTATCCATATACTTTTTCATATTGTCGCGTAAGTTTGTATAATTAACAGCTAACATAAGAACACCTCCTCAAATTCATGTACAGTTTTCTGTACTTATATTGTACTGTACAGAAAACCGTACGTCAAGTACCTGTATTATCTTATGCCTATGTTATAATAGATATTCTGCTCTCGCATGTAATTCTTTAGAACCTCAGCTTACTTCCCTTGCCGCCGCGCTTGCCCGGCTTAACTCTGGTAAAGATTATCTCGTTATCTCCAACCTTGAAGGTATCCTTTGTGCTTCCCACAAATACCGACTCAAGGACATCGTCACCCTCTAAGTTGATGAGCTTGACTCCCGCTGCGCCCTTGCCCTTCTCAGGAATCTCCGCTGCGTCAACTCTTATGTAATAGCCCTTCTCTGACTGTGCGATTATGAAGTCGCCCTCGGAGATTTTGCCGATATATATGATATCATCACCGACTTTTGAAGCATTTGCAGCACGCCTTGTGGTGTCAAATGCGGAGCCGTCAACAACCTTGGCAAGACCCTGCTTGCTGACGAACAGCAACTTGTCAGTCACAAAATGCTCTATGCAGTCCATGAACAGGATATTCTCGTCACCATTCATGTTGCAGAACTCGAACACCTGGATTCCCTTGTCGGCAAGACGTCCTATGAGGCTTCCTCCGCCCTTCTTGCTGGTGTTCTTCTTCGCCTGAAGCTTAATGATGTCTGCAACCTTGATCGTATACACCTGATTATTGTCAGCAAATACCGCTATCCTGTCAAGATTCTGACACTTAACCGCAAATCTGTAATCCTTCGTGATCTGGTCGATGTTCTTCTCGTATACATTTGCATCTACAACTTTGATGTAATAGAATCTGTCGAGAAGTACAGCCACATCTGTAGCCACGACCTCAGCCTTCTTCACAACAACAGTTCCATAGTTATGGATCTGAGTCCTTCTAGGTATGGCATACTTTGCCTTGATCTCAAGCATGTCATCTATCATCTGCTGCTTCATGGCATCCCTGGACTCCATAAGCCTTGTGTACTTCTTGATGAGCTTCTCAGCATCTGCCAGCTCTTTCTTTAAGGCATTGATCTCCAGACCAATGAGCTTCTGAAGTCTCATGGCAAGTATTGCATCCGCCTGCTTCTCTGTGAAGCACAAGAACTTTGCGTCCGCCTCTGAGCCCTTGAATCTGAACTTGATATTCGATGTATCACCGTGCATGAGGCACGCCTTGGCATCAGCAACCTTTGTACTTCCGCGGAGTATCTCTATGATCAGGTCTATGCAGTCAACCGCTGTGAGAAGTCCCATCTTGATCTCCCTGATCTCCTCCTGCTGTGCCAGAAGCTTTCTATACTTCGTGTCATACAGACCGTACTTGAAATCTGTGTATACCTTCAGTATCTTCTTGAGTCCCATGACCTCCGGCTTGCCGTTGTTGATGCAGTTGATATTCACGCCAAATGTATCCTCAAGGGCTGCCTTCTTATATAATATATTGATGATGTTCTGTATCTCCTCGTCAGAAGTTCCCTTCTTCACATCTATACACAGGCATTCACCGTTCTTGTCTCCTCTGTCCGCGATATCCACGACCGCTGGAAGCTCTCTGTTCCTGACAAGCTCTGCGACAGTATCAAGGAACTTGGCAGTGCCTCCGATCATTGTATATGGAAGCTCTGTGACACAGATACTCTTTCTTCCGTATCCGATATCCCTGACCTCTACCTTACCGCGCACCTTGATCTTGCCAAGTCCTGTGGCATACACATTATACAACTCCTCAGGTGTTGCATTGATGATTCCACCTGTGGCAAAATCCGGTCCCGGCATGAGCGCAAGCAGATCCTCAAGCTGTATCTCAGGATCATTCAGATATGCAACTGTGGCATCTATGACCTCACCGAGATTGTGTGTAGGAATATTTGTCGCCATACCTACTGCTATACCGGTTGAACCGCTCACCAGGATATTTGGCACCTGGAAAGGCAGGAAAGTCGGCTCTGTCTCCGTTCCGTCAAAGTTTGGTATGAACTGATCCTTGAAGAACGGAAGATCCTTCATGCACACATCCTCTGTGTACTTAGATATACGCGCCTCAGTGTATCGCATGGCAGCCGCACCGGAACCGTCCACCGCACCAAAGTTGCCGTGTGGATCAACAAGTGGTATCGGCAGCTTCCAGTTCTGTGCCATATTTACAAGTCCTTCATATATGGAACTGTCTCCGTGTGGATGATATTTACCCATTGTATCTCCGACTATTCTCGCACATTTTCTGTGTGGCTTGTCGGAGCCTGCAAGACCATCCAGTGAGTAAAGTATCCTTCTCTGGACAGGCTTTAATCCATCCCTTACATCCGGGAGCGCTCTCTCTGTTATAACCGACATGGAATAATCCACATAGGACTGTCCCATCTCGCTCTCATAATCTACATTTAATATCTTTTCCGACATGATCTATCCCTTTCATAATACAAACTGTGAAAACGCGCTGCTAAGCATTCCAAAATATCACTTTTATATATCTAGCACCGCATCCGCACTGTGTGTCTCTATGTACTCTCTTCTAGGCGCAACCTCAGTTCCCATGAGCGTCTGTGTGAGCTGATTTGCCTCAACACGGCTGTTCACTGATACCTGCTTTAAAAGTCTTGTCTCAGGGTTCATGGTCGTCTCATAGAGCTGGTCTGCATCCATCTCACCGAGTCCCTTGTATCTCTGGATCGTGAACTTGTTCGTGTGTGTCTTTCTGTACTTTGCAAGCTCATCATCTGAGTACAGATATTTGATGTTCTTGCCCTCGCCAACTCTGTAGAGAGGCGGAATAGCTATGTATATATGTCCCTCGCTGATAAGGTCAGGATAAAATCTATAAAAGAATGTAAGCAGAAGTGTCGCTATGTGGGCACCATCCACATCGGCATCAGTCATGATGATTATCTTGTCGTAATTCAGCTTGCTTATATCGAAATCATTGCCGTATCCCTGCATGAAGCCACAGCCAAATGCATTGATGAGTGCTTTGATCTCGGCATTCTCAAGCACCTTTGCAACAGGCTTCTTCTCCACGTTGAGTATCTTACCTCTAAGTGGAAGTATTGCCTGATACTTTCTGTTTCTCGCGGTCTTGGCTGAGCCTCCCGCCGAATCTCCCTCGACTATGAATATCTCGCATTTAGACGAATCTGAGGACTCCTGCTTTGCAAGCTTGCCATTTCCCTCAAATGAAAACTTGTTTATATTGATCTTGGACTTCTCAAGCGCCTTTCTCTTGGAGAGAGCCACCGCCCTGTCCACTATATCCTTCAGCACATCATAATTTCTGTCAAAATAAACTGTGAGCTGTTCCTTCACGATATCGTCGACGGCCTTTGACACGTCCGTGTTGGAAAGCTTTGTCTTAGTCTGTCCCTCGAACTGCGGATCCGGATGCTTCACGGATATGATAGCCTGCATGCCAGATCTTATATCTGCACCTGTCAGATTGGAATCCTTCTCTTTCAGAGTTCCAAGCTCATTTCTCGCATAATTATTGATAAGCTTGGCAAATGCTGACTTGAATCCTGTCACATGGGTTCCACCTTCAGGATTCGTGATATTGTTGGTAAATCCTATGATATTCTCCTCGCCGTCCTCCGTCATCAGAAATACGATATCTGCGGCGATTCCGTCCTTCTCCCCCGATATGGCGACAACCGGTGATGTATGTGTGAGTCCCTGGGATATATCCTCAACAAATGCTGCAAGTCCCCCTGGCTGATGGAACACTATAGGCTCCTCGCCATCCCTCTTGTTCTGGAATGTGATCGTAAGATTCGGATTCAGATATGCTGTCTCTTTAATCCTCTGCTTGATGGCGTCCGCCTTGAACTTTACTGTCTCAAATATTGTATCATCAGGATAGAGTGTTACCGTCGTACCTGTTCTCTTTTCCTTGAGTTTTGTCTTTGGAAGCATACCGTCAACAAGTTCAGTTGTCGGTATTCCCTTCTCGTATGTATCGTGATAAAGGTAGCCATCCCTGGCAACATCTACTATAAGCTTGTTAGACAGTGCATTTACAACTGCAGAACCTACTCCGTGAAGTCCGCCGCTTATCTTGTAGGTGGAGCTGTTAAACTTGCCACCTGCATGCAACACTGTGTATACAACACGCTCCGCAGGAATTCCCTCCTGCTCATGTATATCGACAGGAACGCCTCGTCCATCGTCAGACACGGTTGCCGAGCCATCCTCGTTGATGCTCACCCATATATTGTTGCAATACCCCGCCAGATGCTCATCCACCGAGTTGTCTATAAGCTCCTGTATGAGGTGGTTCAGTCCGCTTCGCCCTGTGTTGCCGATGTACATTCCCGGTCTCAGTCTTACCGGCTCAAGTCCCTTTAACACCTCAATGTTTTTTGCACTATATGACATAATCTTCTCCCATTTTATAAATATATTTGCAGATGCCAGAATCCAACAGAAAAAGGAAACCCTTAGAATTATAGCCTAAAAGTTTCCTCCTTGCAAAGTATTTATTGTTCTGACGTGTTATCTGCGCTATTCTCCGGTATCATTTCCGGTTCGCCATCATCCTGCTGTATGATATCAAGGTCGAAGTAGAATACCACTCCATTCTCCACATTGTAAACACCATAGTTCTTGTTGTGAGCCGCCATGGACGCCGCAACTATAGAAAGTCCAATACCGCTTCCACCATACTCTCTCGTCCTCGCTTTGTCCACCTTGTAGAACTTAATGAATACCTTATCAAGCTCATCGTCAGGAATGTTCGGTCCCTCATCATATACAAATACTCTCAAGTTGCCTGTGACGAGTCCATCCTCAGTCCTTCTCGGCTGATCATAGTCCTTATTCGCCGTCCACACTCTGACCTTGCCTCCATCGTTGCAGTAATGAAGTGCATTTGTAAAATAATTGGTGAATACCTGCTCTATCATGAACTCATCTGCATATACGTTGCACACATCATTCAGCTCATCCGCCAGCTCAACTTCCGCATGGTTCTGCTCCACCAGAATGGATGATGAATCCACTACATTCTTTATGAGTGCATCTATGTCAAATACCACAGGATGAACCCTGTCCACTCCAAATTCAAGCTCATTCAGATCAAGTAACTGTCTGACAAGCTTATTCATCTTGCCAGCTTCGTCCAGAATGACATCACAGTAAAACTCCTTGCTCTCATCATCCTCTATAACATTGTCCTTAAGGCCCTCGGCGTATCCCTGTATGAGTGCTATAGGAGTCTTGAGTTCATGGGACACATGGGACAGGAACTCCTTCCTCATCTCATCTATCTGTACCTTCTCATCAATATCCGTCTGCAGCTTAGCATTTGCCTGTTGAAGCTCTGTCAGCGTGTTCCTCAGCTGATATGACATCTCGTTCATACTGTCCGCCAGCTCACCAATCTCATCGTTGGATGCGTGATCCACCTTCACATCGAGATCAAGCTGTGCCATACGATTGGCAACCGACGCAAGATTCTTTATCGGCTTTGCAACCGCATTGCTTATAAAATAAACCATCACAAATCCAAGCAGTGCCACCACTGAGAACACCAATAAAAAGAACTTCAAAGATGTAACTATCGTTGAGTCCACACTGGAAATAGGTTTTCTGATGATGACAACAAAACCATTGTCAAGGAATCCGACAACGTCATAATAGCTGTTGCCTGTATTCCTGTCATTTGTGATCTGTATATCATATTTATCTGTCTTCTCAATCTGCTTTCTCTTTATCTTCGGATTGTCCGGATTCTTTCCACCGCTGTAATTAAAGTAGTCTGCTATAAATGACAGATTGTTATATACCGCGGCCTCCTCGTTCACCGTCGTGTACACATGCATATTCACACTGTCAAAGATAAATATCATCGCACCTGACTGATTGATCACATCATTCGCCAGCTCTTTACTGTCTATATCCTCATCCCGTCCGAACAGTTCATTGCAGGAATCGTATGTATCCAGCAGCATCTGTTCCATGCTGTGATAGAAATACTTCTTGATAAAAATCATGGTTATAGCACACGACATAACCACCATGATAAGTATGGTCGCAGCCAGAGACAACGTTATCTTGGTCCTGATCGATGTCCTTTTTGATTTCTTCATCACTCTACCTCGAATTTATAGCCCATTCCCCATATAGTCTTGATATATTCGCCCTTATCTCCCATCTTGCTTCTGAGCTTCTTGACATGCGTGTCTATGGTTCTGGCATCGCCAAAGTAATCATAGTTCCATACATTGTTGAGTATCTTTTCTCTCGACAATGCCACGCCCTTGTTCGTGATAAAATACTGAAGCAGCTCGAACTCCTTGAAGCTGAGCTCAACCGGCTTGCCATCTATCGTCACCACATGAGCCGACAGATTCATCTCAATACCTCCGGCTACAAGCTTCTCATCTGAAGCGGCATCCGTTGTTCTTCTGAGTATCGCTGCAACTCTGGCAACAAGTATCTTGGGACTGAACGGCTTCGTTATGTACTCATCTACTCCCAGATCAAAGCCCTGGAGCTCATCGCGCTCATCTGCCTTCGCGGTAAGCATGATAACCGGAACCTGTGAGAACTTTCTTATCTCCTTAAGAGTCTCCCATCCGTCCATCTTAGGCATCATGACATCAAGTATTACAAGAGATATATTCTTGTCATTCATGAATATATCCAGGGCCTGTTCACCATCTCCGGCCTCAAGAACCATATACCCCTCTCTTGTGAGGAAGTCCTTGACAAGCTTCCTCATTCTGCTCTCATCATCAACCATAAGAACCTTTATTGAATCCATATCGTACCTCCACATATAGAATAATATCCAATTTATCTCAATATAACATTGATATTTGTAAAAAATGTGAACTGAGCATATTTTTTACAGTATACCACAGCAAAAAAGCAGTGAACACACTCATGTATCCACTGCTTTTCAAAATATTCTTCTATATCTTAAATACTACTGCGCTGCCTCTGTTGTCTCAACCTCATCTGTCATGGCCTCGCTTGGATCTATAGCCTCTGTGTTGGCCTCTGTTGTGCTTCCTGCCTCACTGGTTGCAGTTGTTGCTATCTCGCCGTTCAACGTTACATTCTCCTTCTGGGCAAGTGCATATACCGCGTCATTGTATGCTGTATACTTGCTCTGGGCGTCTGAGAGAAGCTTCTGTGCCTCTGTCTGGATGTCCTTGTTCTTATCCTTAACAGCAGCCTCAACCTTCTGCATAGCCTCATACTGTGCATTCATGGCATCATAATACTGATCCTTGAGCGCCTTCACCTCGTCGGTCTTGACTTCTATAGCCTGTATGTCGTCAAGAAATGTCTTATAATTTGGAAGCAGATTGTCTGTCAAATCCTTGAGCAGAGCATCTGTATCAACAGCAGTTCCCTCAGCAAAATATGAGTTGAACTTCTTCATGATCTCCGCTTCCTCTGTATCCATCTTAGGGATATCCGTTCCAACAAACTTGATGAACTCATCCTTCACCTCTGATGCAGCCTCTGTGGTTGCCGTCGTCTCGTCTGCCTTCTTGTTTCCACATCCTGTAAATGAGAATGCAAGAACCATAGCCATCATAGTCATAAGTAATCTGCGTTTCATAATCTTTTGTCTCCTTGTTCTTCCTTGTATTTGTGTATGCCCTGCAGTCGCGTCTCCACAAGGTTATGGCAGAATTCGAATAACCTCGAATTCTGCCATCTCTTAGTATACCACCTTAAGACCACAGGTGGCAACCTGCTATTTTCTTCGTTTCTTTTTCTCCTTAGGAGGATTCTCGATCATATACTTCTCGTACATGTCCGGCCTATGCTCCTTCGTCCTGGTGATAGACTGTTCAAGTCGCCACTCATTTATGAGCTTATGGTTGCCCGAAAGCAGTACATCCGGGACCTTCTTCCCCATGAATTCAGGAGGTCTGGTATACTGCGGATACTCAAGCAGATTATTATAAAAAGTCTCTATCTCAGCACTGTCCTCGTTATTCAGAACCCCTGGAACAAGACGAGACACAGCATCCACGATAGCCATGGCTGGAAGTTCTCCGCCAGTCAGCACAAAATCGCCTATGGACATATAGTCATCGACTATCATCTCAAGGACCCTCTCATCTATTCCCTCGTAATGGCCACACAGAAGAACTATGTCCTCCTTCTCCGAGAGCTCCTGTGCAATACCCTGATTGAAGGTTCTTCCCTGCGGAGTCATATATATGACCCATGGTTTTCTGCCAAGCTTCTCCACCAGTGCCGTGTATGCATCATACACAGGCTGCGCCTGCATGACCATGCCTGCGCCTCCCCCATATGGGTAATCATCCACATGATTGTGTTTATCCTGGGTGTAATCTCTTATATTTATAGCTTCTATATGAAGTTTTCCCGACTCTATGGCCCTTCCCGTGATACTCGTTGAAAGTCCATTCATAACCATCTCGGGGAAAAGTGTCAAAATATAAAAATTCATAGTCCGCTCCTAGTATATGTTCATCATCTCACCAAACGTCTGTATGCGATCAATCCTCGTCATCTGAATCATCTGCTTCTACCATCTCAAATGTTCTGACCTTAACCTTCTTATTCTCTGTGTCAACATCGAACACGAAATCCGGTACTACAGGTATTAGGATCTCGCTGCCATCATCCTTCTTAACGACAAATACATCATTTGCCGGAGTCTCCAGCACGTCGTCAAGGATTCCTATGTGCTCGTCATTCTGATCATATACATCAGCGTCAAGGACATCACAGATGAAGAACTCTCCATCCATGAGAGGAACTGCATCCTCCCTGTCAACAAGTATGTCATAGTTCTTAAAACGCTCTATATCATTTATGTTATCGTATTCTTTGAACTTAAGAATAACCATATTTTTCAAAAATTTGCAAGATGTACAATTAACCTCCAAAGTCTCTCTGCCATTTGACAGATAGCACTTCTTCAAGGTCTTGAAACGATCATTGTCATCCGTTGTCGGATATACCTTAACCTCGCCCTTTATACCATGGCTTGAGGTTATCACTCCTACTCTGAGTCTGTCTTCTGTGTTGTGTTCCATGCTATCTCCTATATAAATATGGTAGCACGCTGAGGCGCGCGTAGGTCATCAGGCCTACGCCTGTGACATATAATATAAGGGGGAGTATAAACTCCCCCTCTTAACTCGGTAATAAAATCCTCTGTCATATGAAGATTAAGAAATACCACTTATCCTGCCTATGCAGTTCTACTTAATATCAACGACAACCTTCTTATCACCCTTTGAAGCAGCTGCCTTGACAACTGTACGGATGGATTTGGCTATTCTGCCCTGCTTGCCGATTACCTTACCCATGTCTTCTGGTGCAACTGTAAGGTCTATCTTTATTATGCCGTCTTCTTCAGTCTCGGTTACAGCTATCTGCTCAGGATGATCTACTAGGGACTTTGCAATGATTTCTACTAAATCTTTCATCTCTATACCTCCCAAATGGAACACCAGCCATGCAAAATCGACTTCGTCGATGGCTGGCGCTGCATATCAGCTTTTCATAGAAAAGCTGATACATCCGTAAAATTACTTCTCGATACCTGCCTGCTTTAATAACTTTGCAACTGACTCAGTTGGCTGTGCTCCAGTAGCTAACCACTTCTTAGCAGCCTCCTCGTCAATCTTTACTACTGATGGCTCCTGGTTAGGATCATATGTTCCGATCTCCTCGATGAATCTACCATCTCTTGGTGATCTTGAATCTGCTACGATCACTCTGTAGAAAGGATGCTTCTTATAACCCATTCTTCTTAATCTAATCTTTACTGCCATTGTTCTTGTTCCTCCTAAATATTAATTATCTTAAGCCAAAAGGCATTTTAAAACCACCGCGTCTTCTCTTTCCGCCCATCATGCCTGACATCTGCTTCATCATCTTCTTAGACTGTTCAAACTGTTTAAGGAAGCGATTCACATCTGCTATCTGGACACCTGCTCCATCTGCGATACGTTTCTTTCTTGACGGCGATATCGGATCCTGGAGTGAACGCTCTCTCGGTGTCATGGACTGAATGATTGCTTTTGGTGTTTTAGCAGCGTTCTCATCTATCTCAACATTCTTCATCTGACTTGCCATGCCTGGCATCATCGAAAGGATCTCCTGCATGCCACCCATCTGCTCGAGCTGAGCCATCTGATCAAGAAAATCGTTGAAATCAAAACTTGCTTTGCGGAACTTCTGTTCCATCTCCTTTGCCTTCTCCTCATCGATAGCCGACTGGGCTTTCTCTATGAGCGACTCAACATCACCCATGCCGAGGATTCGGCTTGCCATACGATCCGGATAAAATGGTTCCAGATCTGTAAGCTTTTCTCCCATACCTGAGTACAGGATCGGCTTGCCTGTGACTGCCTTGATCGACAGTGCGGCACCGCCTCTGGTATCACCATCCAGCTTTGTGAGGATGACACCATCTATACCTATCTTGTCATTGAACGTTGTCGCTACATTGACTGCATCCTGACCTGTCATGGAATCCACAGTCAGTATGGTGTAGGCAATGTCCAGATTCTCCTTTATCTCTGCAAGCTCGTTCATCATGTCCTCATCAACATGAAGACGTCCTGCGGTGTCAAGGAACACCAGATTGATATTGTTCTTGGCTGCATGCTGTACTGCCGCCTTCGCAATATCCAGTGGCTTGTTGTTGTCTCCCATGGCAAACACAGGAACTCCAACCTTCTCACCATTCACCTGCAGCTGCTTTATAGCCGCCGGTCTGTATACATCACATGCCACAAGAAGTGGCTTCTTGCCTTTGTTCTTGAACTGATACGCAAGCTTTGCCGCCGTGGTGGTCTTACCTGCTCCCTGAAGTCCACACATCATGATGATCGTGATCTCATTGGATGGTCTGAGCTTGATCTCTGTCATCTCAGAGCCCATGAGCTTATCCATCTCTTCCTTAACGATCTTGATGACCATGTGTCCAGGATTCAGACCCTTGAGAACTTCCTCTCCTACAGCTCTGTCACTCACCGACTTGACAAATGACTTGACAACTTTGAAGTTAACGTCGGCCTCAAGAAGTGCTCTTTTAACTTCCTTCATAGCCTCCTTGACATCATCTTCTGTAAGTACGCCCTTGCTTCTCAGCTTCTTAAATACGTTCTGCAGTTTATCTGATAAACTGTCAAATGCCATAGACATTCTCCCTTCTGATATTATCTATCATCAGAAATCTTCGAGTATCTTATCTGAATAATTCACTATATCTTCAATTCTGCCCGCAAGCCGTTCATCCGAGTTCATCGCCTTGAGCTCATCCGCACATTCCTTGATCTTCTGAACCTGTTCCTGTGCCTTCATGAACTTATGTACCAGCATAAGCTTCTCCTCATACTCCTCGAGAATCTTGTCACAGCGCCTTACCATATCATATACGCCCTGTCTGCTTATGTTGTTGAGTCTCGCTATCTCTGAGTAAGACATGTCATTGTTCACAACATCCTCGTACACGCTCTTCTGATGCTCTGTGAGCAGCTCACCATAAAAATCATATAACATAGACTGTCTGACTATCTTCTCCATAACAAACTCTCCGTAACGCACTTGCATGTAAAGTGTTTTTGCTTTACCATGGGCTATTCTAATACAGGCAGGGTAGGTTGTCAAGTGTTTTTTCTTGACAAAGTGAATTATATTTATATTTGTAGCAAATCCTCCGTCTTACAACACAAAACCCTGTATGTTTGTTATATCGCTACAGCGATAGTTTTACAAACTGTATTCAATATATCTTCTTCACATCATCCACCCGGTAAAGTCTCTTAAAATTCTCCAGATCCTTCTCCGACTGTATCACCATCACACCCACAAAGTTCCCGTCCTCTCTGCTCATGAATCCAGCTACCTGTTCTCCGGTGCAGATAGAACATCTGATGACAGCCTCGTGTTTTGCCTCATCATAGGGGAACAACTCTGCGTTACCCTTGTGTTTTAACTTTAATTTTGAAATAAATCTTTTTCCAGTCACTATATCCACCTCTATACATACCTTGCAAATAACTGACAAGATACATTCTGAACCATCATCTTATCATTGTGCTGACACTACGCCTCGATCTGTCCCAGTATATATGGATCCTTGATCTTATTGTCCTCGGCAAAGAACAGTATCTTCGTGAGCACCTCCGATGTCTTTGGATCGTCATCCACAAATGGCAGGAATATTCTGCCTCGCCTCTGCGAATGCACAGGAAGTACATTTATCATAGGGCCTGCCTCCTGATGCACCACTCCGCTTCCAAGGTGGACTGTGTAATTGGCACGCTTGCCCTCTATCACTGCATGGTTCTTTGTAAATGTGACATTTGTCAGTCTGAAAAGTGGCATGGTGAATTCTGCTATCGCCTTTCGCATCTCAACAGTTGAGTGTGAAGTCTCAGGATCCACGCCTCCGGCATGTGCCACGGAAACCGCCATGTCCACATCCCTCATGACCTCAGAGAATATGATATCCGGGATGTCCTTGATCCGCATCTCCTTGCCAGTCTTTCTATCAGAGAACACCACCCATTCGAGTGTCGGCGATTCTATATCTGCAGGTGAGAACCAGTCTGCAAGAGCGTAGATCTGCGCTACTATATTCTCCTTGTAGTACACCTTCTGAAGTCCATCCTCTATATCAGCCACCCAGTGTCTTGACTTCAGGCAGCCGAGTGTCTTCTTCGGCTGGATCTGATTGCCCGCGTATCTGAGAGAATGTTCCATGTTCATCTCCTCTTCGGTCTTCACATAGAGTTCTCTGAACACCTGCTTGAACGGCTGAACGATCTTGTTGTCAAATACATATTTCTGTATATCATGCCATTTGCCAGCCATGTACATGTGGAATGGATGTGCTACTGTGAGCTTTGTGTCATCTGACAGCTTTATATTTTCACCAAACACATTCAATCCATCCTCAGTCGCAAATCCCAACACAACATTCTTGCTATCATCAAGTTCATTTGCCCCTGACATAATACTGTCAGCCGTACTATCCAGATCTGCCTTCACACCGTCAGGCTCCGCCACCTTAAACACCAGCGCAGCCACCATGTCATGTATAACAGGATTCTCCAGCATGCCCCTGATCTCAGCCCAGGTGTATTCCTCCTGGCTCTCCATCGCATCCTCAAGCATCGCCTTTGTACGCCTTGACTGCTCCGCCATCTGCTTCTTGGCATCCATCAGAGCCAATACATACTCATCCTTCTTGATCTTTGCCGGAACGGACTTTAACTGTTTGCCGTTCTTCTCACAGATGACAGCGCATTTGCCGCCGTCCTCCATCTCAAGCCATACGGTCACTTCTCCGATCTCATGCGGCCGAAAATATTCTGTCATGCCCTGAACTACAAGGCTTTCCATACGTAGGGTAAGTCTCGTCACGTCCTGATATCCGGCATTGATTGCCATATTGCGCATAGCTGTAGAAACTGCTGCCGCCTCGCTGGCTCTCCTCTGTGCTCCGAACTGCTTGCTCTCCTTCTTGAACTTCTGAAGGAACATGTACCTGTCCTTTATCTGCTCCTCATTCTCTATCGGCAAGATTCCCACCGCCATGAGCAGATCTTTGTTTCTCTTTGCCTCGATCTCAGCCATCAGCTCGGACTCATTGTATTTGCCAAGTGCCGCATCCGCGTATTTTCTCGCCCTGGTATGCTTTGCACCGTCCGAAATGTATTTCGCCGCCTTGTATATGAGCTGGAAACGTTTGTCACCCAACCTTTCATAGACTTCGGTAAACCACGTCCTGTCAAATGCGCCGTAGTTCAGCTCATCCACCTCAAGCGGTGTAAATCTCGCTATCATAGCCTTTCTCTTGTCATCAAATGACTCGTTCATGTGCGCCATGAAGTAATAGCATCCCGCAGTAAATCCATCCCATCCAAGATACTCTCCAACTATATCTATCCACTCTGGAGAATACATAGCTGCCTCTATAAGCCTGGCATCACTTATATCCGTACCTGTAAGATAGGCCTTCAAAGTCTCCGCGCTGTCATTTACATCAGGCACACATGCCTGAAGAAGATGCGACATACTATTCCTCTTGCTGACCTTCTGACGGTTATAGTAATAACCAGTATTGAAATACGTTGATCTCTCCAGGGTCTCCTTGCCGAGGGCTGACAGTATCCTGACAAAATACTCCGCACCGAATATTCTTGTAAGCCCGTATATATATGGAGAGAATTCTGTCTCCGTGTCTCCCCTTGTGAGCTCTGCAGAAAGCACAAGCTCGGACATATCAGTGTACAGCTTCTTAACTATATCCAGCCTTTTCTCGTCCGTCTCCGAGAACTCTCCTTCCGGACTGTGAAGAAGTATCTGCCTCACACTCCTCAGTCTTTCACGCTCCGTATATCCCCACTCATAGCCTCTGGTCTGCACCTTCCTGTTGCGCTCAGTTATAAAACGCATCACGTCAGATACACATTTGAGGCTCCTATCCAGGGAATTCCCCTCAAATGCCATCTTGTACATATAATCCCTGGATATAATACCACGGCTGTATGCGGCAATATAGTTCAGGAGACCAGGAACCGGCATGACACTTCCTGTGTGTACCCAGTAATATGAATTTCTATCATTTACAACGTCTGAAGGTATATTAAAGTTATGACACTTTGCAAGGGCATAGTTGTATGGGAACAAATGCCTGAAATTCTCTTCATTCTGCCTTGCCTCGTCAGAATCCTCTTTTACGTCCAATATATCGCTGTCACCATCGATTGCAAGCCACCTTGTTATTATCATGATCTGCTCATTTGTGAGCACACTTCTGTGATATACCTTTGAATCATCACCAGATATACTGCTGCCACCTTTATTCCCGCCAAATGTATATATGAGCTCATCGTTTCTTCCAAGCAGATAGTCTGCTGCCACAACGGCAAGTCTCATCTTGTCACTATCCATCACATATCTTCTATACAGGAATCCTATTACAGCTCTGACAATGGCAAGATATCCGAATGCCGGACATTCTTCTATATATATATTTCCAAACATATCCGCCATAAAACTCTCGCAGTACTTCTTGAAATCCTGTTTGTCACTGTTGTAGCCATTCAGATACACGTATAGCTGCATGCACATATACGGAGTCTGAATATTTTTCTCGTAGAAATCTACCCACAATTCCTCACATGCCACCTTGTCACAGCTCACATATATGTTCCCACCTGCCTCACCAAGCAGGCCGATCTCTCCGTCAGCCATCTCATACTCATCATTTTTGTGCTCATCCACAAATGCATCAAATTTTCTTAATATATTTATAACTTCTGAATCAGATGTCGTGTCTTTCTTTTTAGGCACAATCTTTGATTTGAGTTTTGCAAATGCACCCTCGCTCTTGGCAGTCCTGCACACATTATCATTTGCAATCCCGCTTTCAGGGAAATACTTTTTGTACAGCTCAAGGCACTCAGCCAGATAACTCTTGTCAAATACCGGCTCATAGTCCGCATTTACATCATAAAGTCCATACCCCTCATCTGCACCAGCCCGGTCTGTGCCAACATTTTTAATCTCACGTATAAGAATCTGCTCCTTAGTTGTAACACTGGATCTTCCATTCGCAGACTCCCTCTGCATAGCGTCTATATGACCAACACAATCTGCAAAAAGTTTCTGCCTGTTCTCATCATTTTTGAGCTGGAGCAGCAGGTCAAGTCCCGCTGTTCTCTTCTCCTCCTTGGAATCTGCGAGAAGTCTTCCGATGAGATCATCCATGTCATCACCATCAAGCTTATATAATATAGACAGTACAGTCTCCCTTATGTCTGACTTCTTGTACTTGAGCATATTCTCAAGCTGTACATAATTCTCCGGCGAAAGCTTCATATCCTTAACGATCATCGCCGCCTTGTTTCTGGTATATGTCTCCTTGTCGGCAACCGCATCCACCAGTATGGCACGCTGTCTGTCATTTGCCGGCTGCCTTACAAGCAGAAGCAAAAGCGCATCTCTGCTATACCTTGCGGAATCTATCTCAGGAACCATCTCCGCTATGTAAGTGATCTTGTCCTCATCCCTGAGAGCGCTTGCGCAGACCGCAAGTCTCATGATGATTGCGGATCTGTCCAGATATTCGGCATTCCATGGAAATACACACGGATCAAACTCAAGCCTTTTCTTCGGCATGCGCTCAAGTATGCCCATGAGGATATCGTACATCTCATGACATTCTTTCCTGCTGTCAAAATATTTGTCCACCTCGGCAAATGTCATTTTCTTAAGTTCATTGTTGTACGATCTGCCGTCTTTATATATGAGACTATTCATATAAGGCTGGTAATCCGACATAAAGCTTGGCATGATGACCGCCATGGTGTCCATCTCGTCTGGGAATCTCTTGATAAATTCCTTTGCAACGCTGTGTGTGTACACCTTTCCCAGACTCATTGCCCTGATATATGTGCCAAATACCAGTCTTTGGTGTCTGCTGCCATCAAGCGCCAGCTTGTTCATCACATGGCATGCCTCATCCACATCAAAGAAACCATAGCTCCACAGCGCAAGATAGATCTGCATGGCATCCTCGCCGGATAAAGCTTCACGCCTTGCATTTTCATCATTCAGATATGTATCTATAAGAAGCAGCTGCTTCTTCTGTATACGGTCAAGCTTGCTCTCCTCGTCAGTCACAAGTCCTGTCCAGGTGGCTACAGCCCTCATGACTGATGAGAATCTCAGAAGATCATTCTCCTTTATCACATGGAACAGAGTCATAAATGCACCTGCCGTTCCATAATCCATATTCTCACATATCGCCTGCCTAAGCCCCTCCTGAAGCTTTGCTGCAACGAGCAGCTTGCCTACAGCCTCATGGAGCCTTGTGTTGGAGCTCATATATATTCCCCTGAGGATATTGGTCGTGAGCCTTGTCTGCGCACTCTCACCGAACATGATGTCCATGAGCACTTCCTCAAGCTCTGCATTCCCCCTGTCGAGCTCCGCCTGTATCCAATATTCAGATACTATTCTATACCCATTGCTGTTGCCATCCCTGTAATAGCACAATATATCCTGCGGCAATTTCTCCCTGTAGAGAGATACTATGTCGCATCCGTATATCCCCATGGAGTGATATTCATTCATGATCCTGAAATATCTGTCAAGAAATGCCCCATACCTCTTCGTACGCATGGTTCTTCTGTAATAATATTGGCTTGTCTGCCACTTGATTATGCTGTCTATAGAAGTGTAGAAATCCTCCATCAGATGATCCGGCACCCACCCTGGCAAATGCTTCAGCTCCCTCCTGAAGAATTCAGAAGGAACATTCTTTTCATTCTCAAGAAATGTCTCAAGTCTCTTGCCGATCGTTGACTCTTTTACATCTCCATAGTAATTATCCATCTCCTTAAGAAGCTTCTGCGCATCCGCACTGTAGCTCTTTCTGAGCTTCGTGGAATTCTCGTCAAATGCCTCTCTCACTTCATCTGCGATCTTCTTCTGCTCCTCAAGCTCAAACCTTGTCTTCTTGTCCACCGCCATTGTAACCCCTTTCTTTATGTTCTACCACATTCTGCCCGCCAGCATTGTGAGGCGGATAAATGTGATCTCATCCCCTTCGTTAAACTTCTCTTCCCTGTCCAGCTCCGTTAATTCATCCATACCGCGGAACACTCTGAACAGCCCATCCTCAAATCCTTGAATGGCTGTCTTCACTGCTTCATCCACATCCGGTTTCTTCTCCCCATAGACGATCCCGAACGCTATCTTTCCTATTCTTCCCATATCATCGATCTGTTCATCTGTCAGCACTGCATCGCCGCGATCCATGCGGGATATGTACTGTGCCACGCAGATCTTTACTGTCTCTGTTATGAGTTCTCTAAGTGTGCCCGGTACATTTGCGTATTCAAACGGGACCTTGTGCACTGTGTTCTTCCGCTTGCCGAGCTGTTTTATGTTCATGTATAAAGTCATGTGATTCCCCCGAAATCTTGTTATATGTATATTCACATTGTGCAGAAATTGCACATACTGAAATAAATGTTCAACTTGTGCAAAAATTGCATATATTGAATAATAGTGTCTGCTAAGCCACATTAGCATTTGCATTTATCTGATCTATTACTTTCTTTATGCCCATCCATACAGACGCGTTAAATATATCCGTTATACTTCCCCTGTCTGTAAATGGCGACTCCATCAGCACTGACATATCCTTTATCATTCCATTGTGTACCACATACTCAACTATCTGATTGACAAAGTATATCTGCCTGCTGTCATAATTTGTTTCATTCAGATATTCACTAAACGCCTCCTTTGCAGCGTTCATATCAAGCCCTACTATCTCACGGACAAATTCACCAAGAGGCTTGTCACCGATCTCACCCTCATAATCCTTTCTCGTTCCAATCTCATTCCAAAGGATATCCTCAAGTGCCTTCACATCCCCAGTAGTAAGGGGCTTATTTGTCTTGAGTTTTGCAATTACAATATTATCCTGATGCTGTTTTATATAGAATTCAGCCTTTGCTTTATAATTCTTCAGATCATCGTTCTCAAGTTCTGATTCATGCCAGTCAGTAGATAGGATATCATCATCAAAGTTAGTGTCGTATGTTTGTACTGTGCTTTTTATAAAGCTCATGATATCCCTAAGTCCTGTCCTTATCTCTTCGAACTCTATAATTCCAGCACCATCTACATAGCTATCCGACAATACTTTATCTATGATTTCTTTTCTGCGATCAATCTCATCAATATGTTTTCCTATAAGTCTTGAAAGTGCATTAGCCCTTTTTATAAGATCTCTCTTTGCTCTCTCGTCATTCTTTCCCACCACATGTGCAAGCTCCAAGCCATATATAAGCGCATCAAATCTCAAAGCACTCGGCTCATCACCATCTGCCATAATATAAGGCGATACTTCTTCCTTTACGACATTGACATCAGGGAACGTTATACTCTGGTAGTTTACTTCATCCGAGTATTTATCCAGATATCTCAGATGCTGCTTTACTATAAAATTATCCCTGTTATCCCTCGACAATCTCTGCACTTCACTGCTCATGTCAGATATCAGTTTTTCCAAGAAGAAATTCACCCTGTCGTCCCTATCAGTAAGTGACTGCAGCTTATACGCTATCTCAAATCTTCTCTGGAATATCGCACCCTGTATAGGCATCACATTTACAGCCTCTTTGCCCTTTTTCTTTACCCTGAAGAACTCAAAGTTACTACAGAAATCAAATATATAGAACAATTTTTTATCTTTGCCGTCCAGCAGTCCTTCGCAAAGTCTGGTTCCCCTTCCTATCATCTGCCAGAATTTTGCCTTACTCATTACCTTCTTGAAAAATACCAGATTGAGTATCTCTGGAACATCTATTCCCGTATCAAGCATGTCAACTGATATGGCTATCTGCGGCAGTTTCTTAGGATCCGAAAAATCATCTATTGCTTTCTGCGCAAATTTTGTCTGATTATCTATAACTTCCGCGTACCCAACAAGATGCGGATATTCCTCATTGAAAACCTCAAATATCTTCTCTGCGTGAGTATGATTCTTTGCAAATATTATTGTTTTTCCTATCTTCTGCCCGTAATCTATCTTGATTCCCTTATCCATAAATACACGTAAGACTTTTCTTATTGTATCCTTGTTGAATAACCAGGAATTAAGCGCAGCGGACTCTATCTTATCCGGTACATCCCCAGACTCTGTCACAAATGTTTTCTCATACTCTTCCTTATCTGCGTCCGAAAGTTCTTCATATACAATTCCCTCATCAAGGAACTTTACCTTGCTCTCAATTGTCATATAATCAACAAGATATTCATCCTCAACAGCCTGTGCAAGATCATAGCCATATGTAGGAACTCCATTTGCAAGTTCAAATACATCATAAGTATTCTTGTCCACTTCATCCTTCGGTGTCGCCGTAAGTCCCACAAGCGGTGCATCAAAATAAGTGAATATATCTTTATACTTGTTATATATTGACCTGTGCGCCTCATCACATATGATAAGATCAAAATGTCCACAGGTAAATATTCTTCCATCCTTGTCACTCGCACTGTCAACGCATCCGATCATGGTCTGGTATGTGGAAAATACACATCTTGCATTATAATTATTCTTCTCCTCCACCAGATTCGTGCAGGACAAATCAGGTAGCATATTCACAAAACTACGCTTAGCCTGCGTGACAAGTGAATTTCTATCTGCCAGAAATAGAATATTCTTCACCCATCCGGCATTTATCAGTATCTTACAAAGTGCTATCACCGTTCGTGTCTTACCAGAACCTGTAGCCATGACAAGTAATGCTTTTCTTCTGTTCTTCTGATCAAATGCATCGCACACGGCTTTTATTGCCGCTTCCTGGTAATAACGTCCGGCAATTGCCTTATCCACTGTTACATTTCTGAGACTTGTCCTCATGGACCTCAGATTAAACCACTTCTCCAGATCCCTCTTGGAGTAAATGCACGAACACTTTCTCTCTGGATATTGTCCATCAATAATATGTGTCTCAAACCCATTTGTAAGGAAGATAACAGGTCTTCTGCCATACTTTCTCTCAATGCTGTCAGCATACTCCTTCGCCTGATATCTGCCTGCCTCAACTCCGACACATGTCTTCTTCGCCTCTATAATAGCAAGTGGTCTCTGTGTATCATCATAAAGCACATAGTCCACCCGTCCATTTCCTGACCTGCTAGGAACACCATCAACTTCAACTTCATCGATCCAGTCTGATCCCTGTACCCATCCTGCGTCCTCAAGCATAGCATCTATATAGAGTTTCCTTGTCTCGAACTCAGATATATCAAGCGGATGCTGCTTATAACGCTTCCTCTGTACCTGACTGCGTGCAGATAACTTCTCCTTGAGATCTGCATTTTCCTCAGCCAATGTCTTTAGATCTATCTTATGTCTTTCAATCTCTTCCTGATTCTGACGAATCAACTCTTCCTGTTCTTTGAGCTGGCTCTTTGCATTCTCAGCATTCTCCCTAGATTTCTTGGCATTTTCACGTCTGTTCAATATGGCATTTCTATCAAATTCTCTCTGCTCATATCCCCGTACATAACAACATGAAATAAAGTCCATAAATATATGCAGATTTTCCAGGCAAAGCATAGCCTCGTCAAATCCCTGGCGCCTGTTATTGTGAGCCACACTGTTGCCTTTTCTTCGTATATAATCCAATCGTCTCCACAGGTCATTTCCCACATAATCTCTGAAGTCCTCTGAATTCAATAAACTGTGAAGATTATCCTGATACGGCGTTTCAAGTGAAGTCTCAACTGAATAAATCCATTTTATTGCAAACTCCATAGCCCTGCGGCAATTGAGTATACACATATCAGGATCTATAAGAATTATTCTCTCAGCCGATATTGCAACCCCAGCAAATGCGGCAAATCTTGGTTCATCCCTTAAGAAGTCGAAATTATTCATGTCTTTCTACCTCCTCCCCTTTGTCTTGTCGGTATATTATAAACACATTATATAGGTAAGTAATCAATTGTTCCAGTAGTTTGATGAGCGAGAGCAATTTTGATTTGTCGACTTGACAAACAAATTTAACATACTCATTAACCATATCAGTTGGTGGACAAATTATCGGGAAATCTTCAATATGTTCCTTATTCAATTGTCTCTTATCAATTCCACCTACACAAACACCTCTAATCAAATCAACGTACTCTGGTGAAACAAGTATCCTTAACACAAACATATTGCTTACCCCAGGCTTTAATCTAATGAAATATACATGTCCATTCACATTAGCCATATCATCTTCACCCAAATATAGTGCCGCTCTCCCAAGAGAACTATTCTCTGTATTTATTCGTCCAGTCTTTGTCATAAGGATATCACCATGCTTTAAGCTACTTCTCTTCATATTTGCATGAGTTTTTGCATCAATATAAGCAATATCTTCCATTTCCAAGCGATTCTTCCAAACATTCTGACTTCTGAAAAATGCAATACCTTCTTTGACATAATTCTCAGATCCACCTTTAGGTGTATTACCACTATTTATCTGAACCGATAAATCCTTCAATTTCTTAACGGGCCATTTTTTAGGATTAGCAACAGCATCCCCAAACATCTCTACAAATCGGGCTTTGATAAGCTTGTCTAATAACTGCAATTCTAAAAATCTTTGTTCTTTTATCTTTACAATTCTATTCAGCTCATCAACAATATGCTTTTGATCTTCTATGCTCCTTGAGGGAATCTGCATCTTGCGCATAGCAGCCTGTGTTAATTTTTGCCTTGTTGCTCCATTAACCATTCCATCAACATTATAAAACATAAGTGAATAACACAAATAATCCACGTCTAATCCGATCTTAGGCTTTAAAACATGAGCATGGTTATTGATCCAGCATTTTCCTGAAACTCTATATGCAATAGGTTTTTCTTTTGAGCCAAAGTTACCACCATCTTCTGCAAGTAATACAAGTTCATCATCAAAAATATAATCAGCGACATGGTCTTGAATACCATTTGCCCCATAATAAGGATAATCTCCCTCTTCCCTGTCAGATGCTGTAATTGGCACTCTCATTGAATCAAGTATTTCACAGCAATCTTCAATGTACATCATATCCATATCTTTATTTCTACAAATTCGACACTTTAATAAATATAGTTTGTGCTTGTGCTTACAACGGAACTTTTTATAGCCATCATCAGCTTATGCATTACTTGCTTTGCTCTTGGTTATGCCGTTGGCTCTAAGAGCAATGATAAGAAATAAGACAAAAAAGTAACCGCCCGGTCCTGACAAAACTTGGCGGTTACTTTTTTGTAATCATCATATCAGGGCTAACCGTCTATCGGTAGCACCTTTTGATATTATATTAGCATCCAACCGCTTTCATGTCAAACATATATTCGATTGTCATTTACTCATACAAATACGAATTTGAGGTTTGTGAATCATAAATATATATCCACAACAAATACATCACGCAATATACCGTCTATGCGATACCTTTACATTATTTTGATTAACTATCGCATACTGCATAGTCGTATCTATCTGTGAGTGTCCCAATATCTTCTGTACCTGCTCTATCGGCATTCCTTTATCTATAGCTCTGGTTGCCATTGTCCTTCTAAATTTATGTGGATGTATCTTGTCTATATTCAATTTTCTTCCCAGTTCTCTAACTCTTATCTCAACTCCACTTATCTTTAATCTTGCATGTGGCGCATCAAGAGTGACAAATAAAGCCGGATTATCATCAGTCCTGCTCTCTATATATTCTTGCAAATGCAGCTTTGCCTTTGCATCGAAATAAACTCTTCTTTCTTTATCACCTTTACCGAATACTATGCATTCCCGTTCTTCAAAATCAATATCCGATATATTTAAACCTACCAGCTCGCCTACTCGTATACCAGTCGAATACAAAAGGTCAATCATGGCAAGATCCCTGACGCACGTACAATTATCACGAAGTTTTTCAATCATTTCATCAGTTATAGTTTCTTTAACCGGCTGTTTCGTCTTAATTTTATGTATTCGTCTCATAGGACTTTTCAATATGTAGTCCTCTTCTTCAAGCCAGCTAAAAAAGCTCGACATATTTCTCCGGACATTGTCTACAGTTACTTTGCTGCAATTATTAACCTTCTGATAATCAACAAGATACCCTCTTATCTCGTCAGTTGTTATCTTTCTGATAGGCGTTTCAATACTACCAAGCATATGTTCAATAGTAACACGATAATACTGTAAAGTTCTTTCAGAACATCCCTCAATCTGCTTTGCGTCAATAAACATTTTCAAATATTCTACATTAGGAATTTCTTCTGTCTTTGCTTCGTTTTCTGCCAAATGTTTAAGTAACGTCTCCTGTAATTTCTTCATCTGAGATATATTCAGATAATCTGCCATCTCGTTAAGTATCTTGACTAATTTTTCTTCCATGTTCGTATTCTCCTTCCAGATTCTACCAACATCCTTCACCAGTCAAACCTTATTTAATTCTTATTTCTATACTTTAAGAAACATATGCTATAAATTATTATCCAAAATATTTCTGCATTAAACTATCAAACAATATCTGTGCCTCATCAAGAGCCTTTTGCACAACAACTTTTGATTTGTCGACTTGCTCACTAAATAATGAGTATTTTAATTGAAGTTCTATAGGTGGTACAATTGTAGGCAATCCCCTTAATTGACTCATATTTATACTTGCTATACCTGTCGTTTGTTTTGCTGCTCTTAAAAAATAGGTCTTTGCTTGTGAACTCTGTAAATATGCAGCAAAATATCGTGGCAATATTTGCGTTTCATCTAATCGTACTCTAAATATATGATTCTGATGGATACAATCTTTCGGTGGCAAAGATATAATAGCTCCTCTTCCTAATTTATCTGGATCTCCCCCCTCAGTCATTAAGACATCATCTGGCAATAATTTATACTGAATTATTTCATCTTCTGTTGCTAATATTGTTTTAACAGTTGTCCAATCTATATATCCGTCTTTTACGTTTGAAACAGCCATATATGGCACTTCTCGCAATTCCCCACATTTTGTTTTTCTTCCTTTAGTTATTCCTGAAACAATATCTGCAATTTCTTCCAATTTAACTTTATTATATTCTATTTCGTTTTCAAACATCTCTACAAATCGGGCTTTGATAAGTCCATCTAAAAAAGCCATTTGAGTATTTCTCATATCTAAACATTTTTTTGAAGACTTTAAAATTTTAACTATTTTTTTCTGTTTCTCAATTGATGGTAACTCAATTACTGCATCACTAAGATTACATATCTTTATATATTTTATAACCCCTCCTATAGCTTGTTTCCTTAATTCCTCAATATATGTTTCTAAAAAATAATACAAATATGGCAAATATAATTTTTCGACATTGTTATTCTCTATTATATAGGTTCGCTGATAAGCATCAAATTTTCCGTTGTAATACTTAACATTTAAATCGCCATTTCCAGCAACTAATACACACTCACAATCATATGAATATGTTGATATTCTTAAAGGCTCTTTTGAACAAGTAAAAAACGGATATTGACCATCCATTGAAGCTGCATTGGCATCAAGCTTACCCGTTCGTATTTTCGTCAAATCACCTATCCTAACTTTCATCTTCCATTGATCTACAAATACGAATTTGCTAAAGTCGAGTTTGTTTTCCCCTTTCCTAATATTTTCAATCAATTACTGGTTATCATCAGCCAGCAATTTCTCAAGTTCATCCATTTCCTGACTTATCTGTCTCTCCAAATCTCTTATATTTGCCATTATCTCAGATGTAGGCGGATACTCTACCGGTGTATACTCTACTTCCTTGTACTTATTGATGCTGAGGTCGTAAGCATTGTCCACTATCTCTTCCTTTGACACAAAGAATGACTTGTCCGTTCGCTTTCTGTCATTTTCTTTGTCAAGATGCGCAAATCTCTCTATTATGTCAGGTATATCGTTATCATTTACCGGTGTTCGCTTATCGTCCAGACTGTATCCGTCTGCCGTCATATCATAGAACCAAACTTTGTCTGTTCCGCCATGATCTGTCTTTGTAAATATCAGTATCGCAGTTGACACTCCCGCATATGGCTTAAACACTCCTGATGGCATGGATATGACCGCCTGCAGTTTCTGATTTTCCACTATTTCTTTACGGATTGCCTTATGTGCTACAGATGAGCCAAATAGCACTCCATCCGGAACTATACATGCACATCTGCCGCCTACCTGCAATATCCTTATGAACAATGTAAGGAACAGCAATTCTGTCTTCTTTGTCTTGCACATCTTGAGAAGATCTGCTGAAACTGATTCAGCATCCAGACTTCCCTTGAACGGTGGATTTGCAAGAACAAGTGTATATTTATTCTTATCACTATTCTGATCTGATAAGCTGTCTCTATATTCAATACATGGATTATCTATACCATGTGTCATCATATTCATAGCACCTATACGAAGCATCGTTCTATCCATATCATATCCATAGAACATATGATTCATATAGTGATCTCTATTTGCTTTGTTATAAAAGATGTCTTCTTTCTTCTTTTCTCTGAGGTACTCCCCTGACGCAACAAGGAAACCGGATGTTCCACACGCAGGATCACATATCATCTCGTCTGCTGCCGGATCCATCATCTCAACCATCATACGGATGATGTGTCTCGGCGTCCTGAACTGACCGTTTCTTCCAGACTGTGCTATCTTTGAAAGCAAATATTCATATACATCGCCTCTCACGTCAACTGACTGGATTTCATTCATCAATTTATATATCTCATCCAGCGAATCAACAACCTTCGAAAGAAGAATCGGTGTCGGAAGCTTGAATATGGCATCATCCATATATTTTGAATATGCGCTGTTCTTGTCACTATGAAGATTTTTTATAAATGGGAAAACCCATTCCTGCATGACACTGTACATTTTCTCAGCAGGAAAATCCCTGAATACAGACCATTTGAGTTGCTTTCCGTCAATGTTTCTGTCTCCTATCTTCACCTCATCAGCAAATATACTGCTAAACGGAAGCCCTAGCATCTCGCATTCCTTTGCCTTTTTGTTGTCCACATCATCAAGATCATGGATAAACATAAGATATGTTATCTGCTCTATAACCTCAAGTGGATTGACAAGTCCACCCGCGGCAAATATGTCCCATAAACTGTCTATTTTATTCTTCAAATCCCCTGTTATCATTTGTATTCTCCTTTGCACATACAACAAACCAAAATTTGTATGGCTAAATTATACACCACGTAATATCAAAAGCAAACAAATAAAACTCACCAGGCTAGCCATTTATGAAGGGAAAATATCAGATATGGAACACCTTGTCCCCTGGAACATACACATCTCTTGCTACTTCGTTCCGTCAATTCTCTCCCTGAGAACTTCCTTCTCAGTGTATGTGTGCTTTCCAAGAAGTTTGTCTCGTTTTCCGCCAAATACCTTATTTAACTTACCCAGATTGAATCCAACAAGGAATGCGGCAATAACCGTACCGGCTCCCACACTTCCAAGACTATGTATGCAGATCAGACATGTTACGACCGACACAGCCACCATAGAACAGTCAAATCCGATCTTTACCTTTGAAAATTCAATGTGTGTGACCTCTGATACAGCCTGCATGACACCCTCTCCGGCAAGCGGAATAAGATTGGCCGGCAGATAGAAAAAGATTCCAACCGCTATGAATACAGTACTCACAAGCATAAGCACAATTCTCATCGCTATATTATCAGTGCTCGGCAGAAATGTAGCCAGGTAATTGCAGAATGTTGTAAAATATCCGAACACGATTCCCACGACCACCTGAAGCAGATTGATCGGCTTGAACCGCTTCCTGAGTAATAGGATCTGTATAAGCACAAGTGCCGCATGGAATATGATCGTAGCCTTTCCCATCTCTATTCCCCATACACAGGTCATGGTATATGGTATGGAACTCACCGGCGACACACCGAGATTGGATTTTACCGACAGTGCAATTCCTATAGTCATAATAAACAATCCAACGAAATACATTGGAATTCTTACCTTCATGTTCTTCATCTCTTACGTTCCTCTTTTCTGTTGTCTTTTTCGCTGCCCTTCATATTATCGTACACCCTTACAAGAAGTGACTGCAATTCTTCCGTCTCTTCCGTTGTAAATCCCCTCAGCGCCACAGATTCAACTAAGTCAAACTTCTTATTGAGCATCTCCACATACTCTCTGCCCTTATCTGTCAAATACACGTACAGGGATCTTCTGTCCCCTGACTTTGTACTTCTCTGTATATATCCTTTATTCTCCATGCCACTCAACACAGCGGTTATCGATGCCGGCTCTATATGACATCCCGCTGCAATATCCTTCTGGCACGCCCCATCATGATCCTTCAGATAGTCCAGCACCTTGGGCTGTCCCATGGTGAGCTCTGTATCCTTTATCTGACTCAGCAATGCCTTCTGCACCATGAAATGATCCGCCATCAGCAGATAATGTATGGATTTTGTATGTTCGTCCATATGGATTCTCCTCTCCAGATAGTTATAATTCTAATTATTAGAACACTAACGATATTATACACATATTTTTACCCATGTCAAATCGAACTTCGGTCACCCCCATACGCACAAAAAAGATCCGGGATCATATGAACCACCCCGGATCTCCAATTATTCTTTATTTTATTGAGCCTTTATTTCTTTATGACTGCTTTCTTTGACACTCCTCTTTTCAGAAGGATTGTCTTATAGCTCTTAAGCTTCTTCGACGGAACCTTGACGGTCATCTTGGCGTATGTCCCTGTAAATGCACCAGATCCAACTGTTTTTCCTGTCATCTGTGTATTCTTTATCACTACTGTCCTGAGCTTCTTACATCCATAGAACGCCTTGGCACCTATAGTCTTGACGTTTTTGCCCAAGGTCACCTTTGTAACCTTTACATTCTTCTTGAACGCCGCTTTTCCTATCGCTGTGACCTTAAATGTCTTGCCACCAAGCTTTATAGTGTCAGGAACCACAACTGTCTTGGTCTTCTTGACAACAGATACGAGAGTTACCGTTCCCTTGCCATTCAGGGATGCATTTGTGATCTTGTACTTGTAATTTCCATTTGCATAGATCTTGCCAACAGCCGCAGTTATGTCAAAATACTTTGTCTGTGTTCCACTGTAATTACCGATTCCCATTATCACAACTTTTGCCTTGCCAAAGTCTTTATTTGACGAATATGTAACTCTGTAATCCTTGCCCGCTGTGAGTGTCCGCTTACCGCTAGTCACCTTCACCGCTGGTGTTATAGCCTTGCCTGTATATACAGCCGACTTTGTGATTGTCACAGAGGCTTTACTTATCGCCTGCTTGTTTATTGCAAATGTAAGAGTCTTTGAGCCCTTATATCTGCCCTGACCTTTGACAACTGCCTTTGCTGTACCGGAATTGGTATTGTTGCTATATGAAACTATATAGTCAGTTCCCGCATCAAGTGTTCTTCCACGTGATACAACCTTTACGGCCGGTCTTATCGCTGCGCCTGTATATGTAGTCTTGTACGAAGCATTTCCAGTTGCCGCAAATATAATATTTGCATCAACGCTTATATCCACAACTATCCATGTCCATACAGCCTTAAATGTTATATCCTCTGATACAGCGCCGTATACAGAATCAGCATTATAGCTTGTTCCTGCTTCATCCTGCCATGCCAGCACATATCCAGCCCTCGATGTCTTGTAATCAGTACCATCAGACATGATGATATTTATTTTCGACAGATCAAGAGTTGATCCCTTGTTTACAGATGACGCATACAACTGGCTGCCATTCTCATCTGTGAACACAACCTTTACCATGGTTACACTGTCGCCCTTGCTGTCTACCGGATCCTTGGAATAAATTGGATCTCCACCTATTGACACATCGCCATCAACAATGATCGTTCCATCATCTGACTTTACGCCAAATGAATTTCCACCGGTTGATCCGGATACATCCGCCGTAACACTTCCACCAACCAGTTTGATAGAATTGTCTGCTGAGATTACCGACTCCCCATCGCCAAGTCCTGATGACTTTGCATCAACAGAGCCTCCTGTGATCTCCACATCCGATGCCGATATTGCCGAAGATACAGAATCTATGCTGTTGCTTCCACCTGCTATCTTCACAGTTCCCGCAGATTCGATTCCCTTACCATCGGACTTTATCTGTATGTTGTCTATCTCAAGATTTCCATCTGTCTTGATCGCAGACGCACCCGGGGTTGTCGCTGATATCTTGGAAGATGTATCCTTTCCAGATACCTTTACATCCGCTGCGTTACTGTTATCGCTGACGCATGTTATACCATCAGCAATCTTATTTTCTCCGCTTACATTTATGACAAATGTTCCAGAATTGCCCGGACGAACCGTGATCTTCTTTACAGTAGCATTGTCCACGGTTATTCCGCTTGCATTTCCGGTATCAACAATTACATCCTCACCATTTCCTGTGATCGTGTAATCCTTATTCTCGGTAAATGAAACTGATATGATTCCACCAGACTGTGATACCTTTACAGTTGGATTTTCCTCACTGTCTGTGAATGCTCCAACATATCTGCTGTCATTCAGTCTTCCGATGTCAATTACGAAAGGATCTGATAAAGGTGTAGTCACCTCAAGTGCCTGGCTGATCTGACCAGCCTTGACATTTGCAGTTTCTTTTACCCTGCCATATACATAATATGTAGTAAATTCCTTGAGTCCGGTAAACTGAGCACCATTCTGCCATGTAAGCTTTGATTCAACCATATTCTTATCGCCTGATATTGCATACTCAATCTCGCCTGCTGCTCCTGACACCTGACCGCTGACGGCCACCGAATCAGATGTTACTGAAGTTTTTGTCAGAGTGACAACTGCGGTATTTTCTCCCTTTGCCACTGTCGCCTTGAGAGTTATGCTCGCTGAGCCGTTTGCCGTTGATATTACCAGTGTATCGCTGTAGCTTCCGGCACCAAGTCCATTTACCGGTTTTACAACTACTGTTGTTTTCTGACCTGCAGAAATCTGACCTGCCGGTGATGAAACGATCTGGAATGCCGTTCCATCCTTAAGCTCGGCCTTTACATCTGAAAGGGTTGTCTCCCCGGAGTTTGTCAGTTCTATTGCTGCCTGATCAGCATTCGAATAGCCATATACGAGGTCTGTCCATGCCTTGTCAGCACTGCTGCATGACAGCTTTCCAGGAGTGCGCACTTTGACAACACACGCCGCCTTTATTCCCGAGCCATCCTTAGCCATAGCTGTGATAGTCGCCGTTCCGGCTGCGAGGGCTGTTATCTTGCCATTCTGTACGGATACCTTAGCCTTGTCTGAACTTGACCACACAAGGGATGTATCTTTTGCATCAGCAGGTGTTATCGTTGCCTTGATCTCATCACTGTCGCCCACATTAAGTGTTATGTATGTCTTGTCAAATGAGATTCCTGTAACCTTTACGGCTGGTGTCTCTGACGGAGTCTCTGTGTCTTTCTCAGACGTTGAACCCGTTGTTGAGCCAGTTGAGCCCGTCGATCCGGTTGAGCCAGTTGAAGGATCCTTCGTGTCGTCCTCTGTTGTCATGCCTCCACCTGATTCCCCGCTTATCGTCCTGAGCTCTGACGACACTTCACTCTTTGGAGCTACCTTCTGTACTGCCTTCTCCTCATCTGTTCCGCTGTTCTTCACATACAGATAAAGTCCTGCTGCTGCACCCACAAGGCTTGCATTATAATCCAGTGCAACCTCATTCTGATTATAATCCTCAGAACTATCTACATAGGCAGAACTTGATGACGCAGGTCCACCAACCAGTGCCCCAACAAGTACATGAGCCTGCTTTGTAGTTGCATTTCCCGATACAGAACCCTGATATCCACTGGCAGCTCTATGATGCGGATATTTAGCTGAGTACTTATTGTAACCAACAACGAAACATTTTGATCCTGCATTGTTGCCCAATATGTATTTCATCTGTCCATTCGCCCATGCTGAATAATCATTTTTGTTATACATCTTATCATATATAAGACCTGTCATCTGATGTGCTGTATTGTATCTGGCAGATCCCCAATCATTTATAAGACAATAGTTATTATCACCTGTTTTTGTATTGTTTGATATAAGACTTGTCTGATTATCAATAAATATACTCTTCTTGCTGGAATTTGGACTATAGAGAAGTGCCGCTGCACCTACATTATCCCATGACAAAGCCCAATTTGGATTCTGGATTCCACTGCTGTTATACTTAGTTACATATATTTCCTTACCCGTTGCTTTATACAAGAGCGCCGCAGCCAGAGCATAATCATCCTCCCATGACTTTGACGGATAGAATGAATACGCAGGACCTGAACTCTTCATCTTGGCCTTGGTGTCAGCATATGTAAAAAGTTTCTCTGCATATGAGAGTGCCGTCTTATCTTTATAATTAATATAGTAAGCAGCCAAAGCCGCAGCGGTCTCAGATACAATGTCTGTACATGTATCTGAATCAGATGTGAATGTGACCTGGCCACTTCTTGATGACTGCTTCTCAGGAGCCCCCCAGTAACCATGATCCACTCCACCGTCACCGACCTGATAACAAAAAGCCTGAACCGAGCCATCACTTCCAAGGACTGTGCATCTCTTGAAATAATCAACGAATCTGTCCATGATCCTCTTATAGTGTGCCTCTGTAGCAGTATCCGCAAATGCCTCAGCAAACTCCATGTGCGCAAGTCCTAGAACTGTAGCCGAATATGCCTGTGGCAAACCAAACTTGGCATGATCTCCCGCATCATGGTATCCACCGCTGACATCCACAGTCTTTCCATTATATGTTGTTTTTGCATCCTCAGTATGGCAGTTTGATCTCCAAGAAAACTCACTCTTTGCAGATACATCACTTCCGCACATATTCGCATCATAAAGATACAGTGACTCCTGAAGAAGCTTCGCATAGTTGTACTCAACATCCGTATTGATCTCACCTGTGTTGTCCCCGGCTCCGCCAGATGATGATGAAAGTGAACCGATAAATGAGTCAAATGCACCTGACTGTGAGCTGTAGTACACCTTGACACCTGTTATAGACACACCGTTTGCCGTACCTGTGTAGCCAAGCTTTGAATAGCTCACGCTCGAACCTGCATTTACTGCACCTGACTTCTTGGATGTGTTTGGATATATGTACAGCTTTCCATCACTGAATACACCCTTGAGGGCTGACCAGCTGCTGTAATCCTTAACTGCAGTTACAGAGCCACTCACATCAGCCACCGCTATCCAGTCTGCTATGTATGAATTGCTCTTGTTATTTATCGTTATCTCTGTCTCGTAGTAGCCGTCTCCCTTGGCTGTTCCATCTCCATCAGCAAGACTTGCGGTTACGCTTGAACTTGTGTTTCCAATTGAATCAAGGTCCGCACTGCCTGATCCGCTGTCGCCTGAACCGCCTGACTCCCCTGATGAACCACCAGAGGTGCTCTTTGTTCCTGAGAGGACCGCTGACACGATCCTGAATTTGATCGTGCTGTTTTCCTGAAGATTGGCAACCTGTATTCCAAATGCCACCTTCTCCGTGCTTGTTGTGCTGATAGATGACAGATCAAGTACGGTCTCAAACTGACCGGTCTTGGACAGATCGATCCACTTGTCATTATTTGACCATGAAGATCCATATGACGCAAATGGCATAACTCCCGCATTCTGTCCACTTGCAGCGGTAAATGTGTCAACCGCATATGTGATCTTGAGCGTCTTATATCCCGCATCCGCAATAGCCTTCATGGATGCCAGATCTGATGAAGGCGAAAATCTGATCTCCGCCTTTCCATAATCACCCCACTCATCTGTTGCCGCAGTCACCGTCTTCCAGCCGGTGTCCGGTTTCAGATCCAGCGTGATGCTCTCCGCCTTAGCTGTGATCTCCGGCCAGGTTATACTGCCGATGATCATGCATAAGGTGAGAACATATGCCAGGATCCTGCTCGCTGCTTTCTTTCTCATTTTACTTTTCCTCCTTGTACTTCCTTTTTCCTCCTAAAAAATACCCTATTATTAAAAATATAGCACAGAAAACATCTTCATGCGACCCAATAATCCGTCATTATTTATGCGCATAATTACCAATGTTTTCTGTGCTATTTTACTAATACTTTATTAGCAAGTATTCTTTTTGAAGTTTCTATGTCATTTGCCATCTGGGCCTTGAGCTCATCCAGGCTTCCAAATTTCTTCTCACCTCGGATCTGCTCGATAAGCTCCACCTTGATGACCTGTCCATATATGTTCCTGTCAAAGTCGAAGATATTCGTCTCTATGGTGATATTTCCCTTGTCGTTGACTGTAGGATTGTCTCCTATGTTGGTGATTCCCATATAGACTCTGAAAGGATCCTCATGTCCCGTATGCTTCCCCCGGATTATACTGATCCTTGAAGCATACACACCAGCCGGCGGGTACAGCTTGCGCTCCTCCGGCAGCATATTCGCAGTCGGTATTCCTATTGTCCTTCCAAGCTGTTTACCGGACACCACTTCACCTGTCATACTGTACGGTCTGCCGAGCATCGGAATGACCGACCTCACATCTCCCTCAGAAATATTCTTCCTGATGACAGTTGAGCTGACCACCTCGTCATCCTGTTCCAGCTTGTCTATGACTATGACCTTATATCCATACTCGTCCGCATAGCTTCTGAGGGTATCCACATCGCCCTTTCTGTCTCTGCCGAATCTGTAATCGCTTCCAACCACGACATATCCGGCCCGCATCATGTCCACCAGAACATCTCTGATGAACGCCTTCGGCTCTGTAGCTGCAAATGCATCGTCAAACGGATATTCAACCAGGACGTCAACTCCGGTATCCGATACCACCTGTGCCTTCTCGTCAGATGTGTATATGGTCTTCATATTGCTCACATCAAACACATGATTCTCCCTCATGTCAAATGTGAACACAACGCCCATATATCCCTGTCTCTGAAGCTTCAACACCTGCTCTATCAACAGCATGTGTCCCTGATGGATACCATCAAACTTGCCCAGGGCAACCGCCGTGCGCTCTGTGCTATTCAGTTTTACCTTCTTCGTGTCCTTTATATGAATCATAACTGTCTGTCCTTAATTACTCACCGGAAACATCTTAAATGGCACATACTGCCTCTTCTCATCGCTGTATTCATACAGTGCCGCAAATCTTCCATTCTCATCGAACACCTTGACATAGGTATCCCTGTGTATCTTATTCTCGGCAAATGCATCCGCACTGAGCTTATTTCCATTTGCCAGAAGCTTAACACCCTTCTCAGCTATATGAAGCTCCGGTATATTCGGCATGAGCTTATCCGTTGTTAATATATGCTGCATGAGTGTCCCGTCATCCCTTGCCTTCTCCACCTCATCAAGCGTCAGACTTTCTTCTATAGTAAAGCCCTTCACCTCGGTTCTGACAAGCTTCTCCATCACCGCACCGCAGCCAAGCTTCTCTCCTATATCCCTGCACAGGCTTCTGATATATGTTCCCTTGGAACAGCTCACATCGAATGTCACCCTCGGAAGTTCTACCGACTGTATGGTGATACCATGTATCGTGACCAGTCTCGGCTCTCTCTGTATAACCTGTCCGGCTCTCGCCAGCTCATAGAGCTTCTTACCATTTACCTTGATGGCTGAATACATAGGCGGGATCTGCATGTAATCGCCTACAAAACTCATCACCGCAGCCCTGACTGTCTTCTCATCAGGATATACATCTGTCACGTCTGTCATGACTCCTGTCACGTCTTCGGTGTCGCTGGTCTTTCCGAGAAGCATGGTACATGTGTATGTCTTGTTCTTCTCAGTGAGCAGATCGCACATCTTCGTAGCACTTCCCAGACACACAAGAAGAACTCCCTCCGCCATGGGATCGAGAGTTCCGGTATGACCTATCTTTTTCTGTTTTAATATACCACGGAGCTTTGCCACCACATCAAATGACGTGAACCCCTGCTCCTTATATATATTGATAAATCCATCTATCATAACTATTTCAAATCCAATCCAAAGTCTTTTACATCAGTCCGCTGTATCAGTACCTGTTCCAGATCACATCTTTTCTGCAATTTATCAGCCAAGCTGTTTCTCTATATCCGCAACTATCTCCGCAACTATCTTTTCCGGATCACCTGACATATTGCATCCCGCAGCCTTCACATGGCCGCCACCGCCGTGGCTGCACGCGATCTCACTCACGTTCACGATATCATTTGCCCTGAGGGATATCTTGTAATTATCCTCACCAGCCTGATACATGAAGAAAGCAACCTCAGTACCTGATGTCAGTCTGAGCTGATCCACGATTCCATCCGTATCCATCTTGCTGGCACCAAATCTGTCAAAGTCCTCCTTTGTCAGAAGTGTATGGGTTATCTTTCCATCTGCAAACTGCTTCATGTTGAGAAGCGCATAGCCCAGAAGCTTGTTCTGTATGAGCGTCTTCTTGTAGAAGGTCTCATCTATGACAAAGCTTGGTCTTGCCCCCTTCTCTATCAGGATTCCCGCTATAGTCATGGCTGCCCTTGTTGTATTGCTGTGCTTAAACACTCCCGTATCGTGGACTATTCCGGTATACAGGCACTCTGCACACTTCTGATTGATCTTATCAGCGTCAAGGAGCTTGAATATAGCTTCCGCAGCGGAGCACGCATCACTTTCCACATAGCACACATCACCAAAGCCCTTATTGGACACATGGTGGTCTATACACAAGGTTCTCTTCGCAGTCTCATAATATCTGACAAATGGTGTGAATCTGTCCATATCTCCGCAGTCAAGCGACATAAACAGATCATAGGTCTCATCATCTGCCTCATGCTTCACCTTGTCAGCACCGCCCATGAACATAAACACATCAGAGAATTCCTGAAGATATACCTGAACCCTCTTGTCAGGGTAATTGCTTGTAATATAGTTGTACATTCCAAGTGTAGAACCTATACAGTCACCATCAGGATTGATATGTCCTGTTATGGCTATGCTGTCCGCGTTCTCTATCTCCCTTATAAGATCGTTCATGATATACCTCCTTTTTTATTCTCATATTATATCCTACTCTTCAAACTCATCTTCACTCTCTGAGTTTTCATCTGTACTCTCATCAGCATCTCCATGCTTTCCGAGAGCCTCATCTATCTTGTGGGACATGCTGACACCGTATTCTATGGACTGGTCCATGATAAATGTTATCTCCGGTGTATTGCGCAGATTTACAGAATGAGCAAGCTCTCTTCTGATATATCCCATTGCACTGTTCAGCCCTGCAAATGTGGAATCAACAGCATCCTGGTCACCCAGGACACTGATATATGCCTTACAGAACTTGAGATCAGGTGTGACAACCACATCAACAACCGAAGTCATAGGTGATATTCTTGGATCCTTGATCTCACGGCTGATGATCCTGCTGAGTTCTCTCTGAACCTCACCATTGATCCTGTTATTCTTTACACTGTTTTTTCTCATATCTATTACTACTTTCTAGGCACCTCTACCATCTCGTATGCCTCTATCTGATCTTCCTCTGCAACGTCCTGGAAGTTCTCGAATACCATACCACACTCAAAGCCGGACTTAACTTCCTTGACATCATCCTTGAATCTCTTGAGTGAAGCAAGTTTTCCTTCAAATATAAGATTGCCCTCTCTGGTGATCCTTACGCTACAGTTTCTGTTGATTGTTCCGTCGAGAACATATGAACCGGCAATGACACCGATACCAGAAGCCTTGTATGTCTGTCTGATCTCTGCGTGTCCGATGACCTTCTCCTCATATATAGGATCAAGCATACCCTTCATTGCTGAATCAATATCCTCTATTGCATTGTAGATGACTCTGTACAGACGAACATCTACACCCTCGCTGTCAGCCATATCCTTTGCTCTCGCATCCGGTCTGATATTGAAACCGATTACGATGGCATTTGATGCTGATGCAAGAATTATATCTGACTCATTGATAGCACCTACACCTGCATGTATGCACTTGATAACGACCTCGTCATTTGAGAGCTTTAAAAGGCTCTGCTTAACGGCCTCAACTGAACCCTGTACATCCGCCTTGATGATGATCTTGAGCTCCTTGAGGTTGCCGGCCTGAATCTGGCTGTACAGATCGTCAAGTGACATTCTCTGCTTTGTATCTGCAAGAAGTTTCTCCTTACCCTGTGAGATATATGTCTCGGATATGGTTCTTGCTTCCTTCTCATTGTCAACTGCCATGAATATCTCACCTGCATCAGGAACTGTGTTGAGGCCCTGGATCTGTACAGGTGTTGATGGAAGAGCCTCTGTAACTCTCTCACCTCTTGAGTTGGTCATGGCACGTACCTTACCATGTGACGCTCCGACAGCGATGTAATCTCCAACATGGAGTGTTCCCTTCTGTACAAGCATTGTTGCAACAGGTCCACGTCCCTTGTCAAGCTCAGCCTCGATGACGATACCTCTTGCCTTTCTGTTAGGATTTGCCTTAAGTTCAAGCACATCCGCTGTGAGGAGGATCATCTCAAGGAGATTGTCAATACCTTCCTTAGTATGTGCAGATACAGGACAGAATATTGTTGAACCACCCCAATCCTCTGGGATAAGCTCATACTCTGTAAGCTCCTGCTTAACTCTCTCTATATTGGCACTTTCCTTATCGATCTTGTTGATCGCTACTATGATCTCAATCCCAGCAGCCTTTGCATGGTTGATAGCCTCGATAGTCTGTGGCATTACTCCATCATCGGCAGCTACAACAAGGATAGCGATATCTGTACTCTGTGCACCACGCATACGCATTGCTGTGAACGCCTCATGTCCAGGAGTATCAAGGAATGTTATAGTCTGGCCATTTACATCGACAACAGATGCACCGATCGCCTGTGTGATTCCACCAGCCTCGCCCGATGTAACCTTTGTCTGTCTGATCGCATCAAGGAGTGATGTCTTACCGTGATCAACGTGTCCCATAACGCAGACTACTGGAGGTCTTGGAACCATGTCCTTCTCGTCCTCTTCGTCCTCCTTCAGGAGTTCCTCGATCACATCTACCTTCTCCTCTTCCTCAGCTATACAGTTGTACTCAAGTGCGATCTCTGAAGCCTCGTCAAATGGAAGCTCTGAGTTCACATTGACCATCTTACCTGCGAGGAACAACTTCTTGATAAGTGCTGTTACAGGAGTCTTTACCGCATCAGCCAGCTCCTTGAGTGTTACAACCTCAGGAAGTGTGATGGTTCTGATTGCATCCGGATCCTCCTGTGGTGCCTGCTGCTTCTTCTGTGGCTTGTTCTTCACATTCTTCGCAAGTCTGCTGATATCAGCCTCGACCTCCTCAGGTGATCTTCTGTTGCCCTTACGTGGCTTGTTCTTATCTCTGTTGTAGTTATCTCTGTTCTGGCTCTTTAAATCCTTACCCGGCATCTCCTTCGCATCGAAGTCCTTGCGGTCTCTCTTGAATGGTGCTCTCTTCTGAGCTGGGCTGTCATCCTCGTCATCCTTGCCAAATGGCATATTGATACGGTTGCTGAAACGGTTGCCACCATCTCTGTTAAAGCCTCTTCCGCCCTGGTTTCTATCGCCATTGCCGAAGCGTCCGCCACCCTGGTTTCTGTCTCCGTCTCTGTTAAACCTTGGTCTGTCACCCTGGCCGTCCCTGTTAAATCTTGGTCTGTCACCCTGGTTTCTATCACCATCTCTGTTAAACCTTGGTCTGTCATTCTGGCCGTCTCTGTTAAATCTTGGTCTGTCACCCTGGTTTCTGTCGCCATCTCTGTTAAACCTTGGTCTGTCGCCCTGACCGTCTCTGCCTACTCTTGGTCTGTCACTCTGATTTCTGTCGCCCTGGCCATCTCTGCCGAATCTTGGTCTGTCACCCTGATTTCTGTCGCCCTGGTTCCTGTCGTTGCTGAATCTGGCTCTGTCTGAACCGCCCTGTCTGTCGTTGTTAAATCTGACTCTGTTACCGTTGTTATTCATCTTGCCGCCGTTTCTGTCCTCCCTGGCAAATCTTACATGATTGCCAGAACCCTGTCTGGCTGCTGAATTGTCATCCCTTGAAGGATTCTGCTTCTGCGCGTCCGCCTTTGGCGCTGCAGCAGGCTTTGCTGTCTCAGGCTTTGGCTGCTCTGTCTTAGGCGCTGCCTTTGGAGCCTCCTGCTTTGGTGTTGCAGGCTTTGGGGTCTCAGCCTTTGGAGCCTCGGCCTTTGGCGCAGTCTTTGCTCCAAACTTAGCTTTAATTATTCCAACCATCGAATCGTCCAGATTGGACATATGACTCTTGATCTCTATTCCCTTTGCGCCAAGTGTATCTATGATATCTTTATTTGAAATGTTTAACTGTTTTGATAATTCGTGTACTCTGATTTTAGCCAAATGTTACACCTCCATGTTTTCATTTACATTCATGTACTTTATGATCTGATTCCCGAATCCCTCGTCAAGTATCGCAATGGATGTTCTCATCTCATTGCCACTGTACTTGCCAAGCTCATCCTTTGTCCCGTACTCATAATAAGGAATCCCATAATAATTACATTTCTGGTCGAAAAGTTTCTTCGTATTGTCAGAGGCGTCCTTCGCCACAATGACCACGTACGCGCTCTGATTCTTAACTGCTTTCTCTACTGAGAAATTGCCACTGCACAGCCTTCTGGCTCTGGCACACAGAGAAATTAACGAGTAGATCTTGTTATTCTTCAATGTCACGCAGCTCCTTGTCTAATTGTTCATACACCTCAGCAGGTATGCTGACCTTGAAAGCCTTCTCAAGTGCTTTGCTTCCAACCGCCTTCTTAAGGCACTCGGATTTCTTGCATATATAAGCGCCTCTTCCGTTGAGCTTGCCGGTTGCATCAACTGCGAACTGCCCGTCATTGCTTCGGACTATCCTTATCAGCTCACTCTTCGGCATCATCTCACGGCATCCAAGGCATTGCCTCAGAGGTACCTTCTTTGCCATCTCATCACTCCCTATTCTCTATCATGTGCCACTACATCAATGCAAATGATTACTCTTCGTCGTTTGTGTCTACTGTTTCATCTATGTCAAATGAAGCAGCATCGGCATCTTTATCTTCGCTTACTTCATCATAATATTCATCTTCGTTATAAGGATCAAAGTTCTCATCCTCTGGCTGCTCATCAAAGTAACCCATCTCCTCGGCCTTTGAATGGCTCTTAATATCGATCTTGTATCCTGTCAGCTTGGCTGCAAGGCGGGCATTCTGACCCTTCTTACCGATTGCAAGTGAAAGCTGTGTATCAGGTACTACGACAAATGCTGTCTTCTCATCAAGATCAACTGATACGTCCTCAACATCTGAAGGACTGAGCGCATTGTAAATAAACTCAGCAGGGTTCTCACTCCAAGGAATGATGTCGATCTTTTCACCGTTCAGATCTGCAACGACAGCATTTACTCTGTCACCATTGATTCCTACGCATGCTCCAACTGCATCGACGTTCTCATCGTTTGACCATACTGCGATCTTAGATCTTGATCCTGCCTCTCTGCAGAAGCTCTTGATCTCAACTGTTCCGTCTGCGATCTCTGTTACTTCCTTCTCAAAAAGTCTCTTGACGAGCTCTGGATGAGTTCTTGATACAGTGATCCTTGGTCCTCTGTTTGTCTTCTTGACCTCTGTGATATAAAGCTTTATTCTGTCGCCTCTCTCGTAGCTCTCTCCCTCGATCATCTCTGACGGCTTTAAGAGTGCCTCTGTCTTGTCATCAAGGCTCACATTCACGCTGTCTCCAACCTGTCTCTGAACGATTCCTGTTACGATATCCTTCTCCTTCATATGGAAGTGATCGTATATAGCTGCTCTCTCATTCTCATTGATAGCCTGAACGATGACATTTCTCGCACGCTGGGCTGCTATTCTTCCAAAGTTCTTAGTTGTGATCTCTATATTTACTGTATCACCTATCTCGTACTTGCTGCTTATCATCTTGGCCTGCTCCAGTGTTATCTGGCATGCAGGATTCTCAACTTCCTCAACAACCTCTTTGGCTGCATATACATGGCACTCACCAGTCTCTCTGTCCAGTGAAACTGTAATGTTCTCGTCTGTATTGAAATCCTTCTTGCAGGCTGTCTTGAGTGATCTCTCTATAGCCTCAAGCAGAACATCCTTGCTAATGTTTCTCTCCTTCTCAAGCTGATTCAATGCTTCAATGATCTCTGACACCTTTTTATCCTCCTAATATATAAATGCTAATCGTATCATGGAAATATCTTTTCTCGTTATCGTTATCTCTGTCTCATCCTCAAGCTCAATGGTGACTGTATTCTCATCATATGCCTTGAGCACACCCTCGAATTCCTTTGCACCATTCACCTTGGCAAATGTCTTGATCTCCACGACCTTACCTATGCTTCTCTTGAAATCCTTCTCTTTCTTCAGTGGTCTCGTAAGCCCCGGTGAGCTGACCTCCAGTATATAGGCATCTCCTATATAATCATCCTGGTCAAGCAGGTCTCCAAGTGCTCTGTTCACTATCTCGCAATCACCGATCGTGATGCCACCTTCCTTGTCCGCATACACTCTGAGGTAATAATCACTGCCTTCCTTGACGTACTCCACATCAACAAGCTCCAGATTGTTCGCCTCAATGATCGGCATCACAAGTGCCTCCGTCTTTGCTTCAATATCCGCTCTCTTCGTAAATACGACCACCTTTCTGTAAAATATTATCCCCACAACAATTGAGAGTGGGCCAAGGCCCACTCTCATGCTGTAATCTATAACAATCTCACTTATTGTATCATAATTATCAAATAATTCAAGTACAAATATTAACAAATATTTATGCGTTTCTTCTGGCTGCGTCCTCACGGTAATATTTGTCAAGCACCTTGTTCGCCTTCTTGTCGTCAAGAACGCATTTGTTGGACAGTGCAACCTTGACGAGTTCATCCAGTGCTTCCTCCCTAAGTGCCGTGCTCTTGATGTTGACATTTGCAAGCTCTGTGTACGCTCCCATCTTTCTTGTGAGCGTCTCGTACTCCTCTGGAAGCATCCTGTCTATCATATTCCTGATCTGCTTGGATACCGCCTGGCTGTTGCCGCCTGTTGTGACTCCCACCACAAGATCTCCGCGGACGATAACGCCTGGAAACAGGAAGCTGCTGAGCTCCTTGTTATCAGCCACATTTACCATGATGCCCCTGTCATTACAATATGTACCTATCTTGGCATTGATCTCCGGGCGCCTGGTTGCCGCCACAACAATGTCTGCATTCTGCAGTATGTCAAGTGCCACGTTGCTCTCATGTACATTTATTCCCTTTATCGCTTTTATATCATCGCACACCTTCGGCGCAATGACCGCTATCTTCGCTCCGAAATACAGCAGCGAATTGATCTTTCTAAGTGCTGCCTTACCTCCACCTACAACTATTACTTTCTTGCCCTCAAGATCGATGTACATTGGAAAGTATGCCATATCTTATCTCCTCCGAATATTCTATAAATCTAGTCATATACTTACTGTGAAAGCTGCTTAAAAAACTTTCACAGCAAATTATAAATGAGGAATTAAGAAATGGCAATTACAAATAACGTTGGCTCACTAAAAATTCAGATAACGAACAACAATTTCTTTCCCGTCGAGGGTGCTTCCGTATACATAAGCCCTACGGGAATGCCCGATTCCACCTCAGAGGAATTTATCACCGATGAAAATGGTATCGTCATCGATGAAGAGCTTCCCGCCCCCGATGTCGCCTACAGTCTGGAGCCTGGCGAAAACCAGCCATACTCGGAATACAACGTGCTTGTGAACGCTCCCGGATACAACGAGCGCTTCATCTCCGGGGTTCAGATATTCTCCGGTGAGAACGGGATCCAGAACATAGAGCTGACACCATCCGATGGAAGCGATACGAACCCTACCGTTCTCGACGCCCACACCCTCTGGGAGCAGTATCCACCCAAGATCGCCGAGGACATGATAAAGCCGGTGAATCCATCAGGCGGCATAGTGTTGAGCCGCGTCGTTGTACCTGAGACCATAGTTGTCCATGACGGCGCCCCGGCGGACTCCACCGCCAGGGACTACTATGTTCCATATAAGGATTACATAAAGAATGTTGCCTGCAACGAGATATATTCCACCTGGCCTGATGCAGCCATCCGCGCAAATGTACTTGCGATACAGTCATTTACCCTTAATAGGGTCTATACCGAGTGGTACAGGGGAAAAGGATACGACTTTACTATCACGAGCAATACCGCGTTCGACCAGAAGTGGGTCTACAATGCAACCATATTTGAAAATGTCTCCCAGATCGTCGATGAGATGTTCGCCAACTATCTCTCAAAGCCCAACGTTACACAGCCACTGTTCACCCAATACTGCGACGGCAGACGTGTATCCTGTCCGGGCTGGATGACACAGTGGGGGTCAAAATCCCTGGCAGACGACGGTCTTACCGCCATCCAGATTCTCAGATACTATTACGGGGATACAATATACATCAACACCTCGGAGACTATATCCGGTATACCTTCTTCTTATCCGGGCTACGAGCTGACCATCGGCTCAAGCGGTGACAAGGTCTCCCAGCTCCAGAGACAGCTCGCCAGGATCGCACTCAACTATCCTGCCATCGGTACCGTAACCGTCGACGGCGTATATGGTCAGAACACCGCTGATGCTGTGAGAAAGTTCCAGCAGATATTCAATCTTCCGGTTACCGGAGTCACCGACTATAAAACGTGGTATAAAATTTCACAGATATATGTGGGAGTTACGAAGATTGCGGAGAATGTGTAGCACCGCTTCACACACTATGGCATGAAAACACAAAAAAGCTGAAATCTTAATGATTTCAGCTTTTAGCAGTTCGTAGGGGAATCGAACCCCTGTTTTCGCCGTGAGAGGGCGACGTCTTAGCCGCTTGACCAACGAACCATAGGTCTTATTATCTAATTATTGAATCTTTCGATTCTTAGCAGTTCGTAGGGGAATCGAACCCCTGTTTTCGCCGTGAGAGGGCGACGTCTTAGCCGCTTGACCAACGAACCATAGGTCTTATTATCTAATTATTGAATCTTTCGATTTTTAGCAGTTCGTAGGGGAATCGAACCCCTGTTTTCGCCGTGAGAGGGCGACGTCTTAGCCGCTTGACCAACGAACCATAAGTGCTTGTATCCTGCCGCTTCGCTTGCGACCTGTTTAATATAACAGAAACGAAAGCAGAATGCAAGCACTTTTTTTATAAAATTGCAAACTTTTTTCAGATTATTGACTTAATTTGTTCCGCCAGCCTACATAAAGTCAAACAGCGAAAGCTGATTTGTCTCCGGCATTCCGTCCAGGATGCCCAGCTCACTCATCTTCTCGATGGTTCCCTTGCCGATCTTTGCACGCTCATTGATCTCCTCCTTGGAGAGGAACGGCCCCTTCTGGGCGGCATCGTAGAGCTGCTGTGCAGCCTTCTCTCCCATTCCTTCTATGGATGCGAAGGATGGCATGATCTTGCCGTCTATTATCTGGAACCTGTCAGCCTTTGCCTTGTATATATCTATTGGAACAAAGTCGTAGCCTCTTGCGTACATCTCGAGAACTATCTTCAGATCCTTGAGCTTGCCCTCGTCCTTGGCTGATCTCTTGTTCTTGTCCACCTTGCTTATCTCATTGATATGGAAGAGAACTCTCTCCTTGCCAAAGCACATCATCTCATAGCTGAAGTCATCAGCTCTGATACTGAAGAATGCTGTATAGTATTCAAGCGGATAATTGACCTTGAACCAGGCAATTCTCCACGCCATCATGACATAGGCCGCCGCATGGGCCTTCGGGAACATGTACTTGATCTTCTGACATGACCATACGTACCAGTCCGGTACTCCGTGGGCAGCCATCTCCGCCTTCCAGTCATCCCATTTGTCACATTTGCCCTTGGCCACTATTCCCTTACGAACCTTCTCCATGATGTTGAAGGCAAGTCCGGCATCAAGTCCCATGTGTATCAGATAAACCATAATATCGTCACGACAACAAATGGCTGTCGATATGGTACACTTGCCCGACTTGATGAGCTCCTGCGCGTTGCCCAGCCATACATCGGTTCCATGCGCCAGACCCGCTATTCGCACAAGATCTGAGAAACATGTCGGCTTGGCATCTATAAGCATCTGCATAGCAAAGTCTGTTCCGAACTCCGGCACCCCCAGGCTTCCAAGAGGTATCCCATTGATATCCTCCGGTGTGATCCCCAGCGACTTTGTGCTGTGAAACAATTCCATGACATCCTTGTCATCAAGTCTTATCTTTGTGGCATCAAGTCCCGTCAGATCCTCCAGACGCCTTATCATAGTCGGATCATCATGGCCGAGAATATCAAGCTTCAGCAGGTTATGATCGATTGAATGGTACTCAAAGTGCGATGTGATAATATCCGACGTCACATCATTTGCCGGGTGCTGTATAGGTGTAAATGAATATATCTCCTCATGTCTCGGAAGGACTATCATACCACCCGGATGCTGCCCCGTGGTTCTCCTGACACCGGTACATCCCAGGGCCAGACGCTCCATCTCGCATCTTCTCTTTGTGACCGTTGCATTCTCCTCAGCGTACTTCTTCGCGGCCTTCTCATCCATTCCGGACGCCTTGGCCTCCGCCATGAGATCCTCCTTGGAGTGATCCTTGAAGTAATTATACACATAACCAAATGCTGTCTTTTCCGCAACACCACCTACGGTTCCCGCCTTGAATGCCTTGCCCTTGCCGAAGAGTACCTCGGTGTATGCATGTGCCTTCGACTGATACTCACCCGAGAAGTTCAGATCGATATCAGGCTCCTTGTCTCCGTTGAATCCAAGGAATGTCTCGAATGGTATATCGTGTCCTTCCTTTATAAGCGGTGTTCCACAATTCGGACAGTCTCTGTCCGGCATATCACATCCGCTCATTCCCGAATACGACTTTACAAGCTCTGAATCAAAATCCACAAAGTGGCATTTCGGACAGATATAGTGAGCCGACAGCGGATTTACCTCCGTGATACCGGCCATTGTTGCGACAAATGAAGATCCAACCGAACCTCGGGAACCAACCAGATATCCGTGGTCATTGGAATCCCACACAAGCTTCTGTGCGATGATGTACATAACCGCAAATCCATTTGAAATGATGGAGTGCAGCTCCCTGTCAAGTCTCTCCTGAACCTGAGGTGGCAGGTCTGGGCCATATATCTCATGTGCCTTGGTATAACATATATCCGTAAGTGTCTGATCCGAATTCTCGATGATAGGAGGCGCCTTGTCCGGTCTGACCGGCTCTATCCTCTCTATCATGTCCGCTATCATATTCGTGTTTGTGATGACGACCTCCTTGGCCTTGTCACTTCCAAGATACTGGAACTCTGCCAGCATCTCCTCCGTGGTACGGAAATACAGCGGTGGCTGCATATCAGCATCGTCAAAGCCCTTGCTCTTCATGATGATCGCCCTGTATATATAATCCTCAGGATCAAGGAAATGCACATCACAGGTTGCGACCACTGGCTTGTTGAACATCTCTCCGAGCTCCACGATCCTCTTGTTGTATCCGATCAGATCGTCCATGGTCTTTGGATTCCTTGTATCCCTCGTCATGAATTCATTGTTGCCAAGCGGCTGTATCTCAAGGTAGTCAAACCAGTTGACCAGTCTCACTATCTCCTCATCCGACGCATCATCAACTATGGCACGGAACAGCTCTCCCGCCTCACAGGCAGAGCCTATTATCAGACCCTCTCTGTATTTGTTGATGAGACTCATCGGCATACGCGGCCTTCGCGCAAAATATGTCAGATGAGACTCAGATATGAGCCTGTACAAATTGACTCTTCCTATCTCGTTCTTTGCCAGGATGATTCCGTGATATGTCTTATCCTTCTTGATCGCATCAGGTGAGGTGCTTCCAAGGACATTTAGATCATCCATGGTCTTAACATCTCTCTCCTTCAGCATGTCGAGCAGCTTGAAGAATACTTTCGCCGTGGCCTCCGCATCGTCTATGGCTCTGTGGTGATGCGCATTCACGACTTTGAGTTCCTTACACACTCTGTCCAGAGTAAATTTTCCGAGCTCCGGCAGCAGTATATGGCTGAGCGTCATGGTATCCAGAACCGTGTTGTCGAACTTAAGTCCAAGCTCCTCCGCATTCATTCTCACAAATCCCGTATCAAATGACGCATTGTGGGCAACCACGATATCGTCACCGCAGAACTCCACAAATCTCGGCACGATCACATCGAACATCGGCGCATCCTTTACCATATCATCATTGATGGATGTAAGCTGTTCTATCTGGTATGGGATAGGCACACCCGGATTTATAAATTCCGAGAATGTATCTACGACCTCTCCGTCCTTCACCTTGACCGCACCGATCTCTATGATCTTGTTGTGCTTCTTGGAAAGTCCCGTTGTCTCTATATCAAATACCACGTATTCCGAATCAAGGCTCTGATTCCTTGAGTTCTTGACCAGATCCTTCAGGTCATCGACAAAGTAACCCTCGACACCATATATGATCTTGAAATCTTTTCTGAGTCCCTTTGTATGGTTTGCTATAGGGAAAGCCTGAACAACACCGTGATCCGTGATCGCTATGGCAGGGTGTCCCCAGTCGCTGGCACGCTTCACGATGGTCTCTATATCGACCACGCTGTCCATCTCGCTCATCTTGGTATGCATGTGAAGCTCGACACGCTTCTCAGGATATGTATCCATACGAGGTACACGGAAGTCCTGAATGTGCTTCATACCGAGCACTCGGCATATCATAACCTCCTTGGCATACGAGTCGAACTCGGCAAGGCCCTTCATCCTATAGAACTTACCCTTCTGTATCTCCTCGCGGTAGACCTCCATATCCTCAGGACTGCAGAACATCTTGAAGCCTATGGTGTCTGTGAAATCTGTTATATATCCCGTCAGTATGATCTTGCCATTTCGGAGCTCTCTCTCCTCAGTGCTCATGATCTGTCCGTGGATGACGACCTCTCCGATACCATCGTTGATGCTGGATATCTCAAGCAGCTTGCCCTCCACATCTCTTCCTATGAACACCTCTGGATCATCTGAATATCTTCGCCTTCTTCCGAACTTCTCCTTTTCACCGCCATTTTTCTGGCCTGAATCGCCGCCGGAGGATGCAGGAGCAGCCTTCTTCTCATCAGGCTTGTGTCCCTCGCTCTTCTTATCTTCCTTCTTCGACACTCCGAGCTTATCCTTGTCCACGGCCTTTCCATCCACGATGATGTCGCCATGATCCCTGAGGTTGTTCAATATGGCATCTATCTTCTGCTGCTCAACAAGTGCACTGGCTCTCCTCAGCTTCTCCTTGTCCGCCTCACTGTACTCAAATGCAACATTGACATTCAGGTCAAATCTCTCCTGGAACATCTCCTCCATATACGCCTTTATTTTCTCAGCGTGTATATGCGCTATCTTACTGTCCTCTATAGCTATGGTTATCGCGTCTCCGTCACAGTACAGTTCTCCTATCGATCTGGATATAAGCCTGTAGCCCACATTGCTGAATGATCTTATATCGTAGAGTATGCTGTCCTGATATGCTTTGACTATTGCTTCGAGATTGTACTGTGTAGAAAGTGTATAGTGTTCCCGTATCTGGACCGTATACCTTTTATTGCCAAATACAAACTTACGGATACACTCCTCCGCCTTTTCTATATTCGGTCTGCTTATTATATGTCTCGATCTTATGTCAACCTGCAGGATATTTTTACTGTCATATATCGTGACTTTTGTCACATACACCTCGGTGAACAGACCTGCAAGCTCCTTAGTCATCTCCACTCCGGGGAACACCGTCATGAAGAGCTCCGCCTGCCCATTTCCGGCATCTGAAACCGCCGTTGCAGAGCCATCACTGACCACGTCTTCGTCCTCGGCATCCTCCTCCATATCATCTGCGATATGCCAGTCCGAGTCGTGAACATCCGCCTGGGTGTACGATGCGCTCTCCTGCTGCATATCAGCATACATCTGGCTCTCATACATCTCCTGTTCAGCCATCTGGGCTTCATAATCCATCTGAGTCTGCATCTCATCGGCATACATCTGATCTATATTCTCTTGTTCCCAAATACGATCTTCGTTGTTCAATCCTATTCACTCCAATTATCTAACTCGCGCTTCAGCGCCGGTATAAATTCATCCTCACTGAGTTTGCCAACTATCTCACCCTTTTTGATGAGCAGTCCGCAGCCCTTGCCTCCTGCAATACCAAGGTCTGCCTCCTTGGCCTCTCCCGGGCCGTTCACCACACACCCCATAACTGCGACTTTAATATTGAGATGGTCATAGTCTGACACAAGCTTTTCAACCTTGTTTGCAAGTCCGATAAGGTCAATCTCAGTACGTCCACAGGTCGGACATGACACAAGCTCTACTCCGCCCTTTCTGAGTCCAAGAGCCTTGAGAATAAGCTTTGCCGACAGGATCTCATCCACCGGATCTCCTGTCAGGGACACTCTTATCGTATCGCCTATTCCCTCATGGAGTATGATTCCAAGTCCCACCGATGATTTGATATTTCCTCTTGTGACAGTTCCTGACTCCGTGATTCCCACATGCAGAGGGTAATCTGTCTTGTCCGCGATGAGCTCATGGGCTCTCACGCACATCATAACATCAGACGACTTGATGCTTATGACTATGTTGTGATAGTCAAACTCCTCGATCATGCGCACCTTGTCAAGAGCACTCTCAACTATTCCCTCTGCGGTCACTCCGCCGTACTTCTCCACGAGATTCTTCTCCAGAGAACCACTGTTTACACCGACCCTTATAGGAATATTTCTCTTTCTGGCAGCCTCGACTACCTTTGCCAGTTTCTCCTGTCCTCCGATATTTCCCGGATTTATCCTGATCTTGTCCACACCATTTTCTATGGCCTTTATGGCAAGCCTGTAGTCAAAATGTATGTCGCCCACAAGCGGAATGTGGATCTGTTTCTTTATAGCCGGGATTGCATCTGCTGCAGCCTCATCGTTTATCGTACATCTGATTATGTCACATCCGGCCTTCTCAAGCTGGAGTATCTGTGCAACCGTAGCCTCCACATCGCTCGTCTTTGTGTTGGTCATGGACTGTATAAGTATCGGATTGCCTCCGCCTATAACCCTGTCACCTATGTGGATCTCTCTTGTCTTCATATATACTCACAGCGCCAGTACATAAGCACTGGCGCCTTTCCTCCTTCTTTAATTGTCTTTAACTGAAAAATACATTCTTTATATCATTGAACAATATTACGACCATGAGGATCATGACCAGCACAAATCCCACAAATGTGACTATGTTTTCCTTGTCCTTCGGAACCTTCCGCCTGGTTATAAGCTCGATCAGCAGGAACAGGAAACGTCCTCCGTCAAGTCCCGGTATCGGAAGCATATTCATGATTCCAAGGTTGGCCGAGAGAAGCACTATATAGTTCATCCAGTTAAGGAGAACCGTAAGGACATCGACCTTTGCAGCCTCATTGAACGTATCGTTCATGGACTTTGCCACACCCACAGGGCCGGACACCTCATCTGAGCTGACCTGTCTGGTGACTATGAGCTTAAGGCTCAGGAACGTGGCCTTGACCCAGTATCTAACCTCATAGGCAGAATACTTCATCAGCTCGCCAAAATTCTGTGGCAAGACATAACCGCAGCTTACGATTCCCACCTTATAACCTGCACTTGTCTCCACCGGATATACAGTCGTATCGTACACCGTGCCATCCTTCTTCTGCATCTTGAGGTCTATAGGAGAACCGTCCCCGTATATCTCAAGATATATCTGGAGCTCCCTGAAGTTCTTGATCTTGCTTCCGCCGATCTCAAGGACGGTATCTCCATCCTCTATCCCGGCCTGCTCCGCAGGATAAACTCCATTGAACTCCTTGACAACATCCGCATACTCGCTTTCCTTCGCCATCTCGCTGTCGTACACCCTGCCGATAGTCGCAGGATCTGTACCACAGAAGTGGATTATGACCGCTGAAAAGATAAATGCTATAACTATGTTCATGAACGGACCGGCAAGAACCTCCGCCATACGCACCCATATGGACTTCTTTTCAAATGCGTTCTCGTCATCCTCATGACCTTCCTCGCCTTCGCTTAGCAGCATACAATAACCGCCCAGAGGTATGAGTCTCAGTGAATACTGTGTATCCTTCTTGGTAAACGAGAAGAGCTTTGGGCCAAGTCCCATGGAAAACTCAATTACCGATATATGATTGATCTTTGCGACAATAAAATGTCCAAGCTCATGAAAAAATATTATCACACCAAATACTAGAATTATGAGAATTATGTTCAATCTACCACCTGCTTTCTACAAAATCATATACCCAGCGCTCAGTGTCAAGTATCTGTGACACGTCAGGGTTTTCTATAACTGTATGACTCGCCATACACTCCTCTATTATCCTGTATATATCGAGGAAGCGTATCTTCCTGTCAAGGAATTTTGCCACTGCGCACTCATTTGCCGCATTGAATACAGTCGGCATTGAACCGCCATCTGCTATGGCAGAATACGCATACTTTAATCCCTTAAATGTATCCATGTCCGGCTTCTCAAGAAGAATCGAGTTCATAGTCCAGAAGTCCAGTCTGTCACCGGCCATGTATCTTCTCTCCGGATAACACAAAGCGTACTGTATCGGAAGCTTCATGTCCGGAGTTCCAAGCTGTGCTATGACTGCGCCATCCCTGTACTCAACCATCGAGTGGATTATGCTCTGTGGCTGGACTACCACCTGGATATTCTCCGGCTTCACATCAAAGAGCCACTTTGCCTCTATAACCTCAAGTCCCTTGTTGACCATGGTTGCTGAATCTATTGTTATCTTTCTTCCCATACTCCAGTTTGGATGCTTGAGCGCATCCTCCACCTGAACATTCTCAAGAAATGCGGTATCCTTTCCCCTGAAAGGCCCACCTGACGCTGTGAGCAGTATCTTCTCCACATCGCCGTGCACATTTCCCTGAAGGGACTGGAATATAGCGGAATGTTCGCTGTCAACAGGCAGTATCGCTACATTCTTCTCCGCCGCCAGCGGCATGATGATATGTCCCGCTGTCACCAGAGTCTCTTTATTGGCAAGTGCTATGTCCTTTCCCGCATTTATGGCTGCTATAGTCGGTCTTATTCCGATCATGCCAACTATTGCCGTGACAAGGATGTCTGATGACGAAAGCTCTGCTATCTCTATCAATCCGTCCATGCCCGCAACAACTCTTATGTCAGTGTCCGCAAGGCACTCTCTGAGTCTCGCAGCATTCTCTTCGCTCCATATTCCCACAACCTCAGGCGAAAACTCCCTCGCCTGTTTTTCCAGGAGCTCTATATTACTTCCGGCGGCAAGCGCCACTATATTCAGATCTTCCTGAACCCTAACTATCTCAAGGGTCTGTGTTCCAATTGAACCTGTAGAGCCAATTATCGCTACATTCTTCATGTTATCCTCCTGTATCCGGATTTACCGGATCATCTATCCGAATATAATAGGCAGTATCCAGTGAACCCACTGGGCACTGCCCATCATGTATCCTACAGCAGATATACAAGCAGATAATAAATTATCGGTGCTGTAAATATTATGCTGTCAAATCTGTCCAATATTCCTCCGTGACCCGGAATCAGCTTTCCGTAGTCCTTGATGTCGTTATTTCTCTTTATCGCAGATGCTGCCAGATCTCCAATAACCGCCGGAAGTGCACCGACAGCGCCGACAACTGCAAAAAGTAATGGCGCATAGTTCATGGTGTCTACATACTTATCAAACAGTATGCCAAACACTGCTCCGAATACACCTGCTCCAACGATACCGCCGATAAGACCCTCTATGCTCTTCTTAGGGCTGAGCACAGGTGCCATCTTGTGCTTTCCGAGGGCTCTTCCCACGAAGTAAGCACATGTATCATTTATCCATGAGCTGACAAATATCAGCAGGACAAGTACCAGTCCATGCTCCATGTTTCTTATGAGATATACAAATGACAGCATGACACTTACATAGAAGAAATCCATAAATGCCGCCATGATCTGTTTATCGCTGTATGTTGGGAATGTCAGCACATACACAGCAAGCATAACCAATAAATATACGACCATCATAGGAACAATAATGTCCATACGATCCAGGTATATGGCTATATAATACAGAACTGTCGCCAGGTAACACACGATTCCCGGAGTCTTCTTGTTCACTCCGTATACTCTGAGCAGCTCCATATTGCCCACAAGGGATACCAGAGCCATAAGGCCGCATGTTACTATCCCTCCAAAATATAATGTGATGGCCAGTATCACTACCAGAACCGCACCACTTATCACTCTCTGTTTCATTAACTAATATCCTCCGGATAACTATTTTGCATCTCCGAATCTTCTCTCTCTCTTATTGTAGTACCTCACGGCTTCTATCAGAGAATCCATGTCAAAATCAGGCCACAGTGTATCTGTGAAATAAAACTCAGAATATGCAAGCTGCCATGGGAGGAAGTTGGATGTTCTCTCCTCACCGCTTGTCCTTATTAGCAGATCAGGATCAGGCACACCCTTTGTGTCGAGATATTCCGCAAACAGGCTCTCGTCAATGTCATCCGCACTGATCTTTCCCGCATCGGCATCCTTCATGATCTTCTTCACCGCCCTGACAATCTCATCACGTCCACCGTAGTTTATCGCTATATGGAACTGAAGTCCTGTATTCCCCGCAGTCTCCCTCTCCAGCTCATCCATCTTCTGAACTATATCCTCCGGGAGGCCCTCTCGCTTACCTATGAGGTTAACCTTCATGTTGGAGTTGTTAGATCTCTCTATACTGTCAACCAGGTACTTTCTGAAAAGATTCATGATACCTGTGACTTCCTCAACAGACCTCTTCCAGTTCTCCGTGGAAAAAGCATACACTGTAAGATACTTTATTCCAAGCTTATCGCAATTTTCACATATAGCCTCTAGAGCCTTCGCACCCTCTGCGTGTCCATAGTTTCTGGGAAGAAATCTCTTCTTTGCCCATCTGCCATTTCCATCCATGATCACAGCCACGTGCTCCGGCACATTAAGTAATTCTCCGTTAATTTCTCTCTTCATATTCTCTCCGCATTCCATTTGAGGGATACATCATATCCATGATTATTATACTGTCATGATCTCCTTGGATTTTGACTCAACAGCCTTGTCGATCTGACCAACGTACTTATCTGTGAGCTTCTGGATCTTGTCCTCGTTGTCCTTGAGCTCGTCCTCGCTTATGTCTCCGTTCTTCTCCATCTTCTTGATGGCATCGTTGGCATCACGTCTGATGTTTCTTATAGCGACCTTTGCGCCCTCACCCTTCTTCTTGATATCCTTGACGAGCTCTTTTCTTCTGTCCTCTGTGAGCTCTGGGAAGTTGAGGATGATGTTTCTTCCATCGTTGTTAGGTGTGATTCCAAGATCAGAATTCATGATAGCCTTCTCTATCTCCTTGACAAGTGATGGCTCCCATGGTGCGATGACCAGTGTTCTGGCCTCTGGAACAGTTATATTTGCAAGCTGCTGCATAGGTGTTGGAACTCCATAATACTCAACCTTGATCTTGTTGAGGATGTTAGGGTTCGCTCTTCCTGCTCTGATTGTAGCATACTCAGCCTCAAGATTCTCAACTGACTTCTGCATCTTCTCTTCGTACTGTGTTAACATGATTCATTCCTCCTGGATTATATATTTTTCTTATTATTTTCCCTTTTATTCCGCATTCACATATGTTCCGGTGAAACCGCCTGTAACGGCTTTCACTATGCTGTTCTCATCATTCAGGCCAAACAGCATCATAGGCATCTTGTTCTCCATGGCAAGAACTGCTGAGGCAAGATCTATTACTCCGAGCTTGTTGTCTACTATATCGCTCATCTTCATGCTGTCATACTTCTTAGCGTTCGGATTGGTCTTAGGATCACTGTCATATACTCCATCGATGGCCTTACCTGAAAGAATGACATCTGCCTGAACCTCTATTGCCATAAGCACTGTCGCCATATCTGTTGAGAAATATGGATGGCCGATTCCACCTGCAAAAAATACGACATCTCCCTGCTCCATATATGCGATTGCCTTGTCCTTGTCAAAAAGCTCAGTCATATTACCACATACAAATGGTGTCATGATGTGTGTCTTTATTCCGCAGCTTCTGAAGCTGTCCGCTGTGTAGATACAGTTCATGACAGTTGCCAGCATTCCTATGGAATCCGCCTTAACTCTGTCCATGTTGTCTGAGGTTCTTCCTCTCCAGAAGTTTCCTCCTCCTATTACTACACATACCTGTATTCCCTTGTCTACTATCTGCTTTACCTGATTGGACACATCTCTGACTGTCTCCTCGTCAAAACCATGTTTCTTATCACCGGCAAGAGCTTCACCGCTCATCTTGAGCAGAATTCTGTCCATCTTCATATCGCGATCCATCCTTTGTGTTCATATTTTATTATTCATATTATATATCGTCATATCCTGGCATGATAACCCATGCAGACATCTGCCTGACGACCTGATTCATTATAGCACATACCCTTTACATTTCAAAGTAAAAAAGAAAGGCACATATCACTGTGTACACGTGCATATGATATGTGCCTTGCTGTTATGCTTATTTCTGTTATATGTCACCCGACATCCTGCTTTCAGATCCCAGATATCATCAATAGCCATCAGAATAATCTGACTCCGTCGATACAATGGAATCCACATCATCCTGAACTGTAAATGTATCAAGATCGAGCTGATTCTCACAGCCTGAATCATTGATGATGTTGTAGCTTATATTCTGTACGGTAGCTGACGGTGTATAATTCATGTCGTCGAACAGGAATCTGTGAAGTGCTGTGGCATTCGTTGCGAGATCACAGGCAACGACATAGCTCACCTCATCCATGGTAGGACTGGCGATGGTAAACGGGAATCCTGTTGTAGTAGACAGCTTGTAGTTGAAGCAGGATTTTGCCATATCAATGATCTCTTCCTCTGTAAGGCTTGATGCAACATCATCCACAACCACGTTGATACAATCAAGCAGCTTGGAGATTCCTGCTGTCTTTGCCGCCTCTATCATCTTGGAGATAACTGTTCTCTGTCTCCATGTTCTTGTTATATCACCCTCATCTGTACTTCTGATTCTGGAGTAGGCTGTAGCCTGCACACCGTTCAGATGAACGACACCTGTGTCATATACATAATCTGAATAAATACCATTTACACCCATCTGCTCGTCAATACACTGGTTGAGCTTATAAAGCTCCTCCTCCTTCAGCTCTATATCAATTCCACCCAGGGCATCGATGGCTTCTGTGAGGGCTGTGAAATTGACTGCAACGTAATCTGTTATATTCAGGTCAAGGTTCTTATTTATCATATTGACAGCGCCCTGTGCTCCGCCGTATGCGTATGCATGAGCCGCCTTCTCGTATGACTGGCTGTCATTACAGAGCTCAAGGTAAGTATCTCTGTACAGTGAGAGAAGCTTGACCTCCTGTGTATCATTGTTGATGCTGCAGATGATTATACTGTCTGAACGCACTCCTTCGTCAACCATGCCTGCATCTCTGGTATCTATACCAAACAATGCGATGTTGGTGTATCCTGTCATCTTCTTGACTGTTTCTTCATCCAGATCCTCATTTATATGAGTGTCCTTCAGCTCTTTGTACTGCATCTTGTTATATGTGTTGTTGATGTACGCCTTCACAAACAGAACGCCTATGACTATGGCTGCAACAACCTCGATTGCAAGTATGATTCCCCATACTCTGTTCTTTTTCTTTCTCTTCTGATCCTTCATATCCTGCTCTTCTTCCGCATATTCATCTTCATAATATTCATCATCCGATGTATAAGCTTCCTCTTCTGATGCCGCATCCTCTTCATCGTCTGCGCCCGGTCCAAATGCGCTGTCGGAATAATCATCCTTTGCAATACCGGTTCTGCCATGATCATCTGAATAATCGTCGGTATCGTCATCGTAATCATCTTCATCGTCAAAAAGCATCTCTCCGGCATATCTGCCCTTAACACGCTTCATATCATCGTCATCATGACCACTCATTTTATTTCCCATATTTTTCTCCTAAATATCGAATGTATCTGTCAAAATTTAACTCATATAGCAATACATTCTACTACAAATATCTCATCAATTCAACGGGATACACATAATTCACACATTTTTTATACTTGATCAGTCAGCCAGGATAAACTTGTCCACCACCGGCACAAGTCCGTCCTCGTCATTTGACAATGTTATATAATCGGCATGTTCCTTCACTATGTCCTGTGCATTTGCCATGGCGACTCCCACCCCGGCATACTCTATCATCGTGAGGTCATTATATCCGTCACCGCACGCCACAAGATCCTTTCTGTCCATATCAAGGACCTCAAGAAGCTTCTCAAGGGATGTTGCCTTGTGAACATTTGGCGGCATGATCTCCACAAAATATGGCTCCGAGCGGAATATATTAAGCTGATCACCGAACTTTTCTGCAAGCTCCTGCTCTATCTTCTCCGCCTTGTCAGGATCTGCGGTAAGAAGACATTTGTTGAGAGGAAAATCGATATATTCCCTGAAGTTATCTATCCTCATGATCTCCATATGATTGATACTTGCCTCAAATGTCATGTATCCGTCTATATCAGTTCCGGTTATAACTCGGTCTCCATCGTATGTCACCATTCCGCAGCCCGCTTTCAGACAGTAATCATATATATCCCTCACCACATCATTGTCAAGCACAGCCTGATATACCACCTCGCCGGTACTGTAATCGACGATCCTTCCGCCGTTGAAAGCAAGCACATATCCGCCAAATCTGTCAAGCTCTATGGTGTCTGCTATCTTCCTTATTCCAGGCAGTGGACGTCCCGATGCTATCGCAACGATATGCCCCTTCTCCTGTGCCTCTATTATTTTCTCCAGCGTTGCCGGAGTAATATCCTTCTGAGTATTTGTCAGCGTTCCGTCAATATCAAGTGCCAGTAATTTTTTACTCATTTTATCCTCCATAATGTTATAACATAATTTGCTATATATTTTCTCCTTGATGCTATATAATGTCAGAGTTAGGATGCCGTTACGCCATCCTGCCGCCCATTTCTGACTTTAGGAGAAATCACATGGATATAAACATATACGTTAATCAGAAAAAAATCAACCCTTTGTATCAGAAAGCCATCGCCGAGTACGTCAAGAGACTTTCTCCATACTGTACTCTGTCTATAGTATGTGTTGCAGGGAAAATTAAATGCACCTCAGGGAAAAACACCACAAACTACTGCATATCCGGCTCCGATACCATCTCATCTGAGGACTACGCAGCCCGCATCAACAGTCTGACTTCAAGCGGTACCTCAAAGATAAACTTCTACATAGGGTACGATGAATCACTCACAGCTGATATGGAAAATTTCTCTCTCTGTTCAGTACAGCCGTCCGCCGAGATGACTGCCCTCCTGCTGTCCGAGCAGACCTACAGGGCATACACTATCCTGAACAACATAACCTACCACAAATAATCCCTGTCAGCTCCGGCTTATGATCGCAAGCTGCTCCGCCAGCGTCACCCTTATGAGCTGATGCGGAAATGTCATATCCGACACGCTCATCCTGTAATCAGCCCTCCTCACTATATCTGCAGCAAGTCCAAGAGATCCCCCTATCACAAATGTAACCGTGTCATGTCCGCGCTCCGATGCCCTGCGGACCTGATCGGCAAGTCCTTCCGTGGTCGTCTTCTTTCCTTCTATACACAGTGCGATAACATAGTCGTCTCTCCCGATCACATGTCTCAGCCTGTCCGCCTCGGCCTCAATGATCATGGCATTTACCTTGTCGCCAGCCTTCTGAGGTATCCTCTCGTCAGGAACCTCGCATATCTCCAGACGCCCTCTCTTGTCGATCTCCTTCTTATATTCATTTAACATCTGCGTAAAATGCTGTTCCTTTATCCTGCCGACGCAGGCAATCCTGTATATCATATGAACTCCTTCAGATCAGGCCTGATCAGCCCTCATCCTGTCAAATATCTTCAGTTCTTCCTCTGTATTTTTCTGCGTGCACACACTTACTCCAATGGTGAACAGCAGACTCACTGCAAATCCAACCACGTCACCGCTGATACCCGAGTATGCCGCCAGGCTGCCTCCGTTCACAAACGGGAGATATTTCCACATAACAAATGTGAGTATTCCTGCTATTATTCCGGCATACATGCCTTTTCCGGTCGCATGCCTGTACGTCAGTGTACAGAAAAGAGGAGCCGCAAGTGCCGCCGCACACAATCCCCAGTTTTCGGCGATCATATGCTCTCTGTTGAATTCAACAAACTCTGCCACCAGGAAAATGCAGCATCCGGTCAGCACAACAACACCTATATCTATAAGAAGCTTTGCGATTCCACCGGCTCTTGAGATTGCCGGAACAAGCCCTCTTATATGTTCGCATATATTTCTCATGAACGATTCCAGCATTACGACAACCGCCGCTATAAACACCATAAGCGCGGCAAATCTGAACACATACGCATAGGTTCCCGTTCCAAGCAGCTTCTTGAGCATCAGGTTGTACACCTGGAATGAGTTCATATTTGCCCATGCCTTCTCAGGATAGAGCACCGGTACGACCAGAAGTGCCAGTATACAGCTTGAAAGTATTGTGAACCCTTCAAAGATTACAGCCCATATTCTTCCGACATCGAGCTCCTTGTTATCCCGGATATTTAAGACACCCTTGTACATCAGCGGCATGGCTATACATCCAAGTCCTACTCCCGTCATGGATATCGCACTTCCTATATCCACTGTTTTGCCATCGTAATACAGTATATTCAGATAAATGCTGGTTCCCCCTGCAAGCCTTGATCTCCTGTAATTGTCAAGTATCTCCCTCGCATCCATCCTGTAAAATACCAGTCCGATCATCGTCAGACATACGATTATAACCATTATGAACACTATTGTCTTGATTATTCCCATCAGCTTATTGTCAACCAGTATGGTGGCAAGGATGAGAAATGACACTATGATGGCAAGGCTTATGCTCTCCGGCATGTCCATAAAATAGGCGACAACCGATACGATAACCTTGAGAACAGACACCAGTATCAGGCCAAGCGTCACTATCCATATGACGGACACCAGATCTTTCAACTTCCATGACCCATATCTTGCTGCGAACAGCTCCGGAGCATTGTGTATCTTTTTAGGGGATATCTCAGCATACGAATTCATACGCTTTGACAGAAATATCCATCCGACAACATTGCCCACGAACAATCCCATGGCCACAAGGCACTGTCCTGCACCATGTATTACTATATTAATAGGCAGCAGAAATATGACCCACAATATTACATCATTGGCGCATACCTGCCCTGCGGTGGACACACCGCCACAGTTCTGCCTTTTGATTCCAAATACTCTCTTATCACTAAAAACAGACATGTATCAGCCACTCCATTCTTTTATCTGAATCTTCGTTATCATTTTTATATAATATACCCTGCTCATTCTACCACAGTTGAAGTTTTGCCGCCACCATCATATTTATTGTGACATTTGCCGAAATGTTACCATCAATTGCATTATTTTTTCAATAGTACAAAAACTAGTGATGTGTTATAATTTGAATCGTATGGGCTTTTACATATTTATTACATATTTTTTACCTGTCAGAAACACAGGTAAAATTCATTTTACTCAGGAGGGCTATAATTTTGGATTTATTTTCTATTTTAACATTGCTCGGAGGCGTAGGTTTATTTCTGTTCGGAATGAATCTCATGGGTGCCTCGCTGAAGAATCTCGCCGGTGGCAGTCTGGAAAAGGTTCTTGAGAAACTTACAACCGGAAAAAATCAGTTCACGGGAACTATCAAGGGGTTTACACTCGGTACAGCCGTAACAGCCATCATTCAGAGTTCGGCAGCAACGACCATCATGCTCATCGGCTTTGTAAATGCCGGAATCATGAAGCTTGGGCAGGCCATACCTGTCGTGTTTGGTGCCAACATCGGTAGTACCGCGACCGCACAGATCCTTCGTCTTGGAGATCTTGCGGAGACTAATATTCTTCTTAAACTTTTAAAACCGTCATCATTTGCTCCTATCCTTATATGTATAGGTGCATTTATCATACTATTTACAAATAACAACAAGAAACGTGATATTGCAAGTATTCTTGTTGGTCTTGGAATCCTCTTCCTCGGCATGAATACCATGGAGGGTGTATTTGCGCCACTTAAGGAATCAGAGAGCTTCCAGAATCTGTTCACATCGTTTAATAACCCATTACTTGGTATTTTAATAGGACTTGTGCTCACAGCCATCATACAGAGTTCATCTGCATCAGTAGGTATACTCCAGGCCATTTCGTCCACAGGCGTCGTTACATACGGAACAGCCATTCCTATCATTATCGGTCAGAACATCGGTAAGTGTATGACCATTATCCTCGGGGGAATCGGTGCGAACAAGAAGGCAAAGAGAGTTTCTCTCTCATATCTTCTCTTTAACATATTCGGAGCTGTGTTCTTTGTTATTGTCATATACGGACTTCAGCTTTTCATAGACATGCCTTTCATGGACAAGGTCGTAAACCGCGGTAACATTGCAAACGTCCACTTCCTGTTCAACTTTATCATAAGCCTGATACTTCTGCCATTCTCCAATCAGGTGGCAAAACTTACAGGAAAGATCATCAGGGACGACGAGGAGTCCAAGATCGACAAAGAGCTCGCCACACTGGATCCGAGACTTATCGCTACCCCTTCCATCGCTATTTCACAGGCAAGAAATGTCATGTTTGCCATGGCTGACTGCATAAGAGAGAACTTTGCAATAGCATGCAGACTCATCAGTGATTTCAATGAAGAAGATGCCGCCAAACTCGAGGAGAATGAGGATTTCATAGACAAATGTGAGAGCTCACTCAACAACTTCCTCCTCAAGGTAACATCACAGAACAACATGTCCAGATCCGAACGACTTGATGTGTCTGAGCTTCTGAACAGTCTGAGTGATATGGAAAGGATTGGTGACCACTGTGAGAATCTTCTCGTTGTATCGAGAAATATAATAGATCAGAAGATAAACTTCTCAGATCAGGGAATGAATGAGATCCAGACAGCGCTCAAGGCGACTAACAATATTATTGATATGACTCTGAACGCCTTCAAGGAGGACGATCTTCAGGCAATATCAAGAATAGAGCCACTTGCACAGACCATCAGCGAGATAACAGAGCTTATAAAGGATCACCACGTTGTGAGACTTCAGATGGGCGAATGTGGTATCCCTGGAGGATTTGCACTGGTTGACATTCTCACAAGTCTTGACAGGATCGGAAGCCACTGTAAGAACATCGGCCTTCACATTGCCAAGAAGATCAGGGGTATCCATATGGACGAGATGCACGGACACATCTACATCACCGGATACAAGACATCTGAGGAATACAAGGCTCTGTATGCATATTATTCATCCATGTATGCCGATCCGATAACAGAAGGCTTTGATGCCAGCATCCGCGAACTCCGTGAGTTAACAACACCTGATGAACCTGATAACAAAGCTAAGGTTTCCGGCGACGAGCAAAAGAATGAGTCAAAGAACGACCAGAAGTCCGACCAGAAGAAAAAGTCATCAGCAAAAAACAAAGTAGCCGACAGGCACGAAAAGATAAAAGAAAAGATAAACGAGAAATATCCTGAAAAGGGTAAAAAGAACTCCAAGAAAAAGTAAAGGAATATAACAAACTGCTATGTGAAAAAGCTCTGCACAGATAATACACTGTGCAGAGCTTTTTCGTTATATTTATATTGTAGTTTATATGCCTGGTCTTTTAAACCATATCAGTCACGGCTGTAATTGACGATCATATAGCCATCTTCTATCTCTATCCTTGCATCCTCCGATACAACCCGGTTGCTCACTCCAAGGCTGTCTCCTATCTCAAATGTACGATTCTCCACGTTGTATTCAAACCCTGTAAGTGTTACCCCCGTGACGCATCCACCGTACGGTATAAAAGATATATAATCGTATCCCTCCAGCCGGCTTATTCCGGCACTGGAATTTATCATGGTTATTACATTATGGTCATCCTCTATATACGCATTTACGCCTTTATCCGCACATTCCTTGAGTAGCCCTATGTTTGCCATTGTGTGATCAAGTCTTGTTCCTGTGGCCCCCGATATATAAATATCCGTAGCACCTTCCTCCATGGCATGCATGATGGCTACATGAGTATCCGTGAAGTCCTTGTGTGTGTCAAGATCAACAAACTGTATGGAGTGCATCTTTTTAGCCATCTTCCTGTACACGCCCACAGTCACCTTGCTGGCTGAATCGAAGTCACCCACGATCACATCCGGTACTATTCCTATCTTATTGCAGGTCTCTATACCCTTGTCCACAGCTATCACTCTGCTGCTTTCAAGGTGTCTGTCCATGATTTCCTGAAGTGAATACAGATCAACTCTGCCTCCGGATATTATAATATAACTCTTCATATCACTATTTGCCCTTTATTATCTATGCCTCATATTTCTCAAATACTTTGAGAAAGCTGCAGCTGTTCTCATAAGCATCACCGCCGAATACCGCAGAACCGGCAACTATGACATTTGCACCGGCTTCTATGACGTCACCCACATTCTTCAAATTGACTCCACCATCCACCTCTATATTGAGCTCAAGGCCTCTGTCATCTGCCATTTTTCTGACCTCAGCCACCTTTCTGAGTGCTGAAGGAATGAATGACTGTCCGCCGAATCCCGGATTGACACTCATAACAAGTACCATATCCAAATCGTCTATCACATAGTCAAGCACTGATACAGGAGTTGCCGGATTGAGTGCCACTCCGGCCTTCATTCCAAGCTCATGTATCCTGGCAACGGTTCTGTGCAGATGCTTACAGCTCTCTGCATGTACGGTTACCCAGTCAGCACCTGCCTTCTTGAAATCCTCAAGATATCTGTCCGGCTCCTCTATCATGAGATGCACGTCAAATATCATGTTCGTCTCTTTTCTGAGACACTTTATGACAGGCGCACCAAATGATATGTTCGGAACAAACGCACCGTCCATAACGTCAAGGTGCAGCGCAGGAACTTTCGCTCTGTCAAGCTCTGCAATGCCGTCCGCAATATGTGCAAAATCAACTGACAATAATGAAGGTGAAAGAATTATCATTACCATTTCCTCTTTTCTTTTAAGTCGTTATATATCATTACATAATCTTCGTATCTTATACGGCTTATCTCTCCGTCCGCAACCGCCTGCTTTACCAGACAATCCGGCTCACTGACATGATTGCACATGTTGAATCTGCACTTTCCCGTATATGCCGCAATATCCGGGAAATACTCCTTGAGATCCTCCGCCTCTATGGAATCAACATAGAGCGATGAAAAGCCCGGTGTGTCCATAATATATGTCCTGCCGCCAATGTGCATGAGCTCAGAATGTCTCGTGGTGTGCTTGCCACGCTTTATCTTGTCACTTATAGCGCCTGTCTGGGCCTCCGCCTCTGGCTTGATCGCATTGAGAGTAGACGACTTGCCGACTCCCGATGGCCCCGCAAACACCGTTGTGCGGTCTTTTATGATCTCCCTGAGCCTGTCTATGCCCTCGCCTTCCCTGGCGCTTATAAAGATTGTCTCATACCCGCTCTTGCTGTATGATCTGCAAGCCTCCATATTGTCCGGCGAAAGATCCGTCTTGTTAAAACAAATGATAGTCTCAACACCGCTTTTCTCCATGCTGACAAGGAATCTGTCAAGCAGGTTAAAGTTCGGCTCAGGCTCGCTCACGGCAAATATTATGATCGTCTGATCCACATTTGCCACAGCAGGTCTTATTAAAGAGTTAAATCTAGGCAATATCTCAACGATATTACCTAGATTGTTCTCAGGATCAAGTATCTCTATATTCACATTATCTCCGACAAGGGGCTTGATCTTTTTGTTTCTGAAGATGCCCTTCGCCTTACATTCGTACAAATGTCCATCCTCGGCGTCTATATAATAGAATCCACCGATTCCTTTGATTATCTTTCCTGATATGATCTCTGCCACTACTAATTACTCTCCTGTGTAAATGTAGCGGACAAACCGCCCGTGTTAAAGCTTGATGTGACATCTATTCCCTCTGAATCCGTGATGGTCACAGAGAATGATCCCTGGTTGCTCTCAAGTCCTGTAGGACCCTCAACTCCATCTATATTGATAGGGAAGTCTCCTGCACCAGCCTTGCCGCTGTATACAGAGAATGTCTGTCTGCCTATTGTGTATGAGATGTCAACTGTCACACTTCCAAATGTATCAAAATCAAACTCTATATTCGATATTGAACCGCTGAAAGATACAGAGTATGTAACCTTCTGAGGCCCCTTACTGACAACATATGACACGGTAGTTCCCTCGTCAACCTCAGTGTTGACCTCAGGATCCTGTGATATTACCTGGCCTTCCTTCACATCATCGCTGTACTCATAGCTTGGATTGCCTACCAGGTTGACCTCCTGAAGCTTATCTGCTGCATCTGCCTCAGACATACCCTTGAGGTTAGGAACTGCGATCTTCTTCGTCTCCTTACCGTTACTGATGATTATCTTGACTGTTGAGCCCTCCTCAACCTCTGTTCCGGCAACAGGATCTGAGGATATTACATGATCCTTCTCAACATTATCATCGTACGCATAGCCATGTGTTACCTTAAGTCCTGCCTCCTCGAGCAATGTTGTGGCCTGACTGTCCTCATATCCGAGAACATTCGGCACCTTGGTCTTTTCCTTGCCAGATGACACGTAAATAGTTATCTGTGTATCCTTTGTTATGGATGTTCCATCATCTATACTCTGTGATATTACATAGCCCTTCTCAACTGTGGCATCTGTCTTCTCCACAAATGTATAGTTGGTGAAGCCATTCTTCTTCATCTGCTCCTCAGCCGCAGTCTTATACAGACCTACTACATTGACCATAGGTACTGTCTCCTGTGCAGTTGTGTCGTTCGATCCCTCTATGGTTATGACATCGGTGCTTTCCTCCGTCTTACCCTTACCGCCCAGAATATTCCAGCCGGCTATCTTGCCTATGAGAAGTATGGCAAGTATGGCAAGAACCACCGCGATGGCAATACTTGATACCATGATTATCTTCTTAAGTCTTGGATCAAGCTCCTCTTCTCCATCGTATTCCTGCTCCTGTTCTCCATCATCTGCCACTGACTCGTCCGTATCATCCTCTTCATCGTCGTCATCTGGGAACAGATCGTCGAACTGTGACGGCGGCATAACTGGCACGTTAGCCTTGATCTCTGACGTTCTCGGACTTACAGGTGGAACCTCCGTAGTATCTGCCTTATCGACCTGTCTTCCGGTCTTGATCATCTCCATCTCCTGCTTTGTCATCTCAATGGTAGGGGATGTAGGAACGCTGGTCTTAGGCACTACTATACAATCTATATTAGGATTCTCTTTTACTCTGTTGAGATCAGCTATAAGCGCATTTGCTGTGAGATATCGTCTCTCCGGCTTCTTCTGTGTACACTTTCTTATGATCTTCTCAAGGCTTGTAGGTATATCCGGGTAATACTCCCTAGGTGATACCATCTCGCCCTGAATGTGCATCAGCGCTATAGCCACATTGTTCTCGCCTTCAAATGGAACATGTCCTGTGAGCATCTCATACATGGTGATACCGAGTGAATAAATATCACTTCTCTCATCTGAGAATCCGCCCCTTGCCTGCTCCGGTGATATGTAGTGAACACTGCCCATCGCATTTGTCGTGGTCGTGCTTGACGATGCGGCTCTTGCGATTCCGAAATCAGTAACCTTCAGCGTGCCGTTGTTCGACATGATGATGTTCTGAGGCTTTATATCTCTGTGTATCGTGTGATGCTCATGGGCTGCCTGAAGTCCCTGGGCTATCTGTATGGCAAAATCAATCGCCTGCATAGGCTCTATTCTACCGTGGGCCTGTATATATTCCTTGAGGGTGGTTCCCTCCACAAGCTCCATTACTATATAATATATTCCGTTGTCCTCACCGACATCGTATACATTCACAATATTAGGATGTGACAGCCCCGCCGCAGACTGGGCCTCAATCCTGAACTTTGTAACAAAATTAACGTCTGAGCTGAACTCAGGCTTAAGCACCTTTATGGCAACATATCTGTTTAACACATGACATTTTGCCTTATATACCTCTGACATACCGCCAGATCCAACCAATTCTATGATCTCATAACGACCGCTGAGCATCGTTCCCGGATTTAACATACCAATTTATTCCTCCCAATCTATCGCAGCTACAACGGCAGATATATTGTCCTTGCCGCCGTAGTAATTCGCTCTCTCCACCAGCTTCTCACCGACTGTCTTAAGATCATCCGACTCTGATACAATGTCCCGAATCTCGTCGTCCTCTATCATGTTCGACAAACCATCAGAACATAGAAGGATCTTATCATCCGCTGAAAGTTCTACTTCAAAGAAATCCGGAACCACATCATCACCTATTCCAAGTGCTCGGGTTATAATGTTCTTCTCTGGATGATTCCGTCCCTTATTCCTGTCGAGCTGACCATTCCTTATCAGCTCCTCAACCAATGAGTGATCAAGTGTGACCTGTCTTATCTCATTGTTAACTATATATAATCTGCTGTCACCTATATTCGCGACATACATGATTCCATCATCGATCACTGCAGCTACAAATGTCGTTCCCATACCTGCGTAATCCTCCGGATTGCTGAGCGCAAGCTTATACACCTTGTCATTGGCATATATTATCGCCCTCTTGAGCAGCGATACAGGATTGCTTATCTCGCTTTCACTTATATATTCAACTGCGGCTTCAATCGCCGTTCTGGATGCAACGTCCCCGGCCTTATGACCGCCCATGCCATCCGCAACTATGTACAGATTGCTGATAGCCCCTATTGGCTCATCTGTATAAAATATGCTGTCCTGATTCATGGAACGCTTTTTTCCAACATCTGTTATTCCAAATGATTTCATATATTCTCTCCATCAGCCTAAAATATTATCTGATACGCCACCTTGCCTATTTTAGCACAACACATAAAAAAGAACAAGACGAACTATTTATCCGTCTTGTTCTCCTCCTCATATTTACGGCGGAGCTGTCCGCACGCTGCGTCTATGTCACGCCCCATGCTTCTTCGCACTGTAGCTGTTATCTGGTTTCTCTCCAGAATATTTTTGAAATTCTCAATGGCGCTGTTATCCGCCCTCTCGTAATCCCTCTCCTTGATCGGATTTACAGGGATGAGGTTCACATGGCAGTTTCTTCCCCTTATGAGACACGCCAGCTCGCATGCCTTCTCAGGGCTGTCATTCTGCCCTTTTACAAGAGAATACTCAAATGTTATCCTCCTGCCCGTCCTGTCAAAGTAATAATCACAGGCGTCCAGAACCTCTGCAATGCTGTATCTGTTGGCTATCGGCATGAGTGCCCTTCTGTCCTCGTCATTTGGCGCGTGAAGCGACAATGCAAATGTAATGGAAAGCTCCATATCCGCAAGCCTCTTTATCTCAGGCACTAAACCGCAGCTCGACACTGTGACATTTCTCTGGCTTATGTTCAGTCCATTCTCGTCCGTCAGCATCTCTATGAACCTGACAAGATTGTCAAAGTTATCCAGCGGCTCTCCTGTTCCCATCACGACCACATTTGACACACGCTCACCTGTTATCTTCTGGATGCTGTATATCTGTGACAGCATCTCGGACGCTGTGAGATTCCTCACCAGCCCGCCTATGGTCGATGCACAGAACCTGCAGCCCATACGGCAGCCCACCTGGGATGATATGCACACGGAATTGCCATGCTTGTACTTCATGAGCACGCTCTCTATGACATTCCCATCATGGAGTCTGAACAGGAATTTATTTGTGCCGTCATCCTCTGAAATGAGTCTGGTGACAACGCTCACACCATATATTCCATATTCATTCATCTTCTCTCTGAGGCTTTTCGGCAGATTGGTCATCTCCTCCGTTCCGTCCGCAAGCTTCACATGAAACCACTGATATATCTGCTTCGCCCTGAATGCCGGCTGACCGGCACCGGTGACCCAGTTCCTGAGTTCTTCCATATTCATTGATTTCAGATCCGGCTGTCTAATATCCTTATCTTCTCTACCCTTTACTTCCATACTCTGTCCAATCTTTTATACATGTTCTATCTATTTTGTACGCACGAACTTCGATATGAAAAATCCATCACACTCATCTACTCCCTGTAACAGAGTTACATATCCTTTATCGCCGCCGTGCCCCGGTACGATCTCATCTATACTCACAGTCTCAAAATCATGATTTTCCACAAACCACTTAACATTGTTCTGATTCTCCCTGCTGTCTATAGTACATGTCGAATACACCAGTGTTCCACCCGTTTTCACATATCTGGATACAGTGTCAAGAATATCCCTTTGAAGCTGTGCCAGCTCGTCTATGCTGTCACCTGTCACATTGTACTTGATATCGTTCTTCCTGCCCATTATGCCAAGTCCCGAACACGGAAGGTCTGCTATTACCACATCAGCCTTTCCGACAAGGTTCTCATCAAGTTCTCTCGCATCCCATGCCTCGACAGTGACATTTGTCAGTCCAAGTCTGTCCACGTTCTCCTCTATGAGCTCCGTCTTGTTCTCGGTGAGATCCCTTGAGATAACCCTTCCTGTCTGTCCCGCAAGACTTGCGGCATACATGGTTTTGCCGCCCGGTGCTGCACACACATCCACCACCAGATCTCCATTCTGTATACCTGCTGCCCTTACAGCCAGACACGAACTCTGATCCTGTACAACAAATTCTCCATCCATGAATCCTGGGATCCTTCTGACATAATCATATCCCTTTATAAGAAGTGATGTGTCATTCAGGCTTCCTCGCACTGTCTCTATTCCAGCGGTCTCCAGCTTCCTCTCGACTTCATCAACGCTTATCCTGTCTGTATTCACCCTTATGGATGTCGGACGCATTTCGTAGCTGCTTCCGAGTATTCTGTCCACCGTTTCGCTGTCATAGTCCTGCAGCAGTATCTCCACAAGCTCCACAGGAACTGAATATTCAACCGAATAGTATTCCAAAGGTGATGTGTTCTTATCAGGGTATTTTATACCATCCCTGCTTCTTGCGATATTTCTGAGAACTCCGTTGACAAAGCCTCTGAGGCTTCCAAATCCATGATCCACCGCCAGCTTCACCGACAGGTTGCAGGCAGCCGAATCCGGAACAGAGTCCATAAAGAACAGCTCGTAAGTTCCCATCCTGAGGACGCATCTTATGAGCGGCTTGCACTTGTTCACCTTTGTTTTGGAGAACTGGTTTATTATGTAGTCCAGCTTTATCCTCTGCTCTGTGACTCCCTCGACCATTCTCGTGATGTACGCCCTGTCCTGTTTGCTCATGAACTGGTTGGCGCGGAGTGCCGTTCCAAGTGCTATATTTGAAAATGTATGATTTTTCTCTATGTCCAGTAATGTGGTCAGAACCACCTCTCGAGTCTTTGTATCCATTCTACCTCTGTCCATTCTTCATCAGATATATTTGATTAGATGTGCTCTCCGGCTGTGAGTTTATTGCCCGCAAGGAACGCCGCCGCATCCATAGGCTTCTTGCCCTCAGGCTGTAATCTTGTTATCTGGAGTGCATCCTGTCCACACGCTATGGCAAATGTCTTCTTGGTCACCATGGTTATCTCACCCGGTGCAATGCCATCCTCACGGCTCACTACCTTTGCCCCATATATCTTGACATTCTTGCCGCCTATCCTTGTGTATGCACAAGGCCATGGCTGAAGGCCTCTCACAAGTCTCTCTATCTTCTCTGCCGGCTCACTGAAATCTATATCTCCCATACCCTTGTTCAACATGGAAGCGTAACAGCTCAGGCTGTCATCCTGAGGTGTCCGGACCGCAGTTCCATTCTCAAGCTTTTCAAGGGTTGACAGTATAAGCTGCGCACCGCTTGCCGCAAGCTTGTCCGTCAATGTCTCTCCAGTGTCATCGTCACCGATAGACACAATCGAATGTTCTATCATATCTCCGGTATCAAGTCCCTTTGCCATGTACATGGTGGTGACTCCGGTCTCCTTCTCGCCGTCAATGATCGCCCACTCGATAGGCGCCGCACCGCGGTACTTCGGGAGCAGCGATGCATGGATATTGACACATCCGTACTTCGGAATATTGAGTATGCTCTCAGGGAGTATCTGGCCATATGCTGCCACAACTATCACATCAGGTGCATACTCTCTGATGATGTCCACGTTCTCCTGCTCACGGAGCTTCACCGGCTGATATACCGGAATATCATATTCCATTGCCTGTACCTTCACCGGTGTCGGTTGAAGCTTTTTGCTCCTTCCCTTTGCCTTGTCCGGCTGCGTAAAGCATGCCACAACGTCATGTCCCGCTTCCACTATGGATACAAGTGCGTGCACGGCAAAATCAGGGGTTCCCATATATATAACTCTCATCTGCATGTCCTCCTTGTTATAGGTTAAGTATCTCTTAATTCTGCTCTACCTCGTGAAGGCCATCCTCGACAAGATCCTTGTAGAGCTTTCCGTCAAGATGATCAAGCTCGTGGCAGATAGCTCTCGCCAGAAGTCCCTCTCCCTCGACTGTAAACTCCTCCATATTCTCGTCAAATGCCTTGCATATTACATGCATAGGTCTTGTAACTGTTCCAAATTTTCCAGGAAGGCTGAGGCATCCCTCCTCACCTGTCTGCTCTCCGTCTGATTCTGTTATCACAGGATTTATAAGACAGAGTGGATTGTCATCGCCGACATCAATAACAACTATCCTCTTGAGGATTCCAACCTGAGGTGCGGCAAGTCCAACTCCATTTGCCTCATACATGGTATCAAACATGTCATCTATGAGTGTAAGTGTTCTGTCATCCATCTTCTCAACCGGTCTGCACACCTTTCTGAGTATGTCATCTCCGTCATATCTTATATTTCTTATCGCCATGTCCACAAATCTCCTTTTCACTAATACATATTTACCGGATTCAGGTCAAAGAATACGCTCACATCGTTCTCTCCGTTCTCCTTAAGCCATTCCTCGACATAATCCTTGACATCCACCAGCATCCTGTAATCCCGGTGTTTTATATACAACACCCGCCTGTACACATCCTTTATCTTTGATATGGCCGGTTCCGAAGGACCGATCACCGACAGATGTCCTGCATTTATATATTTTCCCCTTATAAGAGAATACATCCTATCCATTATATTGGCAAGCTGTTCTTCGTCCATGCCCGCGCCCATTATGACCATCATATTCCACTCCGGCGGATACCTCATGAGTGATCTGTACGCCTCCTCGATATCGTAGAATGCCCTGTAATCCTGGGACGCTGCCGCAGTTATGGCGTAGTTGTCCGGCTTGTAGGTCTGTATCACAACCTTTCCGGGCACATCACCCCTTCCGGCTCTTCCCGCAGCCTGGGTCAGCAGGTCAAATGTCCTCTCACCGGCTCTGTAGTCTCCGCTGAACAGTGTGAGATCCGCCAGCAGCACACCCACAAGTGTCACTCTGGAAAAGTCATGTCCCTTGACTATCATCTGGGTTCCTATGAGTATGTCCGCATCGCCTCTTCCGAAGCTCTCAAGTATCTGCTCATGAGAATTCTTCTTCGAGGTCGTATCCCTGTCCATCCTTAAGGTCCTGGCCTCCGGGAACAACCTGCGTACCTCCTGCTCGACCTTCTCGGTTCCGACTCCATAGCCTCCTATGAGCTTTGAACCGCACGCCGGACATTTGTCCGGCTCCGGCATTCTGAATCCGCAGTAGTGGCACACAAGCACGCCCTTCTGTGTATTATTTCCAGAGTGCAGTGCCATGGACACGTCACAGTGCGGGCATTTCACTGCCTCTCCGCAGCTCCTGCAGGATACAAAGCTGTTATATCCCCGCTTGTTGATGAACAGCATGATCTGTTCCCGCTTGCTGAGCCTGTCCGCTATATCATTTGCAAGCTCGTCGCTTATTATGGATCTGTTGCCCCGGTGGAGTTCATCCCTGAGATCTACTATGCTTGTCTCTGCCATGGCTCTGCCCTCAACACGGCTGTCCATGGTCCACAGCCTGTACTCACCCGCCAGTGCACGCTTGTAGCTCTCCACAGAAGGAGTTGCGGAACCGAGTATGACACTCGCCCCCTCAAGCCTTGCACGTTCTATGGCAGTCTCCCTTGCGTGATATTTTGGCGGGCTGTCACTCTTATAGCTGCTCTCATGTTCCTCATCTATTATTATAAGTCCCAGCTTCTCAAATGGGGTAAACAGCGCAGACCTCGGGCCTATCACCACATCCACATCGCCCTTCCTTGCGCGCTCAAACTGATCATACTTCTCCCCGCTGCTGAGCTTTGAGTTGACCATGGTCACACGGTTACCAAAGTATCTGGAGAAATATGTCAGTGTCTGATACGTGAGTGCTATCTCAGGTATCAGCACGATCGCCTGTCTGCCCGCGCGGACGACTTCACGGATACACCTCACATACACCTCAGTCTTGCCGCTTCCCGTCACGCCATGAAGAAGATATGTCCTGTGTATACCCTGATCTGCATCACTTACGAAATCATCGACTATCCTCTGCTGGTCACTGTTAAGCTCTATATCAGGAGCCTCAAATGCCTGCTGCCTCACCGCGTCAGACACCACATCCCGGTATCTGCTGTCCTCAACGATACGAACGACACCTTCGTCCTCCATGGCCTTAACCGCCTGATGTGACACATTCAAAGTCCCGGTGGCCTCCGTCATTGGGAGCTCAGGTCTCACCATAAGCTCGCGGAGGAGCCTGAGCTTTGCCCTGGCATTCTTCTTCATATATCTGTATTCCCATGTGTCCACATCCTCGCATGAAAGGACAACATATCTGACCACCACGGACTTAACCGTTTTTTTCACCGGCATCACCGTCTGGATGGCATTTATCATGGTGGAGCCGTAGTTCTCCTTTATCCACGCCGCAAGGGCAAGGAGCCTTCCCGGAGCTGCCACGCCGTCCTCGCACAGAGAATCTATAGACTTTATCCTGCTCTCATCATATTCCGTGGAATCCGATATCCCTATGACATAGCCTTTTCTCAGATTATTTCCCTTGCCAAATGGAATGTTGACCTGACTTCCTATCTGTATCCTGCCGGCAATATCGTCAGGAATAGCATATTGAAATGTTCTGTCTATCGCCTCATGGGATATATCAATTATCACATCTGCGTACAATCCCCGCATTTTTCTCCTCCAATATCTGCCGTATCATTTCTCTCTCGTCCATTTGTGTCCTGCGTCCCTCTATATCCTGATATGTCTCATGGCCTTTGCCGGCCAGAAGGACTATATCATCCCTGTCCGAAATCTCCAGAGCGTATCTTATAGCATCCAGACGGCTGCATATCTTTACATATTCTCCTCCGCCCTCGAGAACCCCGGTCTCAATATCCGTCATTATCGCCTCCGGGGATTCAAACCTCGGGTTATCACTTGTTATGACCGTCATATCCGCCAGCCTGCCCGACACAAATCCCATGCCTTTTCGGCGCCCGGCTGATCTGTTGCCGCCGCATCCGAACAGACATATAAGCCTCTTCGGCCTGTACTGTCTGAGGGTGGTCAGTACATTTTCCAGGCTCACGGCATTGTGGGCATAATCGATGAATATCCTTGCGTATCCCGGGATCTCCACCGGCTCGAGTCTGCCCCTCACCTTCATATCCGACTGCGAATCCTGCATTACCTCCATCGGTATCCCGATGATCCCGCAAGTGGTTACCGCAGCAAGAGAATTGTACACATTGAACTCTCCCGGTATGCCAACAGTCATGTAAGTGCTCTCCCCGTCCGTTCTCTCACACTCATAGCCTATCCCCATAACTCTATGGAGAATTAGCCTGTGTATTGCTCCCGCCATACACACATCGCCATCCCCGGCTGCAGTGTGATTCCTCACACCATAATATACCACTTCAGCCCCTGCATTCACAGCCTCGGCAGCAATACACCCAGAATACATGTCATCTGCATTTATCACCGCAGTCTTACACTTTGAGAACAGGCTTCTCTTCCATCTCCCATACTCGGCAAATGTGCGGTGTTCATTCCGCCCAATGTGATCCGGAGCAAGATTTGTATATACGCATATATCAAATTCTACCCCTGACACACGGCCGTGCATAAGCCCCTGTGACGATACCTCCATGACGCAGTATTCCGCACCATTTGCCACCATGTCTGCAAGCTTGCGATGGAGATATATCGTTCCCGGAGTGGTATTCACAGATGGTATCTTCCGGATACAGTCATCAATCTCTATGGTTCCCACAAGACCGGTTCTACGCCCCCATCTGTCCAGCATAGACTTTATCATACATGCGACCGTGGTCTTTCCCTTTGTCCCGGTCACACCTATAACCTTCATACTTCGTGACGGAAAATTCCAGAAATTATTACATATCATTCCTATACCGTGGCGATAGTCATACAGTCTCACGATCAGTACACAATCGGTATCCCCCCAGCGTCCGGCTGACCGCTCCGCAGGTATGCCGATATCATCTGTCACGACTATACACGCTGCGCCCCTTGCCACGGCATCATCTATATAGCGATGTCCATCTGTTCTCGCACCTCTCCGACACACAAAAAGAGTTCCCTGTGTGACATCTCTGGAATCATCTGCCAGATCCGTAATCTGACAGTCAATGTCCCCTGCCAGGATCTCATAGACCGTGCCTTTTAGAACATCTGACGCCCTCATGATACACCTCCCGTCGACATATTCCTGTTTATTTAGAATATGCCACATCCGGCACAGTTGTGTATCAGAAAAATAGGAGGCTGTGCTAAAAGCTCCAACCTCCATTCTTCTCACTTACCGCTATATATTCCGGTCTGTTAATCCTCGTCTGCTCCGACGATCTTTACCTTTCCATGGTAAACTTCATCTACAGCGATGGATAATGGCTTCTTCTTTGGGTCTGCTGCCACCATAGGCTCCTGACCATCAATGATCTCTCTTGCTCTCTTTGCTGTTGCAAGAACGATTGAATATCTGCTGTTTACTACAGGCTGCTCACCTGGCTCAACCTCTGCATTTACTACTGACATTAAGTCTGTGTATGATGGATGTAACATAATATTATATCCCCTTTCTTATATGATTATTGAAATATTCTTCTAAACTGCTGTCCACTGTTATCCAGTCTAATTTATCAGAGTTTCTTTATCTCTGCAAGCTCTTCTTTTATTCCGGCTATATATCCAAGCTGATTATCTCTTCTGCAGCCATAGCTTCTGATGACTGAATCCACGGTGTGTATACACTCGTCCAGATCATCGTTGACTATGATGTAGTCGTACTTGTCCATGTCCTCAGCTTCCTCTGTGGCCTTTCGGAGTCTCTTGATTATGGTCTCCTCCGACTCTGTTCCTCTTCCTGCCAGTCTGCTCTTAAGCTCGCTTATGCTTGGAGCTGATATAAATATGAGAAGCGCATCAGGGAACTGCTTCTTGACATTGAGTGCGCCCATGACCTCTATCTCGAGTATGACGTCCTTGCCATCAGCAAGCTTCTCCTCAACATACTTCTTTGGAGTTCCATAATAATTCTCTACATACTGTGTCCACTCGATAAATCCGCCGTAGTCAATGAGATTCTCAAAATCCTTGCGATCCATGAAATAATACTCTCTTCCATCGACCTCACCCTCTCTCGGTGATCTTGTCGTCGCCGACACTGAAAGGTTATATCCAAAATCCGACACAAGTCTCTTGACAACTGTGCCCTTTCCAACTCCTGAAAAACCGGATATGACTATGAGCGATCCACGTTTTGTATTCTTATCTGCCATCATCATTACCTCTAAATATTATGTATTCTATTCCAGATTCTGTATCTGCTCTCTGACCTTCTCTATGTCAGTCTTGAGCTGTATCGCCTTGTCTGACACATCAAGTGAATTGGCCTTTGAAAGTATCGTGTTCGCCTCTCTGTTCATCTCCTGTGCGATGAAGTCCAGCTTCCTGCCAACGCTTCCGCCATCCTCCAGAATCTTCTTCGTGCTGCTGATATGACTCTTAAGCCTTACAGTCTCCTCGTCCACACATATCTTGTCCGCATATATAACGACCTCTGTGGCGATCCTGTTCTCATCTATAACAGGATTGTCAAGAACCTCTATGATCTTGTCCGTGAGCTTGCGTCTATACTCCTCCACAAGTTCAGGTGATATCTCCTCTATATAATCAACGGCAGCTCTCATTCCGTCAAGCTTGTCGATCATGTCCTTCTTAAGGTTCTCTCCCTCTGTTATCCTCGACTGCACGAACATCTTCGCAGCCTCGTCAAGGGATGTCTCTATTATCTTCCACAGCTCATCCTGGTCGACCGCCTGCTCCTCAACCGTGAACACGTCAGGGAAGCCTCCAAGCTGTGCAGGTGTTATGCTGTTCTCAATTCCAAAATCCTTGGACATCTCCTCGAAATATCCCATGTACTTCTCGGCAACGTCCTTGTTGTACTTCAGCTTGACATTGTCATCCGAGAAATCCTCGTATGTGATGAACACGTCAACCTTTCCTCTCTCAATATATTTTTTGAGATATGTTCTTATGTTTGTCTCAAAGAAGCTTATCTTCTTCGGGAGCTTTATATTGATGTCGCAGAATCTGTGATTGACTGACTTCATCTCTACAACTATCTTGTATGCATCAGTCACCCTCTCGCTGCGGCCAAATCCTGTCATGCTTTTTACCATATCTGTCTCCTAATATTCCCAGGTTATATGTTGTTTTCAATTACCTGATAACAGATAATATATTATACTTCACACCTGTTTAAAAATCAAATTATTTATTGTACTTCCTCTATTCCCGCAATCCTCGGCTCTGCAATCATCGAGTAATTCGTATGATATATTACAAATCCAGGCTTTGCCCCCGCAGGCTTTTTGATATTTCTGCGCTCGGTATAGTCTATCTCCACCTTCGGTGCCGTCCTTCCAGACGAATAATACGCTGCAAGTCTTGCCGCCTCCTCATATGTAGAATCAGGAAGTTCTCCCGCACCCTCAAGTCTCACGATGACATGGGAACCCGGCATCTTCTTAGCATGGAACCACATATCCCCACCATTTGCGAATTTAAATGTGAGCTCATCGTTCTGGATATTATTCTTGCCCACATACATATGGAATCCATCGCTGGATATGTAGTGCAGCGGTTTTGACTTTGCCTTTTTCCTGTCGCCCTTGCGTCCGTAATGTCCCTTTACATATCCGCAGGCTACGAGCTCCTCCTTGACCTGTGCCAGTGAATTCTCATCTATCGCCATATCAAGGAACGTCTGTACCGACTGAAGATGCTCCAGCTCACTCTTCGTCTCGACAGTGAGCTGTGTAAGTGCCTCATAAGTCCTCTTGAGCTTGTTGTATCTCGCAAAATATCTCTTGGAGTTGTCCATAACAGATATGGTCTTGTCAAGCGGGATCTTTATCATCTCGTTAGTATAGTAGTTGAGAGCCTCAAAACTGTCCGCTCCCTGTTCTATATTGTAACCATATGTGTTGATCAGTTCTCCGTACACACGGTACTTTTCCCTGGATTCAGTGTCCTTTAACTGAGCGAGCTGCAGGTCGTACTTCTTGCTCGTTCTCTCAATGGCATTCGAGACGATCTTTCTAAGATCCGATGACTTCTGTCTTATCCTTGTGACCGCACTCTTTCTGTAGAAATACTCATCAAGCACCTTTGAAATGTCGTCCCTTGATTCTATGGCCTTGTCGCTGTACATCGACAGATGCACCGACGAGAACTCCACTGGAGTGTAACCGTCCAGTATGATCTCAGGAGTATAGTTCCCGTTCCTTATATCAGATACTATCCCGGCAAATTCATCATAAAGCCTTGCGACATCCGCCTCGCTCATGCTGTCCACAGGCATGTTGCCGTCAAGTCCTGCCCTGTAGGTTATCTCACTCGCCACAACCGGTGAAAATCCGGTTATGTTCTGGTATATCGCCTTTATGATATTCGTAGGGCTCGAGCTCACACGCTCTATGAAGTCCCCGCGCTCTATCTCAAGCGGGGATACCTTTCCTCCCGCCGGAGGATACTCATAAGTCCTGCCCGGAAGAACCTCCCTCACTGAGCTCACCATATGGGATATATGCTTTATGCTGTCGATGATGACATTCTCATCCGTGGCAAATATGATATTGCTGTGCTTACCCATGATCTCTATGATGAGTTTCTTTCTCTTTAGATCTCCAAGCTCGTCCAGATGCTCGATGACCATGACAACTATTCTCTCAAAGCCCGGCTGATACACATCAACTATCCTTCCGTTGTTGATATGCTTCCTGAGGAGCATACAGAAATTCGGCGCTGTCATAGGATTCTCCTTGGCGGACTGCTGAAAGTATATAAGCGGGAGGCTTGCATCCGCAGACATGAGCAACCTGTAATTCTCCCTGTTATTCTTTATTACTATGTTGAGCTCGTCCTTCTCCGGCTGATATATCTTATATATCCTTCCGTCGATGAGTTTCTCCTTCATGTCTCTTACCACATTGGATATCACTATTCCGTCAAACGCCATATCTGTCTCTCCTATATCCCTGAAAAAAGGCAGAAAATGCAAATTCATTCTCTGCCTCTTCCATATCTACTACCACATTACTGCTATCCTGATCCTACAGTGAATTGTAGAGATCCTTATATATATTCGCCGAGTTATACCATGAGTAATCCTGTCTCATGCCACGCTCCTGGATTCCATACCATGCCTCTTTGTTGTTATAGTACACTTCCTTTGCATAGTTTATGGCATTGAGGAGCTCATATGCATCATAATTAGCAAATGAGAATCCTGTTCCTGTACCCTCGAACTGATTATAAGCCTCAACAGTATCTGCAAGACCACCTGTCTCTCTTACTACTGGAACTGTGCCATATCTGAGTGCCATGAGCTGTGTGAGTCCACATGGCTCAAATCTTGAAGGCACGAGCATCACATCGCAGCCTGCATACATCTTATGAGATCTCTCATCTGAATAATAGATGTTCGCTGATACCTTTGCAGGATGTATTCCCTGATAATACTTGAACATGTTCTCGTACTTGCCGTCACCGGTTCCGAGGACGATGAACTGTACTCCGTCACAGCATATATCGTTCATGATCCTGTCAACCAGATCAAGACCCTTCTGGTCTGTGAGTCTGGATATGATTCCTATTACAAACTGATTCTCATCCTGAGGAAGTCCACATTCCTTCTGCAGTTCGATCTTGTTGATCTTCTTGAGCTGTCTGAAGTTATCCACGCTGTAGTTCTTATATACCTGTGGATCTGTTGCAGGATTCCATACCTCGTAATCTATACCGTTGACAATGCCCCAGAGTGACTGCCATCTGGCACTTAAGAGCCCGTCAAGTCCCTCTCCATAATATGGAGTCTGTATCTCCTTGGCATATGTGTTACTTACCGTTGTTATCTTATCTGCATATACAAGTCCGCCCTTAAGCATGGAAGCATCCTTCTGGATCTCCAGCTTGTCCGGTGTAAATACATAATCAGGGAGTCCTGAATACTCCTGAATGGTCTTTATATCCCACTTGCCCTGGAACTGGAGATTATGAATAGTCATAACAGACTTCATGCTTGTATAGAACATATCTCCTGCAAACAGAGTCTTGAGATATACAGGCACAAGTCCTGCCTGCCAGTCATGACAGTGAAGTATATCCGGCTGGAAACCGATCGATGGAAGGATCGAAAGCGCTGCCTTTGAGAAATAACAGAACTTCTCGATATCCCACTTTACATCACCATAAGGTGTAAATCCGTTAAAGTAATACTCGTTATCTATGAAATATACCTTGACACCCTCATACTCCAGATACATAACGCCAACATAATCATTCTTGTAACCGATGTCCATATAAAAATGCGTTATATACTGCATCTTCTCCCTGTACTTGTTCGGAATACAGAGATAATTCGGCATGATGACTCTCACATCATACTCGTTCTTATCAAATATCTTTGGCAGTGTTCCAACTACATCCGCAAGACCACCCGTCTTTATAAATGGCACACACTCTGATGCTATATATGCAACCTTCTTCATCAAATAAACCCTCCATAACATTTAGACATTAAATCCTTGTACATTATATCACACGGGTATCCATAATTCAATAAATCAGTGTATCTATATTGTTGCATTTGCCACATTCCGCTGATATACTTTTAGCATGCAGCCGCACGCAGATACGGCTGGATCACAATCCAGAAAACAGGAGATTTTCAATGTTAGACATCACCATCACCGAGACCAGGGACTTCGTGAAGAAGCTTCTGATGGACAATACATTTGACCGTTTTCTCGCCATGGAGGCATTTGTAAAAAGCGGGATAACATACAGCTTTGACGGAAGGGTAAACAAGGATTTCTATGACAAGGAGGAGCTGGAGCTCATGGCTTCCACATCCTACGCCTCATGGGAGTCCATAAAACCACATGTATATAATGTTATAAGAGGAAAGAAGCTGCCACTGAGCTTCAAGATAGTGCTCGTGCTCTCCCAGCCGGACATCATGGATATGCTTGAGAAGAACCATCTCACCATACCTGTATCTGATGTGGCAAATCTCACCTTGAACGTCTACTATGACGGCATGAGCATACAACTCACATCCATGGCGACCCAGAACATATTCACCATGGATAAGACCCTTGAGCATGTGTGGGATGCGGAGATCAGGGATTTCCTGAAGACTGCCGGAATATATTTCACCGAAAGCTGATTTTTTGAAGAAATTTAATATGATTTTTGAAGATCCGGCACCTCATCTGATGCCGGATTTTTTTACGCGCCGTCCCTGTTAGCACTCATTTTGTCTGAGTGCTAATTTTTTCTTGACTTTAGTTCCCAGCTGATTTATCATACCTTTTAGCCTGATGTGTCAGTGTACATTTCTATTAAGATTGAACACAGATCGGGGATGACACATCTTTCATTGAAAACCATTATATTTTAAGGAGATGTATACAATTATGAAGAACGGAAATTTATCGATCAACAGTGAAAACATTTTCCCTGTCATCAAGAAGTGGCTGTATTCAGACCACGATATATTTGTCAGGGAGCTTATATCAAACGGCTGTGATGCCGTGACAAAGCTTAAGAAGCTGTCTCTTATGGGCGAATTTGACGAGCCGGATGAGCCATATCGTATAGATGTGACCACAAGTGCCAACGACAAGACCATCACATTTACCGATAACGGTATCGGTATGACTGAGGAGGAGGTTGAGAAATATATCAACCAGATTGCTTTCTCAGGAGCCGAGGCATTCCTTGAGCAGTACAAGGACAAGGCAACAGAGGAACAGATCATCGGTCACTTCGGACTGGGCTTCTACTCCGCATTCATGGTTGCCGACAAGGTCACCATCGAGACAAAGTCATACAAGGACGGCGAGGACGCTGTATACTGGGAGTGCAAGGACGGCCTTGAATACTCCATGAAGAAGTGCATTAAGGCTGACCGAGGTACTACCATCACCCTTTATCTGAACGAGGACAGCTATGAATTTGCAAATGAATACAGGATCAAGGAGGTCATCGACAAGTATTGTTCGTTCATGCCTGTTGAGATCTACTACACAAACGCAGACGAGCCACAGGAAGATCCTAAGGATGCTACTGTAGACGTGGATGCAAAGGAAGTCAGCGACACAGCAGATAATGCTGAGGGCAGCACTGACAGCAAGGGCCCAGACGCAGACGATACAAAGACCGAGGAGAAGAAGCCTGAAGCTCCTAAGCCACTCAACACCACTACCCCACTGTGGGCAAAGCATCCAAACGACTGCACCGACGAGGAATACAAGGAGTTCTACAGAAAGGTATTCCACGACTACAAGGAGCCTCTGTTCTGGATACACCTGAACATGGACTACCCATTCAACCTGAAAGGTATCCTGTACTTCCCTAAGATCAATACACAGTATGACAACCTTGAGGGAACGATCAAGCTGTACAACAACCAGGTATTCGTCGCCGACAATATCAAGGAAGTAATTCCTGAGTTCCTCATGCTCTTAAAGGGATGTATCGACTGTCCTGATCTTCCACTGAACGTATCACGTAGTGCGCTTCAGAATGACGGATTTGTCAAGAAGATCTCAGACTACATCACCAAGAAGGTTGCAGACAAGCTGTCCGGCATGTACAAGACACACAGAGAGGACTACGAGAAGTACTGGGATGACATCAACCCATTTATCAAGTTTGGTTGTCTGAAGGATCTCAAGTTCCTCGACAAGATGAAGGACTTCTGTATATACAAGAATCTCGAGGGCAAATATATAACTCTCCCTGAGTATCTTGAGGCTGGAAAGGAAAAGTATGAGAACAAGGTATTCTATGTAACCGATGAGCAGGCTCAGTCACAGTACATCAATATGTTCAAGGCTGAGGGCATGGACGCGCTGATCATGACACAGACCATCGACAGCCCATTCATCACACTGCTTGAGCAGAAGAATGAGAATGTTCACTTCTACAGAATAGACGCTGAGCTCTCTGACAACTTTGTCGGCGAGGAGCTCTCCGAGGAGACTGCAAAGGAATACAAGGATAAGCTCACAGCTACATTTGAGAAGGCTCTCGACATGAAGAACCTGAATGTAAAGGTTGAATCCCTGAAGGATGAGAATACATCTTCTATCCTCACCCAGCCTGAGGAGACAAGACGTATGCAGGAAATGATGAAGATGTACGGCATGGCCGGTATGGATCCATCAATGTTCGGTCAGGGCGAGGGAGAGACACTCATCCTGAACAGCAACAACAAGCTTGTTAAATACGTTCTGGACAACCCTGACAGCGACAACACAGCTACGATCTGCTGCCAGTTATATGATCTGGCCGTACTTGCCAACCGTCCACTGTCAGCAGAGGCAATGACCAAGTTCATCGCAAGAAGCAACGAGATCCTTGGAATACTTACAAAGTAATATAATCTGTCTGCCGGTTTACGGCAGCAGATCCTAATGGATAACTAACACAACAAAAAGCAGCAGCCCGATATGTCTTTGATAACATATCAGGCTGCTGCTCTTTTATTCTATTCCACTCCCTAGTGGGCAAGTATCTCCACTCCATGCTCTGTCATAACCAGTGTGTACTCCCACTGTGCCGATGGTGAGCCATCCTCCGTGTAGATAGTCCAGCCGTCATCTGCATCCTGATATACATCAGGGCCGCCCATGTTGATCATAGGTTCAATGGTAAACACCATTCCCGGAGCAAGCACATAATCCTTGCCAGGCTGTCCTATATGACTTACATAAGGCTCCTCATGAATTGCAAGACCTACTCCATGGCCGCCTATCTCACGGACAACCGAATAGCCCTGCTCCTGTGCAAATTTGTTGATGGCATATCCTATATCTCCTATGGTCACATATGGCTTGCTGCACACCTCAACACCTATATCAAGAGCCTTCTTTGTATCCTCTACAAGCTTCTTCCATGCGGGATCAACATTTCCCAGCATGAACATTCTTGATGAGTCTCCGAAATATCCCTTGTACTCTGTTGTACAGTCGATATTAACTATATCTCCATCCTGGAGAATAATGTCATCACTTGGAATGCCGTGGCATACCACATCATTTACCGATATACACACACTCTTAGGATATCCCTCATATCCAAGACATGCAGGAATAGCGTCTATGGACTTTGTATAGTTATAGATAAGGTCATCCAGCTCTCTGGTAGACACTCCTATCTTGACAAATGGAGTTATGTAGTCGAGCACAGATGTGTTGACCTTTGAAGCCTCCCTGATTCCCTCGATCTGCTCTGCGTTCTTGATCATCGCATGTGTAGGGATCTTGAATCCTCTGTTCTTCATATCCTCAAGCTTATCGTCAAGAGCCAGGTGACAGGTCTTGTATTTCTTACCACTTCCGCACCAGCACATATCATTTCTACCAAGTTTCATAATTAACCTCTTTCTTTATTGCATAATATTTTCATTACATACCTATGGTATTAGCCACAAATACTATAATACGTTTTTGAGAATAATTCCACATTTTAATATGATAAATATTGTCAATTATCCTCGTCTATCCCCAGATACCTGGCAACATATGTATAATACCCCGACTCTGTTATGTTGTCAGCTGCTGTAAATTTATCCGCGACATATAGCTGCATCGCAATGAAACTGTCATCCGATACCTCCGCACCCGTGTGGGATGTCAGCGTGTCCGTGACTGCGTTATATTCAAATGCATCCGTTATAAAGCTTCTGTCCGGGAACAGCACCAGTCCTGTACTGTCTGACAGGATATCCCTTCCTATGATGAGCCTCGAATCATAATCCACTCCCATGAGATTGAGCATGGTCGGCAGGATATCTATACTGCTGCACACCTTGTCAACTCTCACCGGCTTCTCCATCGACGCCGACCATATGACAAGTCTGCTCCTGTACGCCTCAAGACTGTTTCCAAAGTTCTCCCCTGCCAGTTCATCCACAACGTCCATATTGTCATACGGTACATGATCCCCCGCCAGGACGATAACAGTATTGTCCAGCAGCCCCTTCTTCTCAAGTCTCTTCATCATATATTCAAGCATCTTTTCCATTTCGTACTGGGATGCCAGATATGCCTTTGTAGTATCCAGGACATAGTTAAGATCACTGACCACAGCCTTGTTCTTATCCGCCATGGCATTTGCCGCACCGTATCCATATGGCACATGACCGCTGACCGTCAGGTAGTACAGATGGAACGGCTGCGTCTCTGTATACTTGTCAAATGTCTCCTCCATCATGACAAGATCCGACTGAGGCCACATGTCCTGCCCGTTCTCGTCAGTCTGGTACTCAAGCCCATTACCGCTGGCTATCCACTCGTATCCCAGCGCCGGATGGGTGATATTCCTGTCATAATATGTATAGTCGTTGTCATGGAATCCGTAACAGCTATAGCCGAGTCTCTTGAGCGTATTCGCCATGGAAAACAGCATGCCATTCTCATTGTCGGCAGCCCTGCACATACTGAGGTATGAACCGTTCTTAGTCGGGCTTCCCATCAGGTTTGCATACTCTCCGCCTAATGTTGAACCGTACCATAGCGGCTGATAGTAATTTTCAAAGACAAAGCCCTCGTCCGCAAGTTTTGACAGTGTAGGGAACAGACCGGAATCAAGCGCATAGCCTGAGAACCCCTCCGCAGTTATCCATATGACATTATAGCCCTCGAACATACCTGTATATTCATTCTTATTTGTCGGGGGTATATTTGCAAAATATTCGCTGAGCGATGAAACCGCATCATTTCCCGCAAGGTCATTTATGGCATCAAAATCCAGATCCAGGACATTCGGGGATGTGTCGATCACAACCTCCTCTGTGGTCGCTTCCGCGACATCCACCGTCTCGGTGGTAATCTCCTGCATCGTTGTGCTCTCTGTGGAGGCAAGTGAGTCGATATCGACCTCACCACCCGAGGCAAAGTTTATCCTGCTCTGTGCTGAGCTCTTGCCTGCGATACCCTCTCTGACATCCACCACAAAACTCTCCATGACGCCGAGCTTTTCAATAGAGAGATCAACCGATGTATATTCCTTGTATAAATTGTACGGACTGTACACATCCGAGTCCACAGCCCACATCACAAACAGTGTTGTGGCATACACCAGAGCTGTTCCGGCGGCACCTATGAGGTTCACCCACCACCTTCTCCTGTCAAATGCCATAAATGTCCATATGCACACGATCATTATGAGCACCGGGACAGCCAGAAGAATAACGTCCACTATCTGTGCCTTTATATTGGATATGACCGTGTCCGCATTGTCCACAGCCTGATTGCCGAATTTTATGGTTCCAATAACAGACAGATAGTTGTTGAAGACCGAATGATATACGTACTGGGCGATGAAGATCACACCCGTAAACAACGTGAACAGCGTTGCAAGTATCTTATTGATGACCGGCGGAAAAAATCCTGTCAGCACGCCGAACACACCTCCAGCCACCACCGCAAATGCTATTATAGCGGCTATGTTTCCATCATCCAGGCTGAAATTCATGCCGTGAAACAGCAATTCATAATACAGGATCAACACAGTGAACAGTATCCACCCCGACCATTTTCTGAAATATTCCCTTACATCCCCAAACATCGCCTTAAAAAACTTTATCATACGTTGAAATCTCCCATATAAACAAAAAAAAATAAAGATATGGCCCTTAACTCCATATCTTTATTTTATATAATATTTTAAGACTTTTTACAATATTTTAAGATATATTATATCTACTTTACACCGTACTGATCGTAGTAAGCGTCGATAGCGGCCTTAAGGGTGTCATCTATGATAACTCTTCCCTTATACTCTCTGTTGTAAAGATGCTCCACTACCTCTGCCATTGTTACGATAGCTGTTGTCTTGATTCCGTAGTTCTCCTCGATCTCTGTCAGCGCACTCTTCTCGCCCTGGCCTCTCTCCATTCTGTCTACTGAAACCACAAGACCCATGACATCCACGTCGCCCTGTGCCTTGATGATAGGAAGTGTCTCCTGAATAGATGTTCCGGCTGTTGTGACATCCTCGATGATGACAACCTTATCGCCATCCTCTATAGGACTTCCAAGGAGTATTCCCTTGTCGCCGTGATCCTTTACCTCTTTTCTGTTTGAGCAATACTTGATGTCCTCATCGTACATCTCTGCTATGGACATAGTTGTCGCAACTGTGAGAGGTATTCCCTTGTATGCAGGACCAAATAACACATCAAAGTCCAGACCAAACTCTGCATTTATAGCCTCAGCATAATACTCGCCAAGTCTCTTGAGCTGAGCACCTGTTCTGTAAAAGCCTGTATTGACAAAAAATGGTGTCTTTCTTCCACTCTTTGTAACGAAATCTCCAAACTTGAGTACGTTACAGTCAATCATAAATTCGATAAATTCCTTCTTGTACTGTTCCATGTCTCTGCGAATCCTCCTGTTTTCAGGCTTTTTTGCCCTTTTTCTTACACATACTACCATAATCCATATAAAGATTCAATTATTTATTGGTGTACGGCTGTGATATGCCTCTTTCCCTGCACATCTCCACATACTTTTCTTTCTCCAGCGGCCTGCTGCACAGATACCCCTGTATACAAGCCAGTCCCATGCTGCTGAGCGCATCCGCCTGATCCTCGGTCTCCACACCCTCAGCTATACAGAACATTCCCAGTTCATTGCACATGTTTATGAGATGACACATAACCGTGTGATCCACCGGATTGACAGTTATGTCATTTATCATGCTCTTGTCGAACTTGATAATGTCAAATCCCATATGGGCAAGCATGGCGACATTTGAGTATTTTGTTCCAAAATCGTCCATCGCGATCCTGAAGCCCAGTTCATGTATATTGTTCGAAATGTTCACCAGAGTATCATGCTCCTGCTCACTGACCGACTCCGTTATCTCTATCTCGACCACATCATGCGGTATTCCATACCTGTCAACCACTGCTGCTATCTGCTTGGCCACATTGCTCTCTATAAGCGACATTCTGGAAAAGTTACAGGATACCGGGATGTATGGCATTCCCTCTTCATGCCATTTTGCCAGATCTCTGCACACATTCTCAAGCACGTAAAAATCCACATATTTTACAGTTCTGCTCTTCTCAAGCCTGTCGATAACATCCGCCAAGTCATCATTTCCGGAATATCTTACAAGGGCCTCTGCCCCGCATATCTTTCCTGACGGATACAGCATCTTCGGCTGATAAAGGACATAGAACAGTCCTTCCTCAAGCTCCTTCTTCACCATATCCTTTTTCAGCGTATTCCACTTCACCGAATGACAGTCCTGCTGTTCATACCACCGCTGCTTCTCGGAATACAGGAGATTTGCCGCATGATCCTCCATCCTGCGGACATCAATATTGCAATCTGTCCAGACATAGCCACAGCATGCCGTGAACTCACCGTAGAGCAGATTTTCCCTGAGTCTTGAAGCGTATACATTGAACTTCAACTGCTCAATATTCTCACATATGATGATAAAGCTGTCATAGCCCATGCGGAACACCCTGTCGTCCGGGAACGTCTTCCTTATCCTTCCGACAAACTGCAGAATCACATCGTCCGCATAATCCGGTCCGAACATCTCCGCGATGCCCCGTATCTCATTGATATCCACAGCAACCAGTCCCAGACTGCTCAGATTCTTTCTGCTTCTTATATAGTCTATGTAACTGTTCCTGTTAAAGCATTTTGTCTGCTTATCATGGGTGAACTCAAACTGCTGGTCCTCCTTCAGATGTCTCTGATATATCTCACTTCCGATAAAGGCAGCAAAGTTCTTCATGAGTCTTATGTTTCCATTGTGCTTCTCCGGATTGAACACAAATACCCTGCCGAGCAGTTCATCTTCCACTATGATCGGAACCGCATACAGTGACCATATCCTGCTGTCACTCAGCATCCGTGCAAATCCTGTTTCAGGATTCCTTAACGGATGGGAACGGTTCACTATGAGAACCTCGTCCCTGAGGACTTCCTTCTCCAGTTCATCCCTCATTTTCTGTGTGACAAGAGCCTTCAGACCATCCTCTATCGACTCCTCGTCTGATGATTTCCAGTAATAAAGCTCCCCTGTGCCATCCTGTCCATACTCCACAAGGCAGGCGTTCTTGGAATTGTAGAAAGTTCCCATCACCTCGAGCAGACTGGTATATTTCTCCTCACTGCTCTGCTTTGAAGTTATATTCGCCATGAAATTGACAAGGGCATCCTCTATGTCATAGCTGTCCGCCAGAACCTGTGTTGTCTTATCTATGTCAGACACGTCAACTGCAATCTCAAGCCGGCTCTTTCTTCCGTGCCAGTCAACTATCTTATCCTTCACCACATACAGTCCCTTTGCCTTGCTGTTGTAGTGATTCCATACATAACTCTGTCCGGGAACCAGTATCTCATTAGAACAAAATGGGCACTGGTCATCACCGCCCTGGGTTATCTCAAAGCACTTTTTACCCTTGTAAGAATCGTCGTTCTCCGCAATTCCAAGGCTTCTCTTCGCCGCCTTGTTGAGGAAATACATCTCGTGGGTCTTCATGTCCGCAACATATGCTATATGAGATATCTCATCCAGCATAAGACCTTCGTCATCATTGTAGGCATATCCGCTGTGATGCGAATCACATGAATGCATATCCGCTGAGTCGGCATAGTCACAGTAACGGTTCTTGCCGCCCCTCTTTGCTGCGTACAACGCCTGATCCGACTCACTGTATAGAAGGTCAAAATCTATACCACCCTCTATCCTGTGGATACTTATTCCCATCGACATAGTATGCGGCAGACTGCAATTGATCGTGGTGAGTCTGGTCTGTATATTCTCAGCCAGCTTATACACGTCCTCTCTTCTGTCGACTATCGGGATAAACAGTGCAAATTCATCGCCGCCCAGTCGTCCTGAGAATCCTCCGGCTGCCGACGCAACCTCCTCCAGCGTCACTGCAACATCACACAGAAGATCATCTCCCGCATAATGTCCAAATGCGTCATTTATATGCTTAAAGTCATCTATATCCATAATATAAAAAGCGCACAGTTCACCCGAGAAAGACTCTAGCATATCCGTAATCTTGTGCTGAAATGTGACATGATTGTAAAGTCCCGTCAGAGAATCCCTCTCCGCCCTGAGCTGAAGCTCCTGACTTCTTATCTTCTCATCGTTTATGGAGTAATATTTTCCGAATATCTTGCAAACCTTTTTCTTGGAGTCCCTGAGAGGAACAAAGAGCACTCTGTACCACTCACATTTGCCTCCGCCATTCAGATCAAGGCGCAGATCACCCATCAGCCTGTCACAGCTATCCGCATCCGCATCAAGGATCTTTCTGAACATGCCGGTCACGGCGTCTCTGTCGTCAGCGTGGACTATCCTGTTAGTGTCGATGCCCTTATAGAAATTCTCATATTTCATGGTGGTGACCATCTCGCCATCCACGACCTTCTCATTTATCAGAGTATCCGTCAGGACATCGTACACGATTATGGACTCTCCGCTTCCCTGAAGTATCAGCCTGAGCATCTCAGACTGCGCCTTGTTCTCCAGCTCCGCCTCCATCTTGCTTGTCACATCGATAAACACCGCACACAATGCGATGATTCCATTTTTTATGGACATGACAGAAAGACAGACCTGTATCCAGAAATATCCACCGGTATTCACGTCCGTAAAGCGGATGTCACGCACCGTGGTCTTGTTACTCGTTATGGTCTCCAGGATCTGCTTCTTAAGCACAGACCGATCCTCTGGAATGGCCAGCATCACGTAGTCACTGGCATATCCACTCATCTGATCCTCGGTCACATTGAACAGCTTGTAAAAGCTTTTGCTCATGTACCTGACAGCCGGCTTATTCCCGTGAAGTTCAAATATACCCACGCCGCCTGCCAGATTGTCCAGAGCCTTCTCCAGCATCCTTGCATGGTCAGATATCTCCTCGCTGAGCTCTTCATTTCTGCCAAGTGCCTCATCCAGTTCCATGCGGAGTTTTTGTGCATATTTTTCAATATCTATGTTATCTTCCATAACCCAACACCCCTTAAAACTCTTACAGAAGACTTATATCGTTCTATTTTACACAGCCTATCAGCTCATGGATATCGCTGATGGAATTCTTCTTCATATACTCCTCAATACCCTTTATGATCTCCACTGTCGCATAAGGAGTGTGGAAGTTCGCCGTTCCAACTGCCACCGCACTTGCGCCGACCATGATCATCTCAAGGGCATCCTCCGTGGTAGCCACACCGCCCATTCCGATGATAGGAAGCTTTATTGCATTTGCCACCTGGTATACCATTCTGACTGCTATCGGATGGATAGCAGGGCCTGACACACCTGCAGTCTTATTCGCCACTGCAAATGTTCTTCTGTTAACATCTATCTTCATACCTGTCAGTGTATTGATGAGTGATACCGCATCAGCACCGCCAGCCTCTGCAGCTCTGGCCATCTCTGTTATGTCTGTGACATTCGGACTCAGCTTCATGATGATAGGCTGCTTTGCCGCTGCCTTGACTGCCTTTGTTATATCGTAGAGCGCATCCGGCTGCTGGCCAAATGCGATTCCGCCCTCTTTTACATTCGGACATGACACGTTGATCTCAAGCAGATCCACATCACAATCGCCAAGCTTCTCAACGCAGTCAACATAGTCCTCCTTGGACTTTCCACACACGTTTACGATGATCTTTGTATCATAATCCCTGAGGAATGGTATATCTCTCTTCTTGAACACATCGATTCCAGGATTCTGAAGTCCTATGGCGTTCATCATGCCGCCGTAAGTCTCAGCTATACGTGGAGTTGGATTGCCCGGCCATGGAATATTTGCCACCCCCTTGGTGGTCACTGCTCCGAGCTGTGACAGATCCACGAACTCACTGTACTCCATACCTGATCCAAATGTTCCTGACGCCACCGTTATAGGATTCTTGAGGGTAACTCCCGCTATATCAACTGACATATTGATCTTATCTGACATTACAGCTCCACCTCCTCAGCATAGAATACAGGGCCATCCTTGCATATTCTCCTATTGTGCACCTGTGAGTGCTCATCTATCTCCTTTGTCTTGCATACGCAGGCAAGACATGCGCCCACGCCGCACGCCATCTTCTCCTCCATGGATATCTGGCACTCGATGCCCTTCTCCATGGCGTATGCCTTGATTCCCCGAAGCATAGGAGTAGGGCCACACGCATATATGACAGCGCCGTCCACGCCGTATTCCTTTATGGCATCTATTACGTTGCCCTTCACACCGTGCTGTCCATCCTCAGATGACATATACACCTGTGCGTATGGCTCAAATTCCTCGTTCAGGAATATCTCATCCATGTAGCCGAGCACGACTGACTTCTCACAGTCCAGCTCCTTTGCAAGCTGTAACATAGGTGGGATTCCTATTCCACCGCCTATAAGTATTGCCTTCTTATCCGACTTCATGAATCCGTTGCCAAGAGGCCCCAATATATCGACCGTATCTCCAGCCGCAAGCTGTGAAAATTCCTTTGTTCCAAATCCAACCACTCTGTATACAAGGCGGAGTGTTCCCGCCTCCCTGTCTATTCCGCAGAGGCTGATAGGTCTCGGGAGCATCTTGCTGCCATCATGAGTGTACACAGACACAAACTGTCCTGCTATAGCCTGTGCAGCTATCTCAGGTGCCTCAAGCACCAGACTGTATACATCTGTGGCAAGAGTCTCCTGACTGACCACCTTTGCTGTCATCTTAAGTTTGCCCATAGTCTTCCTCCATCATCATTCTATTATCAGTGTACGGCGGACAAGCCCGGCTCGCCGCACACATTCCGGCTTAATTACGCATCAAGTGCGCCGTTGATATCCTCTATCATGTCAACTACTGCCTGTCTTGAGGCATCTGCATAGTTCTCAGCACCAAACTTTGCATACTTGTCCTGCTTGTAAGCAGCTATGATTCCTCTTGATGAGTTGACGATCGCACCGAGTCTGTCCTCATTGAAGTAGTGTACAAGGTCTGCAGCCTTACCCCCCTGTGCTCCGTAACCCGGAACAAGGATAAATGACTTTGGCATAACTTTTCTCAGCACCTTGCCCATCTCAGGGTATGTGGCACCGACAACAGCTCCAACCGCTGAATATCCTGATTCACCTACAACATCGCTGCCCCATTTGTCAACCATATCTCCGACTATCTCATAGAGTGGACGTCCATCCACAAGTCTGTCCTGGAACTCACCTGATGATGGATTGGATGTCTTGACGAGAACGAATATACCCTTGTTCTCCTCCTTGCACACATCCACAAATGGCTTGATTCCGTCTGTTCCAAGATACGGGTTTACTGTGATGAAATCCTCATCAAATCCAGCATATGTCTTGCTTCCCACCTGTACCTTTCCGATATGACCAACCGCATATGCTGTTGATGTTGAACCTATATCGCCTCTTTTTATATCTCCGATAACGACAAGTCCCTTCTCCTTGCAATAGTCAACTGTCTTCTTGAATGCCTTGAGTCCCTCGATTCCGAACTGCTCATACATGGCTATCTGTGGCTTAACTGCAGGTATAAGATCATATGTAGCGTCAACTATTCCCTTGTTGAACTGCCATATAGCCTCACCAGCGCCCTCAAGTGTCTCGCCATACTCTGCAAATGCAGCTTTCTGGATATGCTCCGGTACATAGTTGAGCATTGGATCAAGTCCAACTACTATAGGTGCATTTGTCTTCTTGATATTCTTTACTAACTTGTCTATCATGATATTTTCTCCTTAAAAATTATTTTTTCTCTAAACCTGTTCCTCGTCACAGGCATAGCTTCCGAGGATCGTAAACTCCTCCGTCTCGTTCATGAGCTGGAACACTAAAGCCTGTATATCCTTCTTCAGTAAATTGGCAGACAGCTCCACATAGAATCTGTAATTCCAATGCTCCTGCCTGTTTGGCGCCGAGTGTATCTCTGTGAGGTTCACCCCGTAATCAGAGATCATGGACAGTATGCTGCTGAGACTTCCGCTCTTATTCTTACATACGAACATCACCTTCAGCCTGTTGTGGTTCTCCTCCACTATGAGGTGGTCTGCAAATGTGACAACCTTCTTGTTGTGTCCATTCTCATTTACAATGTTACATCTGTATATATACAGCTTGTTGTTGGTGAGCACCTCGTGAAGCGCATCCGAAACTCCGTAGCTTATGTCCTCAAGTATTCCCATTCCGGCGTCTACCTTGCCAGTCTTTATGAGCTCATACACCTCATCGTATGAGTCCACCGCAATGACCTTGTCCCTCGAGCATCCCTGACAAATGTACAGCTCCGGCTTTATCATCGCCACCGCATCTATGTCAGGCTCCTTCACATCATACTCCACATCTAGGCAGTTCCTGAGCTCCAGAGTCCTTCCATACTGGTACTTTCTGCTTATCTCCATGATTCTCTTGATAAGCGCCGTGTACTCCATCTTGATGTTATCATCCACATCCCCTGTGAGATTGGATATGATGGCCTCCTCGCGGTCTGGCTTATATATGTCATCCTCGGTCTCTGCCTTGACCTGAGCAACATTGTCCGCAAGAACCATTCTCTCCTTGAAGAGCTGCTTGATCTCCTTGTCGACCCGGTCTATGTTCTTTCTAACATCTGCTAATGTCATTCTGCATCCTCCAGTCAGCATCGGTAATGTGATGCTCATAGTCTTTTTTAATATACCATCTGCCCCACTCTAATTCAAGGCTGCCAATACTAAATGCGCTCTAAAAAGGCCACAGGAAAAGGAACATAACCGCTGCCACCAGCACTATCCCTATCACAAAGCCCATTATTATCCTTCCCCTTGTGCTCTTTGATCCCCATATAATAAGAAGAGCTGCCAATGCGCCGCACATATCTATAAGCACATCCGTGCCCCTGCCTGCCCTGTCAGCGACAAAGAGCTGATGAATCTCATCGGAGCACGCATAGACAAATGTTATCACAACTGACCATATATACACGCCAGCCGAAGTCATCCTTCCGCCGGCCTTTCTGACCGCCAGGGCCAGCAGAGCCAGAAGGATTCCATATTCCGTCATGTGTGCACCCTTTCTGACCATGATCTCCACCACTCCCGTCATCCTGTCAACCACGGGCGCGGAATCATTTCTCACCTTCTGGAACAAACCCACTATAAAGTCTGTCATGGGGTTGCTCACCGCCGACGAGTCATCTCCTGTTCTGGACGACATGTAAAATATGAATATCATCCACAGCACTGCCGGAATTATATATATGTACTTTTTCTCATTCTTTTTTGTTTTCTTTGCCATAAAATCACCACCATGAATGAGTATACCATAAAAAATGTCTAATTTTTTTTGATTTTGCCTTTTTTACTTGAAATATTAGTTTTTTACCTGTACTGTAGAAAAGTGAGGTATGGAAGTGGTTATGTATAATTCATAACAAATAAAAAAAGTGAGGTAACATTATGGCAAGAACAAGAAAAAAGGGGAATCCCATCGTATCAGCAGTTGTTTTCGGTATATTCGGAATAGTTCTTTTATTCCTGGGTATACGAACATTTATCGGTTTACACGGAAAGCTTCTAAACGTTACTACATGTGACGAATCGGAAGTTAAACCGGGAGTGTATGTGGAGGGAACACTCACCTACGGATACGGAGCTTACATTGAGAAGACTACAACGTACAATCACACGGTCACCAAGACCGACGGATACTACTATCTCGTTGATATCTGCGACAAGAATGAAGACGGCTCAAAAAGAGACACAGCCAAGTGGATCGGAATATCGATCTCCAAGAGTGATGACGCCAAATTTGACGCGATCTCATCTGCTGACGATGCAGAACCAATCTACATAACAGGAGTCATCCGCAAGAACAGCGACAAGGTGCAGGGCTTCCTTGACGACTACATCACCAAGTATGTCGACGCATACGCACAATATTATGGATACACTCCTACAAGTGAGGACTATGCGACCGCAAAGGCAGAAGCTTTTCCTTACTATATAGAGATGGTTGACTCTTCAGATTACATATTCAAGCTTGTCCTCGGAGCTGTATTCCTACTGGCAGCAGTGATCATGATCCTGAAGGCAACAAGAAGCAAGAACACCATCAGCGCATCTGCACAGCCAGCAGGCACAGGTTACTATGACGGTACAGGCGATTTCAACGGCGTGTACACTCCGGGCAGCACAGGCAGCCCAAATAACGGCAACTATACACAGCAGTATGGCAGTACAGACAGTGGCAGCTATACACAGCAGTACGGCACTACAAACAGTGGCAGCTACGGCACTGCAGAACAGACACAGGCACCGCAGACGTCTTACAGTGATCCGTTCTACTCACAGCAGCCGGCAGCTTCAGAGCAGGATGCCCACGCATCTAATCCTTATACAACAACAAGCTCAACTACATCTTCCTCTTCCTTCAGTCTCAAGAAAGATGAGTAACAATTAAATAGCACACATAAATCTAAAAAAGGTATATACGGATCGCAGCCTGACTGCTTTCCGCATATACCTTTTTTAGATTTATGTGTAAGACTGACTATCCTTATGAATAATCTTTACCTTCTTCTTACTTACCGAAGTATCTGTCAAGAAGTCCCTTGAGAGCCTTGCCGTGTCTTGCCTCGTCTCTTGCCATCTCATGAACTGTATCATGGATCGCATCCAGATTGTTCTTCTTAGCGCACTTTGCAAGATCTACCTTTCCTGCTGTTGCACCGAACTCGCAGTCAACTCTCCATGCAAGATTCTTCTCTGTTGAAGCTGTCATGTTCTGCTCAAGGTCTGATCCAAGCATCTCTGCGAACTTAGCTGCATGCTCAGCCTCCTCGTACGCTGCCTTCTCCCAGTAGAGACCGATCTCAGGATAGCCCTCGCGATGTGCTACACGAGCCATGCAGAGATACATTCCAACCTCTGAGCACTCTCCCTCGAAGTTAGCCTTGAGCTGCTCGTAGATATACTTCTTGTCCTCATCGCTGATCTCTGGATTGTTCTTAACTGTCTCAGCATATACGCCAAACTCATGCTCTGCTGCAAGTGTGAGCTCTCCCTCTACCTTCTTGAACTTATCTGCTCCTGCGTGACAGATAGGACACTCTGCTGGTGCCTGCTCTCCCTCATAGATATAACCGCATACTGTACATACAAACTTTGCCATAACTTAATTCTCCTTTTCTCTTTTAAATAATCTAATCAATATCCATCATTGATTGTTAAAATATATTCTGTCTTCTTTGTTGATGTTTATTTATCAACTATGTCTTATTATACCTATTTTTTGATCAAAGTCAACCCCTATTGGGAATGATTCTTAATTATTTTTTTAGTAGGTTGTTGATTATATATACAAGACTTGTAAATTATATACATTACATTATTGGGATTACATCCTGTTAAGGTCCAATATAAATAGAAAAAGAGGATCGATACATTCATATATCAATCCTCTTATACTCTTCTGTATATTCTCTATATGTCGCTATATAGCATCACTATCCGGCTAGCTCTGTCCCAGCATTATCTTCTTGAGAAGATATTCATATCCCGTGATAGGTATAGGCTTGCTGTAGTAATAACCCTGAATGTAGTGGCATCCCCACTCTCTCAGGTATTCCTTCTGCTCAAATGTCTCAACACCCTCCGCAAGACTTCTGATTCCCAGATGCCTTGACATGGCAAGGATATCCTGTGTCATGAGCATGTCCTTGTTGTTCGGCTCGCCGGTGGCTATTCCGTCAATAAAGCTCTTGTCTATCTTGATTATATCCAGCGGCATATCCTTAAGAAGTGCCATACTGGAGTATCCTGTTCCAAAATCGTCCATGGATATCTTGAAGCCCTCAGCCTTCAGATCCTTGAGCACCTTTATCAGATACTGCACGTCAGCGAAATCTGCACTCTCAGTTATCTCAAAGTCTATAAGCGAGTGATCCACTCCGTATTCATCGACTATATCACACAGTATATATATAAGATCCGGTCTCGATATCTGGTGTCTCGAGAGGTTACAGGATATCGGGTAGAGCGGGTAGCCAAGCTCCTTCCACTCCTTGAACTTCTTGCACACCTGTCTCAGCACATATCTGTCTATGATGTCTATAGTTCCGTCAGTCTCAAACTGCGGCACGAAATACTTCGGCAAGAGAATATCTCCGCCCTTGTAGAACCATCTTATCAGAGCCTCAGCACCGGTCAGGGTGTCGTTCTGTGGATTGTACTTCGGCTGAAGATATACCATGAGATCCTCATTCTCTATGGCATCCGGAAGCTCCAGCTTGTACTGCTGTGCCATGATGTATTCCTTCTTCATCTCCGATGTGTATATCTTTATCTCATTTACATTGGTCTTGATACACTGGAGGTGTGCCATCTGCGCCATGTCCTCAATGCGCATTGACATGCTGAGTTTCTCGAATTCATCATAGAATACGATACCACAGCTATAGAATATCTTATACTTCCTGTTCGACGGAAGCTGTCCTATCTCCTCAAAGAATGTATATAGCCGGTTCATTATCTCATCCTCCGGCATATACTTTATAATCATGGCAAAATCGTCACTCTCACACTTTGCAGAGTACAATATCCAGTCCTGCTTGGTCATAGCGTCACATATATATCTGAACAGATCCTTCGCCACCTCACGACCCATAACGTTGTTGATGAGCCTGAAGCCCTTTATGTCGAATCTGGCAAATATAAACTGATCCAGTCCTATATATTCACACTGCTCAAGCTTCTCCTTGAGCCATGTCCAGTTGTAATGTCCGGTGGCAGGCTCCCTGTATGCTATCTCATAGAGATCTCTCTTACTCATGTTGTCAAGAGTCAGCATCTCCTCCGTCTTGGTCTTCTTGGACCATACCGGAATCTCCACGCACAGACTGTCTGCGCTCTCCATGTAACATATATATGGAAGCTTGTGGTTAGAAACAATGTGCAGCTTCTCCGTCTCTATATACAACTTGGCATATGAATACGCCATGGTCATGAGTCTCGGTATATCCTCTATCAGAGATATATCAAATCCCTTTATATCCACAACGTCGAATCCCGGAACCGTGATGCTCACACAGTTCTGAGGAACCACCTCCATATCACTGTATCCTATCTCCACTCCTCCACACAAACGCGAATATCCGGCGTCCATCATCTTCTCAGGCATATAAAACAAAGCCCTGTTTGCCAGCGGCCTGTATATGTTGCTAAAGCACTTGTACCAGTCATAGCCATTCTCCTGACAAAAATCGTCAAATCCCTCTGACTCTCTGGACCTCAGCACGTAAAGTTTTCTCTTTGGTTTGTATGCCTTTGACCATTGATGTTCCATAATATATCAATTACCTCTGTTCTGCCCTAAGGCCATAGTATTGCATTTTTCAACCTTTTTCATTCTATCACAGATCCATCATTTGGGCTATACTTATTATTTTTTTGTTCTGGAAAATAAATGGTTAAGTTTCGATTTTTTTCGTTGAATTTTTACCATATATTTGTTAGCATAGATAAGGTTTTTCAATTATAATTAATAGGAGGCAAAAACGATGAAAAACAGGTTATTTCTAGGTCTCGGCACAGTCATCTCAGTTCTTGGGCTGTCACAGGTAAGTGCCCTGGCGGCAGACAGCGAATCCGGTACTGAAACACTCGGTGCTACGCTTCCACTTACATGGTGTATACCATTTGTGTGTATGCTTCTGTGCATAGCTGTTATGCCCCTTATCGCCGGTGAGTGGTGGGAAAAGCACAAACAGTGGGCTGTTGCAGGCTGGTCTCTTTTATTTTTAATTCCATTTGCCATATTCCATGGCTTTGGTACGATGGGCGAACAATTGCTCGAGGTAATGATCGGTGACTATCTCACCTTCATTGTATTGCTTTTTGCCCTGTTCTGTGTGGCAGGCAATATATCTCTTGAAGGCGACCTGGTGGGAACACCGAAACTCAATGTTCTGCTTCTACTGATAGGTACTCTGCTGTCAAGCTGGATCGGTACTACCGGTGCAAGTATGCTGATGATCAGACCTATCATAAAGGCAAATAAATGGAGACGAAGAAAGGTTCAGATCATTGTATTCTTCATCTTCCTCGTTTCAAATATTGGTGGCTGTCTCACCCCTGTCGGTGATCCCCCACTTCTGATGGGATTCATGAATGGTGTTGACTTCTTCTGGAGTCTCAGACTTGCAAAGGTCATGGTTGTCAATCTCATCATCCTGCTGACTGTATTCTTCTTTCTCGACACAAGAGCATACAAGAAGGATATCGCAGACGGCAGACAGAAGCCGGTATTCGATGCAGATACGAAAAAGCCAGTCAAACTTAAAGGTGCTCACAACATTATATTCCTTATAATGATCGTAGGTGCAGTTATACTCAGCGGAGTTCTTCCTATGAAGTTCCCTGCATTTGCAAAGGGTATCAATTTCTGTGAGGGCGTAACACTCTCATGGGCTGCTATCATCGAGATTGTGATCATGCTAGCAGCGGCTTTCCTCTCATTCAAGACAACGAGCAAGAAAGTCCGTAAGGCCAACAACTTTACATGGGATGCTATACAGGAGGTTGCCATACTGTTCATAGGTATATTCATCACTATGATCCCTGCACTCCTGATCCTCAAGGCACGTGGTTCTGAGCTCGGACTTACACATCCGGCACAGTTCTTCTGGACGACAGGACTTTTATCAAGCTTCCTTGACAATACACCTACCTACCTTGTATTCTTCACCACCGCTGCTTCAAGTGGATTTACAGAGGGTATAAGCACTGCTATGGGTGTAGTTCCTCAGGTCATGCTGATGGCTATCTCCTGCGGTGCCGTATTCATGGGAGCCAACACTTATATAGGAAACGCACCTAACTTTATGGTACGTTCAATAGCCGAAGAAAATGGTATCAAGATGCCTTCATTTGTAGGCTACCTCGTATGGTCAGTTTCTATTCTTGTACCTACATTCTTCATAGACACATTATTATTCTTCTTGTAATCTAAGGGGGTTTTTAATATGAACGAATATGTTGTAAAAGGTGATAATAAACTTACGGTCGGCATTGGCTGGGATGCCAAGAAGGTCGACCTCAAGAAAAAGATTAAGATTGCCATAGACAATATCATGAGCGCTACATCCGAGGACACATATGACCTCAACCTTGCAGCGATCGTTGAGCACAATGACGGCTCTGATCCCGAACTGGTATTCTGGGGTCACAAGTACAGCAGAAGCGATTCTGTAGTCCTGAAGGGCGATGACAGAACAGGACAGAAGGAAGGTATCGACGAGGAGATGCGCATCTACCTCGACAGAGGTGCGAACGTTGGAAGGATCATCCTCTTCCTCTACATCTACAACGGCAACCTTCACAAGCAATGCCTGGCAGAGGTGGACAACGTATTTGCACTGATCAAATGTAAGCATACCGAAAAGGTATATGTACGTGAGGACGCAATATTCAAGGCATGTGAGGATGCCAAGCACAACAACTGCTATGTATTCGGTGAAGTTCTCCACAACGGAGACGAGTGGGTTGTAAGAGAGAGATCCCAGTTCCTCCCATACGACAAGTCCGAGGATATATTTGAGTATTACACATCAAGACATTATGTTCCTGAAGATGACGACTAATATTTAACATGGCGAAAAGCCCCAGTCTCCGGTTTATTTGCACCGGAGACTGGGGCTTTCTTTATTATGATCTATAATTCTATATTACACTACTTTATATAATCCTCTATAGTCTTTGAAGCTCTGTATCTGGAGAAGTTAAAGCTTCTGATATAGCCCTTGTCATCATTCTCCTCAAGCATCTTCTCAAGCCTCTCTCCCACCGTGTCGTCTCTCCAGTAGTAGGTGTCCTCGCTATATTTCGACATCACTTCCTCCATGACCATTTCGGGCGTAATGTCTTTTGTCCTGAAATAATCGATCAGATATGGAACTCCGTCATTACCTATATCCATCACATACTCAAGATCTATCTTCTTTCCACTGTGCGCCTGACTGATATTGTACCTCGTTATCACTGCGCCAGGTCTGATAAATGCATACAGCGTGAACATCACCAAAACCGTCATAAATATGTATCTAAACAGCGGCATATTTCTCCAGAACAGGCTTATGATAACACCGAGCATCACTATAGACGTGACTATCAGCGCCCATATGGTATTTATTCTGAGGTATGTAAGATCATATTCCGCAATGTACATGGACAGCCTCACAGCTGATGAGGCAATCATTATATATGTACATATGCACATCATGAGCAGTGACACGTTGAGCACCAGACTCTTTCTGAATATAGCACTAAATATCAGCACCATACACACATTTACAACCGCTACAAAGAGCAGCTGGAAGAAGCCCTGTCTTGCATACTCTGCGTATGTCATATCGTCCGGAAGTCCTGCACTGTTCATGAACAGATACACTATCTGAACAACGGCAAATATCAGATAAAAAGCTGTGAGCACTATCGTTATAGTTATACCTGTCACTGCATTGTACTGCCCCTCCTTCGGAGCATTTGCACCGAGATCTCTGCGGCCCGCCTTGACAATAAATCCATATACAAACAGGAATATCACAGCGGCAAACAGAACTATCTTCACTATATCCCACGAGAAGAACAGTTTGCCAAATATGTCCTTTATGACCTTTGCAAACACAGGATCTGCCGAAGACAGCAGATTGAGCACGATCACCAGTATCGGAAGTGCTATCACACATCCAAGAAGTATGTACATCAGCTTGGAATTTCTCTTTTTGCCGGTTATCTCACGCTCCGCCTTTCTATCGGCAAATGGCATGTTTACATACCCTATCGATCCAAAGAACATCTCGAAAAATGAGAATATTCCCTTGAATATCCCATGCTTTTCAGTGTCATTGAAGTATGTCATAACCGCATACATCTCTGTAACGATTATTCCCACATTACATCCAAATATGATATATCCCTCGTCTGTGAGACTCAGGGCAACCGACATCATGAACACAAGAATATAATATGGGATCAGTATACTCTGTTTCGACAACGCAGCTCCAGTGGTCATGGCCTCACGGTCTGCACCAATGTTCTTCTCATATCGTACCATGCATGTACTGATAAACACTATTGATACTATCGAAAGCACAGCCGACAATATACTCGACCAGTTGCTGTACAGACATGCCGCACATATGATCGCATATACCAGTACCGGAATACCAAACATCCTGAATCTGTTCGGAGACACCGCAGGATTTCTCCTCTGCGGCGGTCTGGCATTCATATTCATATAACCCTGAGGTGGCGGCGGGGGCATCCCCGGGCCTCCATTCATGTTCATATACCCTTGCGGTGGTGGCGGGGGCATCCCCGGGCCTCCATTCATGTTCATATACCCTTGCGGTGGCGGCGGGGGCATTCCCGGGCCTCCATTCATGTTCATATACCCTTGCGGCGGGGGCATCCCCGGGCCTCCATTCATTCCATTGTTAATATTCTGTTCGTTCATCCCAAACCCTCCATTTTTTCACCTTGAACCACTTTGAGCTACTCTACAAGTGCCATCTCATCAAGCCCCACGATCCTGTCCATACACACCGGTGCTGTCAGCCTGTAGGCAAAACTTGCAGACTCGAACAGGCAGTATAATTTGCCATTATACGAATATATCTGCTCCAGCTTCTGCGGGAGCTTAACCACCTGTCTCGGTGTCTCTGTTCCGTAATTCACACTGGACAGCTTGCCTGTATCTGTATCGTATACCTCTATCCTGGATTCATCTATACCATAGGATATAGAGAATATTATCTCATTTTTGTACACCTGAAGCCCCTGCACCCTTCCTGGTATATAGAAAGCCTCGTCCTCCTCCGAGGATATGGCGGTGCCGCCATTTACGATCTCGTAGCTGGCTGCCATGCTGTAGCTGTTCTTATCCTTTCGCCAGTAGCCCGCATATATATGTCCGTCATATATCGTGATAAATGACGTTGCAGGGAACATGACGCTACATGTGTTTCTGTATTTTATCGGCTTTCCCTGAGCCACATCGTATTTCTCTATGGAGTCCAGCGTAAGACATGATATGGATGCCTTCCTGCTCCTGTCCTCATCCTCATCGATCATGTACGAGGAAACCCACAGCACATTATTCTTCGTATCATACGCAAGTCCTCCGGCATGTGTCGTGTCCTTGAGAACCAGTGTTTTAATATATTGCCCGGTCTGTGTATCAAGAACAAATATCACAGATTTGTGTTTCTTCGTCTTGCAGTAAGCACTGACAAATGTATACTCCTTCGTAACTGCCAGCCCCTGTGGCGTCATGGACGTGCAGTTCTCTATCTTCCTCGACTCACTGCCTATCGTATCAGCATACGCAAGTCCCGGAATGATCATCATGCCATAATCGGTATCCCTGTTCTGGGCATACATACCCATATGATAGAATTCCGGTTCAGTCGACATCTCCCATATCTGCGAAAAATTCGACTTGTTGTCAACCGCATAGGTGCTGGTTCCGGAATCATTTCCCGATATCTCGAAGTTTCTGCAGTACACTCCGCCATACAGCCATATCACGCAGATTCCCCCGACATAGCACCATGCAAATATCTTCACAAGTATCCTTCTCGACTGGACCGTCGACAAAAGTGCCGCCATGACCATCTGACTGATAATCGTTATAAGCATCATGGCATTTGTCAGCATATCTCCATGGCTGACTATCTGAAGCGGTACGCCTATCATCATAATCCAGTAGGCCTTCTGTTTCACCTTAATTCTTATTACACCATTCCAGCCTTCCCGCTTCATGCCCCACACCTGCAGTGACTGCCATACAACCACAAGGCCATATACGATGCACGCCACAAGCAGAAGCTGCCTGAGCACAGCAACAGCCGTTATCTCAAGGGCCTCACCATTTCTGTAAAATGCCATATAGTACACACCCTGTGCGAGCTGCCATATCCTCCACGCCATCATGGCGAACATCGCAAGCGCTGCAACAAATGCAAATGTGTTGGTAGCAGTTCTTCGTCTGACACCCTCACGATGTTCCTTCATCTGTTTGCGCAGACGTTTCTTTGCCCTTCCCAGCTCCTTTATGTGCTTTTTACACTTTCTGATCCTTCTGCGTTTATAGAACAGCACCTTGTACGGTGCGCGTCTGTTCTTCAGCTCTTCATATTCTTCCCTAAGTCTGTCATACCGTTCCGACTCCTCATGAAGATCCGTTCTGGTCGCCCTGAGTGCAGAACGACACATAACGTATCCCTCAAGATCTATCTGTGCCTGTTCTTTCAGCTTTTCAGCCTGAAGTTGAAGCTTCTCTTCTCTGTTCAATTTCTTAGCCCTGTCTGTCATGAAAATCCGCTCCTGTCCATCAGCCTCTTTACTCAAAGTACCGTTTTATTTTGTCCTCCACCAAATTCGAACCGATCACAATTATGATCTCCTGCCCGTTCTCTATAGGTCTCACCTCGGTCTTTTTTACCGTGGCGTTGAGCTCTATCCATCCGGTGTCATTTACAGGGAGAAAACCCTTGATTCTAAAGACATCTCCGCATTCCTTATCCGCAAATATATCCCTGACTATCGTCTCAAGCCGCTCCTGAGGCATGACCTTATTCATGATATATACCGAGTTAAACACATCACTTTGTTTGAACCATAATTTTACATAGTCGTTTAATTTGTATCCGGTTGACATAAAACCTTCAAAGTCATCATCCGTGAAATCATCCCAGTTCTTCTCCAGAACATCATCGCCGAACTGACGCTTACACTGGAATTCGGTGAGCACTTCATTGATATATTCTATTGTGCTCCTCTTCTCATCCTCCGATGCATCCTGAACCTTGCTCATCACCAGAGTTCCACAGTTCGCAACCTCAGACGCAAGCACATATCTGGACTGTCTGCTCATGTCCCGGTCAAGTCCGGCATCGACTATGGAAATGATGCTTCCCACCTCATACCATCTGTCAAGTGGCTCCTCGTGGAGGACGTCAAAGAATTCATCCACATCAAATATTCCGGACGGCTCAACAATGACTCTGTCATAGCCGCTCATCCCCATAGCTATGAGCTTTGTCTTGAACCTTCTCTTGTGACAGTCCTCGCCGCAGCCACCTGCCACCATCTCAGCATGACAGTTCTCGCCCATCACATCCTGAAGAAGCATCATGTCCACGTTGACTGCACCATAATCATTTTCAAGGATTCCGACATTATATCCTTTGCCAACAAGGTAGCTCACATACTTCTTAATAAATGTCGTCTTGCCTGAGCCCAGAAAGCCCGTTATCAAATCTATCTTTACCATATGTCCACTCTCCTTATTATCTACGCGCGTTACCAGCTTGATCTCACATGAAATCCGCTGTCATTCTCCAGAGGTATCTCCCTGACATCCATATCCTCTATAAATATATATCTGTCATTTCTGAGAACTGCTATCACCTTGTCTATAGCCTCAGGCAGCCCCTGAGCCTCCATCTCAACAGAATCATCATATCTGTTGCACACCCAGCCGGTGACTCCGTACATGGATGCAGCATAGCTCGCCCTGTATCTGAAGCCAACTCCCTGCACTCTTCCTCTGAATGTATAATGTCGTCTTATCTTGTCCATATCTATATGTCCCATCTCTGTTATGATCTTCTCATATCTTACATTTTATATCCTGCTGCCCGCATCTTACACATCATGTTCAGCATCGTACTTTTCTGCGTCATACACGATATTTCCGCCACAGATTGTATAGTGAACCTTTCCCGGGAGAGTCCATCCGGCAAATGGACTGTTGGATGCCTTTGACGCAAAACTGTTCACTGTCCACTGTTCATTCTCGCCAAATATGACTATATCCGCAGGAGCTCCCTCTGCTATCTTGCCCGGTTCCATGCGGTAAAATTCTGCAGGATTCCTGCTCATTAGTTCCATGAGCTTCATGAGTGAGATATATCCAGGCTGTACAAGGGAATATATTCCAAGGGCAAGAGATGTCTCAAGCCCTGTTATTCCACTTGGCGCCTTGTCAAGCGGTCTCGCCTTCTCCTCACTGCTGTGCGGGGCGTGATCCGTCACTATCATATCTATTGTGCCATCCTGTATTCCCTCTATGATCTGTCTTCTGTCTTTCTCGGTTCTGAGTGGAGGATTCATACGCGCCATGGTTCCGTACTTCAGCACAGCATCCTCTATAAGGGTGAAATGATGTGGAGTTGCCTCCGCATGTACGTCCGCTCCAAGCTTCTTTGCAGTTCTCACTATATCCACGGAATTGCCTGAGCTTATATGCTGTATGCACACTGATGCACCTGTGTGAAGTGCAAGGACGCAGTCCCTTGCAACCATAATATCCTCCGCTGTGCGGGATGCACCGCCGTATCCAAGCTTTTCTGATACTTTTCCCTGATTCACTCCCGGCTGTACAATGAACAGCGGATCCTCTTCATGAAGACTCACCGGAAGATCAAGATCCCTTGCCTTCTCCATAGCCTCAAGAAGAAGCTTCTCATCCATGATTGGGATTCCGTCATCGGTAAATCCTGCTGCACCTGCAGCCGCAAGACTGTCCATGTCCACGAGTTCCTTGCCAGCAAGACCCTTTGTGACTGTGGCTGTCTGAACTACATGTATTCCGGTCTTTGCACCTTTATCCTGTATATACTTGAGAGTCTCAAGGTTATCCACCGCCGGCTTTGTATTCGCCATACATACCACCATCGTGAAGCCTCCTCTTGCAGCGGCGGCGGCACCTGTCTCGATGTCTTCCTTGTACGTAAATCCCGGATCGCGGAAGTGTACATGTGTGTCTACCAGTCCCGGTGCAACTACAAGTCCATCTGCATCGATGACCTCCGCACCCTCTGCCTCCAGATCGTATCCTGTCTTAACTATATGATTGCCGTCGATGAGCACATCCATGACCTCGTCTGTATGGGTGACCGGATCAATGACTCTTCCATTCTTTATCAATAACATTTGCCTGTTCTCCTCTATATAAATATTTTATTACTGTCTGTATGTGTTCTGCGGATCATACTGTGACGACTGACCGTAATGTGGCGGCTGACCGTAGCCGCTATACTGATTATTCTGCTGTGACTGCCGGCCATACTGGGTCTGCTGGCTGTAGCCATTCTGCTGATCGTACCGCTGTGGCTGACCATAGCCACTTGACGGCTGATTGTACTGTCCTGGCTGTTGAGTATAGCTGCCCGGCTGGTTGTACTGCCCCGGCCGCTGACCGTAACCATTCTGCTGACCATACCGAGGCTGCTGGCCATAGCCACTCTGCTGACCATACCGAGGCTGCCGGCCATAGCCACTCTGCTGATTATTGTACTGATCCGTCTGGCCGTATGCATTTGGCTGGAAGGTGTTCTGCCGCTTGCCATATACATTTGGCTGATTGTACTGCATGTTCTGTCCGTACATATTTGGCTGATTATATCCACACATAGGTATATATCTGAAGTTATACGGATTCACCCATATAGGATTTACCGCTATGATATGATCGTTCTTTGCCGCATGGGATATGAGCAGGAACATCAGAACCACCGACAGGATCAGAACCAGTATGCACAGGATCACGCTGGTGTCATCAATCGACAGCACAAAATCATACAGTCCGTGTATTCCCATGGCGCTAAAATACGCTATCAGCATATTGCCTGCGGCACCCTCGCCCTTGTTCGCATTCTCTCTCGCCTTTGAGTAGAAATATCCCATGATAACGCCGCATGAGCAGTGAAGTGGGATTGCTGTCACAGCCCTCAGGATTCCGAGTCCTATTCCACCCTGGAATACATACAGGATATTCTCCAGTGTTGCAAATCCGAGCGACGAGCACACGCCATATATAACGCCGTCATAGCTGTGGTCAAAGTTCTTATTTTTCCATGTAAGTATTAACATTCCAAGAAATTTGCCCAGTTCCTCGATCATCGCCACTATAAAGAAGCAGTTGACCAGCTCATAAACCGCCGTTCCGGATTCCAATCCCATGTAGTATAACAATACGCCCCCAACCAGCTCCACGACTACTGCCGGTATCGTGCTGACAGCTCCCAGAACCGCAAGCCATACTAGCAGGCTCATTGGATCCCTGCTATTCTTATTTCTTCTGACTACAAATAACAGCAGTAACACCGAAGGTAATACTGCAAGTCTCAATGCAAATGCACTCATCCTTTACTCTCCCTGATATTTTCTTCCGTATAAATATATATACATATTAAAGATACCATTTTTAGCGTGAATCCACAATAAGCAGAGGCCTTTACCGACATTTTATTTCATTAATTAACTTTAATTTAGCCTAAATACAACTCAAGGCAGGTCATTCCATTTCAGAAGACCTGCCTTGAACCAATTTTCAAATGTATTCAGTTACGACTTACTGTGTGACATCAATATCTCCGCTACTAGTCTCGATATTGCACTTTTCATCTGCTCCCTCAACCGAGTCCGGTACATTTACATCACCGCTGGATGTCTTTGTATTGTATTCATACTTCATTTCTGAGCCAATACCGATCGATACATCACCACTGGTTGTCACGACATTGATCTCAGAAGCATCACAGTCTCTAATCATTACGTCACCACTTGACGCACGACCGTTTATACGTTTTGCCTTTATACTGCCAGATGTGATATTGCCACTGGAGGTCTTCAGATCAATATTATCCATCACCACATCACTTAGACTTACATCACCACTGTTTGCTGATATTCTTGTATCCTTTGACGATACACTGTCAAACTTAATGTCACCACTGCTGGTCGCCACTGTCAGAGCATCTGCATTTACCCCCTTTACGATCACATCGCCGCTGGCGGCCTCTATATCGATATTGCCTATTGCCAGATAATATTCCATATCCACGTCACCGCTGCTGGTCACGATCTTCAAATCATCGTACTCCGTGCCGGCCAGATACACCGTCACGGACGGCCATGCTCCAGAGTACATACCAATGGAAATGTTAAATGCCTCGTTTCTACTGTCATCTGCGGTTATCCTGAGCACGCCATCTGATATATCTACATGATGTGTCAGATTCTCGCAGTCATAATACTCCACATAACTTGTATCTCCACTCGCCTTCTTCACGGCAACATCCACATCTGATGCGCTTTTTACATCAATTGCAGTGAATTTATCTTTTATATCAACAGTCTTCTTTACGTAATTAACCGGCTCCGATGTCATGTGTGCCAGATTCACAGTCACATTTGGCCATCTGAATCCATTTACAGCAAGTGCTGAGATCACAGTGATAATGCCTGCCACGATCATGACCGATGCAACAATAACTGCTTTCTTTGTTCTACTCATGACTATTTCTCCTTTACAAACATTCTCTTTATTCCATTCACACTGGCCTTGCAGACCTTAAATATACCAACCGTAACAGGCTTAACCGATACAACAAACAATATCGCTATACCAACTCCTATGAGTGCTGCTCCGAGCATGAGAACTGCTGTGTAAGGGCTGTGGGCCACGAACAGAGGTATGGTACATATCAATCCGCCTATTCCCGCCACCACAAAGCTGAGCACCACCGCATAGAATGATATAAGAAGTGCAAATGCAACTATCCAAAGTGTGAGCAACAATACCGCCGCTGTAATGAGAAGTGGTATCCACACCGGAGAACCAAGTACTATGAGTACGACCTCCCATGCCTTGAGCTCGTGCTTTGGCTTGATCTTCTCCTTCACAAGCTTTGTAAGCGGCATATCTTCAAGTATCTGCTCCACTGCTGCATCAGGTGATCCCATATCTGCCACAGCCTCCTCCTCGGAAAGGCCGTCCTCCACGCGGTCATCTATCATCTCGCTATAGTAATCCATAAACCTGTTCACATCATCAGCCGGCATCGCACTGATCCTGCTTCTTATCGACTCAAGATATTCCTGTTTGTTCATCTCTGACTTCCTCCTTCACAATAAATCTGTATATGGATTCCAGTTCCTTCCACTCTTCCTTGAACTCTTCTATCCTAGCTCTTCCGGCATCCGTAATATGATAATACTTTCTGAGTCTTCCGTTGTGCTCCACGGAATGAACCGTGAGCAGCGCTCCCGCCTCAAGTCTTCTGAGGATAGGATAGAGTGTGGACTCTGATATCGTCACATACGGCTTCATATCTTTGATGATCTGATATCCATAGGAATCCTCGTCCTTGATGGCCGCAAGCACACACACATCGAGCATCCCTCTCTTCAATTGTATATCCATCGCTATACCTCCTTACGCAGTATACTATACGTCACATAGTATTATATGTCAAGTAGTATTTTCAGCACTCTACAAAAAGGAACAACAATGGAGTCAGGCACCTTTTACATAGGTTTTACATTAATGTATATGAAACATAACAAGCAGGGCGGGACATCTCACCAATGGGATGTCCCGCCCTGCTTACAAATTATATTCTGCTATATCTTAATCTGACACATGATATGTTTTCCATTATAGTATGTCGATGACATACTCCTTGCTGAACGAATGGCCAGCCTCAAGACTGTTTGAATACTCACGGTCCGCCAGATCTCCGTCATATCCCTCGCGGTCACACCTGCCAAACCAAGGCTCTATGCAGACAAATGGCGCATGTTTCTTTGCAGGAGACCATATGCCTATCTGCGGCACATCAAATCTCAACTGCAAAACCGGCGCATCAGATGAGTTCCTTAATGTAATCGTATTTATACCCTTACCATCCATGATCAGGGCATCCTCATCAAACATCTCATCACGCAGCTTTAAGACTCCATCTGTCAGTCTGTGCGTAACTGTTCTATCTCCAAGAACTCCATTTGCTGTCAAAAGACCACATTCAATCTCGTTCTTACCTGTGTGCATATCCAGAGAATAACCGCCGATGCCTCCCTCACATGCAAATGCAGGATGGGCACCGATAGAAAAATGAATCGTGTCAGTTCCCTCATTCACAACGGTCCACATAACATGTACAGATGAACCTTCAAGTCTGTATCCTATACAAAGACTGAAATCAAACGGATAGCTCTTCTGCCATGTATCATTCTTCTCAAGCACAAACAGCAGTGTATCACCAGTCTGGCCACCCACTACAAACTCGCTGTCCCTTGCAAATCCGTGCTGAGGTATATTCTCATAAACCACCCCGTTATGTCTGTAACGCTGTCCTTCAAGCTTTCCCACAAATGGAAACAGCACAGGAGAAACTCTTCCCCAATACTCAGCATCACCGCACCACATGTATTCTCTGTCTGTCTCGATACTCTTCAGGCTCACAAGCTCAGCGCCGTGAGTATTCACCTTTATAGCGATCTTATCATTTTTTAATTCAACAATACCCATCATGTCCTCCTATACTCCAGCCAGTCTGGCTGATCATAATTTGCAAATAATATTATACACTTTTATAACATTATAACACAGGTACAAAAAAATACGGTCGCTTAATGAACTAATAAGCAACCGTATTTTATATAATTAAGCAATAGTCGCTGTCGGGGTTCCAAGTATCACATGAAGCCCCTTCTCCTTTGCCTTGCTGATGACATGATCGAAGAACGAAAAGTCATACTGCCCCTCCGTCTTCTCCATGATATGCCATGCAAACTCCGCTATACGGATGACATTGCATCCAAGCTCTACGATATTGTCCATATCCTCATCGATCATGGATATGTCCCACTGCTCTGGATAATAATCCACACCTCGTTATCCAAGCGCGATCATTCTGTTGATGCAGCGGGAAGCTCCCTCCATCACCTCATCAGAAAGGACTATCTCTTCGCCACCTGTGCCCTTTAATACATTCAATATGTCAACCAGGGTAGTAAGCTTCATATTATGGCACATCAGCTTTGAAGAAATTGGATAGAACATTTTGTCAGGGCACTCATACTGAAGATGCTCCACAATACTGTGCTCTGTACCGATGATAAATTCTTTTTTCTCTGACTTTCTGGCATATGCCATAATTCCTGTGGTTGAACCTACATAATCAGCCTCTGCAACTACATCCGGCCTGCACTCAGGATGGACAAGAAGTTCCGCATGTGGATGTAACTCTTTTGCCTTCAAAGCATCATCTAGGGTAACCGCAAGATGTCTAGGACATCCGCCGTTAAAAAATGCAAATTCCTTTTCCGGCATCTGCTTTTGAACATAGTTTCCAAGATTCGGATCTGGAATAAAAAGAATCTTGTCATTATCAAGCTTGCTGCAGATCTGCACTGCTGATGAGGATGTCACACATACATCACAGGCAGTTTTCAATTCAGATGTCGTATTTATATAGGCGACAACCGCATATCCCGGATACTTCTTCTTCATCTCATCCAGCGTTTCAAGGTTCATCTGCTCAGCCATCGGACATCCGGCTTCAGGATTAGGCAGGTACACATTCTTATCAGGGGACAATATCTTACATGTCTCCGCCATAAAACGCACACCACACATTATTATATTTTTGCGGGAATCCTTGCTCGCCTCTACGCTAAGTCCATATGAATCTCCCATATAATCTGCAACTTCAAGAATCTCATGTCCCTGATAAGCATGTGCCAGTATGCAGAAATCTTTCTCTTTCTTCAGTCTGATTATCTCTTCCTGTATCTCTTTTATCGTCATTTTATTCTCTCCAAATCATTTTGTATTATTTCTCCCACTCCTGCCACGGAACAAGGAAGCCTGTCTCATCGAGCTTCTGCTCTATGTTGTCCAGGATCTCTTCACTTGGAGCCTCTATCAGATGGTAATGATATCCGTTCGTAGCATTTCCAAGCAGGGACGACTGGCTGTTTTCCAATTTTTTCATAAATTTTGCCACGTCGTATCTGGAAGCAATATTCATCTTTGCAGTAACACGATTGTACACCGTATGACTTATACTTACATTCTTTACAACACCGCCATAATCAACTATGATCGTGAGTTCTTCCTCAGTCCTGTCATAACCGTGTTTTACTTTAAACTCTCTCTGACATTTTGATTCATTCTTGTATATATAACCCCTGTTAGTTGCAATTATGCCATCATCAGCCGCCCTGATCACTGCAATATCCTGCACTATTATCTGTCTGCTGACTTCAAATTCTGACGCAAGCTTATTTGCCGGAACAGGGACATCTGAATTCTTCACAATGTCAAGTATCCTTTCCCTTCTCTCTTTTGCCTTCACTTTATCCCTCCGCATGAAGATTTTTCATCGATATATCCATTATAGGTGAGCTATGTGTAAGCGCACCGCTTGATATATAATCCACTCCCAATGATATCAGGCTCTCTATGTTCTCTTTTGTAACATTGCCTGAACATTCTGTCTCCGCACGTCCATCGATCAAATCAATCGCAGCCCTCATCTGATCCGTTGTCATATTGTCAAGCATAATGATATCGGCTCCCGCTTCAACAGCCTCTTTTACCTGATCCTGTGTCTCAACTTCAACCTCTATCTTGCGAACAAATGGTGCATACTCCTTTGCCATTCTCACTGCATTGGTTATACTTCCCGCAGCGCCTATATGATTATCCTTAAGTAATACTCCATCCGACAAATTGTATCTGTGATTGCTGCCTCCGCCGACTCTGACTGCATACTTCTCAAATATACGGCAATTAGGCGTGGTCTTTCTGGTATCCAGCAGAGTAGTCTTGCTTCCTTTAAGAAGTTCTGCAACCTCATGGGTATATGTAGCTATACCACTCATACGCTGCAGGTAATTAAGCGCAACCCTCTCTCCAGAGAGAAGAACCCTGATATCACCAGTCACAATTCCCATAAGCTGGCCAGCCTTCACCTCATCGCCATCTTTGCAGAAGAACTCAACCTCAGTGCTGTCATCTAAGAGTGTAAATACTCTTGCATATACATCAAGTCCTGCAATGATTCCATCCTGCTTGCATATCAGGTCTACTTTTCCTTTCTGTGCCTTTGGCATCACCGCATTTGTGGATACATCCTCACTTGTGATATCCTCCTGTAAAGCCATCATTATAAGCTTGTCCGCATTCAATTTCATTGTTATCTGATTCATTCTCAGCCTCTTCTTTCCGTTTCTGTCAAAACTATATTCTTATATTCTCTAAACAAACCATCTATATCTTCATATTCAGACAGATCTATATTCTCTTCTCCGCAGCCTCTGTGCTCTCTGCTGAACATGATATCATCTGCCGCTCTCTGTGCAAATACAAGCGACTCAAGTAACGAATTGCTTGCCAGTCTGTTTCTGCCATGCACTCCATTACATCCAGCTTCTCCTACCGCATACAATCCTTCCATGGATGTCCTTCCGGCGAGATCTGCCTTCACTCCGCCCATGTGGTAATGCTGAGCCGGCACAACCGGTATCGGTTCAACAAGCACATCATATCCTTCATCCTTGCACTGCTTGTATATATGTGGAAAATGCTGCAAGATCACATCTCTTCCAAGCGGTCTCAGATCTTCCCACACATGCTCCGTTCCATCTATCTCCATCTGTTTCCATATTGCATGGCTGACTACATCACGAGGCTGCAGTTCATCTGTAAACCTTTCGCCCGCCTTGTTTAGAAGCCATGCGCCTTCGCCTCTCACAGATTCAGATATCAGAAACCTTCTTCCTTTATTCCGGCTAAACAGTGTCGTCGGGTGAATCTGTACATAATTCAGATTCTCTACCTCTACACCATGTTTTAAGGCAATTGCTATGGCATCACCTGTTATATGGGCAAAATTCGTTGAGTTCTTATATATACCTCCGATTCCACCACACGCCAATACAACATTGTTGGATCTAAGTATGCTTATATTCTTGGCCTCATCAGCTATAACCACTCCACCACAGGCATTGTCATTGCAGATGATGTCGAGCATAGTCGTATACTCATATATCTCGATATTAGATTTCTTCTTTGCACATTCCAGCAAAGTGGATGTAATCTCTTTGCCGGTAATATCCTCGTGGAACAATATTCTGGGCTGGCTATGAGCTCCCTCCTTGGTGAAGGCAAGCTTTCCGCTCTCATCTCTCTCAAATCTGACTCCAAGCCTTATCAATTCTCTGATAACAAGATTCGATGATCTGATCATAAGATCGACTGTCTTTTTATTGTTCTCATAATGGCCGGCTCTCATGGTGTCTTCAAAATAATCTTCGTAATCTTCCTCACCCCGCAGCATACATATGCCGCCCTGGGCCAAAAAAGAGTCGGACTCATCAGCCCGCCTTTTTGTGATAATACAGACCTTTTTTGTCTCTGGAAAATTCAACGCACAGAACAAACCTGCAGCGCCAGTTCCCACAATAATAACATCATATACAGTGTTCATCATTTCTCCTCTTCAAGTAGGCATCATATTATTCTTTATAACCTGACTTGCATATAAACATAACATATGTAAACACATATGTAAAGATATATGTAATGTTATGTGTAAACTTTTGATGTAAAGTTTTGAATTGGAGTTTTCTGTACACCGTCTCTACTTTAAGACTTTCTTTATCTGTTTCTCTGTAGCTATCGGGTAAATATCATCCATATGCTTCACTATCCTCTTCCACGATTCCTCAGGACTCTCACCATATGCGGACGTCACATGATCATATCCCCACAGCTTCTCCGGCATGGAATACACAGCCACATTCCAGCCGTATTCCGCCCCCCTTTTGTTCACCCGCTTTCTAAAATCGCATGCACACAGATAAGTCTGCATCTGAAGCTGTGTCATCGTACCCTCAAAGCCCTTCTCACCGTCCTTGCCAAATCCGGCAAGTTTCTTGATATCAAATGAGAACAGCGCTGTATCATACATACTCTCCAGTTTTTCTGCTGCAAATTCCGCATCGCTCTCCTCATCTATCCTGTCATCCATGAACAGATCCATGATCTTCTTCTGTCTGAATGATGCAAGCTCATCATCCCATCTGGCATCGAAATCATATCCAGCTCTTCTATAATTTGCAAAATACGGGAACCATTTCTTTGAGATAAATCCCGCCTTATTGTGGAAAAATTTGCCGTATGCGATATCGCCTCTTCTGGCTATGATCTCGCGCCACACCCAAGGATCCCTCTGCGCATCCTCACTCCACCAGTATTTCTCCGTGGTTCGCTCTTCCACCGAAAATCCAGGTATCTCATTCCGGAAAAGAGGCAGAAATCCCACTTTCTCTATATATCCGATAAGTTCATCCACCGTGTGCAGGCACTCCGGATCATCCTCCGAAACTCCATACATGATCCATGTTCCGTCTTTTGATTCCATAAACTCTCCTAAATTATTCGCCCCTCAAGGTGATCCATCTCATGGAGCACTATCTGGGCTATATATCCGTTGAACTTCATACGCTTTTTTGCAAATGATGCATCCTGAAACTCTACTTCTATGTCTCTATACCTTGTCACCTTTCTCGTGCCGTCCAGAGACAGACATCCCTCCTCTGTCTCGTAAGCCCCCGACTTTGACAGGAGTACCGGATTCAGCATGACAACATTGGCAAATCCCATACTGACGATGATTATCCTCTTCTTATATCCGATCATGTTGCCCGCCATGCCGACGCACCTCGCCTGATTTGCCGCTAATGTGTCCTGCATATCTGCTATGATCCCCGCATCCATAGTCGTCATCGGAGATGACTTCTGGCTGAGAAACATCTGATCTCTTACTATCTGTTTTACCATGGTCTATTACCTTTCCTTATCTACTCACCATTCTTCACGTACAGGAATAATTTCGACTTGAGCAGCTTCTTCGGCGTCGCCGAGATCTCGCATATCTCCTCGTATATGCGGTTGCACACGATAAAATACGCAGCCAGGGCAGTCAGCACATTCTTCTGATTTGCGCTCTGGAAATTGTACTTTCCCGTCTTCTCATTCTTCTCGCTTCTGGCATGTTTTACCAGGTTATAGTCATTCCACCAATCCGCGATCCTGCCATCCACAAATGCGCTGAACGGCTTCAACTCGATATCTTCAAATGTGTCTATCGTCCTCACTGCGTCAAGCCTGATAGCCGGGAATTTCCTAAGCACAGGAGTAAGCCTGTCATGTATATTGTACTTCTTCCTGTAATCGTCCTCCTCTACCATCTTGCAATATATCTCAATCAGAGAATCAATATTGCTGCAGATGTTCAAGAACATATTTATGTATCTGCTTGAAAATGTCGGGAAGTTGCTCTTGTGAATGTCCACATACTCCGAACTGATCCTGACATCCTTCTCAATGATCTGGTATTGCTTCCAGAAAATGTTCAGAAATTCCTTCTCGGTTATGACAACTCTGGTCTTCTTCACCAGAACATTTACCCACAAATGTCCCTGACCTATCCTGTCAAGCCTGACATCCTGACTCGTCCATACATCCTCAAGCGATGCGCCTGAAACCAACGCCACCATATCGCAAACCCGGGCCTCAGTATAATTGGCAAATGTCCTTCCATCATCCCGCGTCCGTTCACTCTTGCCGTACTTCCACGAAGCATACAATACCCCGCCGACCCTGAGCGCCTTCATAGCCTTCTCAAGGATCTTGTGCATATCGCTCTTGGCAACATGGAGCAGCGAAGCACATGCCCACACAGCATCAAATTCATTTTCGTAATTCATGTCCTCAATGCGCTTATGTACAGCCTCTTTTCCCGTCAGCTCCTGAGTTTTCCTGCACATAGCCTCAGACGCATCCAGAGATACGACATCATATCCCTTGTCCAGAAAATATTTGCTGTCACGGCCACTGCCGCAGCCAAGATCAAGAATCCTGCTGCCCGGCTTGAGATGTTCCTCAAAGCGCTTGTAAATGTCCGACATGTCTGCATTTCTGGTTACCTCTGAATATCTGTCAGCATGTGTGTTGTAGTATTCTATTGTTCTATTTGTGTTTTTATCATCCATTAAAATCTGACCTCTTCCGGTTCGTTGGTGGTGAGGTTTCGAATCCCCCTCCACCTTCATATGTATCTACAGATTATTTGCCTTTCGCAGCAGCTTCTCAAATGACTCCGCAAATCTCTGGTCATCCTCTTCTGTCCTCTTCCTCGGCCCTTTGATATGATTCCTGCTCGATGCCCTTCTCGCCTTTTTATTCAAATGTCTCTCCATAAGCATCTGATCGATATTCTCATTTGTATACCACTTTCCCGATTGGTGTATCGCAAATGAACCTTTTCCCAGTGCCATCGCAGCCACGCCATAATCCTGAGTAACAACTATATCACCTCTATGACAAATGCTTATCAGCTTGTAATCCACAGCATCCGCTCCGGCACCGACCACGATAACCTCGCTGTAATCAGATGTGAGGACATGGTTCGTATCGCATAAAAGCGTTACCGGGATGTTGTATTTTGTTGCTATGTCTTCAACTATATCAACCACCGGACACGCGTCAGCATCAACAAATATCTTCATTGACCTAGTCCTTTCTCGTGCTGTCTCTACAGCAACGACTTTAATTTAGACGCCTCCTCTTCTGTAAGTGTCACACCCTTACCCATCTTCTCATGCTCCGGTGCCCACTCTCTGATATCATACTTTGGTGTGCCACCGTTCCACGATATCTTATTAAGTTCCTTAGTCCATCCCTTTGCACTTTCCGAGATTACTCCTATGTGCTCCACTATTTCGTATTTAAAATCTGCCATTTTCTATGTATCTCCTTTATCATTTAAAGATAAAGCCCGTCACAACTCTTTGTTTGATGTGATGGGCCGTTGTTAATCATTATATCTGTTTTTATGAGGCTTTTCAATGATGCTATCTACAACAGTAGAAATTATTTAAGGTTACTCAACTTTCGTTACATAGTGATGGAAACCTGATCTACAACAGTAGAAATTATTTAAGGTTACTCAACTCCAAATTGGTGTTTGTGCACAATTTTTTTGTTTTATAACCACTATATACAGTCTTTGTTTGTTATGTTCATATCTGTTGAGTAACCCCTTAATTTTTTCTCAGAAAGACTGAGGTTTGCATTACTGAATAACTATAAAATTCTTCTCGTCATTCTTGGCATAACCAAATCTTAACACCTCACAACTCGATGACATCTTAAATATAATGACACTGTCCTCTTGTGTGAAGTTTTTTTCAAATCTATTAGTTATATCAGTAACTATGTTATCTATTATACGCTGACTGTTATCAATTTCAAATACTGAATATTGTAATCTATGTCCAAACCTAGATAAATATTTGGAAAATTTTGTTCTCAATTTATCATCTGATATATCATAACTCACAACGATCATATATACGTCTCCCCTGTTGAACATTATCACTTCTAATGTAATTCAAAAGTCGGTAATTGTTCCACACTTTTCCTTTTCATAAAAAATCTATAGTACCTTTGTATATATAAGAAGATATCATCCTTATAATCAAGTATTGCCGCCATGATAAACTGTATATACGACGCATTGTTTTTCATTTTCAAACACCATCTGGTACCATACAATTCAAAATCATCCATTTTACATTGACCTAGATTTATCGCCTTTCTTATTGCATAATCCACGATTGGTCTCATTGGTTCCATTAAATCACATACCAGTGATTTTCTCATATAAAAACACCTGTGAAAAACTCCATAATATGTGTCAAATCCATATACCTGAAGCATCGCATCTACGACATTAAAAAGCATAGTATATCCAATATCTAGTGTAACATTTAAGTAATCACTCTTTATACGAGGTTTTCTGCCATTCCAGGATACATTATCAAACATTCTTGGGAAATATACTTTTGCAGCATTTCCCTCTATTCCCATAACACACAAATAATCCATATCACTATCCAAGGAATTGGCAAGATTATCCAATATTGATATTCCTTCATTTAGATAATCATTCCTATTTCTTATCTTCTTTAAGGCCACAGATTGATTTGCTATCTTGTTCTTTTCAATCATCGTACCTATTTTCTTGCCGTTATACTTATATTGATTTGTTCTTAACAGCGTATTACCCTCCATTCTGGCTCCCATAACTTCATAAACCTTAAAGCTTGTAGTCATTAGGCATATTGAAAACCCGAATTTCTTACTTCGCTGTATAAGCCCACTAGTTATAGATACATTTCCAACTATGCAAAGCATGAATAGTCTGTAACAAGTGGACTGATATTTTATCTTGCCATTTTTATCTTTTACTACAATGTTATCATTGGAAAATGTAAGTTTATCCCCATCCTTGGGAATCAAAAAAATAATTTGTTTCTTACTAAAGTCATTTGCATTCAGCACTTTCAGTCACCTCTACTCGCCGACCTATCGCATGCATCTTCATATATACAATTTGCACATTTCTGAGAATTTTCTTGGACAAACTTATCCATATCAAAAGCTCTCATATCCGAAATCAACTGTTCAAACCTATTCTTCATATCTTTATCATTTTCAGGTAAATCAATATTATAATTTTTGTTATCATCTATGCTGTGGATTCGTAATGAATCCACAGCATATCCCATATCTATCATTGAATAATACTGTCCGTACAACTGAAATACATATCCATCATAGATTCTGCTAACATGCTTCTTTCTCTCCACGAGCATCTTTTTTCTCGAATCATACATATCTATTTTTCCAACCAAACGATATTTATCCGAGTACACATCCAAACCTGTGACAATATCTTTTCGTGTTGAGTATTTCCCCGTATCAACAGATTCATGAGCTTTAGTTCCATTTAGCTGTGACTTTGTTTGAAACGTAAGTACATCAGCTCCTCCATAAAGTCCATGAAAATATATTGACACAGGACAAAATATAAAATCATTAAGATTCGATATCAATATTATATCATCCATTCACTAGAACCTTCTGTTCTGTATAAAATCAAACCAATTGTAATTAGTGATTGCCAACAGTTTCCTATCGAACTTCTCGCCTTCCTTCCAGTATTTCTTTACTGTCAACACATCATATAAGCCCTTTAGAGCAATGCAATACGCTCCATTTGCATCAGCATCCTTAGGAAGCTCTGTTCCATCTGCACGAATATAACTATCAGTAGTGAAGAATACTCCTTCTTCGTCCATAACCGGAGATATGATTTTATCATACTCTTTTTCTGTCCCATCATACTTTTCAGACTTACTATTACGAAGCTGAACTGTAAATCTAATAATATCAAACAATTCACCTACAAACTTTTTCTGTATAGGAGATTCCAACTCATTGATATCCCCAATCAAGTTATGACCATCTGCATATTCTATATTCGTATCTTCAAACAATTTCCTTATTCTTGCTTCGATATCTATAATCTCATCTTTCCAGCCATAAGATCCACGTTCCTTTTTAATACGATCACCCTGAATAAATATAGTCCAGCTAGTTTTTGCAAGAGTTGTATGGTGAGTCCTAAAATTGCCATAATCAAATACAATCTCAAACTTATTCCTTGATGCATCATACCTTATACAATCAAGCTTATTGATAAAGTCAAGTCTGGCTTCAGCATTGGAATAGGCCTTGAAGTCAAACACATCCACAAATCCCGTCACAGGGTCTATCTTTGACGTATACGCTGCCGGAACATAGAAGATAATGCCACACTGGCTGCCCAGCTCGCTCAAATTATCAGGTACATATGTGAGCTGATAACCCTTGAGCAATCCTCCAGGTTCATCTACTGCACGACTCTTATCTACCAAATATGCCAGCTTATTTATCAACATGGTCTCAAACTTCTGGTAAACCTGACGTTCAACTTTGAAACGGCCTCTCTTAAATCCGTAATTCAGATCCTCCATGACTATGATCGCATTATACTTCAATACGAGCTTCGATATCTCATGGATAACCTGTGACAGATAACCCTCTTTTATCTCCTTTATCTTTCCTATTTCCTTCCAACTCTTTCTAGCTTCATTTCTGTACTTTTCCTTATTCACAAGTTTACCCTTGTAATCATGTCGTCTAATTACATTTTTAGATGATTCGTAATTTTCAACTATATTAAATGATTTCTGCTCAACAACTCTGCCCCTACTATCAATCACCGATACATATAGAAGATTTCTCTCTCCCCTATCTATTCCGATCACATGGAGATCATCATTTTCTGCTATGAATTTTAAGACTTTTTCATTCACGTTATTCCTGTTATCAGCCTTGAAATTGATAGTAATAGGCAAGTGAATAAAGAACTTATCTTCTGTATATCTACGATTCTTAACTATATCCATGGTGGCTGCGTAGTGTGATACTTTATCCTTATACTTGGAGGCTTCCTCCGAGAGCTGTCCTACTCCACCCTCTAACCAATACTTTACCAGTTCCATGTAACATTGATCAGGCACCGACTCAATGACCTCTATTTCACCTTGACCATTCTCAGTTTTTTCTGTTGTTTTGTATGTTTTATTGACTAGTACCGAGCCCTTCTTATGACCTCTTTTATGCTGAATACTTGACTTTCGGAAGAACAATTCGGCCTCACCATTGAGCTTTATGACAACGTCACTAAGATTCTCCTCACTGAATATATTCTTCAGAAACATTGTATGAAGATTCTGCATTCCCTTACTATTCGGAGCAAAGTCTTTATTATAAATCTGAAATAAATATATCTGACCATCTCGGTCCATCTGGTTAATATCATCTTCGCTAATATAGGACCATTCTATCTTATATCCCTGTCTCTCTACATCCTTGTAAAACGCTGATATATCATTGTATGTTTCTGTAGCGGCAAATTTAAAATTAAAGATCTGGTAGTTTGGATAGGAATCAATGCATTCTTTATAGTAGTCTATCAACTTATGACAAAACTCCAAATCAAAATTCGGCGATGATTTTAGATGTTTATTCTGGTTATATCCATACATTATTTCATCTGGTATTCCATGCGATTTTTTCCAAGCGTTTGAGCTAATAAATACATGTGGCAATGTCTTACTTGCTCCTGGGAGCAGATAATAATTCATCTTCTTATAGTCTGTATCACTTCTACGCCTGTCCTCTCCTGCCATAATATCTTTTGAAGGTTTATTGCCAACATTTAAAATTGCCAGGTAGATCTTTTCATCACGCAAGAGAACAACGACATTGTTGTCAAACTCCTTCGACTTTGACCATCCATTTGCAAGAGTTGGGGAGCCGAAATTTAGCTTTATCTTATCCTGACTATATGGTTTCTGCGTAACGTAATTCCTCACTTTATTATAAAGAGGTACTATATCAGACAAATCGTAATATATCTCATCAAGCTCCGAATAGAACTCCATATCTCTATCAACAAACTCGTCAATCATAAAATCCTTGGCCCAATGATAGATACTCATGTAAGTATCAAGATACTCCTTAATCTCATTTATCATCTGCTCATTCTGAATCATCTTGACTGAATCATCCATGTCAAAGGTTTTATAATTAAAATCAACTAATATCTCTGTTATTCCTGCAACATACTCTGTTGCCTCATGTTCCAGACACATTCCATCCATTTTATAATACATATCCACAAGTTTCTTCAAATCAAGCAGACTACAACTCTTTATTTTTTTAATTTCTGTTTGTATCTTTGCATCTTTTTTGTCATCTTTACCGCGAACAGCGCCAGAAAAATAATTATACATGCTTGAAGCAATCACATCCCACTTATGATCTATGTATTTAGATACGCTTTCAAAAGCTTTAGAGGATACATATATTCTTTCCATATCATATCCCGTAACCTCCTGACTTAAAGTTCTAAGTCGATTAAAAATATCTTTTTCTTCGAGAATAGTACTAAAAGAATTGATCGCATCTATAACCTCCCCATCAGTCTGAAACCCAACGGGAATCTCGAACCCCGATTCCGACCGGCATAAAATCTGTTTGTGTAATCTCTCCATTTTGAACTTTGATCTGGATATCTTTTTGTTCTGGCAGAATTGATTCATATGTTGATTGATGACGCCACATATATTGTTATACCGATCAATATCCTTCTGACATATAAACTCACCGTAACAAGCTCCTGTGAATACATCCTCCAGTGACATATTCTGCAAGTAAGCACTAGCATCTTCCGCAATTTCCGCTACCTCATCACCAGCAATCTCTGCGATTCGATTAAAAGCAGTAATATTCTCCATATGAATTCGTGCATTCTCGTTGACGATTCTATACGGAATTGCTGACGCAATATTCGTATCGCTAAAGATATTTTTTCTGCTGGCCCAGAAATCAATAAAATAACCCGCAAATCCATAAAATACTTTTACAGCCTCTATTCTGGAAGCTGCATCGTCATATTTATCAACGATATACTCTGGCAAGATCTTACTTATCATATCTGCTTTTAGCATATCCTTGTATATAGGATCCGAAGAGAAGATCTTCCCTATTTCTTTACGGATAGACTCCTGTATTTTATCCAATTCCTTGGAAGTTTTATCATTCTTATCCAGCTTTACCTTCTTCATTATATCGAACAGCTGCTCCCAATTTATCCCCTGTAAAGCATCTAGCTTTCTGTCAATGAAGTCACGGTAAAAATCATCCATCATTTCCTTTACGGTATACTGGTTTTCGGCCTTAACCGCATCTTCTGCGATGATTCCATACTCTATTATATGTTTCCTGGTGTACTCACTTCCCACTCTAAGTTCATTTCGTAAAGTTTTACTCACTGAGTTGCCTCCAATGAATGGTGCTAGCGAATTATTTGTATTGTTATTCATCGTTTCTACCTCGCTTTCTCTTAATTTTATTTTTTTGATGTTTATATCGTAACACAGCTTGTGTATAATGTCAATTTAAGTATAAATGTAATTTTTTATTTTTTCAAATAAAAGAAAAACGCGATATATCGCGTCATCTTTTTACATTTATACTATCTACAAAAGTAGAAATTATAATGAGTTTTACCATTCGTGTATCGTACCAAAACTCACAATACATTCTACTTTCATAATTACATATATGTCAATCAATACTTTGCACTATATGTAAATTTTTGACCACCCATTCCAGCACCCCCAAAAAAATCAACAACATTTACTCATGTTGCACCTCCTGTTTTTTTAACAGATCATCCAAGCGCAGTAACATTTTCAACAGATTCCCATTTTCGACCTCCACTGCAATATTTCCATCACAAAAAATACTCCACCTTCTGATGGTGGTGTATTCCACTCGATTTTTCGTATTTACACAACATTTCTATAAACTTCCACAGCATTTTCTCATCTGTTGATGCCAATAGTAAGTCATCTGTATTATCAAACATAAGGTGATATATTTCCTGTCCCACCGCAAGCATTGAATCATCTAATACAGCAAAGTAAACCTCCATATCCACTAAGAAATCAAGAGAATCAGCAACTGCTCTTAGTGCCACCTGCCCATAACCCTTCATTTGTAGCATTGACCACGCAATCAACATCTAACTTCGTTACTCCTGTTTTTACAATATGTATGTGTTCCATATAGGCTGACTTTCCTTACATACTTAAAGTTTCTATCGCGAAAGGTCCACGTGATTAGCTGAATTGATCATTTCCGGTGCCACATTCTCGGTGTTATTTATCTATTGGTCTTGTGAATTTGCACTTCGGATATGCGCTACATCCCCAGAACGCACCATATTTACCATTTCGTTTCACAAGATCACTGCCACAGAACGGACACTTTGTCTTGATATTTTCAATATGCTGTTTCTTTTCAGCGGTGCTCTTATTGGTCAGATTTGTCAGCTTGTCTTTCATCGCCACTATCTCATCATGAGTATACTTAACTGACATACCGTTAAGCTGAGATCGTAATCTATTAAGCATATGTGGTCTACGCACTATTATAACATCCGATGTATCTGGCGGTACTTTCTTCAATGTACACCTCTCAGAAAATACTATGTACGACATAAATTCTGACACTGGCTTTCCCAGATATTCTGCCAACGCCTTTATATGTGTCCTGTTCTGCTTTATTGGATTATAAAACTTATGTTTCTCCCCATTCGGAAAGCTCTGTGTCCAGTTCAACTGATTGCAATCGCCAAATATCCACCCGCTGTAATTCTTACTCTCGATTACAAATATGCCCTTCTCATGTATCATCAACATATCTATTTCCGTAGTCTTGCTGCCTGTCGGAACATAAACATTCTTGAGGACAACAAGATCACCAGCTATGTTGTCATGTGTAAGTGCATATTCTGTTAAATACTCACCGTACTGCCCTACATTTCTGTAATGTAGGAGTGAGGTTATTATGCCTGGCTGCTCGCCTTTTAGTATTTCTAATAATCCCATTTTACCTACAACTCCCTAATTGCATCAGCAGTTAATTCTGCTCTAGAAATACACTTTATCGTTTGCTTATAAATATAACTACTAATAAGAGGCTCACTCACAATAAATATACCTTTAACTTTCCACTCTCTATCATCTAATTTATATACCGCCTTAATATCCGATAAATGATTTTCTATCCACTCAACTCTACGCCGATGTTTTGTAGCAAAACACAATTTATTTTCATTATCCACAAACATTTTCATATATTCTTGTTGTATTTCATATGGATTCCTAGAGAAATGAAAATCTTTTACTTCAGCAGCAATTATCGTATGTTTTTTATCATCAATAATCAAAATATCTATGTCTCCTAAATCATTTCCATTAGGTTGCGATATTTTCTTTCCATTAATCTTTTTAATATTGGCATATAATTCAAACTCATTAAAATCGTTAATAATATTGAAAATCATTTTATTAAATGCTTCTCCTCTATCATAACTTATCTTACCTATTAAAGCCCTTAACTCATCACTTTCCGCCTTAAACTTGCCCGTAATAATCAAATTACTCACATATTCCATCATAAGATAAAGTTGCCTATTTCCCCATATCAACATATTATCTTTTTTCATTACAGGTCTTCTATTAAAAGAATATCTTCTATTAAATCTCCAAGGATACGTTTCCCATGGCTTGTATTTTGATGGTAATTTTAAATAATTATCGCGTGAACTATATGTAATATCCTCTAACACCTTACCTATCAAAACACAGCTTAAGTCTTTGTCTTTAAGCATTAGTTCATGTTTTAGTTTTGTTTCATCAATGCAAATTACATCATTGTTGTTAAACTCAATCATTGCTGTAACAACTTGAACAAACTCAGAATATTTATACCCAAACTCGCACATAAATGCGCTTTCTAAATTAGCATAATAATCTTTTAATTCCAATTTATAATTATGTCTCAATAAGCCTGAAGAATTAAATTTCAACTGTCGACGCCTATAAATATCTCCATATGTATACATCTCTATAAACTCATCCTTTTTTAATCCTATTCTTCGTGACTTTAAAAATTCAATTGGTGTATTAAATATTTTGTAAGTAAATAAATCCCCTTTGTATGCCCATTCTATTATCATGGAACAAATAGCAAGCAACTCTTCATATTGTCCAACCCCTAAGTGCTTATTTCCTTTCGGGGGACATGCTGTAATATATTCCGCAAGAAACTTTAGTGCTACTGACGTTTTATTTAGCTCATTATATTTCTCAATATATCTATCTTCTCTTTCCGGATAACATTCTATTTCCGAGTAAAATCCCCTCTCAGCAACAGATAATTCATATATTGTATACACTGTAGTAATCATCTCTTTATAATAATCATTAATTACACAGTTTATACCTAACTCTTTTTCATCTACTTTTCTATGTCCAAGAGATTTTAGTGTTTCCTCAGTCTCTAACCATATATATTCATTGTATCTTTTCAACATTTTTTCTTTTATTCCAAATGCTACAGACCATTCTACAATTTTATAAAATGAAAACATCGGTAACAATGAAACATTAAGAATAATCAGTTGCCCACTCCGTTCATCAAGCAAAAACGGCTTTGTATAAAATTCTCTATTATCCAAATCCCCTATATCGTGCCCACCAAATTCTATAACAATTTCAGAAATATCAAAAATTCCATCAATAAAATTAATCACTTTGTCTACCGGCAATTTTATAAGTTCTGCATAATCTGATACTATATCTGATGCTGGCAAAATAATGCGCTTCCCCTCATCATATTTAATATCTGCAAGACTAATAAACAGTTTATTTGCTATTTCTTCTGATATCCCCAAAACAAACGATAATAACATGTAACTTTTTATCAAGAATTCATTCGGATAATCATTTTTATATTGAAATAATATTCTAATCAAAACTTGTAAATTATAAGCAGGTGTATTATCAATTCCATTGAACACTCTGTAGTTATTTCCTCCAAACATTATATTTTGTATAAACGTGTTCTCACAAGGATCAATACTAGCACTCAAAAATGTATCGTTTAATTCATTTATTATATTTCTAAATTTACCTGAACTCATTTTAGCAGTTGATGTATATATTATCTTTTCACGTTCAATAATATATTGCTGTAATGCATCTAGCAAAACTGATTTATTCTGATTTTCTGGTATTAAATTCAACCCTGCTACTCTAGAAATAAAATCATAAACATCATAATTTGAAACAATATCTACCAATTTACTTATAGTATCTTTAGTTAGGTCATTCTCATAGTTTATATCCATTAAATCCCATCTCCTCATATAAATAAAACATATCATTTACTCACATCGTATTTATTGTTTTTCTCCTCCGCAACCATACCAATCTCGCCGCGTCTCTCACCATACACAACCTTCTGCGTACCACCTATACTCATAGCTCCACCGACACCATAATACTTCTCAAAGAACTGTTTCAATTTTTCTATGACCGCCTGTTTCTTCTTGTCACGTCCACTTCCACCAAATCTTGAAACTGGTGGCATAAGCTTGTCTATGTCAGTTCCGGCTGTTCTGATTTCTCCATCGCGGAATGCATTTTCTATATAACGTCTCGTGTTCTCTGGATTCAAGCGCTCCTCGGATATGAGCTGAGCAAGATCATTTTCACGCTGCTCTACAACAAACTCCCGCCATTCAGCCATTACATCCTCTACATCATTGATTCCTGCAATGAAACTTTCTATCAATGCTTTCTTGCTGCGGAGTTCTGGACTCGCCTCTACTGCTCGCTTAATAGTTATGAGGACTTCCTTATCCTCACAATGTGTATCATGATATTTTTTGACAAGCATGAGTATATAATCTATGTTGATTTCTATTTGCTTTATAAGCTCAACCTCAAATACAATGTCGTCCGTTATATCTGTACTTTCATTATTCTCTCTCTTGCGTCTCCATTCATCGCGCAAATCCTGATAACGTCCAAGATAATCCTGCAAATCACGTTCAGAAATAAGTTCATTTCCTTTGTATTCATCAAATGACAACAGAAGATTTCTCATTCTCAGGAATGCACCAAATAACGCAATAAAGGCTTTCTGATTCTGCTCACCTATTATTTGTGGATCCATAAGTGGGAATTTCTCCTTAAGCTCCTCTACCATATCTACATATCCTGGCATATGCTCGCCATCAACCGACTCATAGCCGTAATAATAATCTTTGAAACTCTGGAGAAGAACTATCCCACCTGCATTTTTATCACCAAACAGTGATATTGCGCTGTCCACTCTCTTCTGAAGATTTCTAAAGCAAACGATATTTCCAAATGTCTTTATAGAATTTAATATACGATTTGTTCTGCTGAATGCCTGGATCAAACCATGCATCTTCAGATTTTTATCAACCCATAAGGTATTCAGTGTTGTTGCGTCAAATCCCGTCAGGAACATATTTACAACAATCAACAAATCTATCTCCTTATTCTTCATTCTAAGCGATACATCCTTATAATAATTCTGGAATCTATCACCGTCGGTTGAATAATTTGTATGGAACATCTTATTATAGTCATCTATTGCCCCATCCAAGAAGTCCCTTGCGGTCTGATCAAGTGCCGTAGTATCCTCTGGATTCTCCTCGTCAAGCAGGCCATCCACTTCCTCTTCATTTGCCGCGTAGCTGAAGATTGTAGCAATACGCAAATGCTTTGTCGGATCAAGTTCCATCTGGCGTTTGAACTCCTGATAATACAGTTTTGCCATGGGAACAGAGGCTACTGCAAATATGGAATTAAATCCACTAAGTCTCTGTGACCTTTTTATTTCTTCAACTGCGCCTCGCTCAGCAGACGCAACCTCCTGTATATTCGTCAGAGTATTGTATATGTATGTCTTATCTCCCCTATAGGTCTTCTGATCAAAATGATCTAATATATACTTCGTCACCAACTCTATTCTCTTCGGCGCCATCATGGCTTTTTCACGGTTGATATCCCATACCATCTCATCTGTGATTTCTTCATCCACATCCATTGTCTTTATATAATCAACTCTGAACGGCAACACATTATTGTCATTGATAGCATCAACTATAGTGTAGGCATGCAACTGATCTCCAAATGTCTGAGCAGTTGTAAAAAACTCTGGATTCTTTGCTTTTCCTGAATTAACAGAAAATATCGGCGTACCTGTAAATCCAAATAGATGATATTTTCTGAAATTTTTAACTATTGCTGTATGCATATCGCCGAACTGGCTTCTATGACATTCATCAAATATGATAACCACATGCTTCTCATAAACTTCATGTCCGGGATTTTTCTTGATAAATGTCGCCAGTTTCTGAATAGTCGTGATTATTATGTGCGCATTATTATCCTCAAGCTGTCTTTTCAGGATACGTGTAGAACTGTTACTATTTGCAGCTCCCTTCTCGAATCTGTCGTACTCCTTCATAGTCTGGTAATCCAGATCCTTACGGTCAACGACAAATAAAACCTTATCTATATACGAAAGCTGTGACGCCAATCTTGCAGTCTTAAAGGATGTAAGTGTTTTTCCCGATCCCGTGGTATGCCAAATATATCCTCCGCCAGCTACACTTCCATACTTTTTATAATTATTGGCTATCTCTATTCGGTTCAATATTCTCTCTGTCGCCGTTATCTGATACGGACGCATTACCATGAGTATATTTTCAGATGTGAATATGCAATACTTTGTGAGTATGTTAAGCAACGTATGCTTTGCAAAGAAAGTCTTTGTAAAATCAACCAGATCCGGGATCACTTTGTTATTTGCATCTGCCCAAAAGCAGGTAAATTCAAAGCTATTACTTGTTTTTCCACGTTTCGTATTGCCAGCTTTAGCATCCCTTATAGCATTATCTCGCGTGCTATTCGAATAATATTTGGTATTTGTTCCGTTTGAAATTACAAAGATCTGGACATACTCAAAAAGCCCACTGCCTGCCCAGAAAGAATCTCTCTTATATCGATTGATCTGATTGAATGCCTCTCTTATCTGAACGCCCCTTCGTTTAAGCTCAACATGAACAAGTGGCAGTCCATTGACAAGAACTGTCACATCATATCTGTTATCATGTTTTGCCCCATCCTGAAGCCCCATCACATACTGATTTATAACCTGTAACCTATTATTGTGGATATTGGTCTTGTCTATAAGCGAAATATTCTTGGTTGAGCCGTCATCCCGCTTAAGAACCTTTCTGTAATCCTCCTGAATATTACGTGTCTTATCCTGCAAACTAAAGTTTGGATTTGTAATATCATTATTGAAGAAATATGTCCACTCTTTATCTGTGAACTCATAATTGTTGAGTTCCTGCAGCCTCTCACGAAGATTACTTATCATATCCCGCTCGGTATGTAATGGCAGATATTCATACCCCTGCTCGCAGAGCATCCTTATAAACTCCTGCTCCAACTCTGCCTCGCTCTGATAACTATCAGAACGTCTTTTTACCGGTTCATATTCTGTAACAACTGTATTCTCCGATGTCTCCGCTACTATGTTAAAATATGACACTCCGTATCCCCCTTTGCCTCATCTTTAAGTACTTCATCTATGATTTTTAGTTCATCTTTATCAAACTTGTGATTTGAAAATATCTTTTTATCTGTAGTACAACACATTGCCGTAAATATATGTTTTCTCCATTCGTCTGTTATCTCAAATAAACAATTCTTCGGATACTTGTCCTTATTTTCTCCACCAAACATAATCAAACATAAGCTGGCTGTAATTGGAAATATGATCTCATCGTTTTGAACAACCTCGCCTTTCATCAGACATTCTTTATTTGAATTCCTTATGTATACTGGATTATCTGATGTTATCAATCTTGACTTATTATCAACACCTATCATAAATGACATGCCAACCATAGGTCTAATAATTGAACCAAGTATTTCAAATTGGTTATCGCTTATTCCAACAAATTTTTTATTGTTATCTACATACTTCTCATCATTCCTACAATAAGTATCTATAAAGGATAAACACTGAATGCGAACAATATTCTTTAACTGCTCCTCACTTTTATCATTCTTCCATACCTCTTTAGCCACTTTTAATGCCAAATTCAAAATAGTCGGAGTTCTGAGTAGTTGTATTGTCATATATCCCATTAAATGTAGCTTCTCGTCATATGTTAGAAAACTCTTAATTTTGTAGTTATCTTTGACAAATGCTTTCTTTTCAATATTTGTCCTAAGTTCTGCATACCTTCTTTCTAATCTACTAAAACGATTCTCCAACCGATTATCATAGACTATTTCGCCACTCTTACCCATAACCTCATACAAGTTCCTTTCAAAACAAACCGAATATATTGGTACCGCTATATTGCTTTGTGTTCTTTCTTGTAAGTCATAATAAAACACACAATATTTAATTTTTGAGCTTTTACTATTTTCACTACATTTGTTTAAGTATTGTGGTGCAAAGCCTCTCAAATACACCTGTGGAACATAATGCTGCTTCCTTGTCCTATTAGAACCATTGGGCATATATCACAACTCCTTAAATGATAAAAGCTTGTCTCTGTAATATTCATATTGTTTCTGACGTTTCTCTATTTCTGCTGGGATTCCTGACTGCAAGTCATTACAAATGTTTTCAAACTTATCAAGTATTTCTATAATCCTCTTTTGCTCTTCTATAGAAGGTACACATATTTTCGCCTTACTAATATTATCATTGTACAATCTAGCTATTGTTCCTCCTGTTGAAACAGTCCAAGGCTGTAATTGATAACAATACAGTAGGTACTTGTTTAAAACTATACTCTCGTCATTGTCAATCCAAACTATATTAGAATCTTGATAATAAGCATCTTCTCCATCATATACAATAGTTCTTCCAATTGTCCCTGATGCAGATATTAATATGTCCCCTTTCTTTGGATAAGAATATAGTCTTCTATACTCTTCATATTTACTTCTGGATATAAACGAATCAGCTTTTTTCCCAAATGTACCTATTTTATAAAATGGAACCTCACCACTAGGACTGGTTTCCGCCTTCAAAATTCGCTTACACATTGAAACCTTTCCAATAGTGCCTAATTCCACCTGGACATAACCAAATACATACTGTAAAAGCTTAATTATGCTCTGTCTGTCTGTCTGTCTGTCTGTCTGTCTGTCTGTCTGTCTGTCTGTCTGTCTGTCTGTCTGTCTGTCTGTTAGGATTGTCTTTCCGGTCTCTACAAATGTCAACAGTACATCTCTATAATATTCATATTGCTTCTTCCGAGCCTCAATTTCAGCCGGCAATCCAATATTCAAATCAGAACAAATCGTTTCAAAATTATCTAATACATCAACAATTTTTTTCTGAATAGGCAATGCTGGAACGGGTATCTCTACTTGTTTTACCATCGGAGCTGTAAGCTGTGTAATTCCTGTTTTGGGTACATTATATTGTTTTCCCTGAAGGCAATAATATAAATATTTTGTATCAAGTTCATCCTTATCATTTGGTATCAATGACAACAAACGAATAATAGGAAAATACGGATAATCTCTATATTCTGCATATCCAATAGTACCTCTTGCAGCAACAGTAACTGCTGGTTCTTTTATTTTAGCTTTGTTTGTATAACCATATAATGCATTTTCCCCAACTCCGTTACTAATAATTGGAATAGTATACTCGTCTGTCTTTTCCTTTGACATTACATCTTTAGGTGCATCCCCCCCTGCGAATACTTTACATAATTGTTCAATCTTTTTTATGGATATGTTGGAGTCTCTAGTAAGTAGGATATTTCGATAATATTCATACTGTTTTTTTCTGGCTATAAACTCAGCTGTAAGCTTAACTACTAATTCGTCTGTAAGTATTGTGTAAGAGTTCAAAATACGGACTATTTCACGTTGTACCTCCATTGGGGGCAACGGAATAGTAATTTTTCCAATATCATCTTTATTTATTTTTATTGGAACAGCATTAATCAAAGTTCTTTTTCGCAATTCTTTTCTGCCATGCAAACTTTCCAAAGCATATTTTAAAAATTTACTATCAATATAATCGATACTAGGACGAATCAATGCAAGCGAAACATAATAAGCAAGCGGTTCATCACGATCAATGACTGTGCATACTCCAATTGAACCTATTCTAGTCATTAATACATCACCTATTCTTGGCTTTACTTTATATTTTTCAAAATCGTCTTTAGATATATATTTCTTAGTATCATATGGAGACTTAATATTTTCCACACTAATAAACTTTACTCCATGTTCAGTATACTTTGGCGTTGTATGTGTTCCATCATATATAGCACAAATCTTATTAAGTTTCACATATGGCACTCCATCAGGGCATAACTCAGCAATTAATTCATCTAACTTACTCATACGCCCTCCTCAATTTCTGCAATAATCTTATCAATTTCATCACGAAGCACCTGTTCACGAGCAACGATCTCTTTAATCTCCGCATTGAGCTTTACAATATCAATCTTCTCCCTCGTATCCTCAGCCTCAACATATGTTGACACAGACAAATTATAGTCATTTGTAGATACCTCTTCATATGTAGCCAGATGTGCAAAATGCTGAATATCTTCACGTTTTGTAAATGTTTCTACAATTTTATCTATATTCTCCGGTGTCAGTTTATTGTTGTTTGTAACCTTGACACACTCCTTGGTTGCATCTATAAACAAAGTCTTATTGTCTGTCTTATTCTTCTTCATAACCATAATGCACGTTGCTATTGAAGTTCCAAAGAACAGATTGCTTGGCAACTGTATGATGCAATCCACATAGTTATTATCTACAAGATATTTTCTGATCTTCTGCTCTGCGCCGCCACGATACATAATGCCAGGAAAGCATACTATCGCTGCAGTTCCATTTGACGCAAGCCATGCCAAACTATGCATTATAAATGCCATATCTGCCTTGCTCTTAGGCGCCAATACGCCCGCTGGAGAAAATCTTGGATCATTTATAAGAAGTGGATTCTCGTCTCCAGCCCATTTTATTGAATACGGTGGATTAGACACTATAAGTTCAAATGGCTCATCATCCCAATGTTGCGGACTGGTAAGTGTATCCTCGCAGGCTATATCAAACTTATCAAATCCAACATCATGAAGGAACATATTTATACGGCACAGGTTATATGTAGTTATATTTATTTCCTGTCCGTAGAATCCATTTCTGATTGCATCCCTGCCAAGAACTTTTTCCGCCTTAAGCAGCAATGAACCAGATCCGCAAGCAGGATCATATACCTTATTTATTTCGGTCTTGCCTACTGTTCCAAGCCTTGTAAGAAGTTCAGACACATCCGCAGGCGTGAAGAACTCACCGCCAGATTTACCTGCATTCGACGCATACATAGTCATGAGATACTCATACGCATCGCCAAATGCATCTATAGAATGATCTTTCACATCGCCAAGATTCATATCTCCCACTCCATCGAGGAGCTTTACAAGTTTCTCATTTCTCTTGGCAACAGTAGAACCAAGCTTATTACTATTAACATCGAAATCATCAAAGAGTCCTGCAAAATCATTCTCTGCCTCACTGCCCTTTGCTGAATCCTCTATATGCCTGAATACGTTTTCAAGTGTCTCATTCAGATTTTCGTCTTCCGCTGCCCTTGCTCTGACATTGCAGAACAGCTCACTTGGAAGTATGAAGAATCCCTTTTCTTCTACCAAACCTTCTCTAGCCTCTTCTGCATCTTCATCAGGCATCACAGCAAAATCAAAGTCTGCATTACCAGCCTTTGCCTCGCCCTCATTTATGTAATTACAAAGGTTTTCAGAAATATATCTATAGAACATCGTTCCTAATACATAATTCTTGAAATCCCATCCGTCCACAGCTCCACGTAATTCATCTGCTATCGCCCAGATGGCGCGATGAAGTTCATCTCGTTCCTGTTCTTTTTTGGTGTCTATCATCTAATCTCTCCTGCGTTTTATCTTTTTATATTAAATATCACATGTTATACGCGTTACTACCTTTTTTGAAATAGTAAGAACTGCCATATATGCCACTAATATAATTCCAATTAGAATTTTATTAAATTCGGCTTTCGACATCAATACCAATAACCCATTATGTACTAAATAAAACAAGAGAAATAACATACTACCTACTGCTGGTGAACTTCTTCTTTTATAAAATATCCCTACAACCATATATGTAATTAGCACAAGCGCTGCCCCTATTATCATGTTGAAAAAAACTGGACCAAATGGTACTTCTATGGCTGCATTTTCAAATGGGTTTGATACAAAAAACTGTCTAATTATCACACTCACTGTATGAACCAAATAATACATTTTTACCTCCTTTATGATTTATATAAAATACAAGCTTTTATTACAGTTTATATTTTAGTTTTACAAATGTTATAGTTTTTATGTCCTTTCGTTTTGCATACACCTTTTTATATTTTACAATATATCTTTCTATATGTAAAACTGCTCTTCCTCTTTTTTCCGACTACTTATGCCATTGTTTCCACATAATTAACAATCTTAACCATCCTTTTACCATACCGCCTTCTAAAAAACCTTTTATACAATTCTACTCCATTTGCTGTACTATTTTTTTCTCACCAGGCAAAGCAAAAAGGACAGCCACCATTCTGGTGATCTGCCCTTGTCTTTTTCATTATCCTATTTTATCCAGCCCCACCCCAATCTTCAAGTTCCTCTCCGTCTCCACCCTATCAAACTTAACCACATAGCACCCTATATCTCCCCTGATACCGGTTATAGTGCCCTCGCCGAACACCTTATGTCTCACCCGGTCGCCGGGCTTTAGCTCGGTGTCCAGCGGCATATATCGGCTTTCATTTGCGGCTATGTAGCTCTTCGTGTCGTCCACTAGGCGCTGCGGGAGCTCGTTCACGTAGTCGATTGCTTCCCGGTCTATGTTGAAGATGAACCGGGACGGGTATCTGAAAGAATCATCGTAGTTCAGCCCCTCGGCATCGCTGATGTACAGACCGCACTCCGCTCTGGTACATGCCACGTATGCCATGCGTCGCTCCTCCTCGAGCATCGCCTCAGTGTCCACGTGCTTGCTTGGGAATATGCCTTCATTTACACCGCACACGAACACATATGGGAACTCCAGGCCCTTTGCGGTGTGTATGGTCATCATCGTCACAGAATCCTTATCCTTCTCCCTGTCATTGTTCGTGTAGAGAGCTATGCTCTGCAGATATTCCTCCAGCGTATTCTCCTCACCGGAGGTCTTCTCATATTCGTCTATCGACTGCTTCAGCTCTGCCAGGTTGTCCAGCCTTTCCTGTTCGCCCGCCTGTCTGAGCATCGCCTCGTAGCCCGTGGCGGCCATGAGCTCCGTCACAAGATCAGACAGACTTTTCTCCTTGTATGTCTTCCTGAAATTTTCTATGATACCGACAAAGGCTGAAGCACCTGTCGACTTAACAGTCTTCTCCTCCAGAAGATCCTGAAGACCGCTGTACAGTGAGCATCTGTGAGTCTCACAGTACGACTTCAGCATCGACATTCTCTTTTTGCCAAAGTTCCGCTTTGGTTCATTTATCACCCTGCGGAATGACAGATCATCCGCGTATGCCACCATCCTGAGATATGCCAGCACATCCTTTATCTCCTTGCGTTTGTAGAACTCCGTTCCGCTGTAGAGGATATATGGAATTTTTGTCTTGATAAATGCTTCCTCTATGCTTCTCGATACGAAATGTGATCTGTACAAAACGGCTATGTCACTGTACTTTGTGCCCGCCTCAACCAGTCTTTTTATCTCATTTGTCACCCACTGGGCTTCATCCCCGGTGGTCCTGGAATGTACGTACAGAGGGCGCGCCTCTGACGGCTTCACAGCCACAAGCCTGTGGGGCAGTCTGTTCTTGTTCTTCTCGATCAGAGAGTTGGACACCGCCAGTATGTCAGGAGTTGAACGATAATTCGTGTCGAGGAATATGGTCTGCGTGTTCTCATGGTTCTTGTCGAATTCCAATATGTACTCTATCCTTGCCCCGCGCCATGTATATATGGTCTGATCCGGATCACCCACGATGAACAGATTCCTGTGATAACCGCTGAGTATCTCCGCCAGCGCATACTGGTTGCCGCTGACATCCTGAAACTCGTCCACCATGACATACATCATGCGTTCCTGCCATTTGCGGCATTTCTCCGCATCGGTTCTGAGGATGTGGAGCGCAATGGTTATGAGATCATCATAGTCAAGTCCATACACCTTCTTCTGTTCGTACAGGTATCCCAGAAATACTTTTTCTGGTATGTCTGAGGCGTTCTCATAATCTGCCAACAGTCTGTCATTGCTTATGTCCGCCATATATGCAATGTGCTGCATCTCGTTCTTCATCGCCGATATGTGATCCCTCGCCATGTCAAATGTATATGTTCTCGACTGTATATGGGCATTCTCGTACACAGTTTTGAGTATCTCCTCCGTGTCCTCGCTGTCCATCACCACGAAGTTCTGAGGATAATTGATGGCATGGATATCCTCCCTCAGAAGCTTCACACAGAAGCCGTGAAATGTGCAGATGTATCCCGTATCACTGTCCCCGATCATCTGTCTGATACGCTTGCTCATCTCCCTCGCCGCTTTATTTGTAAATGTGACACACAGTATATTCGATGTGGATATTCCAAGCTCGTCCACCAGATACGCATACCTGTATGTGAGCGCCTTTGTCTTGCCGGTTCCCGCTCCCGCAATTATGCGCACATACCCTTCTGTGGTGGTCACTGCCTCCTTTTGCTGTTCATTCAGTTCATCTATAAAATTATCCATACAGTCCTCCATATATTCACAAACATATGTTCAGTATAGCAGATTATATCTTTCCTGTCACTACACTCATGGTTTTACACCAGAACGATCTTCACATAAAAAACAGGACAGCCACATCATCTGTGACTGTCCCGCCAACACATCAACGCATTTCATTTATTTTGACTTTTTGTATACCGCTTTCTTAGGAGTGTTCATTCCCTTCGCCTTGAGCTTCTTTGCATATGCGTCATATTTCTTCTTAGGAAGATATATCTTCACATTGCTCTTGACACCCTGGAAAGCATTCTTACCGATAGTCGTTATCCTTGTAGACTTTATGGTAACTTTTCCAAGCTTTCCACACTTGCTGAATGCTGCACCGCCTATGGTCTTAACGTTTCCTCCGATCACAACCGTGGTGAGATATTTGCGTCCTGTAAATGCTTTCGCTCCTACAGCCGTAACATTGAAGTTCACTCCACCGATCTTGACACTGGATGCAACCGTGAGTGACTTGAACTTCTTGTCGCTCTTCTTGCTTGTACTTCCAACAAGTGTCACTGTTCCCTTGCCATTTGAAGCGGCATTTGTCACCTTATATTTCAGATAGCCAGGCACGCCCTTCTGCGCAACTTTATATATCTTGCCCTTGCCAGCCTTGATAGCAAATGTCTTGCTGACGGAGCCTCTGTAATTACCCTTACCAGTGATCTTTACTGTCGCTGTACCGATATTCTTGTTGTTCTTGTACTGTACGGTGTAATCCACACCATTCTTCAGTGTTGTTTTGCCTCTCCTCAGCGCAAGCGATTTAACAGTGATAGGTGATCCTGTGTATGTATATCCATTCTTTTCTATACCGCTTACGACCACATTGTTCTTGGAATTTCCTATGTCTATTCCAAGGGCAGCTACTGACTCATAACGCTTGTACCCACACTTGGTACAGGTAAATGTCTTCTTACCTGCCGCTGTGTCTGTAGGCTTGGTCGTTATCGCTCCCTTGTCCCATGTGTGATTTGTCAGGCCTGACTTCTCTCCACATGAGCACTGATACCAGTGAGATCTGCTGTCGCTCTTGTACTTATTGCCGTAATCGTGTACATGCTGCTCCGGCTCTTTCTCGATGGTGATCTTTACATTGAATACAACTCCATTGTAAGCCCTGTTCCATCCTGTAACTGATGTCCAGTCATAATTTACTGTGTCTGCAGGCTTGAAGCAAAGCTTGTATGTATTGCCATCCTCAACCTTTGTCGTTCTGTCTGTATACCATGTGTATACTCCATCCTCGCGCTCTGGAAGCTCTATGTCTGCAAGAGTCATATTCTCCTTAGCACTCAGTGAATCTATCGCCTGAGTAAATACTGCATTTGCAGGAAGAATCTGAACAGTTATCTCCACATGCTCTGCTCTCTCGTATACATCCTCATCTTCAGGTACAAATGTTGCAAGGAAAGTCTTTGTTCCAACCTCTCCCACAGATTCATCTGCATTCTCCCAGATGAACATTCCACCTGCTGTCTCAGGCAGGAGTATCTTGCCAACAGTGTCTCCGTATGTAGCTGTGACATTCTCCGGAACTGTAAATACAGGATCCTGCTTTCTCACATACACTGAAAGCTTCACTGCAATTCTCATACTTCCGTCTTCCAGTTCCTCATATGTTCCCTCTGCTGCATCGATCTTGCTCCAGTCATAGTTTGCTGTGTCGTCTGGAACAAAGTATGCATCGTAGGTCTCGCTTGTTCCGGCCTTGCCTACCTGCTGTGTTCCATCTGCCCACATGTACTTTCCTGCTGTCGATGTTGGAAGCTCCACATCCGCAAGGGTCTTGCCGGCATATGCGTCGCCCGCCTTTCCGGCAGTAAATGAAGGTATTCCCTTCTCCACGCTGGATATGATCAGTGTGAACTCAGCCACTGTCTGATTCTGTCCTCTCACCGTGAACTTGACCGTCTGTGCCTCAGCACTTGCAGTCTTCGGCGTTCCATATACCTTTCCATCGTATATCACAAGTCCTGCCGGAAGTGTCTGTCCCTTTGCAAGGGAGTATGACACATATCCGTTGTCCACCGCTTCATCATTCTGGATCTCTATGGCTGTCAGATCATATAATGGCTCATCCTTTGTGGTAGTCTTTCCAACCTGCGCCTTAACTGTATCCTCTGTCTTTGCAAGAGTTATATTTACGGCCTCCTGCTTTGCCATATTTACCGTAACTGTTGCCGGCTCATATGTCATGACGCCGCTCCAGAGACGGTTGTTACTTGTAGTCATGGCTGTGTCATCCGGTCCAAATACAACTGAATCCACCGTCATTCCATCTATCGGCTCACCGTTTATTGTGATGTAGAACGACTTGCCACCCTGTATATAGAGTGCATCGTCACCGTCAACACCTGACTTCTTCTGACATCTTGTTGCCGATGAACTCTTCTCTATCTTTGCATCGCCATCCTTGAAGCAATATGCAGGATAATCCACATCAAGCTTGTAGAAAATGACGCTGTAATTTTTCAGTGCGTACACCATATCCGGGATTACTGTGGTAAGTATGCTTCCGCTTCCAAGACTTGACGTATATGCAAGCTGCTTCATATTACCATAGTTTACGATCATTGCACTGTTTGTGAGGTTGCCAAATGTAAACTGTGCATCAGCTCTGTTGATGAGCTTTGCATTTGTATTCAAGGTGATCCTCTCACTATTTGCTGCTGTGATATCCCCGTAGTTATCTACTGTTGCTGAAGCCTGAACATTTCCTTTCAGATTCCATGCACCTCTGTTGACCAGTGATCCTGTCATGGTCAGAGCACCGTCCACATTCCATGTGCCAAGGTTCTCAACATCACCGGTGACTGTCGCTGTCGACGTATTTGTAAGAGCTGCGCCCTCGGCGATGGTCAGCTTCGAATCCTTGAGTATCTCAAGCTGTTTTACCTCCACATCTCTGTCAAGTGTGTAGTCTCCGCCTATAGTTAATTTGCCGGCGAGAGACATATACAGTGAACCCAGACTCTCAACCTGGTAATTGTCAGCGGTGCCCTTTACAGTAGCTGTGGACTTTGCATTCTCGTCTACATACTCTACCTTGCCAACCTTACCGCCTGCCGCAAGTACAAAGTCACCTGTGACAGCGCCCTCTGTTCCTGCCTTGACGTATATATTTCCAATGCTGTGACCATAGTTAAATACCAATGCCTTGCTATGCTCATTGTTGACGTCATTTTTTCTGAGTTCTCCTGACTTTATCTCGGCATACAGATCTCCCTTCACATTTGACTGCTGGACAAAGTTGTTGCACTTCTCAGCGCACCATCTTCCATCAACCACACAGTTCACATTTCCGGATACGACTGTTCCCGACACTCCATTGAAGTATGAGCGCTTGTTCATATAATCCGCACCGTATATAAATGTATTGTAATGATCAGTTATACCAACTCTAACATCCACATCACCTGATACTGATCCACCTGATGTAACATACATATTCTCAGACTTGGTTGATTCCGGTGTGTACATCTGTGCAGACTTTGCAAATGTGAAGTCTACCTTCTCCGCATTTGTATTGTACGCACCGTATACCACGCTTCCTGCTCTTCCGTCCTCTGCCGTGAAGGTCACTGTCTTGACATCAGCGTTTCCTGCCGCAGCTACAGTGCCTGACACATAACCGCTCATGATCGTCATGGTTACATTTCCATCTATCGTCACTCGGTCTGCCTTGCTGTCAGTTGAACCCGCAGCACATATATTGCCGACATTTCCGCTTCTGAGTGTCACCGATATGTCACCAGTGTATTTATTTGCTGTGTCCGTATAGCCTGATATGCTGTAGCCTGACAGATCATATGTAACCTCTCCGTCTATTCTGAGTGGTCTGTTGTCGTCTGCCACTCCGTTGTGATCAGCATCCAGATATACTGAGCTCTTGCTGCTGTCCGATGGATCAACTATTATCACTGCCGAATTTCCACCGAGATCAATGGACTTATCCTCTGTGTTCACAGATACACCAAGCTTGTTGATATCAGGTATCTCCGTGCCTGCCGGCAGTACCTTGAATACCACTGGGAAATCAACCGATGTTCCATTTCGTCCTGTTATGACAAATGTTACTGTGCTTTCACCTGCATTCTTGGCTGTTCCTATTATCTTACCCGACTCAAGCACAAGTCCTGATGGAAGTGTCGAACCGCTCTTCAGTCTGTACTGCATGTCAGTTCCATAATCCTTTGTGGTATCTCCTGTAACCTTGAGGATCGTGAGATCGTACGCTGGTGAAGCCGCTGTGTACTTGGTCTCCGCCGCCAGAGTCGGATCTGCGTATTCCTTACTGATGTCTATCTGGTCTGCCACATAATCCACTACAATAGACATAGATGAATCCGGGCCTGTCACCTTTGCACTTCCGTTGCTTCCCTGTACCGGCTCGCCGCCATTTGCCGACACATAGGCTGTGTAACCCGGCACATCGGTATAGCTAACTGTGATCGCCTGTTTGCAGGCAACATATTTGACATTCTCATATTCAACTACATATGACTGTGCAGCCAATTTTGCTGATGTGTTGTCCATGTTTGTTGAGCCGCCTGCATAGCTGTAATACACTCCTGTCCAGCCGCTGGCATCTATATCATCTGCAAATTTTCCTGCTGCCACCCACACACCTGTGTTGCTGAACTGGTCTGAAGGACACTTGAGCGTACCCTTTTGATATACTCTTGCCCAGCCTGATGTCATGTTGACCTTGCCCACATCAAACAGCGCATCCTCGCCTATTGTGAGTGTCGTGTCATACTGTGTCATATTGAGAGCCGCAAGCTTCGTATCTCCATTCACAACTGCCTTGGCATACTTTGAATAACCAAGCCGGTCAGCGGTCAGCGTATCGTTAAATACTGCGGATGATCTCTCATTCAGTGACACATAATCCGTTACCTCAACCGGAGCATTTACATCAACTGCCGCACTGTCATAGATTATCAGAGCCGTTGCCGTGAGTTTCTTATTCACAACATAGGTTCCTCTGATAGTTACGATATCCTTGCTGTTTCTCATGAATGCACCGGTATATTTTGATGTTGTATCCGCTGCAAATCCGCCCTTATCTACAGTGTTCTCTGCGATCTCATATGCGATGGTTCCATCCACGGTTGAATTCGACAGAACATACATAGTTGCTGCCTTACCACCACGGATATTTATACTCACCGCATCGCCGCCTTCATATGAAAGCTCTGAATCCTTTGCACCGTATATTGCTTTTACATTTCCCCCCGTCATGGTGATCCTGATGCTTCGTCTTATGGCGTTGTCCTCGACACCTGTTATCGTGTACTCCGACAGATCTCCGGTGTACAGAGGTGTCTTGCCATCTGCCTGTCCATCCTGATTGTCGTCCACGTATATCTCTGTCTCTGTGTCGTCCTTTGCCTGGATGACCACTGATGTTCCGTTGAGACATATAGTCTTCTCATCCTCGTCAACTACGATTCGGCCATCCTGGTTGTCCTGCTTCTTCTCCTCATTTGAGACGATCACATTCAGTGAGAGCTGTGCCTTTGAACCATTTCTTCCTGTCACATGTACTATGACATTCTTTCCATCTTCATAAAGCTTGCTTGCCGTTCCGACAACCTTGCCATCGATCAATGAGAGTCCCTCAGGAAGGCCATTTGTCTCGTCTATCTCGTATGTGACCTCGCCCTCTCTTGCGTCGTTTGATATGACAAGATCTGCCATGTCATAGAGAGGTGAAGCTGCTGTGTATTCTTTTCCAAGCAGTGCCGATGGATCAACAGTTGTCTTGGATACCACGATCTGCTTTCCTGTCGTTGCGATCGTCACTGTACAAGGCTCGTTCGGCATGCTGAACGTGTACACGCCATTTGCTTCAACCGCTGAATTTTCCGCTGTGTCGCTCTGACCTCTGAAGGTCACCTTGTCAAGTATATATCCCTTGTTCACTGTCGGTGTTATCTTGACATCTGCGCCGCCCTTGACATATGTACCATCAGGATCAATATACTGTGACGTCTTGCCTGTCATGGTGTACGTTGCGGCCTTCTCGTTGGACACAACATCTAATGAATAATTTACATTTGCAACATTCCCTACAGCCGAGTCCTCTATTACGCCCCCCTTTGAGAATATATTTGGCAGATACCCATCAGTCGCCTTAAATGTTCCCTTGAGGATTCCACTGTGGAGTATATTTGAACCGCCTGCTGCATATATACCCTCTTTTGCAGTTAACGTTACCCCCTTGTTGATAACGATCACGGCATTGCCCTGGCTTCCGTTCTCTGTGAAGTTACCAAAGTAAATATTGTCAGCAGTTACATCCTTGTCTATCACAAGATTCTGTCCGCCATAATATATATTCTGTCCATAGGTTATGACAGATGAGCCGGTGGTATTCATGCTTGGAGCCATATAATACTTCTCCGGCATACTGCACTTGTCATCAAATGTAACTTTTGCATCCTTGTTATTACCTATATACATCTGGAAGCTTATTCCGTCTGCATTTGTAAAATCTGTGTTGTTGATCTTTATATCAACAGGAACTGTATTCTCGGTTGAACCGGAATAGCTCTCATTTGACAGATAGAAAATATTATTTCCCGCCAGTCCATTTATACTGCTGTCTGACAACGTTATGTCAACCTTTGTTCCGATATTTCCGCAACTGTAATCACCTCCGGCGAGTCCACATTTTGCAAAATGTATCTTTGCTATATCCGCCTTGAGTTCCCCTGCCAGTGCAAAGTTGCCCATCATGGTAAACATGTCGCTGCCCGCGTATTCATACGAGTTCACAAGCGGATCACCATTTTCGTCTACTATGGATTCATCATTCATGCCATCCACATTGACCGTCATATTTCCCAGACAGCTACCGCCATATACAAACCGTGCTGAACTGCTGATAACGTTGCTGACGCTTATGTTAAGATCCTTACTGATGCTTCCGCCCTGCTCTACATTCAGAGATCTCGTAATGCTGCAGCCCGAAACTATGGCATCTACAGAACCATTTACCGTCACATTTGACAGCTCCAGAGCATTTACATAGGCTGCATTACAGTTGTAAAGTTCTGCCTTTATATCACCTTTTACACCTGTGCTCAGATACATGCCATTTAATGTATCTGTTGTTGCCACAGCCTTCATTACAACGCTGGCAGAAGTGATACCGGAACAATTTGAAATTCCATATACCCTGCCGCTGGCACCAGTGATATTCTCCATGTTCACAGTATACGTATATGTTCCTTCTTCCTCCGGCTGAGTCTGACTGAACGAAACCGAATTCATGCCACATGTTGTGTAACCGGCAGCGCAGTTCTTTATATCTATATCAGCCCTTCCGCCCAGCATACCGCCATACATTCCATATATGGTGTTGAACTTTGCTCCTGAGCCATCAACGCTGACATTTACATTTCCCTTTATATTTGTATTATTGGTGCCATACACAGACATCTCTGATCCAGACTGGCTTTTCAGCTTAAGGTCCAGATTTCCAAGGATAGCCGCACTTGACGCACCATATACACTGGCACTGCTTCCATCCTTTACGGCTGATATTCCGTCAAATGTAAGGCTCACGTCACCATCAACCTTTGCGCTCTGGGAAACTCCGCACAGATTGTCTACCTTGGAGTCAGTCACCTTGGCCGTCAGTGTCTTGCTGAGCACAGCTCCGTTCTGCACAATATACACGGAACTGATGCCGGCACCGTTCATATTGAACACTGCATCGCCATTTATCGTATAAGCCTTTCCTGTGTAATATCCATCTGTAGCCAGTGTGACAAATGTGTTGCCATCACAGTTGTAATTGATATTCTCCGTGATGTCTCCATCCATGGTCGAAGATCTTAGACCATAGAGCGACTTTATTGTCACGGACTCTTCCGTGTCTATCAGTACGCCACCTGTACAATATGTCCTGAAAAGTCCATACAGACTTTCAACTGCCGCGTCGCCCTTCACACTGATAGTTACCGCAGTCATGTTCTCCGGAGTCTCAACAGTGCTCTCAAATGCTCCATATACAGCAGGCAGTTCAGCACCGTCTATGGTTATGGAGATCGGCGAACTGCCCTTACCATGATAGATTCCATATATATTGCCATATTGTATGTCCGTGCTTCCATCCAATGTGAAAGCTTCCTCGCCCTCATCAAGGATTCCATCCCTGTCTTTGTCATTGTAAATATTGAATAACTGCTCGCTGTCAGTGGAATTCGGCGACTGCTTTATGATTACCGAATTGCCGTTGAGCGTGACACCTGATGGTGTAGAGCCTGACGACTCATATACATACTCCAGTCCCTTTCCCGTATCCACAGCTTCAGACTGTGTGTCATCCGCCGCAAATGCCGTTATTCCCGATGCCATGCCAATAGCAGCAAGCACCGACAAGGCCGTTATACCTCCTCGTAGCCTTCTCTTCCTCATCAATTACCCTCCCTTAATTAATTGTTATGCAGACTTTCCTGTTATAATTGTGCACAATAACAGAAAAAGTCTTGCAAATATGTAGATTTTTGCCACTTTAACCATTTTACCATAGCAAAGTTGCAAATACTATCAACAAATTCACAAGACTTTTTTATGCATTTTTATATTTTCTGTTATAATTCCGCTATCTTCTCCTGTTGCCAAACAATAATACAAGTCTGAGCAACTGAAGTGATGCTGATACCATGGCTGCCCACATATGTCATAGCTGCCGCTGTGAGTACACTTCTTGCACCCTTGAGTTCATCCGGATAGAGATATCCGCTGCCCTCCAGTATCGCCATTGCTCTTCTCGATGCATTGAACTCCACCGGAAGTGTCACAAACTGTAGGACAACAACCAGTGAGAACAGTATGATTCCGAGTGTTATAAGGTAATCAACCCTCGGAATGAGAAGTCCTATAAGTATGAGCGGCCATGATATGGCTGAGCCTATATTTGCCGCTGGAATGATGGCTGACCTGATGGTGAGCGGTGCATATGCATTTGCATGCTGTATGGCATGTCCACACTCATGGGCTGCCACGCCTATCGCTGCGATGGATCTGGAACCATACACGCTGTCCGACAGATTGAGCGTATGCTCCTTAGGATTGTAATTATCAGTCAGATCTCCTGAGATGTGATGTATTGACACATCCGTTATCCCCGCATTCCTGAGTATCATGTATGCGACCTGGTCCGCTGTGTAGCCTGACCGCGATCCCACCTTCTCATACTTCTTGTATGTGGTCTTGACTCTTGCCGATGCTATCATGCAGAGCACCACGCCTATGAGAACCAACAGATATGTTGGGTCAAAATAAAATCCATAATATGGCATATATATCACCTTTCCCTTTCATGTATCCCTGACGGGGGCTTTTGTTTTCCACTATCCTATAGTATATATTGCGCTTCGTCAACAGGTATGGATGATACTTCATATAAATTTCATTTTTGCCGGAACTAATTTTATACTTCGTTCTCCTGCCATTTTTCTTATGTCATTTACCTGCAGCTATCTGCCAAGCATCTCATTTACCTTATTCTGCACCTTGACATGATCATACCCTGCCTTCTTCAGCCTGTTCTTTCTGTCATCGCCATTTCCCCAGTCGCCGGCTATGACCTCTCTGGCTATCACATCTATCGATTTCTTCTGTGAGAATTTCACTATAGCGTTCACCTTCTCCTGAACTTTATCGTAATCATATCCCGCCGTTTTTAATCTCTTTTTTCGATCCTCGCCGTTCCCCCATCTGCCCGCTATGACTTCCTTCGCGATCACATCTATGCTTTTCTTTTTTCTATTCTTATAATTACTTTTCCCGCTATTGCTGTCAGAGCCTTTCCCTTTCGTTTTTCCCTTATCACTGCCAGTCTTTATCGCAGCACATTTTCTCCATGTCGCTTTGTCTATATAAGACTTGTTCAGGTCAAGATTTCCTTCATACCCCGGAAGCCGGCCTACAGAAGTGTATTGCCTGATAGAACAATCATACTGCCCCTCATTCCACGGATGCTCCTGATATCCAGTCTGCTCATAATCAGGATACTGAGCGACCCACAGCCTGTAGCCAAGATTTTTGACATTTTCCATGGCACTCTTCTGAATATATATCAGCGGTTTTACCCTGGTTTTTCTGTACACATAATCACACCACTCCTTGCACCATGCCCTGTCACTTCTGCCAAACTGTGGGTTGTTCTGCCCCTCCCAGTCAAGCACGAGTATGGCTTTGCCCACATATTTCTTACTGTATGCAAGGAAATACTCAGCCTCACTGTGGGGATCGCCACCATTTGCATAATGGAATGCCCCCAGGAGTTTTCCCGCTTTCATCGCCTGGTCACAGTGCTTTGCAAAATACCTGTTCTTGTAGTCCGTGCCCTCCGTAGCTTTCACTATCACAAAGTCACAAGGCACCTTGGTTATATCTATAGTATCCTGCCACGCTGATATATCTATACCATCCATGTAGCCCTTTAATGGAACCTTATTAGAAGCCATAAAATTGTCTCCTGAATTTCTTTGTCTGTATATAATATTCCAGACATTGAATCAGGAGACAATCTTAGGATCATTATTCCGAACTTATACTTATCTGTCTCGTATTACATGTGCCACTGTCATGACGCCTTTATTCATGCCACTTTTCCTTATCTCCGCCATTGTAAAACCGCTTGAATATCGATATCAGGTAGTCCCATCCCCGGGTACATAAAATCGCAATGACAAATGCCCCGAAAAACGCAGCCACAGGATAATACCACACAAATGCTATGTGATAAAATGATAGTCCAACAAAAAGTCCCACCTCACACACAATGACACTGGTGATCAGAACCTGAAAAGAGGTAGGGATCTTCTTCAGCACTCCTACCTCTTTCGTAAATTCCGTTATTATCGATATCAAAGTACAAAGAACAGCCACCATCACTAGACAAACCGCAAATCTGTCCATGCGTATTCACCTCCTTGTCCATGATATAGTTTAATGTATTCCGGAAGGTGGTATGTGGTTATAAAATATTATTGTGTTCTTAAATCTCTTTTTAAATCCAACCTCGCGTTAATGCGAGGTGTTTTACGTTATATAGGAATCTCCAAAATGTATATATATCAAAATTACTTCTGTATGAAAATAGAATAATGTATTTAACCGGGCAGCCGAGGGGTGTTACACCATATCCGTTCGAGTCTTGGAAGGGAGTGGTGCCTTATGAGTACATATGAGGAATTCATGGTTATATTAACCGTTGCGATACTTATTGTGACAATTCTGAATCATAGAAAATAAGAAAAACACCTCAGCCGACTAAGCTATGAGGTGTTTCATCTTAAAATGGTTTTTGCCGGACGGATAGGACGTATCTATCGCTCGGCTGTCTTGTTAAGTATATTATACAATATTTTTGACGTTTGTCAAAAATAAAATTCTGAAGTGCAAGATCAAATGCCACATGGGACTTACCAAATCGTCTGGCATGACTGACACTGATACAATTAGCATTTGTACATATAACTCTGTTCAGATATTCAAGCAGACCTGTCTTATCAAGATACAATTCACTATTCTTGTCCTTTGTAAAACTGTCATTACTTGGATTAAAATAAATGCCCATCTCATGCCTTCCTTGTTTATTTCAAATGTCTTATATATAATTCTCAGAATTCATTGATATAGGCCTTTTCTCTGAAATCGGGATATTAATTCAACCTCTTTCCGAGTTGCCATAAAGCTGTGCCCATCCTCAAGTGTTATATTTCCAAGTTCAATGTTCTTATCTATGCTACCCATTATATCTGTTTTTATGAGGCTTTTCAACGACGCTATATTCTCAGGAGTGCGTAAGTATCTTTTTAAATGTGCTGTCAAATATTTTATGTGTCAATCTATATTGCTGCCTACTGTTTTTTCTTCCGATTGGTAGCCACACTTTAGCCCTAAATCAACCATAAGTCAATAGATTTTCACAAATGCGCGTATAAGGCAATTTTTCGCGAGATTATTTTAAAATTATAACTTTTTTTACTTTCTTCTCGCCATCAAAATATTCTACTACTATAGTTCTATCCATTTTAATCACCCCTTCCATTTGATATGTAAGGCAATTATAATACCGAATAAATATAAAACAAGTCTTGACAAAATAAAACAAAAGAGTTGCTGTAAAATTCCTTAGCAACTCCCGTTTTCCAACTAATGCTGAATATCAAAGCAATATTTCATATGTATGGCTGTCATCATCATAATATACAAGCATGCCAAATTTGTATTCATCAAAATTGATTTCAACCTTCAAAGAATTTAAAAATCAAAAAAATAGAGAGCCTTTAGATCTCTCTAAAAGCCCTCTAAACCGTTTAAATACTAGGTTTTTATTTAGAACTTACCAGCGTTAGCAGCTTCCTCTACACTAACAGCTACAGCAACTGTAGCACCAACCATAGGGTTGTTACCCATTCCGATAAGTCCCATCATCTCTACGTGTGCAGGAACTGATGATGAACCAGCGAACTGTGCATCACTGTGCATACGTCCGAGAGTATCTGTCATACCGTATGAAGCAGGACCTGCTGCCATGTTATCTGGGTGAAGTGTACGTCCTGTACCACCGCCTGATGCTACTGAGAAGTACTTCTTACCCTGCTCGATACACTCCTTCTTGTATGTACCTGCAACTGGATGCTGGAAACGTGTAGGGTTTGTTGAGTTACCTGTGATAGATACACCAACGTTCTCCTTGTGCATGATAGCAACACCTTCCTGAACATCGTCAGCGCCGTAGCACTTAACTGTTGCACGAATACCATCTGAATATGCCTTCTCGTATACTACATTGAGCTCAGCCTTCTTGTAGTCATACTTTGTCTCAACATATGTAAATCCATTGATTCTTGAGATGATCTGAGCTGCATCCTTACCAAGACCGTTAAGGATAACTCTAAGAGGTTTTTTACGAACCTTGTTAGCCTTCTCAGCGATACCGATAGCACCCTCAGCTGCTGCAAATGACTCATGACCTGCTAAGAAACAGAAGCACTCTGTCTCCTCCTCAAGTAACATCTTACCAAGGTTACCATGTCCAAGACCAACCTTACGATGATCTGCAACAGAACCTGGTATACAGAATGCCTGAAGACCCTCGCCGATAGCTGCTGCTGCGTCTGCTGCCTTTCTGCATCCCTTCTTGATTGCGATTGCTGCACCTACTGTATATGCCCAGCAAGCATTCTCAAAACAAATTGGCTGAATACCCTTTACCTGATTGTAAACGTCAAGTCCAGCGTCCTTTGTGATCTTCTCAGCTTCTTCGATTGAGCTGATTCCATAGCTGTTAAGTACAGCGTTTATCTGGTCTATTCTTCTTTCATATGATTCAAATAATGCCATTGTCTCGTTCTCCTTTCCTCTATTTCCGACTACTCTTTACGTGGATCGATGATCTTAACAGCGCCCTGCTCTGGCTTAACACGTCCGTATGAACCTGAAGCCTTCTCCCAAGCTGTGTTAGGGTCATCACCCTTCTTGATAAAGTCAGTCATCTTTCCAAGAGAAACGAACTGATATCCGATAACTTCGTCATCTGCATCAAGTGCTATTCCTGTTACATAGCCCTCTGCCATCTCAAGGTAACGAACACCCTTAGCCTTTGTTGCATACATTGTACCAACCTGTGAACGAAGACCCTTTCCAAGATCCTCAAGTCCGGCACCAACTGCAAGTCCGTCATCTGAGAATGCACTCTGTGTACGTCCGTATACGATCTGAAGGAATAACTCTCTCATTGCTGTATTGATAGCATCGCACACAAGGTCAGTGTTGAGAGCCTCAAGGATTGTCTTACCCTGAAGAATCTCAGCTGCCATAGCTGCTGAATGTGTCATACCTGAACATCCAATAGTCTCGACAAGAGCCTCCTCGATAACACCCTCTTTTACGTTAAGTGAAAGCTTGCAGGCACCCTGCTGTGGTGCACACCAGCCTACACCATGTGTAAAACCAGAGATGTCTTTGATTTCCTTTGAGTAAACCCACTTTCCTTCTTCTGGGATAGGAGCTGGCTCATGCTTTGCACCCTTTGCTACAGGGCACATGTTTTCAACTTCCTTAGTGTAAATCATTGTGAAACTCCTTTCAAAATATGAATTCTTAAAAGCGGTTCCGAATTCTCTAATTCAAACCATCAGTGGTATTTTCTCACAAAACAGTTATGAAGTCCATAGCTTATTGAAAATTTTTGTCGCATTTGCGTGTACTTTATCAAGTACAGCGCGCCTTATTGAGAAAGTTTTTAACAAGGCACAGTTGTCAGGGTTCATATGTCCGCTTATATCATTTGATCGTAACCATATTCACTTGAACATATGTATTTATCTGATATACAATACTTCTGTCAGAGCACATTCACCCCAGACATGCGCCGCTCCAGGCGCTGCTCAGATACATGATATAAAAAATAAAAACGGAGGTTTTCAACATGAGATTTATAGATATGCACCTTCACACCACCGCTTCCGACGGCTCCTGCACCCCATCAGAGGTGTGCCAGCTTGCCATTGACAGGAATCTTGCAGCGATCGCCATAACCGACCACGACACAGTGGATGGCGTAGCAGATGCAATCACATATGCAGATAACTGGAACAGCACTCTTCCTCCGATCCAGAACAGTGATTCCACCAACTGCTCTGGCTTTTCTGACAGCAGTGACCATCATATCGAGGTAGTTCCCGGCATAGAGATGTCCGCCATCTACAACGGTGTGGAGATCCACATTCTTGGCTTCTATATGGACTACAAGAACCCTGAGCTCATCTCCCGTCTTGCCGCCATCAAACAGGCCAGATACGACCGAAACGAGCAGATGTGTGAGAGATTCCGCGCCGACGGAATAGACATGACCATGGAGAAGCTGCAGCATGGCAATCCTGATACTGTCGTCACAAGAGCTCATTTTGCCAGAATTCTCATAGCCGAAGGCGTATGCAGGGACATGAACCAGGCGTTCAAAAAGTATCTGGGCAAGAAATGCAAATATTACATTCCAACACCAGACATACCTGCCGCCGATGCCATAAGACTCATAAGAACCTACGGCAAGGCTGCCTTCATCGCCCATCCCCTCATATACGGATTTGGATATAAACAGATAGAGGACATGCTTGAAGAACTGAAGCCATATGGCCTTTCAGGGCTTGAGGTCTACCACTCCTCCAACAATGCCTATGAATCCGGAAGGCTTAGGGAGATCGCCAGAAAACACGGGCTCCTCATATCAGGAGGTTCCGACTTCCACGGCGCAGCCAAACCCGACATATCCGTGGGAACCGGAAGGGGCGGCCTTCGGATCACGGAAGCTGTATTTCAGGATATAAAAAAAGCGGTCACTGTATAATGACCGCTTTTTTATTTACTCTGATGATACCTTTATTATATCTTTGACTTCTTATCCTTATCATCATCTGTGACTGTTGATGATCCCTGCTTCTCAAGCTCTGCAACAGCGCTCTTGTGCATCGGTATACGACAGTTCTTGTTGTTACCAAACTCTACGATGATAGTTGAATCATCAACCACATCAAGGATGGTTCCGTAGAAACCACTGGTTGTCATGATATTATCACCAGGCTCCATCTGTGAAAGCATCTGGTCTGTCTTGGCCTTCTGCTTCTTCTGTGGTCTGATCATCATGAAGTAAATGATTGCAGCAAATATGGCAATATATACAACAATAAACATAACTGATGAACCGCCACTGGCCTGTGTTCCTGTTGACGATGATAAAATTGTTGAAAGTGAATTCATTCTCTAATCTCCTTTTTGATTACTCTTCTCCACCAGCAAGGCTCTCAAGCATCGATTTCTTATATGACTGATATCTTCCTTCTTCAATAGCCTCTCTGATGTCTTTCATCATATTATTATAAAAATACAAATTATGCAAGACGCAAAATCTCATACCGAGCATTTCATTTGCCTTGAGCAGGTGTCTGATGTACGCTCTGCTATAGTGCTGGCATGCAGGGCATCCGCAGCCCTCCTCTATAGGTCTGTCGTCTGTCTCAAATCTCGCATTCTTGAGATTCATCTTGCCATGCTTCGTGTACACATGGGCGTGTCGTCCATTTCTGGATGGATATACGCAATCGAAGAAATCAACACCTCTGTCGACCGCCTCAAGTATATTTGCAGGAGTTCCAACACCCATGAGGTATGTCGGTCTGTCCTCAGGCAGATACGGAACGGTCACATCGAGTATGTGGTACATCTGCTCTGCTGTCTCTCCTACTGCAAGTCCTCCTATGGCATATCCCGGAAGATCAAGCTCGCTGATTCTCTTGGCGTGATCTATTCTGATATCCTCGTATATGGCACCCTGATTGATTCCAAACAATAGCTGATTCTTGTTGATCGTATCCGGCAGACTGTTAAGTCTCTCCATCTCATTCTTACATCTGACAAGCCATCTGGCTGTTCTCGCAACAGAATTCTCCACGTACTGTCTGTCAGCCAGTGCAGGGGCACACTCGTCAAATGCCATGGCTATTGTAGATGCCAGATTCGACTGTATCTGCATGCTCTCCTCAGGTCCCATGAATATCTTGCGTCCATCGACATGGGAATTGAAGGTTACGCCCTCCTCCTTGATCTTCCTGAGTCCCGCCAGGGAGAATACCTGGAATCCGCCTGAATCAGTGAGTATCGGTCTGTCCCAGTACATAAACTTATGTAAACCGCCCATCTGCTTGACTATCTTATCCCCAGGTCTCACATGGAGATGATATGTATTTGACAGCTCGATCTGACATCCTATGTCCTTGAGATCCGTTGTTGCCACAGCTCCCTTTATGGCTGCTGCCGTTCCAACATTCATGAACAGAGGTGTCTGCACTGTTCCGTGAACAGTCTGAAATTCAGCTCTCTTTGCCCTTCCATCCTTACAAAGTATTTTGTACATTGTTATGTAAACCTTTCTTTTTCATTTTTCCAAATCTTACGCTATACTTAAGCGTACTCTTTATAATGCACCATTTAAAGTATATTTGCAAGCAAATTTACAATCCACAGGCATTTACCGCCGAACTTGACCGCATACCGGATGAATACGAGGACTTCCGATACAATGCAGGCAGATTACAATTTTGACAGCCACATATCTTACATACAAAACGGCGCCTGTAATTTCACTTACAGGTGCCGTTATATCAATCTATAGGCTTTCAGTTCTGTTAGCTCCGTGCTAAATCACCACTGAATTATCTGACTTATCACTGCTTCTCCTTCAGCGTAGCTGTAGCAGTCTGCTTCTCGTAGTTACCATTGTTGTTTCTGTAGTATACGATAGTTACCTTATCGCCAGGATTGCAGGCCACGATCTTGTCATGGAATGTCTCCATATCTGCTATGTCCTCACCGTCAAGGCTGCAAATGATATCTCCTGACTGGAGTCCACACTCCTCTGCTGCTGAACCCTGCTCAACTGATGAGATATATACACCCTCAGGCATGTTCAGGAGCTGTGCGTACTGGCTTGTGATGGTCTGGGCAGATATACCGAGGTAAGCCTGTCCTAATGTTGTTCCATCATTTGACACATTCTTGCCTGCTATCAGGTCATTGATTATATCCTGTACATCTGATATAGGAAGTGCATAGCCCATACCCTCAACGCTTGTATCTGAATACTTGGCTGTGTTGATACCGATCAGCTCGCCCTGCATGTTGACAAGGGCACCACCACTGTTACCAGGGTTGATGGCTGCATCTGTCTGAAGTACCTTTACTGTCTCATCTGAAGCACTTATCTCTCTGTTAAGTGCGCTTATATATCCAACTGTAACTGACTGTCCATATCCAAGTGCATTTCCGATTGCCACGCACGGATCACCAACTGCAAGATCATCCGATGAACCTACCTGAATCTCCTTTATCTCATTCAAAGTGTCATCCGATATGTCCGAAAGCTTAACTGTGACAACTGCTATATCATTGTTCTCAACGTATCCCTTTACCACCGCATCTGCACTCTTGTCATCGACAAATGTAACTGACAGTGACTTAGCATTCTGTACCACATGATAATTAGTTGCAAGATACAGGTACTGGTCATCCTTGCCGATGATGATACCTGAACCGGCTCCTGTTGACTCCTGCTGATATGAATTGAACCAGTAATCATATGTTGTTACGTATGTTCCTGTGATCGATACGATGGAAGGCATAACCTTCTTGGCAACCGTTGACACATCGTACACTGTACTTGTCGTGTCTGATGATGCCTGCTTGAGCTGTGGTGCATTGTTCTCTGTTGAACCCTCAGCACTCTGCTCTGTTGTGGTCTGCGAATCTTTGCCGAGAAGCTTATCCGATCCATATCTGACCCCCTGGAATACAACGCCTGCCACAAGTCCGAATACAACAGCCGCTGCAACCACACCTGCTGCCTTCTTGCCAAATCCGCTCTTCCTGTTCTTTGGCTTCTTATCTTTTGCCTTCTTCTGTCTCATATTGTTATCTGAAGGCTTTCCTGTTCCCATATTGTTCATTGGATTGCCTGCCTGATTCTGATAACCCTGATTCATTCTCTGGCTGTCATACCATGCTTCCATGCCATTTACATTTCTCTGAAAACCTGAATATGAAGCGTTCTGTGTACCGACTGTTTGAGCATTCTGCGATGAACTCTGTGCGCCGGCAGTCTGAGCGTTCTGTGCTGAGCCATGTACACCGGCTGTCTGATTGTTCTGCGCTGACTGTGCGCCCTGAACATTCTGTGTCTGCTGTGAAGCATTTGTTGAAGGTCTGTCAAATCTTGAATCTCCTCTATTGTTCATATAGCTGTAATGATACAGACCATCCTGCTGCGGTGCCTGACCACTATTTCCATTCATCTGGTTCTTGTTTTCCTGTTCCATCTCTATCATCCTTTCGCATCTTTATTATCTTAATTCCTGTAATCGGTACCTTTCTCTTTCTTACAGTTGTTACTATACGCAGTAAATGTGTCATATTTGTGTCTTTATTGTTTTAATTCTGTGCACAAATGTTATATACTAGTCAGGTACGATCTCAAATAACCCTTATGGAGGATAATATATGTTTAGAGTATGGGGAAAACTTATAAAAGATAACCACCTCATGAAGGATACCGTGATATGCATATCCGACTACGAGATGACGCGTACCCACAAGGTATACAAGGCCCTTGAGGATATGTGCTACGAGTTTGACCTGGCAAAGCCGGTGTGGCTTAAGAAGAATAAGGATGAGTTTATCCACCACGCCAGAACCAGATTCACAGCGGATAACTTTGTGGAGGATATAGATTTTGACTACCTTGATTTTCAGGTAATAGAGGAGGAATACTAGATGTTTTCTGTCTCTTCAGTGAGCAAAAGCTACGGCAAAAATAAAGTTCTGACAGATGTGTCACTGTCCGTATCCCCGGGTGAATGCATCGCCCTTCTGGGAATCAACGGATCGGGTAAATCCACCCTGCTGGGAATACTATCCAGAAACATAAAGCCAGACTCAGGGTGCTTCGGTTTCGACTGTCAGGCAAATGCTGCTCTGCTCCCACAGGACAATCCACTCATACCGGAACTCACAGCCATTGACAACATCAGACTGTGGCACCCCGGAAGCAGGAAAACAGTCATGAACTCCCACAATATGAGCATATGTCAGTCTCTCGGTGTGGATTCATTTCTGGACAAACGTGTCTCAAAGCTCTCCGGTGGAATGAAGAAGAGGCTAAGCCTTGCCATCACGATGATGTCTGACCCGGATCTGCTTCTTCTCGATGAACCTCTGGCCTCGCTTGATCTTCTATGCAAGAACGGGATACTGAGCTATCTCCAGAATTACATATCACATGGAGGAAGTGTCATCATCGCCACACATGAGACATCTGCGCTGGATATATGTAACAAGATATACACACTGAAAAATGGACACATCCAACTGGCCATAGACAGAAATATCTCACCCGGATACACCTCACCTGAAACCTACATCAATCTGATCAGATCATAGCTTTATCTAAAGGAGTTTTATGTTTTACCGACTTATACGAACTGATTTGAAAAGAATAGCTCATTATGGAATATACATGGTAGTCGCAGCATTTGTCATGATGGCGGTTTTCCTGTGTCTTGCGTTAAACGCGAACTCTTTTATCTACTCTGATGACCGCTCCGAACCACTTTCAATCGGAATCGTGATGAGTGCAGATTCAAAAACCGCACAGATGGCATACAACACGATATCTGATATGGACAGCTACCACTCATCATGTGTATTCACAGAATTTTCAGACAAGGATACAGCCCTTTCAAGGCTCTCTGACGGAGACCTGTTCGCTGTGATCTACGTCCCTGACAATATCATAAGCGACATCATGGACGGAACGAACACACCTGTCGAGGTATACTATTCTGACAACCGGTCCATCGATACATTTGTGCTGAATGACCTCTTCCGCTCCACATCCTCCATGCTTGGCATATCCCAGGCGGCCATATATTCGGTTCAGGCGATAGGAAGGAACATGGAGCTTCCCGAGGATATTCAGGACACGCTCAGCAACGATGTAAATGCCATGTTCATGACTAAGGTTCTTGACAGGACTGCCAACTTCACCGTCGACAAAATAAATGCAACCAGAGCAGCAAATACCACCGACTTCTACACAAGTGCGGCGGTCCTTCTCATGATGATGCTGTGCAGCGTTGTTTTCTTCCCATTCCTGCTCGACCTCCCAGCCTCTTACATAACAAAGCTCAGGTCACAGGGAATTGGCAAAGTCAGACGCAATGTCAGCAATTTCATATCCATGTTCATATGGCTGTATATCCTTTATATAACTGTATACATGGCTCTCGCCCTGGCCTCACTGTTTATCGATGAACTGCATGTAAATATCCACATGAGCGGGATACTATTCGGAATCGTCATAGCTACATGTGTCGCGGTATATACGCTGCTCATAAGTCTGGTTCCCGCAGGGATACACGGCTGCACACTGCTTCTCACTGTAGTCACTGTCATACTGGCCTATGTGAGCGGCTTATTCATACCGGAAGCCATGCTTCCAAACTTTGCAAAGGATATATGCCATGGATCGCTGCTCAATAAGATTGTGCAGACACTGTGCATATATTTATCATAAATTTACGGAGATACATCTATGAACCATATAAGACAGATAAACTTACTTATAAAGAGAATACTGTGCCGTCCCGCCATGATCGTCGTTCTGCTGGTCATCCCCGCTGTGCTGATCGCTGTGAGCTTTCTGCCAGCCAGAAAGCAAAGCACCGAGATCGTGTCCGGCGTGTATATTGAAAGTTCTGACGAACACACGGATGCTTTCCTGTCGTATCTCACATCGACATCCACGGGATTTACCTTCAGGCACTATGAATCCCTGAAAGACATGAAGGATGATGTAGCATCCGGCAGGATCGACTCCGCGTACATGGTTCCTGATGGTTTCAGTGAATCAATGATCCACTCTGACGGGAAGCGCCACATAACCGTGTATACAACCGATGGAAGCTCATTCCAGTCTGTGTCCGAAGAATCCGTGTATGCCGCCCTCCTGTATGCATATGCGGCAGACATGTCTGTATGTATGCTCCAGGATCGTTATCTGGCAAATGTCCCATACGACGAGACCCAGATGTCAGAATACATCAGTGATAGATTTAAGGGATATATCGAAAATGAGGACATTTTCACCATCGAGAGCGGACTCACCGGAAAATACACGGCATCGACAGATATTGCGCCAAACAATTTTCCTGTGGAAATATTGGTTTACATAACTTTGTTCGTGTGTTCTCTCCTGGGACTTCAGAACTATCTCCGGGATCTGGACTGTGGGGCTTACTCTATCCTCTCCTCCAGAAAAAAAGCCGGATTCTGTGTAAAAAATATAGCAGCGGGAATTATTCCCGCTGCCATTATCAGCTTTATATCCTTGATCATATATTCCGGCACCAATGGCTGTCTCAATGTCCTGCTGCATATCGCCGCAGTGTCAGTCATCAGCCTTGCTGCTGCACTCATATTCAGAGTGATATTCAGGCGCTATAAGATATTTACTATAGCTCTGCCATTCATCATCATCTGTACTCTTCTCCTGAGTCTTCTATCAATGCTCTCGCAGATGTAGACTCTGTGATCTGCTTTACCAGACATCCATAGCTGTCAGCCGGCACCGCCACATTGAAGCACACATCTGCAGTGTAATCCGTACTGTCTATCAGTGCATCACTGTTGCTGAGAAGATATTGTACCTTACCCGAATCGTTGTAGTTCGTGGTTATCTTCACCAGCTTCATAAGCTGCATCTTATGTATACCCGCATCAGACAATGCAAGCTTGGCTGCCTCGGTGTATGCTCTCACAAGACCACCTGTTCCGAGCAGTGTTCCACCAAAATACCTTGTAACCACTATACATATATTAACCACCGCATTTCCCGTGATAACCTCCAGGATGGGTTTTCCAGCCGTTCCCTGCGGTTCTCCGTCATCAGAGAATCTTAGCAATGTATTCTCGCTGCCTATGGCAAATGCATAGCAGTTGTGCCTTGCATCATAGTGCTGCTTCCTGATCTTCTCGACAAAGGCATATGCCTCTTCCTCCGAGGACACAGGGACTGCATAGCCGATGAATCGTGATTTCTTCTCGACTATCTCGTCCTGCCCCTCCTGTAATATCGTGTTGTATGTCTCTATCATCGCTTCTCCGAATTGCTGGTGAGCAGCTTGCCCAGCTCATCCATAAATGTATTCACATCCTTGAACTCTCTGTACACTGATGCAAATCTTACATAGGCTACCTGATCAAGATCCTTGATCTTATCCATGACTATCTCACCTATGGTCGTGCTCTCTATCTCTCTCACTTCCATGTTGAAGATGGTGTTCTCTATGTCATCTATGCACTTTGTGACTGCTTCCGCTGAAACCGGACGCTTATGGCATGACTTTATGACACCTGACTCTATCTTGGAACGGTCATAAGTCTCTCTGTTCTTGTCCTTCTTGATGACTATGAGAGGTATGGTCTCCACCTTCTCATATGTGGTAAATCTCTTACCACAGGCGTCACACTGTCTTCTTCTTCTGATCGCACTTCCATCCTCCGCTGGTCTGGAATCGATAACCTTTGTATCATCTGCTGAGCAAAATGGGCATCTCATATAATTTTCTCCTTATATCTCCCACCTTCGGCGGGACCTTCTTACGATATTATCTTTACTGGGCACTTGGCCTTACATGCACCACAATTTGTACACTTCTCCGGATCTATGTGAGCAAGGTTTCTGTCTATCGTGATGGCTCCAGCCTCACAGTTCCTTGCACACAGTGTACATCCGATACATCCTGCGCTGCAGGCTGCCTTGACCTGAAGACCCTTGTCATGGGAATTACATCTGACAAGTCTCTCTGCATCATATGGAACCAGCTCTATCAAGTGTCTCGGGCACTCTGTGACACATTTGCCGCATGCCTTACACTTCTCCTTATTAATTACCGCAATTCCATCTATAATGTCAATAGCCCCGAACTCACATACTGCCTTACATGAGCCATAACCTGTACATCCATATGTACATGCCTTAGGACCGCTGTTTGGATTGTTCTGTGCCAGTTTACAGTCTCTTGGGCCAACATACTCGTATACATCCTTTGCCTTCTCGCAGTCTCCTGCACACTTGACAAATGCCACATACCTTGTATTTTCAGCGTTTTCCACGCCCATAACCTCACTGATCTTCGCTGCCACTGCCTCGCCTCCAACAGGACACGCTGATGGCGGCATCTCGCCCTTGGCGATGGCCGCTGCCAGACCATCACATCCCGGATATCCACATCCACCGCAGTTATTTCCTGGAAGCAGCTCTCTTACTGCTATTTCTTTCTCATCTACTTCTACCTTAAATTTCTCTCCTGCGACACCCAGAAGGATACCTATCACAATACCTACGCCTGCGACAACTGCCACAGCTATCAATATTCCTGTCATATCCGCACCCTCCTTATATCAATCCTGAGAAACCGAAGAACGCAATCGCCATAAGACCTGATGTGATGAGAACTATAGGGGTTCCCTTGAACGCCTCAGGTATAGGGCTGTGCTCAAGTCTCTCTCTGATTCCTGCAAGTATCACTATGGCTATAGTAAATCCGACTGCAGAGCCACATCCGTTGATGGTACTCTCAAGTATACCGTAACCGCTCTGTACATTTGAGAGAGCGATACCAAGCACGGCACAGTTGGTCGTGATCAGTGGAAGGTAAACTCCAAGTGATTCATACAATGACTTGACCTTCTTCTTGAGGAACATCTCAACAAACTGTACAAGTGCTGCGATCACAAGGATGAACACTATGGTGTTGAGGTACTCAAGTCCGAATCTTCTCAGTATGCCGTAATACACAACGCTGGTGACAAATGAAGCTATGGTCATGACGAACACAACCGCTGCTCCCATTCCGGTTGCTGTGTTGACACTCTTGGACACTCCAAGGAAAGGACACAGTCCGAGGAACTGGCTGAGGATAACATTATTTACAAGTGCCGCTCCGATGGCTAACAATAAAATATTCATTATCTCTTACCTCCCTTTCCTTTTTTCTTCTTTATATGAGCCATTGTCTCCTTGAGCTTTATGTCGGAATCTGCTGGCTCGTTCTCTGCAGAGTGTCCTGGCTGCTCTGCTTCCGTCGGCTGATCCGTTGATGGCTGCTCTGCTGCCACTTTGTCTGCTACTTCCTGTTCTGCTGCTGGCTGCTCTGTTGACTTCTCATTCTGGAGATTGTCCTGACTGTCTGACTGAGTCTCTGTAACAGTCTGCTGCTCCTCATCTGGCGTCTTTTCCTGCTGAACTTCCTCAGCATGCTCCTTAAGCATCTTTCCTGTCGCATTCGGAACAAGCTTTATGTCGGCGAGGACTGACTCTCTGGTCGGTGCATATGGGCTGAGTCTTGGCTCATCCTTCTTCGCCTCATCTGGCTTGTCAGCCTCTGGCGCTGTATTCTTTGCTGCATCCTTATCTGCCGCTGCAGGTGTCTCTTCCTGCTTCTTAACCTGTTTTGCATCCGCTGAAGTTTTCGCCGGAGCCTCTGCTGCCTTTACAGGAGCCGGAGTCTCTGAAACCAGCTTGCCACAACATGCTGCATTGATACAGCCTGCACATGAGTCCGGTCTGCATGCTGCCGGGATCTCCTCTCCATTTGCCAGTGCCTCGGCTGCCTTCTTTGCATTTCTCTTGTTGATAAATGCTATGATGAATGCAAGCACGAAGAATGCACCAGGTGCAAGTACGAATATTGTTATAGGTGTGTACAGGCTGAGTGCATTGCCTATACCCTTTATAATTCCCGATGAGTTCTGAAGTAAGTTGCCATCTCCAAGTATCTGGAATCCAAATACACAGCCCTTTCCGACAAGCTCTCTGAACATTCCTATAAGTGTAAGGCCAACTGTAAATCCAAGGCCCATTCCAAGTCCATCAAATATAGATGGAAGTACCTTGTTCTTGGAAGCATATGCCTCGGCACGACCAAGGATGATACAGTTTACAACTATAAGTGGTATATACAGTCCCAGGCTGCTGTTGAGTGATGGCAGGTACGCCTGCAGCAGAAACTGTATGATAGTAACAAACGAAGCTATGATAACTATAAATGATGGTATTCTGACCTTATCAGGTATAACCTTTCTGAGTGCTGAGATCATGAAGTTGCTGAGCACCAGGATACATGTGGTCGTAAGTCCCATTCCTGCGCCATTGATGGCTGATGATGTAACCGCAAGTGTCGGACACATTCCAAGCATCTGTACGAAGGTCGGGTTCTCTTTCACAATACCATTATATAAACGCTCTGTACATTTTCCCATTACTTGTCACCTCCGTTCGATGCTGCAGATGAATCAGCAGCACCGCCATTTATGGACTTCACATACTCAAGTCCCGCATTCACCGCATTGGTAACCGCATTTGTTGTGATGGTAGCTCCTGACAGGGCATCTATCTCCTCGTCCACTGTGGCACCTGACTTGGTGTACTGGAACTTATCGACCTTCTTGCCTGCAAACTGCGACTTGAAGCTGTCTGTGTCAGCCTCCATACCAAGTCCTGCGGTCTCTGAGAGTGACAGGAATGAAATTCCATTTGTCGTTCCATCCGCTCTGACTCCCATGGCAAGCTGAAGGTCTCCACTATACGCCTCATGTGATGTGACAGTCACAACATATCCAAGTGCTGAACCATCGCTGCCCTTTGCTTCCACGATCTCATCTATATCTGCGTTATATCCGGCATCTGACAGGATCTTTGCAGCCGCATCGGCATCAAAGTCAGCATAGCTGTCAAACGAATCCGCATCATCGAATACCGCCTTATATGCCTCTTCCTTTGCTTTCTGCTCTGTAACTGCTATAGGATCCTTTGTGATCTTATATACATAAGCCAGTGCAAATCCTGCTATGACTGTGATTATCATGATTGCTATAGTTGCTATAACAATCGACTTTGTATCCATCTTGGACTTTGTTCCGGCTGTGTCACCCTGGGCTGCAAGCTCTGCGCCCTCTCCGAAGCTCTTCGGCTGTGTCCATCTCTCAATGAGTGGCACAAGCAGGTTGGAGAATATGATCGCATATGATACGCCCTCTGCTGATCCTCCGTATATTCTGAAACAGAATGTGAGTATACCAAGTATCACACCAAACACAACCTTACCCGCAGGTGTGATAGGTGATGTAACATAGTCAGTTGCCATAAAGAATGCTCCAAGCATCAGACCACCACCGCACAGGTGTGCTGCGAGGAATGTAAGATCAAAACCTCTACCCGATGCAACCGCATATATCATAATGAGCACCGCAAATGTTCCTATATATGTAAATGGAATAACCGGCTTTATAACTCTTCTGATCAGAAGATAAGCCGCACCAACAAGTAAACATACAACTGATGTCTCACCTATGGTTCCCGGTATATTTCCAAGAAACATATTGAGTACATTGACATTTGCCAGATCCCCTGTGTTCTTGAGTACTGCAAGAGGTGTAGCAGTTGTCACACCATCATACGAGAATGATGTCATTCTTCCTGCAAATGATATGAGAAGGAAACATCTTGCGCCCAGCGCTGGATTCATGAAGTTGAATCCCAGTCCTCCAAAGAGCTGTTTAACTATTATAATGGCAAATGCACTTCCGAGTATCGCCATCCACACCGGTACATCCGGTGAGAGGTTCAGTGCAAGAAGAAGTCCTGTTACAACTGCACTGAGATCGCTTATGGTTACTTTTCTGTTCATCATCTTCTGGTACAGCCACTCAAACAGCACGCATGAGACCACGCATGTGAGTATAAGTATCATAGCGTTCAGCTCGAAGTTGATGATTCCAAATACGGTTGCCGGAAGCAAAGCAATGATCACATCCAGCATAATGCTCTGTGTACTTCGTTTATCTCTGACATGTGGAGATGACGAAATCTTAAATGTATTATCCAATGTGTACACCTCCTACTTCTTTTTATTTGCAATGATGGATTTTCTTGTTCCCGCAATGGTCTGTGTCAGATGTCTCTTCGCCGGACACACATACGAACAGCATCCACACTCACAACACTCCATTCCGTTGTGAGCCAGGAATCCCTCTGTATCCCCATGCTCAGCCAGTGAAGCAAGCATCGAAGGAACAATACGTCCCGGACACACATCAACACAGCGTCCGCATCTGATACAGTTGCTCGGTTCAAGGTCTGCCACCTCGTCATGTGTCATACACAGCAGTGCCGACACTCCCTTGGTTGCAGGAACATCCAATGAGAAAAGTGCCTTTCCCATCATAGGACCGCCTGAGATCACCTTCTCAGGAACCACACCATCCTTAAATCCACCCGCAGCCTCTATAAGCTCCTGACAGTTTGTTCCTATCCTCACCATAAGATTGCATGGATTCTCTATGGCATCACCTGTTATGGTGACTATCCTTGTGTAGAGTGGTCTTCCCTCTATAACTGCCTCATATATGGACACGATGGTATCAACATTGTGAACTATACATCCAGCATCCGCTGGAAGCATCTTGGAGTTGACATATCTTCCAGTGTTAGCATATATGAGCTGACGCTCGGCACCCTGAGGGTACTTGGTCTTCATCACATGGACTTCGATCTTGTCATTGTCCTTTACCTTATCCCTGAGAAGTTCTATTGCCTCAGGCTTATTATCCTCTATGGCGATGATTCCCTTTGCATGATCAAACAGATTGATACATATCTCAAGTCCCAGTATCAGCTTGTCCGGTTCCTCCATCATCCTTCTGTAATCCGAAGTAAGATATGGCTCACACTCTGCGCCATTTACTATTATGTAGTCGATCGCATCCTCGTTCTTCGGGGACAGCTTGACATTTGCAGGGAAACCGGCGCCGCCCATTCCTACTATTCCGGCCTCCTTGATGATCTCCTTCACATCCTCTCTATACAGAGTGGACAGATCTTTTACATTTGCTGCAAAGTCGATCTCCTCAAACAGGCCATCATTCTCTACAACTATTGATTCAACCTTTGATCCACCAGGCACATATCTCGGCTCGATCGCCTTGACCTTTCCCGATATGGATGAATGTATATTTGCTGACACGAAGCCACTGGTCTCCGCAATCTTCTGACCAACCAGGACTCTGTCGCCCTTCTTCACTATAGGTGTGGCCGGTGCCCCTATATGCTGACTCAGCGGGTACACGCAGTCACCTTTTGGAAGGTATTCTCTGACAGGCTTTTCCATTGACAATTCTTTGCCTTCATATGGATGAATTCCGCCCAGAAATGTTAACAAACCCATGTTCTACCTCTTTTCCTTATATATTTTTATTAAAAAAATCTCCCTATATAATAACGCTTTAAGCCCTCAAAAACAACCTAAATGGGGATATATTATCATTTTAAAATATGGAAATTCTTCTGCTTATCCGCATAAAAAACGATCACATATAAGATATAGACACTTATGTCTTTTCTGTATCTTACATGTGATCATTTATAAATTCATTCGGATATCATTCTAATATTCTATGGACGGAAGCTTTCTGACAAGCACAGCCCCCGCCAGCCCTATGCACACACCGGCTATAGTTCCCGATATGCACAGCACCGGCATATACAACATGATATTGCCACTCTTCATGAGAAGTGCTGCCATTGCTATCTGCCCTGCGTTGTGGCTCACTCCGCCCAGTATGCTCGTTCCAAGGAGACCAAACAGATCCTTTTTCCTGCAAAGCGTCATGACCAGAAGTGACAACACCGCTCCCGCCATGCTGTATACCATAACCGTCATATTGCCAAACAACAGCGATGACAGCACCACTCTCACCAGTGACACTATCCACGCATCTGATATCCTCAGCCTGTACATGACAACTATGGTGACCATATTTGCAAGTCCCAGCTTGATTCCCGGAACAGCTATATTCACCGGGATCATGGATTCAAGATAGGAAAATACCATGGCTATGGCCACGAACATACCTGTGTATGTGATCCTTTTTGTACTCCAGCCATGCATTCTATCCACCGCCGTCTCTGAACTTTTCTGATCATTTTTATCTCTACTGCACATCTATATCTCTTTCCCTGCCACCTTGTATCTCTATGACAAGCTTGTGCGGAAGACAGGTTATAGTCTCTCCTCTCCTGCTCTTCCAGCCCATATTCACGCACACCTTATCCGGGCAGTCCGCATCACCGACACTGATCTTCCCAGATTCAACCACAACAGTGTTGCTGCCCCTGTCCGTGTTGAACTCATAGGTATCGTCGACTGTCATGTCTATGGTCTGCACCAGTTTGTCATCTATATACACATCCGCGGTATTGCCCGTCGGAAGCACAAGCCGCATGACAAGCCAGCATATAATTCCCGCTACTAAAAGGACTCCACACAATATCAGATCTTTTTTTCTAAACCATCCTGCCATATCTTCACATCACTCTGCCAATTTATAGTCTTCTGCCGTTATGGTGAATCGGTCCTTCAGGCCTTCACTGACATACACATTCTTATCCTCATCTATGATGACGGCCTCCGCACCATACTCCTGAATGGTCTTCATAGCCTTATCCTTATCCATCAGCATACACAGTGTAGACAAGGCGTCACTGGTCAGTCCGTTATCACACACTACCGTGGCCGCTATAGTGCCATTCCATGCCGGATATCCAGTCCGGGGATCAAGTATGTGGTGGTATCTCCTGCCATCCTGCTCAAAATACTTTTCATAATCTCCCGATGTGGATACAAATGCCGTCTCCCCATCGCCAAAGCTTATGACACCCATGGTCGTTCCCTCTCCGGCTCTCGGATCCTTGACACCGACCTTCCAGGCTGTACCATCAGGCTTGCTTCCGTACACAACTATACTTCCGCCCAGGGCCACACATGCACCGGCCGCATCAGTACCCTTGAGATACTCTGCTGCCATGTCGCAGCCATATCCCTTGCCGACTGCTCCCAGATCAAGCATCATGCCAGGCTCTGATATCCTTAACGTATCGCCATCCACACTTACCTTTGACACATCCACCAGCCTCAGTGCACTGTCTATATCCGCCTGTGATGGAATCTCTGTCCTGCCATCTTCTATCCCCCACACATCCGCCAAAGGCCGTATGGTGATATCCAACAGATCGTCATGAGCCCTCGATATGTCAAGCGTCTGCTTCAGCACACCCGCAAGTCCGCTGCTCACCGTGATATCCTCATCAGGCTTATATGTGTTGTTCACCCTGTATATCTCAGAGTCCGCTGAGCGCCATGACAGCACATCCTTGTCCAGGCTGTCTATGAGCTTCAGCATCCCGTCTATATTCTCACTGCCATGGCTTCCATACACTGTAAATGACGCAGCCGTTCCCATGGTGATCGTGTTCCTTGTATATTCACTTTCACCTGACCGTCTCACGCCTGATATGATGACCATAGCAATCACAGCCACCATGACAACCACTACGGCTGCTATCCTGTACCATTTCTTCATGGTCTGCCTACCTCTGTGTTATTTCAGATATTCATCGTGAACCTGTTCTCTCAGCGAATATCTGAAGGATTTCTCGTACTCCACATTCTCATTGATGCTGTGGTTTACCTCCTCGAAGAAGCTCTGGTTGATGATATCCATGGAGTAGAATATCGGGTAGTTACTGTTCTTCTCCCACATCATAACTCCACCATCCACGGATTCCTTACCGTACTCCTCCTCGTAGCGCTTCTTGCAGTCTCCACTGCACAGATATACATGACACAAACCGTTGAGGGTCTTCTTCAGCATATCCGTTCTGAGTATATATCCATCACAGTCTATCGCCCAGTCCGGTATCTCATCCGGCTTCACTATGACTATGATCGGCATATATCTGTCAGGGCTCTCAACAATCGCATTCAGCTTGTCATAGCTGATCTCCTCAGGGCTTGATCCCTCCTCCATGACTATCCCGGCGTCTACAAAGCCAACCTGATTGAACATATCCTTCATGAACTTTGGCCTGCTGTATCTTCTCTCCTTGACGTTGATGGTCTCACATATGTTCTCCACATTCACATCATATATATCCCCGGCACTCACCATATCCACTGTCACATGCCATATAACACCAGCCTCTGAATTGCTTATGTGCTGGAAATCCATATGAAACTCACCGGCCTCATATGTTATATATACCTTATATCCTATGGTGGAATAATCCACACTCGTGAGTTCCTCGGGCATCTGTGGGAACACCATACTGATGTGCTCTCTGACCCATTTGTATATGATCTCACACGCCTTGTCATAACCCGCCGCAGGTATTCCTACCCTGTGGCTGTACACAACATTCGGAACCATAGGCTTTATCTCAGTCTTCACCTCTGGTCTGACCGCTGGAACGAACTGCTCCTTGTCAAGCAGCCTTGATATATACTCGTTGTGGACTATCTCCTTGTTGATCAGATAAATAACTCTGTCAGGAGTCAGCTCCTTGTGATACTTCTTGTTGAGCAGTATATCAACCAGTTCGCGCTTGCTCACAGTGTGGAACTGCGCCACGATATCCGGATTGTTGTCCAGATATTCCCTGAGCTCAGGCTTAAGCGGATCCTGCGTGATCCTGAGCCTGTATTTGCTTCTTATGGCATTCTCCCAGTTCTTCTCCTTGTACTGTGAGTCGTGAATACTATTGAAAATCTGCATGATAGACCAGTCGCACAGCTCCAGATTGGCTATGATACTGTTCATGACTCTGGACAGATCCTCATGTCCAGTCCACAGATCGGTCTCCTTGGAATCAGAACCCAGCTTATACTTATATCTCATCTCATGCTCTATCTCATGCCAACCCTCGAAGAGCACCGTCCTGAGCTGTACCTCAAATGTCTGATCAAATGGCTTGTTCCACACACTTGCAGGTATGTTTCGCAGATATTTGCTCGGTATCCTGAACACACCGTTACATTTCTGTGCCTCAAATTTGTTCTCCTCATTCTTCGTCTTGGACCAATTGTCCAGAAGAAACGTCTCCTCAAGTATCTTCTCACATATATCCATGTCCTCCAGATAGAACAGGTTGATTCGTATACCTATGATATCCTGAATCTTTCTTCCACCTTCCTGCATGGAGTATTTACCAGTCTCCAGCTTGTGCAGAAGTGACGATTCTGACTTGATTCTCGATGTACTGTTAAAATATATTCCCGCATTGTTCAGCTTCGTGACAAGAGTGTTGAGCAGACTCATCTTCACATTGTTGATCTCCTCTATCTCCTGTTCCTGAAGAAGCTTCTCGTCACTATTATAGTCATAGATGCTATAATCCATTCCATCATTCCTTTTCTGTAATTATATATCAATCCGCCCTGCGGCGTCTTTCCTATATCCACGCATATCTTTATCTAGTATATCACAATAATTGTGTATTTTGCTTAAAATAATATGAACATTTTATAAAAAACAGTGCAATTCCACCCTTATAGTATAAAATCCACTCCATTTTCTTGCGAAAGTAAAGGCTTGTATATATAATTAAAAGGCTAGAACACAAATGAGAGGTTAAATTATGATTTTAGACTGTCAGAACATCTGCAAAGCATTTGGCACAGATGTTATATTGGACAATATTTCTTTTCATCTTGAGGAAAAGGAGAAAATGGCTATAGTCGGCATAAACGGCGCCGGCAAGACCACTCTTCTCAAGATAATAATGGGTGAGGAAAGTGCTGACTCCGGTCAGGTCATAGTGTCAAAGGACAGGACAATCGGTTATCTGTCCCAGTATCAGGAGAGCAATTACAACACCACTGTCCGCGGAGTCATGATGGATGCACTAAAGCCTATCCTTGAGCTTCAGAACAGGATGCGCGAACTTGAACACACTATGGCTGAGCAGTCCGGTGAGGAGCTTGAGAAATCTTTGGAGCTCTACAACCGCTACACCCACGAATTCGAATATAAGAACGGCTATAGCTGTGAGAGCGAGGCAAATGGAGTTCTCAAAGGACTAGGTTTCTCCAAGGAGGATTATGACCGCCACACGGACTCTCTGTCCGGTGGCCAGAGGACAAGACTTGCACTCGGCAGACTCCTCATGGTGAAGCCGGATATCATCATCCTCGATGAGCCGACAAACCATCTGGACATGGAATCCATCTCATGGCTTGAGGGCTTCCTGTCATCCTACCAGGGAAGCGTCATCATCGTCTCCCACGACCGTTATTTCCTTGACAAGATCGTGACCAAGATAGTCGAGCTCGACAATGGCCACAGCCAGGTATACAATGGCAACTACACCTACTTCGCACAAAAGCGTGCAGAGATCCGTGAGAACATGATGAAGGCATATCTCAACCAGCAACAGGAGATCAAGCATCAGGAAGAGGTCATCACGAAGCTCAAGCAGTTCAACCGTGAGAAGTCCATCAAACGTGCAGAGAGCCGTGAGAAGATGCTCTCACGTATAGAACGTCTCGACAAGCCAACCGAGGTTGCATCCGAGATGAGGATCACTCTTGAGCCAAATGTCTTAAGCGGCGAGGATGTTCTTACGATCGAAGGACTCTCCAAATCATTTGGCGACAATAATCTGTTCTCAGGAATAGATATGGATATCAAACGTGGCGAACACGTCGCCCTGATAGGTGGAAATGGAACCGGAAAGACAACCATACTGAAGATGATCAACAGGCTTGTATCCAAAGATGCCGGAGCTATCATACTTGGATCACGCGTCAAGATCGGTTACTACGATCAGGAACATCAGGTACTCACGATGTCCAACACCATATTCGATGAGATAAGCGACGCCTACCCTGATCTGTCCAACACCAGAATCCGTAATGTCCTTGCGGCATTCCTCTTCACAGGTGAGGACGTGTTCAAGAGGATACAGGATCTGTCAGGTGGCGAGCGTGGACGTGTGTCCCTTGCCAAACTGATGCTCTCTTCCGCCAACTTTCTTATTCTGGATGAGCCGACGAACCACCTGGATATCACATCAAAAGAGATACTGGAGAATGCCATAAGGAACTACACCGGCACTGTCCTGTATGTATCCCACGACAGATACTTCATCAACCAGACGGCCACAAGGATCATCGAGTTAAGGGACAAACAGCTCACAAGCTATATAGGCAATTACGATTACTACGAGACCCACAGAACGTATTCCACAGATTTAGGAAGTCCATTCACTCCAATAAGCGGAGTCTCTGACGCACCGGCCCAGACCGCTCCCGCTGTCTCACAGGCCAAGCTCTCATGGCAGGAAAGCAAAGCTGAGGCGGCAAGGCAGCGCAAGAAGGCAAATGACCTGAAGAAGCTTGAGGCATCCATCGAGGAACTTGAGAACAGGATCGCAGAGATCGATGAACAGTTTCTTCTTCCTGAGAACGCCACAAATGTCGGTCTGCTGAACGACCTCACAAAGCAGAGGAACGAAGCCGACACAGAACTCAACGAGCTCTACACGAAATGGGAGGAACTGTCCGAGGAGGACTGATGGCGGAATCGCTCATGTCAAACCTGCAGGCTTAACTATATCAACAAATACCAAAAACACCATATACGACTACAGCAAAGAGGATCCATATAAGGTATCCACTCACCGTATTCATATATGGTGTTTTCTTTGTTATCATGCACAGTCTCCTGTACATCTATTGTTCATACATGTCTCATGCACAGTTCCCTGTACATTTATGTCAATCTCTCTACATTCTAATGTCTCACATGAATTATCTTCATGGCATACTGTCCCGACAGATCATATGCAGAATTGCTTATATAGACCTGATCGCTGCTGCCCATTCCACCCTGAATGATCCAGTATTCAGGCTTATTTCCGCTGTTAGAACCCCAGTCATGCACATATGCCTCACATGCCGAAGCCGGAACTCCAAGCTTTCTCAGATACTGCTTAAGTGCAGTCGCTGAAGAGAACTTTCCAAAATAGATTCCGACATGGGTCGGCTCTCCATTCGTATAGTAGACAACTATATCACCAGGCAGGAGCACATCGTATGAGAAGTCCTCCCTGTCCGCTGTGAGCTCGTAATCCGTCGCCTCACCCCAGCTTCCATTCTGCGCCAGAATCGCCTTGGCGATGACCTTGCGGAGTGCCCAGTCTGAGCATATATTTGATGAACTGATCACGAATCCGCCATTTGCAAAGTCAGTGTACTTGACTGACATATCACTTCCCGGAGTGCTGCTGCCTGCGTATCTAAGCGCATTTGCCACAAATACATTGCAGTAGATTCCTGTCTTGCCCAGATATTCATTGACAACCCTCTTCATCCATTCATCAAAATCCCAGCTTATCGAATCTGTCTTGAAGCATCTTCCCCAACTGTCAAATTCATACTCCACATCACCCACTACTATCTTCGTGAGTTTACTGCAGCGTCCATTTGCATCGCTGAAATAATACACCTTCTTGTTGTTGATCTTGGCGTTCTTAAGACCCTCAGACTTGTCGTTGAGCAGCTTGCCACTTCTGTACTCGGAATATCCTGTACTCTCGTCATAATACACATATTCAGTTACAGTTCCCTCATCGCCTACATAAGCCGCACTGTAATCACTAATCGTCTGCCAGCCCTTTGTTCTGACAGCCTTACCTGTTTTACCAAAGTAACTGCAGTTGTCCTGCAGTCTCACCACAGAATTCTTCTTTACTATCCATCTGTTATTCGAGAATACTCTGTACGTGTCTGCATATCCAGATATAGTATGTGTCGATCTGTAATATATCGCATCAGATATTCCCGTGCTGTCCGTGTGGAGCACAACATGTCCAAATGAAGGTATCCACGCATTCACCGCAGCCGTCCAGCCGCCCTCGCTCGCCACCTTCTGACATCTGTATCTTATGCCGTCCACCTGTACAAAATAGGTTGCCTCTCCGTTTCTTATGTAATACTTCTTATCCCTTGAGATCTCATACCACTTCGTGACGTTGCTCTTCGCACCGTTCACAAAGTAATAATATCTTCTGTTTACCTCGTATACACCGGTTGCCGTACTGGTCCATTTCCCCGACGAATACTGGTACAGTCTTCCCGACTGCATCCGCCTTACAGCCTTACCGTCCACCGCAAAATAATACACGCAGTTTCCTGATGTGATCCAGGTCGATCTCACCGCAGCGCCGTCACTTCCAAAGTAATAATAGTCTTCTCCAAACTGCTTCACCACGTTCTTGACCGGAATACCCGCTTCGTAGTAGTACACTCTGGAATTTTCTGTTCTGAGTCCCTTGTATGCATTTCCATTCTTGTCAAACAGGACTTTTATATTATTTACCATGATCGCCTTATTCTTGACGGTGATCCTGACTGTTCCATTATAGCTGTAAAAATAATTGCCGTGATAAGCGCTCACAACATGCCCATCAAAAAGCTGGATATACTTCACATCATTTCCAGACATGCTTCCGGATATATCCGCGTCAACAAGCTCCCCTGCCGGTGAACTGCTGCCATATTTGTACCAGCCATCTCCCACAACAGCCTTGCCACTCACAAAGTAATCACAGTACCCGGATCTTGTGAACAGTCCTGTCGCCGGACTGCCCTCGCTATAATACACTCCATTGTAATATCCTGTCAGAGCTACAGAATAGTCCCTGGCAAATGTAAACTTTTTGAGCTCTATGGTATTGCCGCTCTTAACGCTCATGTTGACATATCTGCTTGAAGAATTATAATTCGCTGACTTCAGCATCTCAAAGCTGGTGTCTGTGTAGCTTCCGTTATACTGCACATTTGCATCGCTGTCATCCGCTGCGACAAGATAAAACTTGGAGTTATATCTTATCAGTGCATATGTGATAAGTGTATCACTGTCCTCACCTGAACCAATGAAGTAACTCTCGCCCTCCGCAAAGCTGAGTCTGAACATGCCATCGGTGGAGTTCGTAAACACGTATGTACTGCTGTTCATCTTAAGTGCTGTTTTCTCCACCACGCTGGTAGGCGTCGCCACCCCCGGAGCCTCCGTATCCGCATATACAGATGCAGCCACATCCCCTGCAGTCTCCGCTTTGGCCGTCATGTTCCCCACACACGCCATCTCCGTCAGCAGAACAAATGCCACAGCGATGAGCAGAGCAAGAAATCTTACGTTATTCGACTTATACAATCCCTTCCTTATTGTTCGCAACATACTTCCTCCTGAGTATTTATTATGTATCTATAGTACACGATTTTGGCTGCATGTGAAATACAATATCTGATATTTTTCCGATATTTTCCCCACAAATTTCTTCGCTCCCGCCATATTTCTGTCATCAAGATTGACAAATGGATCATCCATTATGAGCATCGGCTTTTCATCCTGATACATGCTGTCCACTATTGCAACTCTTACACACACTCCGAGGATATCCGCCAGTCCCGAGCTCAAGGTCTGAGAATCCCTGTACATTCCCTGCTCTCTGTACCTGATTGTCATATCCGGGGCCGCCTGTACATTTCCTGCATGCTCTCCTGTAACGCACTCATAATACCTGTCAAATGCCTCCATGACCGGCACCGAATGTCCCACTGCAAATGTATCCCTGGCCTCCCCCAGCAGCTCGTACGCCTTTACGTTGAGCTCGTATCTGTGCAGATCGTCTTCCAAAGCCTTTTTCTTATCCGCCAACGATGCCTTCACAGCAGCTATCTCCTGTCTTCGAAGCTTGAACTCCGCCAGTTCCCTGGCATACTCGCCAAGTCTCATGTTTTCTGCCATATAGACCGACATCTCCTCATCCATATCGGATTCGTCATCGGCTGTATATATATCATCTGATCCGTCCGATCTGGTATCATCAGCGGCATCCCCCGGCTCTTCCACCTTATTCTTCCTGTGCCTGATCTTTTCATTTATCCCGCGTATAATGTAGTAGATTCCGAGTACACAAAACATACCTGCACATACAACAAATATAATCATAGCCATATCGTCAGGTTCTTCTATTCCAAGCATAAATTTCCACATTCCCAGAGATAAAAGTGCTGCGATCAACGCACAAAATCCTGTCATGATATATTTACTGCCACGTTTTTTATTATTTACGCTACTTCCAATGCTTTCTAGTCTTTCTGCATTATCTGCCTCTAGCTTCGCTGATTCCGGCTTCAACAGTTCATGCTTTACAACGGCTTTCTGTCTCTGCCGCCTCATCCGGTTCTGATTCTGCATTTCTATCTCACGGATATTTTTATTCAGCTCATTTATACTTCTGTCTATTCCATCAAGCTCCCTGACCTGCTCACGCATCCCATCAAGCTCATATTTTCTCCTGTACAGTTCCCCCGTCCGCTTGGTTGGCGACTGCCTGTTTATAACATTCTTCAGTATCTGTCTGGCATTCTCATAATTGCTTATATCATCCGTGCTGTCAGCGATATTACCAAGCTTAGCACTTATCCCATCCGTCGCCCAGGTCCGGCAGTCATCCTGCCCTATGTACATACTTCTCACAAATGACGCAGAATCCACATGAAACAGCTCCTCCCCAAGCTTATCCGTGAACATTCCTGTCACAGCATGAGTCGCCTCGTCGTATATCACGCATTTGTCATCGCTCTTCTTCGCGCCAAATGTCCTCTGAACCCTGTAGTTTCTGCCCCTGCTCTCAAATACCAGTTCTCCGCCATAGGCAGCCCCCGACCACGGACGATATCTTTTTCTTTCATTCTCAATGTCATTTCTCTTCGTCTCACCGTCGAAGCCATACAGCATGACCCGGATAAAAGCAGCAAGAGTCGACTTGCCCCAGCCATTATCCTGGACAAATGTATTTATCCCATCCTCGAACTGGACTTCCATGTTATTCAATTTGCCAAATCCATCTATATAACAAGATATCAATCTCATACTTAAAATATCTCCTCGCCCGAAAGAGCCCTGAGTCCTGTCTGGATCACATATGCCTTGTCATTTTCACTCATATCCTGCCTCATGACCTTCCTCACGAATTCGCCCTTGAGGGACGCATCATTCACATACCTCATGTAATCCACCTGAAAATCCGTGTGATCCAAGATCTCCATATAATAGAACGAATCCTGAAACTGCTTAGTCAGATAATCCGTGTTTATCTCGCTCTCAACATTTACCGCGCCTGTGAGGGATACCCTCACCATGTCCCTGGACTCATCTTCCATGGTCCCCGGCAGTTCCTGATACAGTCTGTCTGCGATCATGTCCGCCGCATCAGAGCTTGACTCTGCCCCTGTCACGTCCACTTCCACATCGAACAGCCTTCTATAGGCAAATGACACAAATTCGGTCTCAACCGTATGCCTCCTCTCATCCACATCAAGCACCATAAAGCCGTGCTCACCACACTCGTCAAAGCCCCTGCCCTCCAGACATCCCGGATAGCAGTAGAATCCCCTGCGATCAAGGCTTTCCAGCTTTCTTCCGTGCACATGTCCCAGTGCCAGATAATCTATGCCTCTTCCCCTGAGTTTCTTCAGGCATACATCATTCATGTTGCGAGCCCTGCCATATTCCTGCTCCTGTCCGTGGAGTGTGACAATATTTATATCGTTCTCATCCAGTTCGAGTTCATCATATATGCTGTTGCAGTTTTCGTCATTCAGCACAGCGCCCGCGATCACTATACGTGATCCCTTAAGCTGATACTGCGTCCACTCATCTCCGAATAAATACAGATTCTCTGGGAGTCTCCGCCCCGCAAATAAGCTTTCATCCGGGTCATGATTTCCCCTCAGATAGAACACATCTATGTCAGCATACTTCGCTATCTCCCCCAGAACAACATTTATCGTCGTGGCAGACACTGTCTCTGAATCAAAGAGATCTCCCGCTATTATTACCGCCTGCACGTCATTCTCTGCAGCATACCCGAATATTTTCCTGAATGTGTTAAGTATCTCATTTCTTCTGCCTCTGGCTCTTTCTCTTCCAAGATGTGCACTCAGGGCTGAATCAAGATGGATATCCGCACAGTGTATTATTCTCATAGTTCCTCAACCTCAGTCATCTCTATTCTTTTTCTATATTAACATAATACGTAAAAATTTGCTCATAAAGAATAAAGTCCACGGCATATGCCGCGGACCCTGTATACATCATATCATATACCTCCTGTCTGATACACATGTGTTTTCTCTCTGTATTCAACAGTAGAAAACTGTCTCTTAAGTTCATACATGAAGTATATTGCTCCTTGATTTTCGTTCCGTAATTATTACGGATTTTGTTTTTTCACAAACAAAAAACGCCAGAAGCCTTGGTTTTACAAGGTTTCTGACGCCTGTCTAGCAGGGGATGAGAGAATCGAACTCCCACCAAAAGTTTTGGAGACTCCTATCATACCATTTGACCAATCCCCTATATACAGAAAAAATTTAACACCTGCTGCAGCGTTAAATTTTCCTGGTACTTTTTATTCTGTACCTTCAGAATTTCACACAGAAAGAGGTATCTTCTAAAGCTTATCTCTTAGAAACCTCTAAGGATAAGTCCTCGACCTATTAGTACTTCTCAGCTGAGTGCGTTACCGCACTTACACACAAAGCCTATCAACCTTGTAGTCTTCAAGGGGTCTTACTCCGAAGATGGGATATCTTATCTTGAGGGGGGCTTCACGCTTAGATGCCTTCAGCGTTTATCCCTGCCAAACTTGGCTACTCTGCCATGCCTTTGGTAAAACAACAGATACNAAAGCTTATCTCTTAGAAACCTCTAAGGATAAGTCCTCGACCTATTAGTACTTCTCAGCTGAGTGCGTTACCACACTTACACCTGAAGCCTATCAACCTTGTAGTCTTCAAGGGGTCTTACTCCGAAGATGGGATATCTTATCTTGAGGGGGGCTTCACGCTTAGATGCCTTCAGCGTTTATCCCTGCCAAACTTGGCTACTCTGCCATGCCTTTGGTAAAACAACAGATACACCAGAGGTTTGTCCATCCCGGTCCTCTCGTACTAAGGACAGCTCCTCTCAAATATCCTACGCCCACGCCGGATAGGGACCGAACTGTCTCACGACGTTCTGAACCCAGCTCGCGTACCGCTTTAATGGGCGAACAGCCCAACCCTTGGAACCTGCTACAGCTCCAGGATGCGATGAGCCGACATCGAGGTGCCAAACCACTCCGTCGATGTGAACTCTTGGGAGTGATAAGCCTGTTATCCCCAGGGTAGCTTTTATCCGTTGAGCGATGGCAATCCCACTTTATACCACCGGATCACTAAGTCCTACTTTCGTATCTGCTCCACCCGTCGGTGTCGCAGTCAAGCTCCCTTCTGCCTTTGCACTCTTCGAACGGTTTCCAACCGTTCTGAGGGAACCTTTGAGCGCCTCCGATACTCTTTCGGAGGCGACCGCCCCAGTCAAACTCCCCGTCAGACATTGTCCCCCAGCCGGGTTACGGCTGCAGGTTAGAAACCCAGTACTGTAAGGGTGGTATCCCAAGGTTGGCTCCATGGCAACTGGCGTCACCATTTCCTAGCCTCCCACCTATCCTGTACAGACAGTACCGAATCCCAGTATCAAACTGGAGTAAAGCTCCATGGGGTCTTTCCGTCCTGGCGCAGGTAACCAGCATCTTCACTGGTATTTCAATTTCACCGGGTGTGTTGTTGAGACAGTGCCCAAATCATTACGCCTTTCGTGCGGGTCGGAACTTACCCGACAAGGAATTTCGCTACCTTAGGACCGTTATAGTTACGGCCGCCGTTTACTGGGGCTTAAATTCAAAGCTTCGATTGCTCTAACCTCTCCTCTTAACCTTCCAGCACCGGGCAGGCGTCAGCCCATATACCTCACCTTTCGGTTTTGCATAGACCTGTGTTTTTGCTAAACAGTTGCTTGGGCCATTTCTCTGCGGCCACATCTCTGTGGCACTCCTTCTCCCGAAGTTACGGAGTCATTTTGCCGAGTTCCTTAACAACACTTCTCCCGCCGGCCTTAGGATTCTCTCCTCATCCACCTGTGTCGGTTTACGGTACGGGTACTTATGAAACAATAGCGGCTTTTCTTGGCAGCTGGCTCACACGCTTCTCTACTAATGTTCGATCCACATAACGCTTTACATTTTTCATGCGGTTTTGCCTGCAT